>CAYRNW010000022.1:0-41964 GCA_964425745.1 uncultured Eubacteriales bacterium | reverse complement strand
CTTTTCCTTTCTCTTTTTGGCCATTATACCAAACAACTCTCGGTCAGGCAATCTAGGCATTTTATGGCCTGTTTGAGCTGGCTATAACATGTTACCTCCAAGTTTTTTATACAGCTTCCATAACCAGTTAGTGTTCTTTAGTTAATTAAAAATTATTATGTGAATTACTCTTTAACATGTTTTTGTGACTGGATTCCCTGTGAACGGTACCCCATCAATAGTCCCTGAAACCTTCAAGGTATAGGTTTGACCACTAATTACGCTATGGTTTCTGGCAATAACCCAGTAGGAAGTAGCAGAGCCAGACCAAGAGTCGACAAGAATAGTCCCATGCCACAGTTCTAAGGTTGCTTCGATTTGTTTACCAATTTCGTTAATTCTTACACTACAATAAGCAGTTGTTCCTGTAAAGGTTAGAGTTGGTGTTACCGATATAGCTCTAACTGCGGCACTCATCACTGAACTACTTGCCAAAATGGAAACTAAAACAATTGTCAGTAGTATCCTCTTCAATTGAATCACCCCCTTTCTCCATTTGCTTCTCATAATAGTAAACGGAGGAAGAGTGCATTTCCGGACACTTAACTAAAATATTTTTTTAGATTTTCTTTGATGAACAGAAATGCCTGATGTACAGCATCTTCAGCAGAGTGAGGGTTGTTGAGAATTCGCATCGCCACATGATACATCAGTCCGCGATACTGAAAATAGAGTTGTTCAAACTTACTTCTCTCTTCTTCGCTTTCAATGGCTTGTAAATAGATTAGCATACATCCACCCCCGGTTCATTCTACCTTTAGAATAGAAATAATTTTTATCACTTATTCGCGTATTCTGTGCAAGCGAATTACTCTCCTGCATTTCCTAATAATAGATACGAACAAAGTGCTATAAAAATCGGGGTCGGATGAAAAAATCCCCCTTTCTTCATTTACCACTCATTGTAGTAAACAAAGAAAGAGGGGTAATCAGGCATTGAAGAAGTTTTTTTACTTCAACGTTGCTTGCCTTGAATCAACGTTTGGGAAATCACTTTCCCCTTTAGTGCTTATTTCTACTTTTCTTCGATTCCATTCGGAGAAAACTTGTTCTACATTCAGTTTCTTATGGAAGCAATAATGCGACCAAAATTAGTCTTTTCCCGGACACTATCATAAACCATACCTACAACAACCGCACACCCAAACGCCGGCACTGTTCTCGAGTCTCCTCAGGCCATATACCGACCTGAACTTCGCCGATATGTGCCTTCTGTAAGAAATACATGCACATACGTGATTGTCCAATTCCTCCTCCAACAGTGCTTGGCAGACTCCCTTGAACAACAGCCTGATGGTAGAAAAGCTTCTGCTTCTCTTCTTGCTTTTTAACACTCAATTGCCAAAGCAAAGACTCCTTATCTACTCTGATCCCCATGGATGACATTTCTAAGGCAATGTCTAACATTGGAAAGTAAAAAAGCAAGTCCCCATTGAGTTTCCAGTCGTCGTAATCTGCTGCCCTTTGGTCATGGCTTAGGCCATTGGTCAATGCACCCCCAATTTGCATGAGGAAAACCGCACCGAACTCACGAGTAATGGCCAACTCTCGTTCTTTCGCATCTTTATCTGGATACAGTTTCAACAGCTCTTCTGTCGTAATAAAGAAAATCTCATCCGGTAGAGGATTGCATATAAAGGGATAAAGTTTTTCTAAATACAACTCCGTATCTAAAAAGACTCGGTATATTTCTCTAACGATTCTTTTCAGTGTTTCTAAGTTTCTCTCACCGGGGCAAAGAATTCTTTCCCAATCCCATTGATCTACATAGATAGAATGGATATTATCGGTCGTTTCATCTCTTCGTATTGCATTCATATCCGTGTATAGACCTGTATTGCGATCAAAGCCATATTGATGTAAGGCATACCGTTTCCACTTCGCTAACGATTGTACGATTTCTACGGATGTCTTTTGATCCGATAAATCAAATTCCACCCGTCGTTCTGTACCGCTCAACTCGTCATTGAGCCCGCTTTCGGGAAAAACCATAAGCGGTGCTGATACGCGTATTAAAGATAAACGATCTGCTAAACGGTCTTCGAAAAAATCTTTGATTTTTTTAATCGCTGTTTGAGTTTCAAGTAGAGATAATTTGCTGCTGTACCCTTGAGGAATCATCGAACCTCCCATGTGTAACCACTCACTTTCTATAATGGAATAAAAAAGAACTTCCATCGCCCGATGAAGGGACGAAGAAGTTCTATTCGTGGTGCCACCCTTTTTAGTATGTAATCATACTCTCTTAGGTACAATCATACCTTAAGCCGCTTTATCGCTCGGATGCGTCCCAGTCTACTCTGCTAATGCTAGCATTTTGGTGGTAAGCTCTCAGATGTTCTTGGGGTATACACCGACAATAGGATCTCAGCATTCCTATTTCTCTGTAGTCGGTTCTATATACCTTACTCTTCTGATCATTGCTTTGCATGATGTAATTAATTCAAACTTTGAGGTTTTACGACATTATAGCATGTTTTCACAATATGTCAAGACTTTCTTTTTCCCTATTCATGTTCTTTTGCCCAAGCACGATACAACAATTCTATTCTTTCCTCAAGCTGAATTTTCTCTTCATAGAGCGGCTTCAGCTTGCCATACTCTTTTTGGCGAAGTTCTGTCTCAATGATTTTGATCAATTCATGCAACTCGTTTTCTGCTTCGCTAATCAATACTTCGTAAGGAACTCGCTTAGGAAGTGACTCTACTTTCTTGGTTGGTAGAGGTCTTATCTTTTTCTCGGCGGGAGTTATGATTGGTTCTTGCTCTTGGCGCTCGATGATTTGGATGTATTCATCAAAGCCACAGTTGAATTCGGTGATGTCGCCGTCTTTCATGCTCCATATCTTTGACGTAAACTTGTTTAGAAAATATCGATCATGAGAAACAAATAACAAGGTGCCCTCAAAATCACTAACCGCCTCTTCAATCCATTCTCTGGATTCGATATCCAGATGGTTGGTTGGTTCGTCGAGTATGAGAAAATTGACCTGGTTTTGCATGAGAAGGCATAACTTTAAGCGGCTCTTTTCACCTCCAGAAAGGCTACTAACTTTTTTTGTCACATCTGCAGCTCTGAATTTGAACCCGGCAAGGATACTTCGGGCTTTCTCTTCTGGCAGGCCATATGCATGACGTAGTGTTTCTAAAACAGTTGCCTCTTCGTTTTCAAAAGCGATGATTTGAGGTAGGTATGCAATTTTGACATTGCTGCTGACGGTTACCAAGCCGCTATCGCTGGCTTCTTCACCGGTTATTAACTTGATTAAAGTGGATTTACCACAGCCGTTTTCGCCTACCAGAGCAATGCTATCGTTTCTAGAAATGGAAAGATTTAGGTCTTGGAGCAAAATCTTTGATCCATATTGTTTCTTGACCGAGTTGAAAGCCACAATCACTTTGGCTGCATAGCCACCGCTGTTGAAATCTTCCTCCATCCGCTTGGAGGTATTGGGCTTGTCCACTTTCTCCATGTGCTCGATTCGCTTTTCAAAAGCCAAGATGCGCTTCGATAATCCCGTGTTCGAGGGGTTGATGTCTGCCCATACTTTTTGCCGTTGAATAGCAACTTCTAACTGATGGATCTTGCGCTGCTGTTGTTTGTATTGCTCCGCTTGCGTCAAATAACGGCGCTCTTTTTCTTCTACATAAAAGGAATAATTGCCCGAGTAGAAATTTGCTTGGCCGTTTTCAATTTCAATAATCCTGGTCACCACTCGGTCCAAAAAAACTCGGTCATGCGAAATGATGACGGCTGTTCCGGGAAAACTTAGTAGGAAATTCTCCAGCCACTCCAGGGAGGCCAAATCTAGATGATTGGTAGGTTCATCAAGCAGAAGAATATCGCAGTCCCGAAGCAGTATCCGAGCTAGGTTAACCCGAGTTTTCTCGCCACCGCTTAATAAGCTAAAAAGGCTTTTTCTCATTTCGTTGCCGATGTGCATCCCGTTACAGATTTTGTCGATTTTGACCTCAATATCGTAACCACCCAGTCGTTCGTATTCCTCCATAAGCTTGCCATAGCGCATTAAGACAACCGGGTCACCATTCCCTTCGATCTTCTTCATGGCTTTATGAACGCTTAACGCCTCCTCAAAGGAAGAAAGTAAGATGTCTTCAACAGTATCATTTTCTTCAAAAACGGGAATCTGGGCGAGGATCTCGATTTTCTTACCCGTCGCTTTGGCGATGCTACCGCTTTCATAAGACTCTTCGTCTGCTATTGTTTTGAACAGTGCGGTTTTCCCGGAACCGTTTCTCCCTAACAGGCCGATCTTCTCTCCGCTGTATACGGTACATGTGATTCCTTTTAGAACATGGTTTGCCCCATAGTATTTATTTAAATCCGATACATTGATATCAATCATGTGAAACACTCCTTTATATTTGGACATAAAAAACCCTGTACAGATCATTTCGTCTGCACAGGGCGACCAATCATAAAGAAGCGGATTTTAAACTGCTGTTTTATGTGGTGACAGGCATTCAAAACAATCTTTTAGTTGAAAAAAGGCATAGTAACCCCTTTTGTTGTCTGCTTTGAATGAAAATCTACGAACGATATCACTGCTGTTGAATAATTTCATCGTGCGTAAAATGTCAGATTGCTTCATGCGTCTCACCACCTTTCGTCTAAACTTAGGTTTAATAATATCTCGTCACCGCCAAAAAGTCAATCAAAAATTACTTTTTCACACTTCTTAGCTGATGAAAATGCAACTCCTCTGTAGCAAGAGCAATTTTCGTGACGCTGAACTCTTTTCCTTCCGGATAAATATAGAGCGTATCATCGGCGGTATTTAAGTCAATACAATCTCCGTGTTTACCCAAATAATTGTATTCAATATGGCAGGAATACATACTGGGTACCGGTTTTTCCACGCGATACTCTTCTCCTTCATACTGCCCGGTCAAGACAAAGCCATTGGCGTCATGGACTAAATACCCTACACCTAAGTCAATAAAACCTTTGGCGTTGGGTAGGGAATCCACGCGCACCGTTGATTCAAAATGATAGGTGCCTTCTTCTACTTCTTGTCGAACCAGTTGGCGTTCCCACTCATACCAATCTGGAATATGGGTGAAATAATCCTCGCCTTCATCGGCTTTTAAGCTACCATTGGTGAGATAATGCCAGGTTTTCTTGCAGTGTAAGCAGATGAGGCGGTCGTCCTGACTGGTCATCTGGTATTCTATGCCACAATGGGGACAGACGTACAATACTTTGTGCAAGCCCTCCGCTCGTTGCGGGAAAGTGATTTCTATCCCTTTCTTCTTTTGCCAAGCATATTCATCGTAAACAAAGGCTTCGCGAATCGTTGCGTTGATCTCTTCAGCAGATAAGGTTTGCATTTGTTCTTGGCTGAGCAGCAGATGCATATCCCCTTCCATACCCTTGAGCCCTCGGTCTTTCAGGTTCCAAAAGGGGGAATTGATATGATCCCCATGCATGAGTAGCATCACGACTGGCACCTGAAACAGCTTGGCCATTTTTCCCAGGGAGTCGGGCAAAACTGCGGTGGTGCCACAGAGAGAATAACGCGCCTCCGGGTAAAGGATAGCAATGCGCCCCTCTTGTAACACGCGCCGCAAGTTGCGAACCAAGAGGATATCATTGGTGAATTTGCGCTTACCAAGGCAACCCACCCCACGCAGCAACCATTCGCGGCCAATGAAACCGTCAATTGCGACCACATTGTTGGCACGATGAGGATACGTGGCCATAGTGGCAATTTTGAAATCATTGAAGGCGTTGTGATTGCAGAGTAACAAGTAGGGTGGCTTAATTCCATCCATGTTGGTTTTGGTGATTTTAACTTGACGCGGTCCCACGGTCAGCCAACTTAAGCCCCAAGCAAGCCATTGTAAGGGCCAAAGGGGAGCAATGGGGCGTTTAGCAAAATCGAAGCGGGGAAATTCGCTCTGTTTCATCAAAAGATGCCTCTTTTCATTGGAGTATCAACGAGAGGCACAAAAGATCCCTCCGGGCTCCACTGACCTTTGGTCAGAAGTCGCTCTTCGGGAAACTTTTGCACCTCGTATCGTCTTCACAATACTTAGCTCTAGAAAGGTCCCCTTTTTTAAATCTTAGCGGTTCGGGCGCAATACTTGACCGGCTATGGCACCTGTATGTTCGCCTTGCCATACAGTTAAGACACCGTTGACCCATACGCCTTCTACGCCAACCGCGTATTGACGAGGATTCAGGTAATCGGCTGGTCCTCCTATGGTTTTGGGATCAAACAGCACCAGGTCGGCTTTATAACCGCTGCGAATCAAGCCACGGTCGCTTAATCCCATCCGGTTTGCTTGCGCTGAACTCATTTTTCGTACGGCTTCTTCTAAGGTAAGAAGCTTCTTTTCGCGTACGAATTTACCCAAAATGCTGGCAAAGCTGCCAAATGCTCTGGGGTGAGGTTTGCCAGGTCCGGGTTCGCCACCCACAGCACCGGTATCGGAACCTACCATTTGCAGAGGATGAACCATGATGCGTTCGAGGTCTTCTTCACCCATGGCAAAGTAAACAATGCTGACGCGTTCGCCTTTGTTGCGGATCAGGAGCTCGCAGCAGACATCCCAGGGGTCCATGTTCCATTCTTTGGCGATTTCGGCAATCATCTTGCCTTCAAGGGTGAGATCCGGTGAGTAGCCGGTAATCATAATGTTTTCCCAACCCACACCTTTATAAATGCTGATCCATTCGCCGGTGCCGTTTTCGGCGGTGACATCCACAAACATGCGTGCCCGTTCTTCCGGGTTTTGTAGACGCTCTACCATTTTGGCTTTTCCGCCAATGGAAGCCCAAGGAGGTAAGACGGCATCTAGCCCGCAAGCGGCTGCTGTATAGGGATATTGATCAAAGGCCACGTCAATGCCCTCAGCATGCGCGTCATCGATCATTTTCAAAATTGTTTTAGACGTGCCCCACATGTGTTTGCCCATGGCTTTTAGGTGGGAAATCTGCACAGGAATCTTGGCACGGCGTCCGATTTCCAGCGCTTCTGCCACGGCTTCCACAACAGTATCGTTCTCGCCACGGATATGGGTAAAGTAGATTCCTTTGTACTCAGCTGCGACTTTGGCTAATTCGGTGATTTCGTTGACTTCGGCGTAAACACTGGGAGTGTAAATCAACCCGGTTGAGATGCCGAAAGAACCCTCTTCCATACTTTGACGAATAATCGCTTTCATCTGTTCGAGTTGCTCGGCATTGGCCGGGCCATCTTGGAAGTTCATCACCATTTGCCTGGCATTTCCTTGTCCTGTAATAAAGATAGCATTGGGCGAGATGCCTCGTTGCTCGAGTTCGGCCATATATTCTGCTGTGGTGGTGCCCATAAAGGGTTCGATTTTGGGGTTCATACGTTGCTGCATGGCTTTGCTGGCTTCGGCCATCGCTTCAGTGCGTGGCACCATGGAGCCACCGCATTGTCCTAAGACTTCGGTGGTGACACCTTGTTGTATGTGCGATTGGGCTCTAGAATCCAGCATAAGCGAGGTATCCGAATGGGTATGAATGTCGATGAAACCCGGTGCCAAGACTTTGCCGCTCGCATCGATGGTTTCTTTGGCTTCGATGTTTGTCAGTGAACCGATTTCAGTTATGACTCCGTTTTCTACAGCAACATCAGCAATATAGGAAACGGCTCCACTGCCGTCCACAACACGAGCATTACGAATAATGAGATCTACCATGATTTACCTCCTATATATAGGTGTGTTATTTCCCACTCAAGAAATCCAGTGCGATTTGGCTTAAGGAAGCCATACCAATGGCAATGGCATCTTCGTCAAAATTGTATTTGGGATGATGTCCGGGCACATTGCAATTTTTGGCTGCGTTTTCAGCCCCTAACGCTAACATGACCCCGGGAGCGGCCGAAGCGAAGTAGCAGAAATCTTCTCCGCCCATGGAGGGGCGTTTTTTGATGAAGACGTTGTCTTTGCCTAAGACATCTACGCAGGAGTCGAACGCCAAGGCTACCATTGCAGGGTCATTCACTACCGAAGGAATGCCTTCCGGGATTTCGATTTCATAGGTGCAGCGCATGGCTTCACAAACACCGGCGACAATGCGTTCGATCTGCCCGGGAACGGCATTGCGTACATTGGGTTCTAAGGTGCGGATGGTGCCGGTCATTTCTACGCGGTCCGCAATCACATTGCCGCGGTATCCTCCCTGAATGGTGCCAATGGTGATTACAATGGAGTCCAAGGGATCCACTTCGCGGCTGGCAATACTTTGCAATGCAGTCACAACATGAGCAGCCGCCATAATGGCATCGACCGATTTATGAGGATGTGCACCATGACCACCACGACCGTTGATCACAATTTTTAATCCTTGAGTTCCACCGGAGGAAGGTCCGGGCATCATGGCAATTTTTCCGGTTGGCAAATCTACGGTGCCAATGTGTAAAGCAATCACAGCATCCACTTTGGGATTTTCCATAGCACCTTGTTCGATCATGATCTTAGCTCCACCCGGGCCTTCTTCTGCCGGTTGGAAAAAGAGTTTGACTTTACCGGGAATCTGCTCTTTGACTTCACTTAAAAGAGTAGCGACTCCCATGAGAATCGCGGTATGTCCATCGTGGCCGCAAGCATGCATACGATTGGGGATTTGCGACTGGTACTCCACACCGGTTTGTTCCATGATTGGCAAGCAATCCATATCGGCACGAATGCCAATACAACGATCTCCGGGTTTTCCGCCTTCAATCAAGCCCACCACGGCGGTGGTGCCGATGCGAGTATAAGGAATTCCTAAAGAATCAAGGTGGCGCATCACCGTTGCCGAGGTCTCGAATTCTTCCCAACCTGGCTCCGGATGCCTGTGAAATTGACGTCGGTATTCAATAAAAGTCTTTTCCTGTTCTTTGGCGCGTTGCAACAAGGTATTCATGGCGAGCCCTCCTTCAATGTTTGCTATTCATTTCGTGTGGTGAAGAATCGAATCCTTCTTACCCTTTTTATTTGTGATTTAACAAAGATTTTACCCAGGCTCTCTTTTGGACTTTACATTGAGATTTTACAATTAAACCAGAAGTTGGAAAAGACATCTATATAGAAGAAGGGAATTGAAAATGGATAAGGATAAATTCACGATCAATCAATTAAATTTACATTACGGGGATTTCCACGCGCTCAAAAATATCCAGATGCACATTCCCGAAAAGAAAGTGACCGCTTTTATCGGGCCCTCCGGGTGTGGAAAATCATCTTTCCTTAAAAGTTTAAATCGGATGAATGACCTGGTAGAAACTGCTAAGATAACAGGAGAAGTCTTACTCGATGGAGAAGATATTTATGGAAGTATGGATGTCAACCTCTTGCGTAAGCGAGTGGGTATGGTATTCCAAAAACCCAATCCTTTTCCAATGAGCATTTATGATAACGTTGCTTATGGTCCTCGCACACATGGGTTACGAAACAAAGTCAAATTGGACGATTTAGTCGAAACTGCATTGCGCAATGCCGCCATATGGGATGAAACCAAGGATCGCTTAAAACATAACGCTCTGGGTTTGTCCGGAGGGCAGCAGCAACGCTTGTGCATTGCACGCGCCTTGGCTGTTGAACCGGAAGTCTTACTTATGGATGAGCCGACTTCTTCGTTAGACCCTATTTCTACGGCCAAAATCGAAGAATTGGTCATGGAACTGAGCGACAAATACTCCATAGTTATTGTCACGCACAATATGCAGCAAGCAGTTCGCACCTCAGATCAAACGGCGTTCTTCTTAATGGGAGAAGTCGTTGAAATGGCCACCACCGAACAACTTTTCTCAATGCCTAAAGATCAGCGCACAGAAGATTACATTACAGGGAGGTTTGGATAAAATGCGCAGTAAATTCGACGAACAGCTGGCTCTGCTGAACCAGTATATGATTGAAATGGGCACCCTTTGTGAAACGATTATTGCCGATGCCAACCAAGCATTGTTGGAAAATGACACCTCCTTGGCAAAACAAACCATTGCCGCCGACGCTGAAATCGACCGCAAGGAACGCGAGATTGAAAGTCATTGCCTCCGATTGCTGTTACAGCAACAACCGGTAGCACGCGATTTGCGTCAAATCTCCTCGGCTTTGAAGATGATTACCGACATGGAACGAATTGGTGATCAAGCAGCCGATATCTCTGAAATTGTAACCTTTGGCAGCATTCATGAAGAAGATATGGTGCGTCCCATTGACGAAATGGCCAAAGCCACCATGAAGATGGTGATTGAAAGTATTGATGCCTATGTTAATCAAGATGCTGAACTGGCACACAAAATTATCGCTTATGATGATGTGGTGGACGAGCTGTTCAATGAAATGAAAAGAGTCCTCGTGGAACGAATTGCGGCGCAATGTTGCGATGCCACTGCTGCTTTAGATTTACTGATGATTGCCAAGTACTTTGAACGCATTGGCGATCATGCAACCAACATTGCTGAATGGGTCCTGTTTTCGATAACCGGATCCCGCGAAGGAGATGATTAAATGATTTATGTCGTGGAAGATGACCGCAATATCCGAGAATTGGTGGTATATACTCTTCAATCTACGGGTTTTGAAGCAAGGGGGTTTTCGGACAGTGAGCCCTTCTTTACCGCAATGCAGAATAAACTTCCCGAACTGGTTATTTTAGACATCATGCTTCCGGGAAAAGATGGCATTTCTATCTTAAAACAATTGCGCAACACCCCATACTCCGCAGATTTACCGGTGATTATGGCCACCGCTAAAGGAACCGAATTTGATAAAGTCACTGGATTAGACAGTGGAGCCGATGATTACATTGCTAAACCCTTTGGCATGATGGAACTGGTTTCTCGCGTCAGAGCCGTTTTACGACGAAGTGGTCGAGGCAGTCAAGAAGATATTCTTCAAATCGGTGCCTTGAGTTTGCATGAGACCAAACATCTTGTTTTTGTAGGAGAAGAGCCCGTCAATCTAACCCTAAAGGAATTTCAGTTATTGCATCATCTCATGAAAACCCCGGGCATTGTCTATACACGTGACATCTTACTCACCGATATCTGGGGATATGATTTTCCTGGTGAGACTCGAACTGTAGACGTGCATGTGCGCACCTTGCGACAAAAGTTGGGTGCTTGCGGAGATATGATCGAAACCGTACGAGGTATGGGGTATCGTCTGGTGAATTTGTCATGAGGAAGTCCATATTTTTAAAGATTTTCTTATATTCCATGATCGCCGCCATTGTTAGCAGTGGCTTAATCTTTGGTTTGCTGTATCAAAAAAGTTTTGAAAATACCCAACAAGAATTACAAAAAGAAGCCCTAATTTATTCAGCCGGATTGGAAACCGGTGGGTTTTCTTATTTATTAGAGTTGAAATCCGCGCCCAATCAATCTCTTTTAAACCGAATCACGCTAATCGATGTAGATGGCACGGTTTTATTTGATAATTTCAGTAATGTTGCAACGATGGTCAATCATAATGACCGTCCCGAAGTCATCGAAGCACGTAATTTGGGTAGCAGCAAATCGATTCGCTCTTCCGACACTTTGAGTCAACAAACCTTTTACTACGCTCTTCTCTTGCCGAATCAACAAGTTTTACGCACTGCCGTCACTACCGACAGTATTTGGGCTTCTCTGCTGCAGTTGGTGCCTTGGTTTTTATTCTTCATGATTTTAATTGGGGCTCTTGCTTATTTTGTGGCACATCGGGAAACGAAACGTCTCATGCAGCCATTAAACAGCTTAGATCTCATTCATCCTTTGGAAAATGACACCTATGAAGAGTTGGCTCCCTTGTTGGGGAGGATTGAACATCAGAATCGTGCGTTACAAACTCAATTATTTGCCCTTGAAAAAGCAAAACTTGAGTTTGATACGATTACTCAACATATGAGCAATGGCCTAATTCTCTTGAATGGACAAAAGGAAATCGTGACCATTAATCAATCTGCTATGCATATGTTAGATTTGGCAGGAGATGACTTGATTGGCAAAAATCTCTTACTGCTAACACGAAGCCTCGATCTGAAAAGCCTTTTTGAGCAACTGACGTGTGAACATAGTGAAGAAATGTTCTTGAATTATCATCGCAAAACCTACCAGTTCTTAGCGCACCCGGTTTGCAATGAAGATCATTTGCAGGGGACGGTTCTCTTCCTCTTGGATGTTACCGATCGTCAGGCAGCCGAACAACTCCGCAAAGAATTCACCGCCAATGTTTCCCACGAATTAAAGACTCCATTACAGTCGATTTCCGGCTATGCCGAGATTATTAAAAACGGATTAGTCAAACCCGATGATGTGCCTCAGTTCGTGGAGCGAATCCACCAAGAAGCGCAACGCCTCATCCATCTGGTTGAAGACATTATTATGATTTCCAAATTGGATGAGAATAAAACCCCTTTGAATCCGGAGCCGGTGGAACTGCGGGCTTTGGCGGAAGGAGTGCTCAAACGTTTACAACCTCAAATTGAAGAGATGCACATTCAGGTTAAAGTAAGCGGTGTGCCGGTTTCTGTGATGGGGAGCCGAGTTTTACTGGAAGAAATGATTTTTAATCTTTGCGATAACGCGATTAAGTATAATAAAATCAATGGTTCTTTAGAAGTGACCACCCAGCCCATGGGTGACGCTGTTTTGTTGCGAGTCAAAGACAGTGGTATGGGGATCGAATTGGAAGATCAAAATCGTGTTTTTGAGCGATTTTTCCGCGCTGACAAAACACACTCGCGCAAGATCGATGGCACTGGATTGGGTTTGGCCATTGTCAAACATGGTGCAAGACAACATGGCGCCTCTATTGATTTGCTGAGCAAGCCGGGTAAAGGAACTCAGATTTCGATTCTTTTTCCAAAAATCCAAAATCCTGAAGATTGAAGAAAAAAGAAGGAAACAGTTCTCTACGAACAGAAATAAGGAACAGAGAAGTTGTTCAGAAGGCATGGACGCCTCTGATCGATAGATTTGATTCTGTTAAAAGGGGGAACGACTATGAAATTGATTGTAGCAATTATTCAGGACCAGGATTATCGCAATTTAGGCGATGCTTTGAGGGAAAATAATTTTCGATCCACACGCATTTCCAGCACCGGTGGGTTTTTAAGTACCGGGAACTCAACCTTACTGATTGGTATTGAGCCTGAACAGGTTGATCAAGTAATAGAGCTGATCAAAACCCATTGTCATGCACGCACTCAGTTAATGAACGCCACTCCGACCATTGGTGGTTTTATGGGAGCTATGCCTCATTATCCGGTCGAAGTCGTAGTTGGCGGGGCCATTGTTTTTGTGCTCGATGCTGAAAAAATCAATCTTACACAATTACTACAACCGGAAACACCCGCTCCGGCAGAAAATCAACAATAATTTTTCGAAAAAGGGACGGTTCTGCCGTCCTTTTTTTATTTTTTATGGAACTTTCTCACAATCTAACCCGTCGTATAAAATAGAAACATAGAAATCGAAAGGGAGGATCCTAATGAAAAGAAAACTTGCCTATGCCCTGATTATGGCTATCCTTGTGATGACGATATTGCCACCTTCAGCTGCTGCTGAAATCCCTTCAAAAAGCGATGCTTTAGTAAAAGATCGCTTGGGAATTGTGACCATGAAAGTCAAACAAACCGTTGAAATCGGGGATCACTACACCAACTTCAACGGCACTCTGCAAGAAGATGTTCTCAACTCTTATTGGAATCTCAATTGGAGCTCTGAAAGCGATAATTTGACAATCTACGCTCTAGAAAGCGGTAAGATCATGCAATATTCGCGCTACAAAACCCAAGATGGTATTTACAAACCTTATACTCCGTTTTTTGAGCCCTCCTTTCCGGTCAACAGCAAAGCAGCTGCCTTGGAAGTAGCAAAATCCTTTGTTGCTCAAATCTTGACCGTGGGTGAAACTGTTGAATTCAGCGAGGGAAATACTCAAGAATCCTTGTCCGCCACGCAGTATTACTTCAACGGTTCAATTCTGCTGAACGGAATGGAAAGCGGCTTGAGTTTTAATATCAACATCAACGCCGATGATCTTATGGTGCAATCCTTCTACCGAAGCGATTCTCACAGTAAAATCATAGGAGAGATCCCCTCTACCGAGACCGGTATCAGTCAAGAAGCAGCGGCTTGGTTGCTGAAAGGCAAAATCGGCATGAAGTTACAGTATGTGTTAGTAGAAGATGAAGCCCAACCTATTCCTCCTCTACCACCGATTCCCCGCCCTATGACCGATGACTTAGCACAACCTGAAATGGCACCCGATGCTGTGATTCCGAACCCGGAACCTAAGCCCGAACCGCAACCGGCGCCTACGGAACCCAAAACCTATAAAGCGGTTTTGCGCTATTTGCCCTTCATTGAAGGTAATTGGATGGTAGATGCCAAAACAGGGGAACTCATCGATATTAATACGATGTTTGAAGACTTAGGTGTCAGAAACGAAATGTCTTCTGTTGCTCCCTCTCCTACCGCAGCCGATGGCAAAGGTGGTTATGAAGAGTATCTCACTCCCACCGAACTTGAAGGAGTTGAAAAACTCAAAGATGCGCTCAGCAAAGAAACCTTGACAGAAATGCTCTTCCAAATTGAAGCACTCAAAATGGATCGCAGTTACCAGCTTTCCGGCTATCACTTCTATTTGAATGAAAGCAATGGCGATATCACTGCTTCTTTAGACTTCACAAAGGCGGTCGCAGGAAGCGACCGGCTCTTTACTCGCAAATATGCTACCATGAACGCCAAAACCGGTGAATTAATTTCCTTCTCTTCTAACTACCCCTATTTAGAAGAAACTCTGTATGATATTACGGTCAGCAAAGAAAGTGCCGAAGCGACTGCTCGCTTGTTCTTACAAGAGTATGCGACGGAACACTTTAGTGTAACCGCTCTTTATGACACCTTTGTTCCAGAAAAACCCGAACATTATGCGAGTTCCTTCCAATTCACCTTTGCTCATACGGCCAATGACTACTTCTTGCCCAGTAATAATATTAGCGTCAGCATCAATGCTCAAACCGGAGCTGTTGACAGCTTCTACCAATCTTGGACCGAAGGTGTTGTATTTGATTCAGCAGAAGACTTAATTGACGAAGCGCAGGCGATCGATCTCTATGCCAATGCTCATGAAACCAAGTTGCAGTATCTGCAATTACCGGCAGCGATTGATCCGGATTCTCCTCTTTATGAGCCCTTAAAAGCCTACGGATACGGATACATCTATGAATATCGTTTGGCGTATCAATATGAAAACGATTCCTATATTTACGGCATCGACGCCAAAACCGGGGAAATCCTGGAGAACACCTATGAAACCACACTTGAATTACCCAATTACAATGATATTGCAGGACATTATGCCGAGAAGCAAATCACAACGTTGGCGCAATACGGAATAGGTTTCAGCGGGGAAACGTTCATCCCCAATCAAGATTTAACGCAACGAGAACTGTTGATTTTCATCCTCTCTGCCAACAATTCCCGCACCGAGTTGGAAAAGAACGAAGACTACCTTTATAATCAAGCCTACTCCATGAATATTCTTACCAAAGAAGAACGCGACCCGAGCTCTGCGGTAAGCAAAAGCGATTTAGTTAAGGCGATTTTGAACATGTCGGGGTATGGAAAAGTAGCCAAGATCCCCGGAATCTTCGTAGTGAAATTCGCGGATCAAGCTACGATTGATGCGGAAGATTATGGATATGTTGCAATCGCTCAGGGCTTGAAACTCGTCAATGGCGATTTGCAGGGAAACTTTAATCCTCAACAAAACGCAACCCGTGCCATGGTCGCAATGGTCTACTACAACTTCCTCAACCGCTAACAGTCTTGGGGACGGTTCTCTCGTTGAAACCACTTGGGGACGGTTCTGAAAGAACTGTCCCTGTGGTTGAAAGAAGGGAGAGAACCGTCCCCAACCCTCGTCCCCAACCCTCAAAAAAACCTTGACGAAATCAGGAACCTATTGTATGATGTTCCTGCAATCAATTACAATGTCTTCAGGGCGGGGTGTGATTCCCCACCGGCGGTCAAGGGAGCAAGACTCCACAAGTCCGCGAGCAGAAGTTTCTTCTGTTGAACCGGTTAAATTCCGGTACCGACGGTATAGTCCGGATGAAAGAAGGCAAAGTCAGAGTAGACCTACCATTCTCTTCATAAAAGGGGATGGAGGATTCTTCTTCTTCGCTTTGATCTAACATCGCTGCCTGAGCATTGTTCAGGTAGCGATTTTTTCATGAGAAAGAGGATGAAACGATGAAAAACGGTTCCTTAAAATGGATGGTGCGCACGGCGCTTTTAGCCGCATTGTCATTAGTGTTAATGTATTTGGAAACGCCCCCTCTGTTTGGCACGCCCTTCTTAAAATTAGATTTAGCCGATGTCCCCGCCGCCGTGGCTGGCTTAGCTTTCGGCCCCATCAGTGGTGTCATGGTTGTGTTAATCAAAAACCTAGTTCACCTATTGTTTACCGACAGCGCAGGTATCGGTCAATTGGCCAACTTCCTCTACGGTAGCATTTTGGTCCTCTCCATTTCACTTTCTTCCAAAATCAAGTTCGTAAAAAAGGATAGCCTTAATCTGCTCTTCACCGGTGCAATCGGCACAGGAATTATGACAGTGGCAGCCTATTTTATCAACCTCTATGTGATCTTCCCTATGTATACGTTGTTCATGCCCATGGAAGCGCTGATTGCTTTCTTACCCGCCGTGATCGCTTTTAATATTACCAAAGGTATTATTGTAACGGTGCTATCGGCGCTACTCTACTGGCGACTGAAAGACTTTTTAGCAAGATAGCGGCATTAAATGCGGCTTAAAGATCCCTCGAGGGATAGGAATATATGTAAAAAGAATCAGCATCGTGTTACGATGCTGATTCTTTTTAGTTGGAGCGAATTCTTTCCGTAGGGAGTCTCAAACGAAGTGTTAAACGACCGAAGGAATGTAATTCGCGACCTTCCGATGCGCGATTCTTCTGGAGCGAATTCTTTCCGTAGGGAGTCTCAAACGAAGTGTTAAACGACCGAAGGAATGTAATTCGCGACCTTCTGCTGGATTTTTCCTATTGCAGTAAGCTTTGTAAGATTTGTACGGCATTGGAAGCAGCGCCTTTTCGCACATTGTCGGCTACACACCACATGTGGAGCGCGTTTTCTTGAGACGGATCTCGACGAATACGACCCACATAAACCTTGTCTTGTCCCGCTGCAGCTAACGGCGTAGGGTAAACACCTTTTTCCGTATCATCCATGAGCACAATATTTGGGTCGGCTGCAAAAATCTCCCGGATCTCCTCTATGTGAAATGGCTGCTCAAAGCTCACATTGATTTCCACACAATGCCCATAACGCACCGGAACTCGCACTGCAGTCGCTGTCACTTTCAAGTCTGGCAGTTCCAAGATCTTGCGCGTCTCGTCCATCATTTTTCTTTCTTCTTTGGTAAACCCGTCTTCTAAAAAGGAATCGATATGGGGCAAAACATTAAAAGCAATAGGGTGTGGGTAATAGGTCGGCATCTCCCCCACTAATCCTCGCTCTAAATCCTCTAGCCCGGCTTTCCCTGACCCCGAAACTGCCTGATACGTGGTATAAGCAACCCGCTTTAACCCATACTTCCGTAGCGGTGCCAAGGTTACTACACTCTGGATGGTAGAGCAATTGGGATTCGCAATGATCCCTTGATACCCTTTCAAAGTATGCAGATTGATTTCCGGCACCACCAAGGGAGTTTTGGGATCCATGCGAAAGGCGCGCGAGTTATCGATGACTGTGCAACCCTTCGAGGCTGCAAGTGGAGCATATTGAAGTGCAAAGTTGGCTTCCAAGGCAAAGAGGGCATAATCCAAGCTGCCGTCAAATACTTCTTCTCTCAATTCCTCAACTGCAATTTGCTCTTCTCCCACCGCAATCAACTGCCCCGCCGACTGCGCAGAAGCAAATAAGCGCAGTGATTGATACAGAATTTTGTATTCCTGCAAAACTTGGATCATGGCTTGGCCGACCAAACCCGTCGCGCCCATGACCGCTAAACGTTTCCTTTTCATGTTGAACCTCCACTCTTCTTGGTATGCGACACTAAAGTTCCATCTGCATTGGGGTTATTGGTGTTCTTAATAATAATCGGAATTCCCACTTCCATCAGGGGAGAAATGGCATCGGGATGATACACTTGCGCGCCTCCCTTGGCCAGCATCAGCAATTCCTCATAGGTCATGCTTTCTATTTTTAATGCATCTTTATTTTTAGCAGGGTCTGCCGTCATCACTCCGTCTACATCAGTCCAGTTTTCATAGACTTCGCTCCTTAACGCGCTCGCGATGATTGAACCGGTAATGTCGGAACCCCCCCTCTCAAACGTTTTAATGAGCCCTTGATGATCTGTTCCGTAAAACCCGGGCACCACCGCTCTACTCACCTGACCCAATTTCTCTTGAATGGCATCGTAGGTTTTATGTTTGTCAAGTCCGCCTTGCTCCTCGAAAAAAATCAAATCCTTGGCATCGATAAACTCATACTCCAAATATTCTGCTAAAATCATGGCATTGAGGTATTCTCCCCGTGAAAGGATCTCATCGCGGGCACTCCTATCTAAGAGATCCGCTACGACATCGTCAATGGTCTGTTTGATTTTAAAATCCAAAAACAAGTCGGCGGCAATCTCATGGAATCGATTTGCCGTAATCTGCAAGACCTGATCCCGCTGCAACGACAAAACTTCAATCTCTTCTTCGGTAATGTCGTCTCGATTCAGTTCTTTTTGCAGGTTGTAGAACTCCACCAATAGATCGGTCACCTTATTATCTTCTTCAAAACGCTTTCCCGGCGCTGAAACTACAATAATATTGCGATCATCGCTCGAAAAAACGATATCGCGCACCTTCGTAAATTGCTTACCAGAAGCCAGGGAACTACCACCAAACTTGGCTACTTTTTTTCGCGCCAAAAGGTTCAGGTCATACGGGGTTTCTTGGTAAACACAGTAATTCAACCAATTGGAATAAAACAAATTCGCCGCCATCCGCCAGCGGACCCGCACTCCTTTTTCCGGTTCATCATCGACAAAATAACCAATGGGTAGATTCGGCGCTAACCCTTTTTTCAAATCACGTTCAAACTCACACAATAAGGTGGATTCGTCGTATTCCCAATGACCGGAAATAAAAATCAATCGATTATCCTTGGTGGTGACAACATTGACGCCCGTGTCGGGCCGTTCAGCCCAAATCACCAAATCTGGGATTTTCTCCACGTCTTCACGCCGAATCGTGGAGCATCGTGACTGTGGAGACCAAAAGGTGTCGTCAAACCCTTTAAACAAGACCCCTTTGTGCAAAACCGGGTATTCAAATACGCCAAACAGTTTTTGATCTAGATTCTGTTTTTCAATGCCATAATAATGATACAAAGCTGCCTGTGCTGCCCAACAAATAAAGATGGTGGAGTAGACATTGCGCTGTGCGAAATCCAAGATCTCACTCAATTCGTCCCAATACAACACTTCCTCATAACGCATACGTTCTACCGGTGCCCCTGTGACGATCATTGCGTCGTAGCGTTGATCTTTGATTTCTTCGAACGTCTTGTAAAAGCGATTCAAATAGGATTCTTCGGTATGTTTGCTGATGTAGCTTTTGGTACGAATCAAATCAAACCGCACTTGCAAGGCCGTGTTCGATAACATGCGCAGCAATTGCAATTCGGTCTCTTCTTTATTGGGCATGAGATTGACAATCGCCACATGGATTGGACGAATGTCCTGATGTGTCGCTCGCTGTTCACTCATGGTAAAAATATTCTCTTGGTCTAAAACGGCTTTGACCGGAAGCCCTTGTGGTAAAATAATAGGCATTTTCTCCTCCTATGGGTTCAGTGCTTGTTCCAAATCCTTTAAGATATCTTGCACATGTTCAATGCCAACCGAAAGGCGGATCATGTTTTCGCTGATCCCTGCTCTCAGTTGTGCTTCTTTTGAAAGTTGCCGGTGGGTCATGGAAGCAGGATGCAATACATGCGTCCGTAAATCTCCCACATGCACCACTAAGGAAGCTAATTTCAATTTATTGATAAATTCTTTACTGACCTCAAAATCCCCTTTGATTCCAAAGGCTATGATCCCTGAAGCGCCTAACGGTAGGTATTCTTTCGCCAGATCATACGATGGTGAACTTGGCAGCAATGGGTAACGCACCCACTCCACCTGAGGATTCTGCTCTAAAGCAGTGGCAATGGCGAGAGCGTTTTCGGAATGCCGTTGCATGCGTAAATGCAAGGTCTCGGTACCAAGATTGATCAAAAAAGCATTGAACGGGCTCATCGTCGTGCCAAAATCGCGCAAGAAGACTGCTCGAGCTTTGACCGCAAAGGCTTTTTCACCAAACGCCTTTGTATACGATAAGCCATGATAATTAGGGTCTTCTTCGGTCAGGTGCGGAAATTTCCCGTTTTCCCAATTGAATTTGCCACTGTCGACAATAAATCCGCCTAAACTGGTAGCGTGACCGTCTAAGAATTTGGTCGCCGAATGTATGATGATATCGGCCCCATGTTCAAACGGATGGCAGAGGTACGGCGTGGCAAAAGTATTGTCTACAAATAAGGGCACGCCTGCCTCGTGAGCCAACCGAGCTGCCCTACGAATATCTAACACTTCCACACCCGGGTTGCCAATGGTTTCACCAAAGAGGATCTTAGTGTTGGGTTGAAATGCTTTTCTGACTTCGTCATCGGAAGCTGTCAGTGGGACCAAGGTGGTTTCAATACCAAACTTCTTCAAGGTAGAGGTCAAGAGGGTGTAGGTTCCTCCATAGAGATTGTTGAAGGCAACAATATGCTCTCCCTGATTACAGATGGTCAAAACGGCTAATAACGTTGCCGCTTGACCCGATGAAGTTGCTACAGCCGCTACGCCGCCCTCTAGGGCGGCGATTTTCTTTTCCAACGCTTCTACGGTGGGGTTGGAAATGCGACTGTACATGTGCCCCTCTTTGCTCAAATCGAACAAAGCTGCCACTTCGTCGGCGTTTTCATACTTAAACGTCGTCGACTGCACAATTGGCATAATGCGCGGATCCCCATTTCCTGGTGTGTATCCGGCATGCATACAGAGTGTTTCCCGACTGAGTTGGTTCATTCTATTTCCTCCTACTCTTCTTTCAAAATAAAAAAATCGCCCCTTCGAAAAATCGAAAGGACGAATTACTCGTGGTACCACCTTTGTTTGCTTTATGCCTCACAGCAAAAGCCTCTACGGGTACTAACATACCCTGCGACTTTAACGTGTCCACACGTGATGACTTAAACTTCTAAAAGGTCAGCCATCCCCTTATGCAGGCCATCTTCATCACCGTCATTTCCCGCCTCTTTTCACCAACCGAGGCTCTCTGTGGGGTATGATTGTGATTACTCTTCTGCTCATCAGGTTTGATATGTATTTGTCATACTATAACTCATAAACGGGCTTTCGTCAAGAGAGAGTTCGTGAAAATAAGATTTTTCTTACTAAAGAGCGTCTTATTCTTACTTACACTTTTTGTCGAATTCCTTTATAATAAAACAAGATCATCCGTTACAGCAAGTACTCAGTCTTGCTCTTCGGCATGGGTAAACCGCGGGGCAAGTTCGATTTGACTTGCACCGTTTTTTTGCTTTCTAATACAATGAGGAGGTCTATTTATGAAAGGAAAGCGACTTCTGGCACTACTACTATGCTTCTCCATAACTCTTCCGCTATTCCCACAACCATTAGCTCATGTACAGGCACAAACCAATGAAACTTCTTCACCAAATTCAACTTTATCTTCCGGGTATATCATTAAGACGAAGCCCAATGAGGACGTCTCTTTACTTTCTCTGAATGATTTCGAAGGTTTGAATGTAACTCCTATCGACTCTACTCTTTTACTCGCTGAAATCAAACCTGGATACGATGAACAAGCCATTACCGAAGCCTTGCAGCAAGATCCGCGGGTATCTTATGCAGAGCCCAACTATCTATTTCACGTTGCCTCACTCACCTCAACCCCTAATGATCCTGGCTGGGGCCAGCAATGGCACATGGATGAATATCAAATCGACCCTGTCAGTGCATGGGGACTCGTTTATGAAAGGCAAGAAACTCCACAAGAAGTTATCGTTGCCCTTGTTGATACCGGAGTCGATGCTACTCATCAAGATTTACAGTCCCATCTATTACCAGGTTGGAATGCTATTGATGCCTCGACCGCAACCGAAGATGATTCGCGAATCGGCCATGGCACCCATTTAGCAGGAATCATTGCAGCTGACAGCAATAATCAACTTGGCATCAGTGGACTTGCCGGAGATTTACCCATCTCTGTTTTACCAATCAAAGCGCTCGATGCCGGTGGGGTTGGCACCATGGCCAACATTGCTCGAGGAATCAAATGGGCAGCGGATCAAGGCGCACGGGTGATCAATTTGAGCTTTGGTGCCCATTTACCCGATTATCCCAAAACCTTAGCAGATGCGATTGTCTATGCACAAGGCAAGGGAACTCTGATTATCGCTGCTGCCGGGAACAATGGCACTCGGGTGAGCGATTTTTATCCTGCCTGCCTGCCGGGTGTGATTAGTGTAGGTGCTACCGGAGAGAACAATATACGCGCTCCCTTTAATAACCAATACCCTACATTTTTAGCTCCTGGGATCGATATTTACTCCACGCTCCCCGAAAACAGATATGGTAAGTTGAGCGGTACTTCCCAAGCTGCCGCTGTGGTTAGCAGCTGTGCAGCTCTACTAATTACAGCTTATCCCAATGAAACTGCAGCAAAATATAAGGCTGCAATTTATGCCGGTCGATCGTACTGTAATGCCGGTACTGAAAGGAATTATATTGTCAATGCTGATGTCCCCATAGATAAGATGAGCCAAACTTTGGTTTCTTCGGACGATGTCGTAACCTTAATCAGTCCAGCATATGTATATTATGACAATCCGGTGCGATTGACGGGAAACCAAGAAATTGTTACGTATGTGGGAGATTCTTCTGTTCTTTCGCGCATTGATTTATATGTCATTCAGGCTTCTTCACCCTATGAAGAACTTCTTTTAAAGAGTATTCCAAACGAGGAAATTCCCGAAAGTAGTACGATCACTCATGAATTCGATACGACAACTTTGCCTGACGGGGTTTATGATGTTGAGGTGAGAGCCTATGGAATGCCCAACGCGCAGAATGAGGTTTATCTGGAAGGCAGCGACTATGCCAGGGTCATTCTTGCTAACACGCCCATAAACGGTTTATCCATTGAGATTATCAAGCCCGACGGTACACCGGCCTCCGGTGCACATGTAACGGTCCATTATCCACAACCAAGCCTGGAATATCCCTATAATATTGAATATCGTGAACTCTATAACGGACCGGCTGACCAACAAGGAAGGCTATTTATCTCCTCCTCCGAGGCTACTGCCGGAAGCGTATTCTTGATTACAGCAATGGGGACGGAGCCCAATTTCTTCTATTATAAACTGGTAGAAGCACAGCAAAGCGTTTTGTTGGATCACCAGGGATGTACTACACTCACGCTGAAAGCAGGAATCCCTTCCGATACAGATCCCCAAGAGATGGTTCCCCTTTCAGGGATGGAATTAAGCTTAGAACCCTTGGAGAAGAATCTCCCCAATGCTATCATACCGGATATGCCCTTTTCCTTCTACAAGAGTGATTCCATGGATAACAAAATTCCTTTTGTGCTCCTCGATGGAAATGGTGAAACCGAATGTTACATCACTCCCGGTTTCTACAATCTAAAATTGGTTCACCCCCAACAAAAAGTCTATTTCTTGGATTACGACCGGGAAATCTGTTCTGACAACATGCAACTAAGCTATTGTCCCTCTATAGATGAGTACACACGTCTTCAGTTCCAACCTGAACCTTACGGCGACGGTATTGGCGATTCGCTCCTCAGTGCTTCTTGTTCTACCTATCTCGAAAACGGCTCGAATTATTTCTATTTACCGGATTTATCTCCGGGAGAAACGTTTTCTCTACTGGGCGGAACTTTAAACGGCTCTATGCAAATAGAGTACCGTACCAACGATTATAACAATGCTTCTTATGTCTTTAAATATACCTATCAAATTCAACCCCAGCAACTAACCCCAGGCAATCTGCTTTTGCAACAAGATCATACCTTCACTGCCAAGGTTGAACAAGAACCGACTCAGATTCATGTTATCGGAGAATATGCTGTTTTAAAAATTGGCTGCTTCGACAGCTTTGGAAACCGACTATCCTCCACGACACGGCGCGCATCTAGCAGCAGCTATGCCAGCTACCTGTATCCAAGTATAGAAATATTGGATCAAGACATGATTTCTTTGTATCAAAGCAAATTCTACAATAGTGATACTTTTCACTGGTTGATTCCCGAGAATTTGCCCGCTTCTACTCTAACGGCTCAATTCAGTTATGACGATGGTTTTGTGAAAACACTCCCCGCTACGCTTCGCTTCAATATTGATGAACCTTCTGAGAAACCTCCCGTAAATTTCGTTCTTTCCGTCGATATGGGCAGCTACACCCAGCAGGTTACCCAATGTTCGATTCAAATGAACTTCCTCGCGAAAGATGGTACCTACATCACGAATCCTTATTCCGTGAGCTTGGATGAATCTTTCCGCCTCGAGTATGATAGTTATGAGAACTTTGCTGCTGACAGCGAGTTCAGCACCAAGGTCCAACTAGGAGACCCTTTCAGAGTTCTCGTTTTTGGTACGATGCTAGTGGGTCAAGAAACTGCACGTTTTTACTTTAGCCAACAAGCTACCTTCACCGAGTATCCCATGTCAATCACGATTGCCGCACCGGAGAATCTAATGCCGGTACGGCTAATCGCTCACGATTACCTTTACGATGCAACCGCAGAAGATCTGATGAATCACGCTATGACAGATGTTCGATATGGGATTTATCAGCACATCGATCAAAAGACCATTGGATTCTTTTTCGATGCAGAAAACCAAATAGATCCTCTCTTTGTGCTTCCTCAAGGAACATTCAGTATTTTTGCTCAGCGCGAAAATCGTGATTATGATCCCGATTTTAATCTCAACCGTTCCTATTATTTGTACAAAAAAATAAATCTAAATAGCGCCACCACGGAGATTCATTTTAATGGTTCCTTAGACGCAACTTCTACCTTACATATGCAAGTGGATGAGATCCATGCCACTGATTACAATCCTCTTGCATTAGCTCTGTATCCTGAGAATTTATCGTTTTCACCGGTTTACGATATGATGCCCCCTCAATACTACTATAGTACCTTCGACGATGTACCTAAATCGGTGATACAGGTAACACCGGGATCTTATCGAATGGAAGGGGTTATTGCACGCGCTCATATGGATAACGACTGGAGTTATTGGATACAGAAAGACGAACCTCTGTCTTTGAACCCCGCTTCAACTCAGTTTTGGACCGTTGGTCAACCCTGCGATGCGGATGACACTTTGTTGCAGCTTCCCGCACCCTCCATCTTTCAACCCAATACCGATATACCCATCTCGGTCCGCTTCGGTGATGGTAAGGGGAACCATTTGGTCGGTATCGGAATCGATGTCTACTGGACCGGAAGTGTCATTCCTGTATCGCTTGCTAGTAGTGATGAAGTTGAGACCGAATCCGAATTTTCGGCTCAATCCCACTTGGAACCGGCACCGGTCTATAAGATTATCGATCCGAACGGAAATGAAATCTTAGAAATTCGCAATCACCTCCATTTTGACCGAAGACTTTTAACATGGTGTAATGCCATGTCCAATCAACAACAGCATTTAGCTACGGTTCGTTATTTAGCAGGGCCTTCAACCTATCATGGTGCTCAATTCCGACTCGAAGCGACTGCAGTAGGTGGTGCTTATAAAGTCCAACTCATCTTAGCTGCTGCTCCCGATCTTGTCTCTTATCAAAGCACGACCTTTACCCTCGAAGCGAAACATCGTCCCCCGATTCTTCAATCGACATCCGCATACAGCAATGCGCTTTTATGGGAGGTGACTGGTAGCACCATCGCTTCTGCTGAAATGACATGGCAATTAACCTACGGTTCTGAAAGCGCTATAGAGTTCCAAGGAGGTCAATCTTCAGAACTTGGTTCAATCTCTTACCAGATCTCTGAAAACTATTTGACCCAAGAAGGTCTTTACTCCCTGCGAGCTAAGTCTTCCATCGGTGAACTGACTAGCGATTGGTCGGAACCGATAGAAATTCTCATCGACCGAACCCCACCCGCGGCTGTAAGCAACTTCAATGGAGAGGCTCTTGATTCTACAACGGTGTCGCTCACATGGGGACTGGTTGCGAATGATTCAGGTAGTCCAACCAATCGTTATCGAATCACTCGTGATGGTGTAATCGTCAACCACTTTGCTGCTGATTCTTCTCCCTTGCAGTGGTTAGATACCGGTTTAGTAGCGAACACCACCTATGAATACAGCATAGCTGCCATTGATCAAGCCGGCAATGTGGGTCTGCCTGAAAGGATCTATGTGAAAACGCTGACCGGCAAAGATGCGATTCCGCCCAGTAGCCCAACAGAAGTCTCGGTTATGCTAACTGAATTCAGCGCTTTCCTGTCCTGGCTCCCCTCTCACGACAACATTGCCGTGGCTGGTTATAACATAGAACGTCTGCGTAAAAACGAGGCAGTATGGATCTCTGATGCACAATGGCAGGTAACCCCTGATGAAAGCTTGGTTTTCACGGATCCAGATCTTCTTAATGCTGATACCATGTATTGTTATACGGTACAGGCGTTTGATTTAGCCGAAAATCTCTCCGAATTCTCTCCTTCCAATGAGATCCTCACTCGCACTTTGCGAATCAATCAGATTCGTTGGTCAGCGGCTCGTCAGATCAATGGTGCTTTAAAAACCAGTTTGCCCGATCATAGCTCACCAAAAATCGATTTTCAAATCATAGGCGATTTTGGTCGACAAGCCTTTGTTGAGCTTAGCTGGATTCAATCACAAGACAACCTCAACGAAACCAAGCAGGAGCAGATATCCTTGGTTGAAGCCCTCGATATTAACCAAAATGGAACTGGTGTTTACAAAGGCTCATGGGTTCTGCCCACCAATGTTCGTCAAGTCCTGTTGGCAAAAGGAATCTTGAAAGACCCTGAAAGTCTTGGTGTCTATCAATATGCCGAACGATTCCCGCTGATGGTAGAAGGACATTTAGATATCACCGTCCCTGAAAATGAATCGGAACTGCTAAAAGGTGCTATTTTAAAGGTGTGGAGTTCATCCTTGAATACGGGTGCCCAACGTAGCATACAAACACCTGGAACCTTTTCCTTCCAAGGGCTTTACCCTGCTCTGGACTATACGATTACCCTCACCAGCATAAATCAATTGGAATTGGTCCGTCAAGAGAATGTCGCTGTAGTTGGCAATAAAACCAGTGCGCAGACAGTAACCCCAGTTTATCCAGCAACCCTGGCGCTAAAGATCGTTAACTCCAGTTCAGAACCGATGCGTAATTGTGAAATCCGGGTGTTCGATAACGGAGGCACCTTGTTAGTGACCGGAAGTAGCAACCACATTGGAGATGTGCCTCGCTTGAGTTATAACTTCAAAGCAGGTACGCATCTTTCGTTACATATCATTCCACCAACGAACCAAATCTTGAATTACGACTCGATTATAAACCAACGCATTGTTTTAAGTGACGGTACTAATCTTGTTCAATGTGTGTTACCACTACGCCCCAGGGCTGAAATCAGTGGAACTGTCGAGCTTCAAGCAACCCCGAGTCAACCCTTATCCGATGCTTCATTGAGGGTTTATCAGACGCTGAACAACATAGAGCATTTAGTTGGACAGGCGAAGACCACTGCGGCAGGCGAATATCGTATCACCGTTATTCCAGATCTACCATTGCGCATTGTTATGACTCATCGTTTAATAACCGCCAAAGAATATACTGTGGAACAAGGTATTTCTGTAGGTGTTAATCATGTGTTCCCAATTCTCTGTCCTGTTGAAAAAACTTTGGGTGTACACTTAATGGTTCAAGAATTTAGCGAACCGGAATATGACATGCCGATTGACTGGCGAGTCAGTGTTCATTTACGACTGCAAATCATCAACAAAGGTCAAGAAGGGAAACCTAAAAACCTTTCTTATAGCATCAATGGTATTAATGATCATCTTCTTCCTCTTCCCAATGCCGAACCCGGTGATCACATCGTAGTCGAAGCCGATGGAGTAGAATGCGGCATGAATAAAGGTTCTGTAGAAGTAATTCTCGATGAAAACACTTGGGGCGTCGCTGAAGTCCATTTAAAGAAATTAGGTCTCTTCCAAACTCAAGTGGTTGATATCAATGGTAATTTCCACACGGGATTTAATCGGTATGTCGAATTGTATCAATGGCGAAATGACCGATATGAGTTCATTCGCACCTTGGTTAGCAGCAAAGAACTCGTATCGACTCCATATTTAGCAGAAAACAAATATGCTTTCGTCTTCCATTGGGATCCATTACCGGATTTGGTCCATCTCAACGGAGTCTGGCAAAGCTTCGGGGACGATTATTTAGCCGTAAAAACCTACGCGGAACAACTCAATGAGACTGGTCAACCCCATGGATTCGTATTAGAGGACGTTCAACTCAGCCATGTGAAACAGGATTTGGGATTGATTCATCTCCCTATTCCCCAGGGTGTTGCCAATGGATACTTCCGAGGGACCAATGGTAATGAATTGGTGTTTTCAAAGGATCAAGCAGCCCCAGGAACCCTTGTGACCTTGAGAGGTTCTTATTCCAAAGCAGCTTCGCCGGAATTGGGAAATTTAAAACTTTTCTTCGCAATCCCCAAAGGGACCGAAATTATTACCGATAGCATCGTAGTACACCGCACAACAGGTAGCCAGCAGCCAACCTTTGTCGTCAAACCCGATGCCATTGAGGTCCGTTTCGGAAATCAGAACGCCGAAGCTCTGGAAGGTACGATTTATTACAGTGTGCGTCTACCCAATGGCAATTTGCAAGGAATGTTATTCGCGAAGATGTGGGCAGAATACACAAATCCCCGACTCAATAAGGAAGAGATTCATACGGCTACAATCACGGTACCCGCAGTTTCCATTGTAGCACCGCCAGAAATCACAGAAGCAGATCAAGCAATTGTCGTAAGCGGTAGCACCTCTCCCTTCAGTTTGGTTGTTGTTTATGACGGTAGTGAAAAGATTGCCGAAACTCGTAGTAATGAGGCCGGATACTGGTCTTCTACTGTGGTGTTACCCGATCGTGGAGCTCCTGCACATCATTATTTAAGAGCAGAAGTTAAAGTCCAAATCGATGCCGGAGATATCACTCCGCCAACTTGGCCAACAAATGCAAGCTTAACGATTGACACCATAGTACCAGAATCTATCACACTCCACTTCCCCGCAGCACAAGATGAACGTGATGTCAGATTATACGTTGCTGATTTCTACGATACCGAAAATCAACTTTTAGCTTCGCGGTTTTTACCGAATCAAGAGCATTCGGGGATGATTGATTGGAATATCACCGACTTGACCCAAGGCGAAACCTATCGAGTTCTTGTCCGAGCCAGCGATTCTTCCCTGAATTGGTCTGAAGAATTAGTTTCAACCTTCTCAACATTAAATCCTGACACGAATCCCCCCGTCTGGAGTAATGATTCAGGTCTGCAATTGACCAACCGCACCTTCAGCAGCGCCAGCTTACAATGGCCTTTAGCAATGGATGACACCGCCATGAAAGAGATTCGAGTTCATGCAACTCCTGCTGTGGGTTCCCTACGTAAGAGTGCCATCTTGACTACGGACGCAACTACTTACAATGTAACCGGATTATCACGCAATGTCTCTTATACCTTCCGCGTAGAAGCGGTCGATGTCTATGGCAACAGCAATTCTTTATCTACAACTTATTGGATTCCCAATCGTGACACTTCTGTTCCAACTTGGCCGTCCGGTTCTACCTTTACTACAACTTCCGTCCTTGATACGGAAGCTCATCTCCAATGGACTCCCGCAGAAGATGACATGCAGATCTTGCGTTATCGCATTGAGCAGTGGAACGGAAGCGGTTGGAGTGGCTATTCTACGTCGTACCAATCCAAAAGTCTGCTTAATGGTCTAGCCGCAGAAACCACGTATCGGTTCCGGATCTTTGCTGAGGATCTTTCTTACAATACAACTGTCGATTTCCTTGAAGTCGGCTTTACCACTACAGCCCGAGATCTGACTGCGCCAATGTGGCCTGCACAAGTCACCTATGCGCTGAGCGAGCAAACCGATACTTCGTTTATCATGGAGTGGCCCGAAGCTTATGATGTCAGCGGGATTCGCCTTTATCAAATTTATATTTGGGATGCTATTAACCAAGAGTATCGCACCTTTAGCACTTCAAATCGGAGTTGGCATGCCAATGGTTTTACGAGAGGTGATATAGTTACCGGCTACATCACCGCGGAAGATCAACGAGGAAATCGGATCAGCCGAGCCGACGGGATTCCCTTTACGGTGCAAATCGCTCCGGAGGATACAACTCCACCCAGCTGGCCAGTAGGTAGTACTATGACAATTCACGAGGTCGCACCCACGCTCGTTGAATTAAGTTGGTCTTCTGCCAATACGACCTCCGAACAAGCCGGAATGTCAGATTCCCTGCTCTATATAATTCGTGCTCTCGATACTCAGCAAAATGAAGTGCGCTCCACTTCGGTCGGGCAGAATATTCAGCAATGGGCGATTGGTCCTTTAGATCCCGGTGAAACGTATACCATTAAAGTAGAAGCTCGAGATCGCTATGGAAACACTTCAACCGATGGTCCTCAAGCGATTGTGCAAACTCCTCAAACCGATGATTCTGCTCCCTGGTGGCCTGTAGATCCGTCCTTCCGGGTATATCGTATTCAACAAAACAACGAAGGTACGTATCATGTCATGTTCGAATGGTCACAGGCAACCGATTTCAATATGCGCTACTACGAGTTGACTGCCGTCGATGAAAACAACAATGCTCCTGCCTCCAGTCCAACCACTACCCAACAAACATCCTGGCACTTATGGGGAATGCAACCGGGTCGAACCTACACCGTCCAAGTAGTGGCTGTCGACTCCTATGGACATCGCTCACAACCCTTGACCACGGCAGTGAGAATGCCCGGGATAGCGGATTCGATGAATTTACTTGCCGTAGAACAACCCCTTATCTCTTCCAAAGAAACACTCACCCTATTATCGGAGCCGGTTAAAGTCACCTATGACCCTCAAGCCGTTCATATTACAAAAGTGACGATGCAACAAACCGATGGACGCCGGGTTGATTTTACCCCTGTCGGAAAATTCCCTTATGTTTTCGTTCCAGGCATGAATTTCCGGTTCGATGTTGAGTTCGACAAACCGGAACGAGTGGAAGAAATGCGAATCCATGCTGCTAACGGAGCCGAACTGGGTGGTGCTGTTGGCGCTTCCGGTGGAGCAATCCCACTCTTGGGTGCAGTTGCTGTGAGTGGTGGATTGAACGGCACGAAAACAATCCCAGGAGCAATTTACGTTTCTACTGTTCAGACCCCGCAGAGTTTTGCAATGTCAACAATTCCCACCTTTAATGAAGCCGCCATACGTAGTGGCTTGCCTTCTGCCTACGCGTATGCAACCATGGCAGAAGATACCACCTATGACGACGGAGATGCCGAAACTGCAACTGTGCGTAAAACCGGAACTCTATCAGATCCACGTTTGAAGCTGGAAACCACGGCAACGTATCGTCCGCTTTATGAACATACAGAAGCCTCAAGCGACATCGTACGTATATCTGCAGGAGGAGTTCCACTTTATGATTTCTCCTGGAGTCACAGTGTTCAAGCGACCGATTATGGGTATCTGGTCAGCGTGAGTGTTTCGGCGGTTGTCGAAATCGACACCGTTAAAATCACGGATCCGAACCTTTTGCAAGTTCTCTCAGCCGCTGGTGCAGGTGGAAAAATCGCTCAGAAGATTGCTATCACCATCAAAGGCGACCATATGTTAACCGATGGACTGAACTATGCGGACTTTGTTTTATCTCTAATGGGAGCCGATGACTTAAGTGAATATCAAAAATCCCTCGATGACTTAGCCAACGACTTGAGCTCCGATTGCCCGGCATCTGACCGTCAAATCTACCGCGATATCATCGAAGATGAAAAAGATATGGCCATGTGGCGCACGGTCACAAAGAATGTCATGTCCCTTGGGAGTATTGCTTTGGGCGTAGTAATTCCCGGTCTTGGGTTTGCTATTGGTTCTTATGTTGTAGGAAAACTTACCGAGGCAATGATTGATGCGGAGCAGGATGATCGATTCAATGAGATTCAAAATCGCATCAACATGGATGATTTCTGCAAGCCGAAAAAAAGAGAGTGGAAGAAGGATCTGGTTGCAGATCCCACCTGGATTTTAGATCCCAGCGGAATCGCTTATGAAGTTACCTTAGATCAACCTGTGCTTGATGCAACCGCTACTTTGTATGAAGACCGTAACGGAACCTGGACTCTCTGGGATGCCACCTGGTATGAGCAAACCAACCCCTTGCTGACCGACACAGCAGGACGTTATGCATGGGATGTACCGGAAGGAACCTGGAAAGTCATACTCACCAAAGGCGGCTATGCTGCTTCGGAAAGCCCGGCTTTGGTTGTGCCACCTCCTCACACCGATGTCAATCTACCCATGGTCCGTACCACGCAACCGCAGGTGCAAGACATTTCTGTTTTACCTTTGGGACAAGGACTGCGTATCGTATTTGATCAGTATATGAAAATCAGTTCCCTCAATAACAATGTGATACAAGCTTTCGATGCAAATGGGGCTCCTATGAACGGAAACACGTTGGCTCAAGGTCCGATTAGTGATCCTTTGGCTCCCGCGGTTCTGTTAACCCGAGAACTGCATTGGATGACAGACCGGACCTTGATACAAGATGAAGCTCTACAAATCACGCTTGCAGCATGGGCACAATCCTATAATGGATTGACCCTGACGAATGATTTCACACAAAATCTCATCGTGCAAATCCCTATATCCGTTACAGGTGTTCGACTATCTACTTCAAACTTAAGTCTTGCACCCGTTCAACAAGCTCAGTTAAGCTACACCTTGGAACCGGAAAATGCGAATGAAACCGGTGTCACTTGGCAAAGCAGTCATCCGGAGGTTGCGACAGTATCCTCTACCGGCATAGTGACCGCAATAAGTGTGGGTCAAGCCACCATCACAGTGACAACAAACGACGGTACTTACACCGCTTCTTCGGTAGTGACTGTTGCTTTACCTGAATCGGAACCTGAAGAACCCCCAGCGATCCAGACTCCCCTAACGGATCAACCCATCGTTGACTTAACTCAAGATCAGGCGTTCACATTCTTTGAAAACACAGTTTGGTTGCATATTCCAGCAGGAGCGCTTCCAACAGATATGAATCTGCAAACCGAGCAGATTTCCGACCCGCTCACCACCCTAGACAAACAGATTTTCACCCAAGCCAGTCCCATGTTCGTCTTAAAAACCGGTGGTATCGCTCCAACGTCGCCACTCAGCTTGACCTTGGCTTATTGCCACGTCTGTCTCTTAGGGGGAGACCCACGTCTGACCGGCATTTACCGCCAGGATGACGAAAATCCGAATTTGTATCACTATGTTGGCGGAGTCGTTGATTCCGATGCTCATACCGTAATGGCGGAGATTCTGGAACCTGGCAGGTATGTGATTCTGAGTCATGACCCCCAATTCAATGACCTATCCTCTCACTGGGCTGAAACTGATTGCAGCATCTTGGCAGCTAGAAACGTCTTGCAAGGAACAGGCGACGGACATTTCGAGCCAGATCGCGCCATAACCCGAGCCGAATTTACTCGCTTGCTTCTCAACATGGATCGCATCTTGCAGGTTTCCACTCAAAACCAACAACATTCCATGACATTTGGTGACGTGCAACCTCAAGATTGGTTCTATGCCGATGTTTCAGCCGCAGCTGCGAACGGATGGGTTTCGGGATCCTATGGCAACTTCCATCCCAACCAAACCATCAGTCGTCAGGAAATGGCAGTTATGTTGCAAAACATGCTTGGAACGCTTTTACCGCAAGTGCCAATGACTCCGATCCAAGGACTCTTCTCCGATGCCAACAATACAGCACCTTGGGCCCAAGAAGCGCTAACCTTAGCTGTTTCACTGGGCTTGATCAAGGGGATGGACGGAACGTTACAGCCAGAAGGTGAAGCGACCCGCGCTCAAGCAGCTAGTCTCATCTTACGTTGTCTGGAAATGTTAGGTCAGATCACAAAACCGGTAAGTCAACAAGGCATCCTAAGAGCGAACAGCGATGAAAACCTTCCTTTTGAAATGACCGATACAGATGGAAATCCCATTTATGTTCTGCCACAAAACGAAGGTGTACGTCAACAACTTGCGGCACTGGTTCATAGCGGACAGACAGCAACTTTAGAAGGCATTTGGAGCCGCGAAAGCACAATCGCTCTGCACGGTCGCTTGTTGAAAGTATGGAATTTGAAGTAAACCCAACCTAGTATCATAAAAGGAGCGTCTCGAATTTGAGACGCTCCTCTTATTTTGACCTATTCGGTTAAATCTTGCAAGGCTTTGCTGACCCGGTCAGCTTTATAATGATACGTGTCTTTGATGTACGATACCAGGTCTTTACCCTCTTCTTCCAACTGCATCAGGGAGACATCTCCTACAATAGCTCCTTTGCGGAGCAATACCGCCCGGCCGATAAAACCTGCGACTTCTTCGATTAAGTGAGTTGACAGTAGAATGGTTTCGTGGGGTTCCAAAATACCCAAGAGCACCTTGTAGAAATCTTCGCGGTTGAAGATATCGTTGCCGGCGAAGGGTTCATCCATGAGAATGTAATCCGCCCCTTGACTCAATGCCATGATCACCTCGAATTGATTTTTTTGACCGGTGGAGAATTTCTTTAAGGCCGTTCCCATGGGTAGTTCAAAGAACTCCATGAGCCCCTGATAACGTTTTTGCGAGAATTTAGGAAAATGCATACGGTAGAAATCGCGATGTGCTGCCGGAGATAAATTGGGGAAGAAGGAGTGTTCAGAGGTGGCAAAGGAGAGTTGAGCGATATTTTTTGTGGTTATGGGCTCGCCGTCCAATGTGATGGAACCTTGGAATTCAATAAAATTCAAAATGCATTTCATCAGGGTGGTCTTCCCTGCACCATTTTCGCCAAAGAGCCCCACAATTTCGCCACGTGGAAGCTGTAGATTGATATCACGCAAAGCTAGCGTATCGTCATAGTATTTCTTGACTCTCTTCAGTTCGATCATAGGATCACGCTCCAAAGATTCATACTCTGACCCGGAGGCCAGGCGGAGAGGGGGACCATGTTTTTATAGTAGATAAAAGAAAGTACTTTTATTAAGAAGAAGAGAAGGTAGCTTAATGTCATCCATGCTACCGGAATCACCCAGCAGCGTTTATGGTACTCGAATCTTCGAGGTAAACGCAACATCACATAACCGCTTTTCGTTTCGACATTAAAATACCGATACCGATATCGAATTAAGCGAAAACCAAATAATGATACGAATAGAAATTCGCTAAACGATATTTCATCCAAAGACTTAAAAGTGGGCATTAGAACATTCGGAAGTAAAACCTTGATTCCGTCTTCATAACCGAACAGTAGTTCAAACGCTTCCTGGAAACGCTGATAAAATATAAAAATCAAAAAGAGTATTACAAAAAAGATTCCTGAAAAATAACTTATTTCTGTTCTGACATCATATCCGGGAGGAGAATAGCGTTCCAATCTATGAATCAATTTTTCCAACTCCCTTCTTCACATAGACCATAGCTTTCACTGCCCAAAATCCCGATAAGAGAATCACCAGCAGATCGAATAACCAAAACCTAAGGTCTATATTAAAAACAATTAAGGTTAGCAACAATTGGGGATAAGCTAAATATTCAATGATTCCTCTTCTCTTTGCAAACGGCTCTGTTGCCGATGTGATGCCCAACCCAACCACAATCATCATGTTTCTAAACCAGCGCAAAGGATTATGGTAGGGTATGAGATTTTGCAGATAATGATTAGTGGAAAATACCTTGAGCACCGTTGATAAACCAAATGCTTCAACCGGGCTTGTTGATACATAGTACCGTCTCAAGAACAGAAAGATGGCGATCTCCGCCACAAATAAAAACAAGTAACAAAAGGTATGATATAAAGCTTGCCAAAACCAAATCTTACCCTCAGATATCTGCAAACGCAAAAGTGTGTAATACTCCTTGCTGATTTTATCGCTACCGAACTTGGTTACTGAGTATGTGAGCCAAAACAGAGCAGACGACAAACCCGCAAGTAAAGGCCTATTTTTCAACAATTCTTCTAAGCTAATTGACCAACCGTTCTGCAGGTCCAGATCCGCGAAAAGAAACACCCCATCGATTATGATTATCATAAGAATTGCTAGTAGAACCCGCCAAAATGAATTGCGCACAATTAGGATAATTACCGACAGATCTTTCTTCATGACTCCACCTCGTTCCAGTAGCGCTCAATCAGACTTAAAGCTTGTTTCTGGGTAATGCCCATTTGCCGCATGGCTCGAATCACATTGCGGGTGTCGCTTTCCAGCAGGTCACGGCGCACGAATTCTATCTTGTTTTCGTCCAAACACATGGTGGAAGCGGCACCTGTTTGGGAGCGGATTAGTCCTTCGTCTTCAAGCAACTTATACGCCTTTTGCACCGTATTGGGGTTAACTCCCAACAAAGCAGATAGCATTCGTCTTGAGGGCAGCTCGTCGTCATGTCGAATCTTTCCAGCCACGATACCACGCTTGACAAAGAGGAGAATCTGCATATAGATGGGGATCCCGTCTTCCATGATGAATTGTTCAAAAGAAATCACGTGATCACCCCTTTTTTTGATTTAGGAGAAATGTAAAAACAAAGCAACTGTACCTATCCTATAACACAGTTCTTAAGTGTATTATAAGACCGATACAGTTGCTTGTCAATAGTGTTATAAAAAAATTTATTCTCCCTTATGCAGTTGCGCCAACTGCCAATAATGCTCCGCATGTTCTTGACGCTCGGTTATGGTAGTCTCGGGCATGGTTTTCACCACTTTGCCTGGGGTGCCAAGTACGACCGAGAAGGGCGGGATGACGGTGCCCTTGGTTACAACCGCTCCAGCTCCGACAATGGATCCTTTGCCGATTATGGCTCCGTCTAAAATAATGGCACCCATGCCGATTAAACAATAGTCCTCAATGGTGCAGGCATGCAAAATGCATCCATGTCCAACGGTGACATAATCTCCAAGTATGGTTGGGTGGCCGGAATCATTGTGCCCGGCGCGGGGACTTTCTTCATGGATGGTGGAGTTGTCTTGAATGTTACTGAAACGCCCGATCCGAACCGCATTGACATCGGCGCGAAGCACGCAATTGTACCAGACACTTGCGCCTTCGGCCAATTCAAGGTTACCGATCAGTTTGGCACCATCGGCTACAAAGGTATTGGGGTGAAGCTTAGGGGTATATCCTTGAAAAGTGATTAATTTTGCCATGGAATCTCCTCCGTTGATTATTTGAGCCAATCAGGAATATCTTTTTGGAAAGGCCGAATAGGGTAACGCGACTCGTGGTCTCGCAGTAGGGCTTCGGCTTGGGTGGGGTCATCTATATAGGCTTGCACCAAGTCGGTGGGTAGATTAGAACTGAAGGGGCAGGCAGCAATGCAGATGCCGCAATCGGTGCCTAAGGTGAGCCATTTGGCGAAGCATTGCTCTTGGTTAATCTGCCAACGTTTGACACCGTGGATCTCTTTGGGTTCTCCGGCAGGAATGGCTTGAGCATGGCAGGTCCTGACGCATTTCTCACAGATAAGGCAGAAGGGTTCGACTTTGAAGTTAGAAGGTGCGTCGGTGAGAAGGGGAAGATCGGTGGTAACTGCTCCTAAGCGCAAGCGCGATCCGTAGATGGGGTTGATTAGCAAGCCGTGCCGACCAATGTCGCCTAAGCCGGCTGCTTGGGCGGCAAGGGGCATGACGGCTAAGTAATTGCCATCCATGTGATTGCGGGCCTCATACCCGAGGCTTTTGATGTAATAGGTTAAAATCGAACCGACAACTGCGCCCTCTACATAACCTTTGGTGGAGGCGAGGCTTTGGGTTAGGCGGGGAGCGGTGTTGATGAGTTCGCTATCCATTTCCACGGCAAAAACAATGGTAAAGGGATGTTTGGGCACAACTTCCTCGCCGTAATTGGTGTCCATACGGCCTCGATGGCTATAATAATAGGCCGGATCCATGGGAGTAATGCCGCAAAGGACTGCGCCATAATGGGCGGCCAGACCTTTGATGCGCTTGGTGAAGGTTTCGGGTGAAGCTTCGGCTTTTTGCGGTGCTGCGGCTGGGCCTTCTACGAGAGGGCGCAAATCAGCAACAAATTGGAAGGTGGCGTCGACTATGGGGCTGTTGATGGGGTCATACATGGTGCGGCCGGGCTCGGTCATGCCGGGAAGCGCGCGCAGGGAGTCGTCAAATTCTTTGTGCTCGGGGTGCTCGCGGTAATAATCATCATAAGCCGGTGTGCCGGGTTTTCGGCTGATGCGGGAGAACATAATCGTGCGTTCGTCGATTTGCATATTGACTCCTCCAAGTGAAATTGTGCGGGGATTGGGTGATGCCTTAATATTAAAGATTTCACCTCCCAAATCCTCCCCGATTTCAAGGTGGGGACAGTCCCCACCTTGAAATTTAAGAGGGGACGGTTCTCTCACGAGAGAACCGTCCCCTTACAAAAGGTTGCTTACTTAAGTTTTGCTAACTCTTCGGTATAAATGGCTTCTTCCAGGGGCACATAACCCACTTCGGAAACTAGTTCGGTACCATCGGTCAAGAAGTATTCCACAAACGCCATTACATGTTCTTTGGCAAGAGCTTCTTCAGTCACATACATGAAGATCGGACGAGAAAGCGGAGAGTAGCTGCCATCTTTAATGGTCTCAAAGGTGGGTTCCACTGCACCTTCACCGGCATCGATTTTGACGATTTTGAGTTTGTCGGTGTTTTCAATATAGTAGGCATAGCCGAAGAATCCTAATGAGTATTTGTCGCCGGCAATTCCTTGGACTAAGACATTGTCATCTTCACTGGGCGTGAAATCGGTGCGAATGACGCCTGTTCCACCATTGATTTCTTCCGTGAAATAGTCAAAGGTTCCGGAGTCGGTTCCTGGTGCATAGAGTTTGATTGGTTCGTCGGGCCATTCCGCGCGCACATCTTGCCAAGTGACCACGGTGGAATCGGGTTTCCAAATATTATTGAGTTCTTCTACGGTTAAGGTGTCCACAAAGTCATTTGCTTTATTGACCATGACCGATAATCCGTCGTACGCTACTTTGAGTTCGACATAATCGATCTTGTTTTCTTCGGCAATAGCAGCTTCGCTTTCTTTGATCGGGCGGGAAGCATTGCTGATATCGGTTTCACCAATAGTGAATTTCTTGAAACCACCACCGGTTCCGGAGACACCAATAGAAATGTTGACATCGGGGTTGATTTTTCTGAATTCTTCAGCAATCGCTTCTGTAATTGGGAAAACGGTACTGGAACCATCGATAATGATTTCACCACTCAATTTGGCGGGGGCAGGAGTCGGGTCCGGAGTTGGAGCTGGTGCGGGAGTGTTACAGGCAGTGAGGGTTAAAACCGCTACCATGAGGACGAGAATTGTAGATATCCATTTTTTGCTAAGTGTTCTTTTCATAAGAATCCCCTTTCTTTTTTCAAATACGTTTTTTTATCCAATCGGAATCTAAATTTTCCGTTTTGGTTTATTCATAGGTTTGGTGGAATTTATTTCGAATGACAATTGCTGTCATGTTAAGAGTTAGCAGTAGAACCATAAGGACTAGAATTGCTGCAGCCGTGACATCTTTAAAATCGGCACTGGGTTTGCTCATCCAGGTATATATCTGTATCGGCATGACGATGAACGAATCCATCGGGCTCTTTGGTAGAGTGCTGACAAAGCTAAAAGCACCTACTAAAAGTAGCGGAGCTGATTCTCCCAAGGCCCTGGAAATTGCAAGAATGATTCCGGTCATAATGCCCGGCAATGCCCCAGGCACGACGATGCCTTTCACGGTTTTCCATTTGGAAGCGCCTAACGCGTAAGATCCTTCGCGCAGGGAATTGGGAATCATGCGAATGGCTTCTTGGGAGGCAACAATCATGATTGGCATAATCAGCAAGGACATGGTCAACGCTCCTGAAAGGATACTTCGCCCTAACCCCAATGTTCTTACAAAAAAGGATAACCCCAAGATGCCGTAAACAATGGAGGGGACACCCGCCAAATTGGAAATGTTGATTTTAATGAAGCGCGTAAAGCGATTATCCATGGCATACTCTTCCAAATAAACAGCAGCCGCGACAGAAACCGGAATAGAAATTGCAGCAGTCAAAACGACCAACCACAAGCTACCAACCATAGCAGGCAAAATCCCTGATTTTGAAGCGAATCTAGAGGGGAAATTGGTGAAGAACTCCAGATTGATGTATTTTGTTCCTCGCAGTACTAAATCTGATAACAAGATTAACAGGACCAATATGCTTACAAACGAAGCTCCGGCGAAAAGGATGTGAGCAATCTTGTTGACGAGTTGTCGTCTCTTATTGTAGTCAAAGTTGTTTCTCATGCTACAAGTTCCTCCTTCTTACGCTGAATAATGCGATGTGCGTAGAAGTTCATCGAAAAAGTGATCAAGAACAAGAGCATTCCCACCGCATACAAGGCGTAATAACTGGTGGTTCCGTGAGCATTATCGCCCTGGCTGGCTTGTGCAATAAAGGCTGTTAGGGTCTGCACACTGCCCAGTGGATTCAAGGTCAAGGTTGGCCTTGCTCCGGCTGCTACGGTGACGATCATGGTTTCTCCGATTGCTCTGGAAATTGCTAAAACAAACGAGGAAACGATTCCGGAAAAGGCATAGGGTAAAGAAATACTTTTAACCACTTCCAATTTTGTTGCACCTAGTGCATAGCCACCATGTTTCATCCCTAATGGAACTGAACTCAAGGCATCTTCGCTGAGTGAACTTACCAACGGCATAATCATGATTCCCATGGCAATACCAGCGCTGGCGGCATTATAAATTTCAGTGCCAGGAATCAGTTTTTGCAGAAGCGGTGTGATCAAATTCAAAGCGAAGTATCCATAGACAATCGATGGAACCCCTGCCAGAATCTCCAGAACTGGTTTTAAGATTTTTCTCAAAGAAGGGGGTGAGTATTCGCTCAGGAAAATGGCACTGGCTAAACCCAGTGGGATAGCGATGAAGGCCGCTACGAGTGTGACGGTCAGTGTGCCGGTGATTAGCGGCAACACGCCATATTGTGGATTTGCAAAAAGCGGAGTCCATTCTTTCCCGGTCAGAAATTCAAAAATCGAAACCTCTTGGAAGAAAGAGAAGGTATTGAGAAGCAACGACAAGATGATACCCAAGGTTATGAAAACCGAGAGCACGGCGGCTGCCAACAGCAGGGAATGCACTACTAATTCCGATTTTGTCTCTTTCATTTTATCTTTATTGATTAAGATCATGGGCTCACCTCCTTCGCAAAAATCATGTCTTAACCGATTGTTTTATCTGATATTATGATACCGCGAGGCTGATTTTTTAGCAATATGCTTAGGTTAACTGCATGTTAACTCTTCGCTCTGCATTATGTAAATTCTCTCAATTTCGCAGAGGGGTCTGACCCCTACTGCGAAGTATTTAAACGTGGGGTCAGACCCCTAATGCGAAATCCGATGCGCAAAAAGCTCCCCTTTCGGGGAGCTTGCAGACTGTCAAAGAACGCTGTGTCTCAAAACGGAGAAGCAGCGTTCTTCTTGTTA
>CAYRNW010000021.1:0-48355 GCA_964425745.1 uncultured Eubacteriales bacterium | reverse complement strand
TTTTGTCTAGGTGCCTTTTGGCGTTGATGCACTTTCCCGTTGTGCTACAACCCCTCAATCCTTTTATTATTCGTATAAAGAAAGCCTGTAATGCAAGGGATTTGCCCAATTGGGGTATTCAAAATCCTTTGTATTGCAGGCTTTTTCTGCGTTATGAGGTTCTCCGGCACTTCCGGCGCAATGAGCAATTTGAATACCCCTTGAGGAAAAATAAAATAGTTCTACATAAAATAACGGAGTACAAGGAAAAATAGAAGGGTTCTATTTGCTCTGCCCAAACACATTGAATTGAAGTGTTAGTTGGGCTAATCAGCCTTTTTCGCCGAATACTTCGTTGCCTTCCTCCGTTTTATGCCATCTTCGCCAATCTCGACATTGCTCCGGCGAGTGCGCTCCTCCTGGACTTTGTTAAACATTTCTTCCGGGATAATCGGCTCGTTATTGCCCTCTGCGGCGTAACTATTCACTTCGCCGTCGTTGACTTTCCGCTTTGCCTTGTATTCCGGCGTGTGAGTTTTGAAGATAACGGCGGTGCCGTAGTACTTCGTATTGGTAAGCATAAACTCCAGCGTATGCTTTGACCACTGCTCCTTGCCGGTCGGCGATGAGATGTTGTCATTCTCAAGAGCAGCTTTGATTTTTACGATGCTCATACCGCTCAAGTACATGGCATACACCCTACGGACGATAATAGCTTCTTCCTCTACGATTTCAAGCCCACCGTCTTCGTTTTGCCGATAACCGTAGCACGGCTTGTTGTAGAGTTTTGATGTTCCGTTTTCAGCATGACGTTTTAGACCCCAGCGTACATCTTCGCTGTGGGACTTGTTCTCGCCTTCGGCAACGCTGCAGTAGAGAGCAATCAATTGCTCGGCTTCAGGGTTGAAACTGCCGAACTCCTGATCGGTTAGGCTGTGCAGCTGACCACTTGAGCTTGAACTGACGCGGCAGTATATTCCTACCTTCTTCGTATTGTAGTCCCATTTCAACGGTCTATTTATTTCCTTTACATCTTTTGGCATGACGCTTACCTCATACACGATATATTATCAATTAATACGGCTGTATGGCCTTGCTATTGTCCAGGTTATTAGTGATATAAAAGTCATTCACACGCTTTTGTAAACGATAGACTAGGAAAGTAATCCATCTGCTCGGTTTTTTTGTTTGCCCAAAATCAAATTCTGCGTATGATCGAGACGCTGATTCTGCAAAATACATCCCATCTACAGACTTCTTCATCACAGATGTAAGCATTTCGTTGAATTCGGATGACTTCATCGCATATGGATATAAAGACAGAACATCGAGTACTCTTAGGATTCCGTATTTAACTGCAGGATACTTAAGCTTTACAAAATCGCTGCCAATACCAAACCAGTAGGGCCTCAACGGTTCACTTCTCCTTCGCCAATGTGTCAGTAGCAGATCGATCGCACCGTTAAGCCGTGGATCATTTTTGAATTTGTCGTATTGTCCCAGTAGCATAAGGATATTTAAGTTATCCATCGGGCATGATTCTGTATCTTGAAGTTTTTTCCCAGTAGCCCGGTTAATAGCACAGTGCCATCCGCCATCTAGTCGTTGAGTTTCAAAAACCTTATCAATAAACTTTTGGATGTGAGGATCATCGGCGTAGCCCATTTTCGATAGCGACGCTAAAATAATCGTTGGGACACAAAAGTAGCTTGATTTCGTTCCATCCTGTACAACGAATGTTCCATCGCCATTTTGTAGTTCCCAAAGGAAGTTGACTTCCTCTTGGATATGAATATCCTCTACACTAAGCCCTATGTCTGAGAGAAAGAACAAGTCCCAGAAAGCATTTCCCGTACTTGTATAACTGACCTTGCCGGTTTTCAATGCTGAAATCCCTACATTAGAGTCCTTAACACGGCTGATTATTGTTTTAATGCTTGGATCGGTAAGTATAACTGATGGATCAGGCTTATGATTGAATATTTGAGTCTCTACAGCAAAATTAAGCCATTCATTCTCTTCGGTCATCCATTCGAGCACTTTGTTATCCATAGATATACCCCCTACAAACTGATTAAGTTAAATGTTATCAATTAATGCGGCCATATGGCCTTGCTATTATCCTGGTTTAGAGTGATATATGTAATACCGATAACAACCAGGAGGCAAGGATATGGATATAAATTCTTACGAAACACTCAAGGTCGTTGAAACCATGCGGGAATACGGAGCACCTTACAGCGCCCTCTCCGTAGCCACGGGGTTGCCGGAGAGTAAACTAAAAGCATATTGCCGGCGAGAAGACATCGGTGTCTGCTGGATATCGGTCTATTTGAGCATCATCCGGCGGGAGGACATGGGCAGAGTGTTTGCCTTGGAAGCTCTGCTCGAAGAGGATACGATGCGGTTCTGCCACGAAAGGAATAGTGCCTTTTGGCGAGATGCAGAAAAGGCCGGTTGCATTCCGGGAATGGCAGAGTCAATCATGGAGCCTTATGAAAATCGGACAGGACCCATCACCTGTGTTTTCGACCTGCGGCGCTACGGAGCCGACAGAGAGCGGTTTTTACACCAGGTGGCAGAGATTTACGGAAAATAGCCCAATCAACTGCCTTGAAACCATTATATCATCGACCTGTCAGAAAAAGATAGTTAAGAATTGTAAACAACAAAAATTCCTTCGAATACTGTACTTTCGAGAATTTGAATACCCTTGAATACCCTAACCGATGAAAAATAAAACTGTATTAACGGCTCGGTCACAGCACATAAACAAACAAAAAGCACCGATTTGGTGCTTTTTTATTTTTGGTGCGGGTTTTTCGTAGCCAAAGCATTCCGCAGGAATACGAAGCTCCGGCAATTAAAAGCGGTTGCGAAGCCGTAAGCAAATGGTTACATTTGCGAAGCACAACGCAGGAAGTGCTGGGGTTACAACAACGCCGAATTGCTGGAGTTGTAAGTGGTAATTTAAAGTATACCAATGCTCATAAGAAAAGGGGCTCACCTTTAGGCTTGAGCTTAATTCTTATTACCAATTTGTAAAACCTTATCCATAGCACTATCTACCCCATTTATATAATCATTAAAACTTACCTTGCTTAAAATATCTGGAACAAATGACAACTCCTCATCATTTTCAATTAAGTGGTAATACTTTGTGGAATAACGGACATACAATCCCGAATTCTTGAGCTCTAAATACTTGACCTCGCCAAAGCAATTTGGTTTACCCCCGGTTGGTTCACCAATGAAAATTGCATTTGTTTTATTCTTAAGAATGTAAACATTCAGTAAAGCTGAAGAAAAAGTATCTCTACCAACGATTACGAAAAGTTTGTTTCTCTTATTCGCGTCCTTGTTTTTACTTAGCCATTCCAAAAAAGGCCTAAAAAGCTCAGAATTACCGCCTGGACCACCAATCTGCTGAATGAGTCAAGAACAAAGAAAGCGGGATTGAATGTGAGGAGTGTTATTTTGCTGGATTCAGAAGGTTTTCCAACACTAAGAATTGAAGTATTATTCTCAGTTGTTCTGTTATATGAACTGACCGAGAACAATTTTTTTCATGCGAGGTCCCAATGGAAAGAATTATGAATCTAATTTTGTAAATCTGGATAAAGATAAAACACTAAAGGGTTCATATACTAGCGTCGATGTATAATTGTACAGAAAGGAAATGATATTATGAATTTTGATTTTGTTTTGCCTTCGAAGATAAGATACGGAAAAGGTATTGTAAAGGAATTGAATGAAGAAATTAACAAGTTGTCTGCTAAAAGAGTAATGATTGTTTGTGATAAGGGAATCATAAATGCAGGAATTCTTGACCAAGTTTTAAGGCTATTGGATAATGAAAAGGAAATTGTCGTATTTGATGAAGTTGAAGCAAATCCGAAGGATTACAATGTGCAGAATGGAGCTGACTTAGCCAGAAAAGAGAATGTGGATGTAGTTGTTGCAGTTGGTGGGGGAAGTCCGATTGATGCAGCGAAAGGAATAGTTGTACTTGCAAGGCAGGGTGGAGTTATAAGGGATTATGTGAAGAAAACAATTGGAGAGGATTGCCTGCCGCTTATTACTGTTCCAACGACTGCGGGAACAGGAAGTGAAGTAACCTTTTCATCAGTAATAACCGATACGAAAGAGAACTTCAAATTTACAATAAAAAGCCCTGCAATAGCGGCAAAAGTTGCGTTGGTAGATCCTGCGCTTACGTACACTCTACCAAAACATGTAACAGCATCAACGGGTATAGATGCATTAACGCACGCAATTGAGGGATACACAGCCTTATGTACTGAGCCAATAGCAGAGGCTTTGGGACTTTATGCGATAGAGTATATTTCCAAGTATATTATAAGAGCCGTCAAAGATGGCTCGGATGAAGAGGCAAGGGCAGGAATGATGCTTGGAAGCCTTTTGGCCGGTTTATCATTTAGCCATTCAGATGTGGCATCTGTTCACTGTATGGCCGAGGCATTGGGAAGTGTATACGATAAGCCACATGGGCTTTGCAACTCCATAATTCTCCCATACATAATGAATGAGAACCTTCCTTTCGTTTTACATAAGTATGCGAGAATTGCTAGGACTATGGGTATAGAGGATAAGAATGATGAAAGTGCAGCAAAAAAGGGAATTGAACTTATTAGGAATATTTCCGCTGAAATTGGATTACCGGATTTTAATTCTCTTGAAATAGACCCGGCAAAATTTAGATTACTTGCGGAGTTATCGGTGAAAAATGGTTCCAACGATAGCAACCCCAAAAAGATGAATATAGAGGACTACGAGAACCTGTTCCACAAAATGAACCGTACGTAGCCCTTGATAACCCTGTTGGTGCTTTTTATTTTTCGTCCGGTTATAAAAGGATATAACTGGGAAAGTCACATAAAAATATAAAATAATGTAATAAGCATCGGTTGACGTAGTGATACAGATACGGTAGACTTAGCAACAATACCTGACAGGAGGAATTGACATGAAAGACCATGCTTATCAACAAATGAGTCAAGCTGCTTTTTCAATGAGTCAATTTGTACTTCTGTCTTTAGACACTGTTATTGCAGTGTCTATTTTTATTGTCCTCTTATCTTTAATTAGCATTATTATTGTAAGCAACATCATTAGCTTCATTATTTTAGCAATCGTCATTACAAAAATTGGAAGATATTCACAGCATGAATGTTGCACACTTCAGCTTCGCACATAAATTAGGTAGGCGAAAAGACGGTGCCGCTTCATAGCGGCACCGTTTTTTTATATAGATTTTTCGGTCCCGGGAACCGAAAAATCAAAAATCTTATACGCAAGAAGAAAGAGGTTATTATTATGCATTTCAAACAAAAATGGGTCTTTGTACTAAGTCTTCTTTTGGTTTTTGTAATGGTTACTGGGTGTAATCAACAGCCGGTTGCGAAAGCCCCGGTAGAAGAAGTGGTCTTAAAAATCGGTGGTTCAGGTCCTCTTACCGGTAGTGCAGCAAGTTATGGAACTTCTGTTAAGCAAGGTGCTGAATTAGCTGTGGATGAATTAAACAATAACGGCGGTGTTGCCGGTATGAAATTTGAACTTTTATTCGAAGATGATGCGGCTGATCCAGCGATGGCGGTTAATGCATATGCCCGTTTAGTAGATCAGGGGATGAATGTTTCAATGGGAACTGTAACTAGCGGTGCTGGAATGGCGATGACCGAGGAAGTAAAGAAAGATGGCTTTTTGATGTTAACACCTTCGGCATCTCAAAAAGAAATTACTCGTTATCCCAACAGTTTTCGTGTGTGTTTCACGGATCCAGATCAAGGAACTTATGCGGCAGATTTCATTAAAACCAATGATTTGGCAACAAAAGTTGCGATTCTTTACGACAAATCCAGTGACTATTCAACCGGAATTCGTGATGCCTTTGTTGCACAAGCGTCAGTGGTTGATTTAAACGTTGTTGAAGAGCAGGCTTTTACAGATCAAAGTAATACAGATTTTAGCGTTCAGATTCAAGCCGTGGAGCAGTCGGGTGCAGATTTACTCTTCCTTCCAATCTATTATGAAGAAGCTGCTATGATTTTAAAACAGTCGACGAATCTCGATGTTGTTTACTTTGGAGTCGATGGTATGGATGGAGTTATTGGTCAAATGGGTTCGGAGTATGCCGCATTGACAGAAGGAGTCATGTTATTGACCCCCTTTGCAGCGGATTCCAAAGATGAGAAAACAGTACATTTTGTTGAAGCCTATGTTGAACGATTTGAGTCAACGCCGGATCAATTTGCAGCGGATGCGTATGATGTCGTTTATACGATTGCAGCAGCTGTTGAAAAAGCAGGCGTAACTTCTCCAAAGGATAAAGATTTCAACGAAAAAATGATAGCTGCAATGACCCAAATTGAAGTAGAAGGTGTTACCGGGACCATGACTTGGAGTGAGGATGGCGAACCGGCCAAAAGTGCAACAGCAGTTGTTATCAAAAACGGGAAATATGTAGCCTTTGAAAGGTAAGATTCATATTGAAGCAGGCAGCAATGGGGGAAAAGGATCATGAGTTTAGCAGCGAGTTTGATGAATGGTTTGAATTTGGGTGCCATTTATGGTCTTATCGCATTAGGTTATACGATGGTATATGGTATAGCAAAGATGTTGAATTTTGCTCATGGTGACATCATCATGACTGGCGCTTTGACGATTGTGATTTCGGTTCATCAATTTGGGATTTCTCCTTGGCTCAGCATACTGCTAAGCATAGGAGTTTGCGTGAGTCTTGGTGTTCTCATTGAGAAAATCGCTTATAAACCATTGCGAAAAGCCAGCTCATTATCGGTTTTGATTACTGCCATTGGAGTCAGCTTTTTACTACAAAATACAGCACAGTTGCTTTTTGGTTCTTCGCTTAGAAGCTTTCCAAAAGCATTTCAAATCCCCACTTATGGTATTGGGGGATTTGAGCTGAAAGGGGACCGCCTCTTGACGAGTCTCATCACAGCATTACTAATGGTGGGGTTAGTTTGGATTGTTTATCGTAGTAAGGTTGGCTTGGCGATGAGAGCAGTTGCTCAAGATCGAGATACTGCGGAGCTCATGGGAATTGATGCGAATCGTGTGATTTCCATGACCTTTGCAATCGGCTCGGCATTAGCATCGGTCGCGGGACTTTTTTATGGTATTGCCTATGGCTTTGTAGGTCCTTATTCAGGTTCTATGCCTGGTATCAAAGCCTTTACGGCTGCGGTTTTGGGTGGGATTGGTTCAGTCCCCGGAGCTATTGTCGGCGGGGTTTTGCTAGGGTTGATTGAAAGCTTTGCTAAAACATATCTTTCATCGGAATTATCAGATGCCATCGTTTTTGCGGTTCTCATTGGAATTTTATTCCTTAAACCCACTGGGCTAATGGGTCAAGAGATCCGCGAAAAAGTTTAGGAGGCGAATCAGGATGCTGAAAATTTCGAAACAGAGGAAGCGCTGGTTTGCCTGGCTACTACTGTCTGGCGTTTATATTGTGATAATGTTGCTAATGCAAGAAAAAATGTTGTCACGGCATGCGCAATCTTTGCTAGTCCCTTTGTGCATCAACATCATTTTAGCTCTTTCTCTCAATATTGTTGTTGGTATGTTAGGGGAACTTTCACTGGGGCATGCTGGCTTTATGTCAATCGGTGCATACGCAGGAGGTGTGTTTTCGCTACAAACGCAAGACTATTTACCGCCACTCCTTCGTTATCCCTTAGCAATACTTTTAGGTGCTCTGGTTGCAGGGGTCTTTGCTGGGGTATTGTCTATTCCGGTATTTCGCTTGAAAGGGGACTATTTGGCGATTGTAACCTTAGCTTTCGGTGAAATCATTCGCAGTTTAATCATAAATTTTGCTTGGAGCGGAGGCGCTGCAGGATTAAAAGGTACACCCAGAGATACGACTTTTACAACTGCATATCTTTTAACCGTTTTGGTGTGGATGATCTCTCAAAAAATTTATGGTTCAAGGTTGGGCCTTGAAATGAGAGCGGTTCGTGATAATGCGATTGCTGCAGAAGCTTGCGGAATTGATGTGATGAATCGCAAAAGAGCAGGATTCATTATGGCAGCGGCAATTGCCGGGACTGCAGGTGTCTTATACAGTCACTATTATACGATTCTGACGGCTGGAGTCTTTGATTATAATCGCTCGATAGAAATCCTAGTCATGGTTGTGCTGGGTGGAATGGGAAGTATGTTTGGTTCAGTGGTATCGGCAATTACCTTGACGATTGCACCCGAAGCCCTTCGCTTCTTAAATGATTACAGGATGCTGATTTATTCCTTACTTTTAATCACTGCTATGCTTGCAAGACAATCTCGAATTTTTGATTCGTTGAAACAGAGATTGAAGGAGGTGAAGCGTCCTCATGGAGCAACTGAATAAAAACCCGAATTCATCGGAGAACCTGAATGTTTTGGAGACTCAAGGATTGGGGATCGATTTCGGAGGGTTGACTGCTTTAAATGCTCTCGATTTCTGTGTAAAAGAGAATGAAATTTGTGGATTAATTGGCCCTAACGGGGCAGGAAAGACAACGCTCTTCAATCTTCTGACCAATATTTACAAACCTTCTCGAGGAAGCATTTCTTTCTTGGGGCAGGATACTTCAGGCTTAATTCCACATCAATTACATCGCAGAGGTATGGGGAGAACGTTCCAGAACATTCGTTTATTTCATCGACTATCGGTGTTGGAGAATATTTTGGTCGCAATGCGGCCTTCTCCACAAGATCAGCGAAAGGAAGCGTACGAAATACTTCGTTTTTTTCAATTGGACTCACAAGCAGAGCAAATTGCAGGAAATTTATCCTATGGTTCTCAGCGAAAATTGGAGATTGGCAGAGCATTAGCTGGTCGGCCCAAACTGATTTTACTCGATGAACCGGCGGCTGGAATGAATCCTGTTGAAACAAAAGTACTTTCTCAACAAATTGCTCAAATCCGAGATCGTTTTCAAGTCAGTGTTTTACTCATAGAACACGATATGAAACTTGTAATGGATATCTGCGACGTAATATGGGTTTTAAACTTTGGTCAGTTCATTGCCAAAGGAACACCTTTTGAAATTGCCGCAAACCAGCAGGTGATTGAAGCCTATTTAGGGAGAAAGGAGTCGTCCAGATGTTGAGCGTGAGCAATCTTGAGGTTTGTTATGGGAATATCCATGCTGTTAAAAAAGTCTCTTTTGAACTGAATCAGGGGGAACTACTTGCTGTTATCGGAGCAAATGGGGCTGGAAAATCAACAATTTTGAAAGCGATATCTGGGCTACTCCCTAAAAAAGCCGGTATAGTGAAGTTCCAAAATGAGTGCATAACGAATTACCCGGCTCATAAAATTGCCGGGAGAGGATTAGTTCAAATACCGGAAGGTAGAAGAGTTTTCCCGCAAATGACCGTTGATGAGAACCTCGATTTGGGAGCGTACAGCCGAAAAAGCCTCAATAACGAGAAAAAAGAAGAAATCTTTGAGAAATTTCCGATTCTGAGAATGCGCTCGAAACAACTGGCTTCAACCTTATCGGGGGGAGAACAACAAATGTTAGCAATGGGAAGAGCATTGATGAGTTGTCCGAAAATTCTTATGATGGATGAACCCTCCATGGGGCTTGCACCTCTGCTTGTACAGCAAATTTTTTCTATGATTCAACAACTGAAGGGTCAGGGCGTGACGATTTTACTTGTTGAACAAAATGCAGAGATGGCATTGGAAATTGCAGATCGAGCGTATGTCTTAGAATTGGGAAGCATTGTTGCAACGGGTAGCGGCCGGGAATTACGAGAAAGTTCGACGATACGCAAAGCATATTTGGGATTATCATAAGTACATAAAGTTAAAAAAAGAAAACCCTACCTGTTTCAAGTTCGAATGAAACCAGATAGGGTTTTCCCTATTTCGTCTCGAATCAAAGAAGGAAGGAGGAGATTCCAATGAATGAAGTTTGTCAGTATTGTAAGCATAACATTTGTATTCATAGAGTGCCTATATTTTCAACGTTGAGTAAGGAGGCACTTTTTCATATTATACCCTTGATTCAACGAAGCAAATATGAGAAAGGGCAACGCCTTGTTTCAGAAGGAGATTCTATTGATTCATTGATTATTATTAATCATGGTAGCGTAAAAGCCTTCAAGACGACTCCGGATGGACGAGAACAAATTCTTTATGTTTTTTCGGAGGGGGATTTTTTCGGTGAAACCAATTTACTGGGAAACCAACGATCCAATTATCATGTTGAAGCGCTAGAAAATGTATTTACATGTGCTTTGAATCGTACTCAATTCGAGACGCTAATCCGTACCCATCCGGAGATTGCTCTAAAAATCATTGAAGAGCTTGGGCGACGAATCAACGCCATGGAGGCATCGATGCAAAGTATAGGGGTGCGTAGCATCAATGCTCGTATTGCAGCATTGCTTTGCGAATATCAAGAAAAATTTTCGGAAAACACAGAATCGGGAATCATTTTGCATCTACCGCTGAGTAGAGAGGGTATGGCAAATTCTTTAGGGATTGCCCGAGAGACCCTCAGCCGGAAGCTAGGCCAATTCGAATCCAAAGGTATCATTCGATCTTTGAATAATAAAACAATGATGGTTTTACAACCGGAAGAATTACAGAACCTAGCAGGTTATTCCGAGTGATTTACTCGGATATTTGATTTGAATCACAGAAATTCTCTTTCCCTTCTGTTAAGATGATGTCAGCAGAAAGGTTGGGAGAACATGAAAATCATTGATTCGAACAAAAGTGTGTTTGAAATCAGTCAGCAATATCCAGAACTGGTTCAGATCTTAGCAACACTGGGTTTTAAAGACATTCTTTTACCGGGTATGCTGCAATCTGCTGGAAGAATGATGACCATTCGTAAAGGGGCAACGATGAAAAAAATCGATTGGTCGATCATCGAATCAACATTTTCTGAAAAAGGGTTCCTAATCCAATAACGACATCATAAGGAGAAATGACATGAGCGAACACATCAACAATCGGGAATATCGCAAAGAGATGATCAAAAAAATGATCACACAACTTCACGAAGGTAAAACCATCGACCAAGTTAAGGAAATGTTCAACGAGGTTTTTAACGGAGTTTCGGCTACTGAGATTTCCGAAGCCGAACAAGCATTGATCTCTGAGGGTCTGCCGGTAGAAGAAGTGCAGCGTCTTTGCGACGTTCATGCCGCAGCTTTCAAAGGTTCTATTGCTGAAATCCATAGTCAGGTCGATGTATCTGTAATTCCGGGACATCCCGCAAATACGTTAAAAGCAGAAAACGTTTTTATACAGACTCTAATGGATGCAAGAATCAAACCTCATCTTGGCCAAATTAATCAGCCCGAAATCAAAGAATTTATCTTAAAGGCATTGGAAGATTTAGCTCAAATCGATATTCATTATTCAAAAAAGGAAAATCTCATGTTCCCTTATTTGGAAAAGTACGGTATCACAGCACCCCCAAAAGTGATGTGGGGAGTTGATGATGAGGTACGAAATCAACTAAAGGAAATCCGTCAAAGAATAAAATCCGGAGAAACTGGGAATGAGATCGTAACGGCTACGGAAGAGCTCATAACCAAAATCTCAGAAATGATTTACAAAGAAGAAAATATTTTGTTGCCCATGCTCGTTGAACATTTGACACAACAAGAATGGAAAACGATTGATGATGAAAGCGCAGAAATCGGACATCTCGTTGAAAAGCTGGGGCAGTGGCAGCCCGTTGAAGAAAAGCAGAGTAGTGGGGTTACGGAAGATAAACTGCCGGGAATCATTACATTGCCGAGTGGTGTCTTTACAACCGAGGAATTGACGCATGTGTTGAATGCGCTTCCGTTCGATATTACTTTTGTAGATAAAAATGATAAAGTCAAATACTTTTCCCAAGGTAAGGAACGTATTTTCGCACGCACAAAATCAATTATTGGACGCGAAGTTTCCAATTGTCACCCCCCGGCAAGTGTACATGTAGTAGAACAAATCGTTGCAGATTTAAAGAGCGGGAAGAAAGATCACGAGGATTTTTGGATCTCGATGAGAGGTCAATATATTCTTATTCGCTACTTTGCTGTAAGAGATGAGCAAGGGGAGTATTTAGGTGTTTTAGAAGTAACTCAAAATATTAAGCCTATTCAAGAGATCACCGGAGAAAAAAGGTTGGTCTCACAATAAAACCAGAATTATAAACCGCAGCCTTAAATAGCTGCGGTTTTTATATGCCTGAAGTCTTGATTTTTTTTTGGTTCTGTTGTATGATACAGACGTTAGCACTCTGGGAACCAGAGTGCTAACAAAAGTTCAATTGAGGTGAATAATATGGAAAAGAGACCTTTCAAAGCAGAGTCACAACGACTCATGTCCATGATGATCAATTCAATTTATACACACAAAGAAGTGTTTTTGAGAGAGTTGATCTCAAATGCCAGTGATGCCCTGGATAAGCTTTTTATCCGCGAAATCTCTGAGAACAGAGCTGGAATCCAACGTGAAGACTTAGAAATCGTGATTGAAAGAAATGAAGATCAGCGAACTCTTACCATTTCGGATAACGGGTGCGGAATGACAGAACAAGAGATGGCGGAAAATTTAGGAGTCATTGCTAAAAGTGGAACGCTGGAATTCAAGAACGAGCAGATGACACCAGCTCAAATGATTGGACAGTTCGGGGTTGGCTTTTATTCAGCTTTCATGGTAAGCAAAAAAGTTCAAGTCATCAGCAAGGCCTTTGGCCAAAGTGAAAGTTTCTGTTGGGAATCAGAAGGAGAAGATGGTTTTACTTTAGTTCCAAGTTCAAAAGAGAAACATGGTACACAAGTAATCCTGTATTTGCGTGAAGATACTGAAGAAGAGAAATATTCGGAATACTTAGAGGAATATACAATCCGTCGCTTGATCAAAAAATATTCAGATTATATTCGCTACCCAATTCGCATGGAGGTTGATGAATTCTCTCCAGATAAGGATAACGAAGAGGGAGAAACTAAGCTGATTTGGAAAACTCTGAACAGCATGGTTCCGGTGTGGAGATTACCCAAAGAAGAATTAGACGAAAAGGCGAATCAGTTTTACAAAGATAGATTTTTTGATTATAAAGATCCTTTACACAAAATATCGATCCGAATCGAAGGTGCAGTATCATATAATGCTTTGTTATTTATCCCTTTGGAAGCACCTTATGGTTATTATACAAAGAATTATGAAAAAGGATTGCAACTGTACAGTAACGATGTATTGATTATGGAAACCTGCCCCGAACTCTTGCCAGATCACTTTGCTTTTGTCCGGGGTGTAGTGGACTCGGCTGACTTTTCTTTGAATATTTCACGGGAAATGTTACAACATGACCGTCAACTGCAATTGATTGCAAAAAATGTTGAAAAGCGCATCCGTAGTGAATTGGCTAAACTGCAAGAGGAACAGAGAGACCTCTACGAGTCTTTCTGGAAAGCATTTGGATTACAAATCAAATATGGAATGTACGCAGATTTTGGCATGCATAAAGACGATTTGAAAGATCTTGTTTTATTCCATTCCCTTCAACAGCAAAAGTTGATTACACTCAAGGAATATTGTACCAGTATGCCGACAGAGCAGAAAGAAATTTACTATGCTACCGGAGAAAGCTTGACAAAAATTGCAATGCTTCCGCAAAGTGAAAGGATTCGTGACAAAGGTTTTGATGTTTTGTGCATGACCGATGAAGTGGATGAATTTGCAATTAAAGTACTTCGTGAGTATGAGGGAAAAGTATTTCGGTCAATTACTGATGCCAAGTTAGATATTATGGATGAAGACGAGAAGGAAGCCCTTGAGATCCTCAACAAAGAGAATCAGTCCTTATTGCATGATATGACACAAGCCTTGGACAACCGAATCAAGGCGGTTCGCTTGTCAACCCGACTTAAAAATAACCCTTTATGCTTGGTCAGTGAAGGAGAAATCTCATTGGAAATGGAAAAGGTTCTTAATGCTATGCCGAATCAGGAACGAGCCATGAAAGCAGATAGGATCTTAGAGGTCAATCCTCATCATAAGGTCTTCGAGACTCTGCAAGGCTTAGCCGGACAACCAGATGAACTGAAACGCTATTCGAAATTGCTCTATGATCAAGCATTGCTCATGGCAGGTTTTTCGGTTGAAGATCCGGTAGCATTTTCCAATGCTATTATTGAATTCATGACCAAAACTTCTGAAAAAAGGTAATTCAAGGGTCAAAGAAAGAAGGGTATCTCATGACACCATCCATAAAGATTCGTTACAATGCTCCAGTCATCCTTAGCTTTGTGCTTTTATCCCTGTTCGCCTTGGGACTTGCTCGATTAACCAATGGTCAAAGTAATACTCTTCTTTTTTCGGTATATCCTTCGTCTTGGAATGACCCACTCACCTATCTTCGTTTACTGACTCATGTTCTGGGACATCAAGATTGGGCACACTATAGCGCGAACATTATGCTATTACTCTTGATCGGACCTCTATTAGAAGAGAAATACGGCAGTCTGCAAATCGCGATTGTTATTCTCATCACAGCAATTGTCACCGGGTTAAGCCATGTTTTCTTCTTTCAAAGTGGACTTATGGGAGCGAGCGGAGTCGTTTTTGCTTTTATTATACTGACCTCGATGACAGGAAGAGAAAAAGGGGGAATTCCTCTTACTTTTCTGGTAGTGACTGCAGTTTATCTAGGCGGAGAGATTTACCAAATGTTTGCGGTCTCAGATAACATTTCACAGATAACGCATGTCATTGGGGGAGCAGTTGGTGCTTTGAGCGGATCCTTTATGCGACCCAAACTTGTTAAGATTCCAGCGAAACCAAATCCACAATCCCCTACAGCTCCAATAACTCCTCCGCCTTATACGGATTTCGAGGAGAAACCATGGAAAAAGAGTACTCCTGAGGAACCTCAAAAAGCCCTTGATGAAACCGAGCCTAAGAAAGATCCCATTAGAACCGAGCCTTGGTAATAGAGAAAGCCACAGCACAAGCTGTGGCTTTTCTTAATTTTTTTTATTGTAAATACGGTTTACAGAGAATCTCGTGTATCTTTGTTTCCAGAATACGTTGGGCATGTGCAGGGCGTAAGAGTACCGCAGTGTCCAACCCTCCACCGGTTCCAGCTAGGGCAATAATGTCTTGGCCTTCTTCAATCATATCTCCGTCCAACGCCATTGTGGAAATTTCAACGCATACTTTCACACCCTGACTAAACATTCTCAAAGTATGAGCAATGATTTCAACCGGGTATACTCCCTGGAAGCGGGACGATAAGCTTCTTTCAACCCCAGACAACACATGACTGGTATGATACACTGAAAGACCGGCTTCCCTTAATTCATCTCGCTTTTCTTTCGGCATGGCGGTTGTACCCGGCCCCCGAAACCCACTGACTTGGCCAATGACCACGATGTGAAAGTCTTGAACATAGGGTAAGAGATGTTCTGCAGACCAACCACTATTGGAAGCAACGACCAAGGTCGAGATTCCTTGCTTTTTGGCAGCTGCAATCGCCAATTCGACGGTGGCTGCCGTATTTTCTTTTCCCGGTTTCGCAAACAGCATATCGTTACCTCCTGTGTGAATTATTCTAACGTGACTTTGGCTTCAGCTTGACCTCCACGAATGCTTTTCGCTTTAAGAGTGATGGTATCACCGGAGTTGCCTTTGACCAACCAGGTAGCCTTAGCAACGCTTGTCGGGACAGATGCCCCGTAACCACCGGAATAATGAGCTAAGGAATACCCTTGAAGGTGGCCTAAGGAAACAGATTTCTTTCCATTGAGAATTTCTGCGCCTTCGAGGCTAATAGAGTCTGGTTTTACTGCTTTCAAGCTCAAAGTTTTGTTGGTGATATATGTAGGTAAGAACCCTTCATTTATGACAGTAGCTGTGATTTTCCATAATGACCCATCAAGCTTTTCTTGTTTAGTGTCTTGAATGCTAATATAAGGCAAACAAGCAGCTTGGCGAATGGCCCATTGAGCATTCTTAAACGTTTCTGCCGGAAGCAAGAATTCGGGGGGGTTCTGCATATTGGTCTTCGGGTCCCATCCGCCTATTTCAACATCTCCTAATTGTGGATGTTGAAAGGAAGTCCAGTTATGGAATCCGGTGCCCGAGAGTGCGCGATCGTTCCATTGTAACAAACGAATTTGAATCTCTTCTTTTTCTTCGGGAGTAGATGCTTTCTGAGCTTGTGCTTTATCGATTCCGGCTTGTCCAAGACGATCCCATAACTCTGTGGTAAATCCGATGATACCTTTGTGCTCATATAGCCATTCGGGCAAACATGCGCGATTGCTGGATTTAACATCGGGATATCCTGTCACTTTGGTACCTTCTGCCGCCACCGCTCGAATCAATTTTAAATCGGTTTGATCAATAGCATCATCGCCATATTGATAAGGGTTGCGGAAAAAGATTCCGCCAGAGGTGTGGTAGGAGTTCGCCAACGCGATATTTGGATGCTTCGTGATGAACTCGACAACTCCTCGAACTTCCGGTTCACTGGTGGGGAAGTCTCCACCACCTTGAACACTTGGGTGCCAATTGGAAGGGAAGTTTCGATTCATATCTAATCCGAAAGGTGTTCGAATCACTTCAAAAGGTTCGCCATCGAATTTTTGGATCAATCCTTCGGGTAGCAAGCAATAAAACGGCTCATTAAAATCCCATGGTTCTCTGGGAAGCATTAAGCGCGGATCGCGCTTGCTGATTTTCCATGCGCCTCGTTTATCGTCTCTTTTTCTCATTTGAAGGATCTTGCCATCTTCATTGATATCTTGCGGGTGCAAGCCAGGCAGCTTATCCATTTCTTGTTCCGGCCAAGGACGGACAGAAGAGCGCAATGTCGCTGGAGTGCTGAGGTATAACTCGGCTCCATCGGGATTAACTCGGGGCAAAACATAAAAGGTGTAGCGGTCTAATAAACGAGAGATTTGTACGTCATCACCAAAATTGCTGACCAGCATATCAATAAGATTGAGAGCCGTCATAGATCCTGTTACTTCGCCGGCATGAATATTCGCTTCAACGTAGAGAGCAGGTTTTGTAGAAGGATCTCCGGTTTGGGTATTGGTGAGGGTGAGGGCAGGGATATCCCGCTTTTCATAGCTTTGTCCTATGACTTCCATGGATGCAATTTGAGGATGTGCTTTCACAACATCATTCAGGTATTGCATCAATTCCTCGTAGCGGTAATATCGGTCAAAAGATACTGAGACTTTTCTCGGCATAGAAACACCTCCATTTATTTGCATACACGAATATTTCTTCTTAGCAAATCAGAATTCCTTCTTTTTTAAAGGACTCCTTTCGGGTAACGTAGAATTTATAACAGGAAATTTGAATCACACAAGGAGGGACACCAGCATGGTAGATTTGATTATCCGCAATGCTAAGCTCGTAGATGGAACAGGCGCTCCATGGCAAATGGGAGATCTTGCGGTCCAAGATGGTAAAATTGTTGCAGTAGGTTGTATTCCTGAAATGGAAGCAAAAGAAACCATTGATGCTCAAGGAAAAGTGTTAAGCCCCGGATTTGTTGATATTCATTCGCACTCTGATTTTGCGATTTCCGGTGTTCCATTTGCCGAAAGTAGAGTATTGCAAGGCATTACAACCGAAATTGGGGGAGATTGCGGAATGTCTGCGGCTCCGGTTAATTCGGAAAATGTTGAATTATTAAAACGATATATTGGTTTTTTGGATACCGGTATGGATTTTACTTGGAGGTCTTTTGGAGAATATTTAGATCAAATGGAAAAATTTCCATACAGTGTCAATTATGGGGGTATGGTTGGTCACGGAACGATACGTTTAGCAGTGATGGGGTTCGACGACCGAAAACCAACGGCAGATGAATTGTTATCCATGCAAAAGCTCGCAGCCGAGTCCATGGAAGGCGGCGCTTTTGGTATGTCCAGTGGGTTGATTTATCCTCCCGGCTGTTATGCAGATGTCGATGAATTAGCCGATGTGTCTAAGGCTTTGGCTCCGTATCGGGGGATTTATGAATCCCACATGAGAAACGAAGGGGACGGCGTTTTGGATTCCGTCAAAGAGACGATTGAAGTTGGCAGACGCGCGAACATTCCAGTGCAAGTTGTTCATCATAAAATTACCGGACGCAAAAACTGGCGAATCATGGGTCATGCAACGTTAGCCTGTATCGAAGCCGCTAGAAGAGAAGGCATCGATGTCACTCTTGATCAATATCCATACATCGCCTCTGCAACAACTCTAACTTCGATGTTGCCAAAATGGACGTTCGTTGGTGGTATGGATGCGATGATCGAACGCTTACAAAATCCCGAACTCCGAAGCAAAATCAAAGATGAAATTTTAAAGAGTTATGCCGAATCCTTGCGTAGGTTTAGCGATATCGTAATTGCAGATATCCCTAGCGAACATAATAAACGCTTTATTGGCAAAAACATTGAAGAGATTGCTTTGATTCTTGGAAAAGAACCGGTAGATGTAGCCTTAGACCTCATTATCGAAGAGAGAGGCGATATTAACCAGATTACCTATGGTATGTGCGAAGAAGATGTAGAGATGATCATGAAACATCCCCTCGTAATGATTGGATCCGATGGGAGTAGCTTACCCATGACGGGAAATGACCGACCTCACCCAAGGAATTTCGGTACCTTCCCGAGAGTATTAGGCTATTATTCGAGAGAACGACAATTGTTCCCTCTGGAAACCGCGGTGTGGAAGATGACCGGTTTCCCGGCAGCCCGGTTGGGATTGAATAATCGTGGACTTTTAAGACCTGGTTTTTGGGCGGATTTGGTTCTCTTTGATCCAGAAACGATCATCGATACCCCCACTTTCTTGAAACCCAAACAAGCTTGCGCAGGAATATCAAGAGTTTATGTCAACGGGGTCTTAACGGTTGAAGAAGGAATGCATACCAAAGCACAAGCAGGTAAAATTTTGAGAAAAGGAAAGTAGGGAAAAGAATGTTAGATATTTTAGTTAGAAATGGATTTGTCATCGATGGAAGTGGAGCTCCTGGGCTTAAGCAAGACATTGGGATTCAAGAAGGAAAGATTGTAAGAATCGGTTATCCGTTGTTGGAAGATGCTAAGAAAATCATTGATGCAGAAGGATTCATTGTCTCTCCTGGCTTTATGGATATTCATAGCCACGCCGATCGTTCCATGTTGAGCAATCCGAAAGCGGAGAGTGCTATTCGACAAGGGATCACCTTCGTTTTGGCAGGACAGTGCGGCGGATCCGAAGCACCTCTAACGGAGAAGACGCGTGAAGTAATCCAGAAACGTCGCAGAAATACAGTGGATTGGCTGACCATGGATGAGTTCCTTAATCGTCTTGAAAAAGATGGTATGGCAATCAATTTAGGAATGCTTATTGGTCAAGGGACCGTGCGGGGTGCTGTCATGGGGACCAACCCTAATCCCCCTACAGATCAGGAAATGAAAACCATGTGCGAAATGATTGATCAAGCCATGAAAGATGGCGCTTTTGGGTTGTCAACGGGTCGTCGTTATATGCCAGGCTCCTTGGCCAGTCATGAAGAAATCATTGAAGTAACCAAACCAATCGCAAAATACGATGGGATTTATGATTCTCACATCTATAATCAAGATCGCCTCGTCGTCGAGTCAATTGATGAACTGATTGATGTTGGGCGCAAGAGCGGAGCGAGACCGCATTTGGCTCATCAAAAGGTTTGCGGCAAAATCAATTGGGGCAAGACTGTAGAATGCTTCCAACACATGGAAGCTGCGCGGGCGGAAGGGATCGATATTTTGTCGGACACCTACTTGCATCCTTACACACAAATTTATCCAATTGCCGATCAACTACCGAATTGGTTAATGAAAGATGGGCTGGAAAAAGCGGTTTCAGCACTGAAGGATCCGGAAGTGTACGCAAAAGTTCGAGAAGAATTAGCTCAATTTAAGATCAAGGAACCGGTGTCTTATACATCCACCTTAGGCCGAGGAATCTTGTGGTGCCGAAATAGTCAAGGATTAGAAGGTCTAGATTTTAATGAAGTGATGGCGAAATGGGATGTGGAGTACCCGGACCTGATTTTGAAATTGGTGGTTGAAAACGAAGGACAGGTCAAAACGGCAGGGATTATGGGAGACGAAGATATAGCCAGAATTCTAAAACATCCCTACTCCATGGTTGGAACCGATAGCTTTGTTGTCGACAACAAGGAAATTGATTTGTTGGCTGCACACCCAAGAAATTATGAAACCTATCCATACACGATTGCTCGGTATGTGAGAGAAGAAAAATTGCTGGATTTGCCCACCTGCATTCATAAAATGACCGGCATGGTGGCCAAACGTCTCAATTTAGAGGATCGTGGGATCCTTGAAGTGGGAAGATGGGCAGATGTAGTCATTTTCGATTTTGAAAGAATCGCACCCAAATGTAGTGTTACGGAGCCTACGGAATATCCGGAAGGGATTGAGTATGTTGTGGTCAACGGGAAATTGACCTGGGAAAAAGGGACGTATCATGATGTTCGGGCAGGAAAAGCCATACGAAACCCCAAGAGATTCGTGAAATAAAAAAGGAAGTGCTTGCCTCATTAGAGGTAAGCACTTTTTCAAAGGGTTTTGCGGGGTTGAAGGCGAAATGAACCTGCATCTATGAACTAGCAGGAGAGTATAATATATGCTGTTTTCGAGCTTAGTATTCTTGTTTTTTTTCATGCCGTTCACCCTGGTCGGGTATTACGCACTTCGTCCCTGGCGTTCCCTTCAAAATTACTTTCTATTTTTTGTAAGTTTGTTTTTTTATGGTTGGGGCGAGCCAGAATTCGTCCTTGTTTTGTTGGTATCGATTACATGTAATTGGTTCTTTGGACTTTCTTTACAACGAAATGCACAATCAAAAGTCATTCGAAGAGTAATCTTACTGGCAACTCTTGTGCTCAACTTGGGCATTATGTATTATTTTAAGTATCATACCTTTACGCTAACAGTGCTTAGTCAATGGGTGAACGTTTCCCATATACCCAGAATCGCATTGCCGATCGGGATTTCTTTTTTTACATTTCAGGCATTATCGTATGTTTTAGATGTCTTCATGGGAAAAGTAGAAGCTCAAAAAAATCCTCTGGATGTGGGTTTATATGTTGCGCTTTTTCCTCAGCTCATTGCCGGACCCATCTTGCGGTATGAAACCATTGCTCAACAGATCCATCACAGGAAAGAAACAGTTGCCGATTTTTCACATGGCGTGGTTCGTTTTATCGTTGGCTTGAGCAAGAAGGTTTTGCTTGCAAATCAGTTCGCTTTGGTCTCCGAGGAAGCGGTGCGATTAGCTCAAAAAAATGCAATTTCAAGTTCGGCTGCTTGGGTGGGTGCAATTGCCTATGGTTTCCAAATCCTTTTTGACTTTTCTGGATACTCCGATATGGCAATTGGCCTGGGAAAAATGTTTGGTTTTCATTTCCCCGAAAATTTCGATAGCCCCTATATCTCCAAATCAGTATCGGAATTTTGGAGGCGCTGGCACATTTCCTTGGGCAGTTGGTTCCGTGAATACGTCTATTTCCCATTAGGGGGGAGCAGAGTTACAAATCAGGGGAGGTTGTACTTTAATCTACTTGTGGTTTGGGCTTTGACGGGGATCTGGCATGGGGCGAATTGGACTTTTATTCTATGGGGTCTCTTTTACTTTGTCTTGATTTCATTAGAAAAAGCGATTGGCTTTGAAAAACTTCAGCAAAGAGAAGATTGGATTGGCCGTTTTTTCTCTGCGATTGGTCACGGATATACTTTAATCATGGTTTTGATTGGTTGGGTTGTCTTCCGCGCTTCAACTCTTTTGGAAGCGAGCCAGTATTTGCAAACGATGTTCCATTTAGGTCTTTTAAAAGGATTACAACCCGATGCTTTGCGACTCTTAGGGGAGAATCGGATTTTCTTTGTAATTGCTTTCTTAGCGTGTCTTCCATGGTTACAATGGCGAAGGTCTTGTATTCGCGCTTATCAGGGAATCAAGGGTGTTGTCTTAACCCTAGCAATTGTAGCGATGTTCTTTATTTCGATTGTTTATCTGGTAAAAGGTTCTTACAATCCCTTTATTTATTTCAATTTCTAAGAAGTAGGTGGTAGCAATGAAATGGGATATGCATCAAGCCGGGTGGGAAAAAGTTGCCGCCATCATGGCTCTTTTATTCGTTTTTTCTTTCACTCTCTATTTTGTTTTTTTCGATCAGTGGTTTGTACAATTCTATGGTGACGTATTCGCTCAAAATAATGAGAATTTTATTGAAAATGCAACTCGTGAATTCGAAGAAGCCATACAAGAATCGGTTCCTTGGAGACTCGACATGATCGAAATCCATGGTCTTTTACAACGTTGGCAAGATAAAAGGGTCGTCCCCGATGTGAATTATGGCTCTCTGTTTAAAACTAGCGACAAGCAAATCGCTTTTACGACGCCTTACATGGAGATTGAATCTGATTTAAAAGCCCTGGAGAAAATTCATACAGAGTTACAAGCCCTAAACCTTCCTTTTGTTTACGTCCAAGCACCTTACAAATTGGAGCCTGGAAAGCAGCAATTACCCTACAATATTCAAGAATACGGAAATGATAATGCCGACCGGCTTCTAAAAGGCCTTCAAGAATTGAACATCGATAATTATGATTTAAGAGAAGATTTTTTCAATCAGGGATGGACTGCAAATGAGCTGTTTTATAAGACCGATCATCATTGGACAATTCCTAGCGCACTCATGGCAACTTCTTTATTGGTGGAATTCTTAAACCAAGATTATGCTTTAAAAATTGATGAGGCAATTTTTGAGACCAATCAATTCCACTTTGAAGAATTCCCGGATTTCTTTTTGGGGTCATTAGGAAAACGTGTCGGGGAACAATACAGTGGGCTCGATTCCTTTACTTTAGTTACTCCAAGTTTCACTACCGAGTATACGGTTTCTATTTATAACTATGGTTCCTGGCAGGAAAAGCAAGGGGACTTTTCGGAAGCGATCTTGGTGCATGAGTATTTGGATTCCGAGGCACCAAAAGAAACCAACCGTTATGCTGCGTATAATGGGGATCATGAAATTATTCGAATCAAGAATCACACGATAACGGAAGGGAAAAAGATCTTGATGATCAAGGATTCCTATGGCTTGCCAATTTATTCTTTTTTATCGCTTGGTGTTTCTGAGATTACTGCTTTGGATTTACGACTCTTTAATGGTTCGGTTGCAGATTATGCAAAAGAATACAACCCGGATCTTGTCCTTTATATCTTTAACACCGATGCTGTAGGACGAGGGAGCTTTGAAAGTGATTAAATTCCTCAATTTTAACGGATAATGAAGGAAATCACAAATTGGTATAGAAATTAGAATATAACAAAATCATGCACCGTATAAAATACCATTTTGCAAGGAGGATTTTCATGAAAAAGTACATTTGCATTCCCTGCGGTTATATCTACGACCCGGAATTGGGAGACCCTGATGCCGGAATCGCTCCCGGAACAGCCTTTGAAGATTTACCAGAAGATTGGTTCTGCCCGATATGCGGGGTTGGGAAATTAGAATTTGAACCCAAACCGGATTGACATCGTTCATATTTTTCGTTAAACTAACCAATGGTAGTGATTGCCAATGGTTAGTTTTTTGAATGGGGCAGGGAAGAGCACGACCATGAAGATTTTGCAGGTTCCTTGAAGGGAGTCATGGGGTCTTTCAATACGAAGTGGACTTAAATGTGCACCCTATTGAGCATGTCATTGCTGAATTGTTCAAAAGTTGGAGAAAGCAGTCCTAAGAAAAGCCCCTATGATACAGCAGGAGCTGAATCATAGGGGCTTTGTAACAAATTTTACAGTGTTATAATCTGATACCCATCTTTTAAATAAGCTTCCATGGAAGGGTGACCATTCATATCTCCCTTGAGAGGAATGTTCAAGGTTTGATTATACTCTAAAACGCCAAGACTAGCGGAACAAGCTTTGCAAATGCAATCAATTAAGCCCAATTCCCGTACTTTGGCGAAGATAGGATTTTTAGATTCAATCATTGGTTGCATGAGTTTGACAGCTTCTCCTTCAATAATGAGCTTGACTTCGTGCCCTTTTTGGTATAAGTCAAGGGTGTTTAATAAGAGATGTTGAAAACACATGGTATTACCGTTAAAAGCGAAATAAGCGATTTTCATCATAAACCCTCCGTTTCATTATTTATTGATATTAATCTAACTTAACCATACAATAAGTTTACGGATTCGTCAAGATTAAAATGAGTTGTCTAGATAAAGGTTGTTGACAAAAATGAAGAGAATCGTTTACTATAGAGTTGGATTAAGAGAAAGGGGACGATTGATTTGACCTATCTCATGTTTTGTTATCCTGGCTGATCTACTTGTAAAAAGGCCCGTGATTGGCTTGAGGCTCATGGTATCTCCTACAAAGAAAGAAATATCAAAACAGAAAATCCCAAAAAAGAGGAATTACTCCAGTGGAACAAACAATACCAAGCTCCTTTAGAGAAATTCTTCAATACGAGTGGTGTTTTATATCGTAGGAACGAATTAGCGCTAAAACTACCCACAATGAGCCAAGAAGAAATGGCAGATTGGCTGGGAAGTGATGGAATGCTCGTAAAAAGGCCACTTCTGATTGGTCCGAATTTTGTTTTAAATGGATTCAAAGAAACGGAATGGGAACAACGTTTACTCTAATAATATGGGATTTCTAAAAGAAAGACCTTGCAGTTTGTTGTATAGACTGCAAGGTCTTTTTTGGTCTTTAGGCTTCGATTGCCTTTTTTAAGACATCTTCGATAGCTTCTCTTGTTGGAACCCCTTCGAAAAGTTTCTTCTCACCCAAGTAAAAGGTTGGAACCAGGTAATAGTCATATTGATTGGCTAAACTTGATTGAACACGCTCATTGATTTTTTCGATTTCAACGGCGGCATAAGCCGGATTTGAAGCTTGCAGTTCCTCGAGCATGGCAATCGCACGCTTGCAATGAGGGCAATTCGGTAGGTAAAATAAACGTAATTTCATGGCTGAAACTCCTTTCGTTTCTAAAAGGTACAATTCCCGACGGTGCGGGGACTTAAACAAACATCTCGAATATTGCTGACGCCGGTGATATACATCACCAAACGCTCAAAACCTAAGCCATAACCACTATGGTAGACACCACCAAATTTCCTCAAATCAAGATACCATTGATACGGCTCAAGATCCATACCTAACTCTGTCATTCGTTGTACAATTTTATCATAGCGTTCTTCACGCTGACTTCCACCTACGATTTCTCCAATACCGGGAGCCAGCAGATCTACGGCAGCAACCGTTTTTCCATCGTCATTTTGACGCATATAAAAAGCCTTGATTTCTTTTGGGTAATTATAGACGAAAACAGGTTTCTTAAAAATTTTCTCAGTCAAATACCGTTCGTGTTCCGTTTGTAGATCCATACCCCAGGAAACTGGAAATTCGAAAGGATGATTGGTCTTCAGTAAAATCGATACTGCTTCTGTATAGGAAACGCGCTCGAATTGATTTGAAACGACATTATCGAGCCGGGATAACAGGTCTTTATCAACAAATTCATTAAAGAACTGCATCTCTTCCGGACACTCTTCTAATACGGTTTTGATGACAAATCGGATCATCGATTCAATGTTTTCCATGTTATCATCAAGATCAGCAAAAGCCATTTCCGGTTCCATCATCCAAAATTCTGCGGCATGACGGGTAGTATTAGAATTTTCGGCTCTAAAGGTAGGGCCAAAGGTATAAACATCACGAAATGCTAAAGCCATGGCTTCGGCTTGCAACTGACCAGTGACATTCAAAAAAGTAGATTTTCCAAAAAAGTCTTGTGAAAAATCAACAATCCCGGTTTCAGTCTTTGGTAAATTCATTAGATCTAAAGTTGTTACGCGAAACATTTCTCCGGCACCTTCGCCATCGGAATCGGTGATTAAGGGAGTATTGGCGTAGATGAAGCCTCGCTCTTGGAAAAATCGGTGAATAGCAAAGGCAGCAACAGAACGCACGCGAAAAACTGCTGAAAAGAGATTGGAGCGCGGACGGAACCATGCAATTTCACGGAGATACTCTAACGAGTGTCTCTTTTTTTGAAGTGGATAATCCCCGGATGATGAGGCAAGCTCTACGATTTGCTCAGCATGCAACTCAAAGGGCTGTTTGCTTCCTGGTGATTCAACTAAGATACCCTGCACTTCAATGGCGGTTGCAATGGGCATCTTAGCTACCTCTTGGTAGTTTGTCAGTTTGGATCCTTCAAAGACAATCTGGAGGTTCTTGAAAAAGCTCCCATCATTCAATTCAATGAAACCAATCGTGTTGGAAGCTCGTGAAGTTCGGATCCAGCCATTGACGGTGATTTTTTGGCCAATCGGTGGTTGAGACGTACGAAATAATTGTTTTACTTTCATCCAATGTTTCCCTCCTTGTGATATAGAAAAGCCCTTCGCATACTGTTGACGTACAACAGCGGGACGAAGGGCTAAAATTCGCGGTGCCACCCACTTTGGAGTTTCAAGCACTCCCAACTTATGAACGCTTTATCGGGCGAACCCGGCTACCTCTACTCAAGCACCCATTCGGGTGATTTTCGAAGAGCTACTCAGCAGTGTTCTTCACCAGCCCTATTACACCGGTTCTCAGCACCCCGGCTCTCTGTACTAACATATGGGACTCGTTACTCTCTGCTTCATCGTGTTACGAATGAATTTAACTAATTATACAGAAAAGAAAACCACCTGTCAAGACGAATCTAAACAGGTGGTATGAGCCTTAGATTAGGTTAAGGAAGGGTTACAGAGTGACGAGCAGTTCCTGCACGTTCGCTCTTAGCGGTAATAGTTATGGTTTGTCCGGCTGTTCCCAACACCAACCATTGAGCTTTCTTTTCTTCTCGCCCTTTGAGTTGGTTGAGTTTTAGGATGCATTTTCCGTTTGGTACTTGCAGATTGTCTCCAGTGACAGAAACTTCAACAGGACGTACCACTTTGATTTGCTCCGCTAAATGAGAACCACCGGTAGGTAAGTAGCCTTTGTTGACGATGCCACAGGTAATTTCATAAAGACCTTCGGCTTTTTTTTCAACTTTAACTTTGCGGATATCCAATTCTGCCAGTGCTCTGATTTGAACATTGGTGAACTTCATATTTTTCTCGCAAAGTTCCGGTAAGAATTGTGGTGGAGGATTTTGGAACATGAATTTTTGCTTCCAGCCACCGATTTCAACTTTGCCCAATTGAGGATGGTCAAATTCGTGCCAAGCAACAAAATTGTCTAAATTATTCTCGTCGTGCCATTTCGCTACTTTACGCATATCGGATTCGCGATCTTTATCGGTGTAGGGTTGGCGATCTTTGGAGAAGTCATTTTTCTTTCCACCTGCAGCATGGGGAACACTCCATAACTCGGTAGACCAGGAAAGAATTCCTCGATGATTATAAATCCAGTCAAGATAAACTCCTCTTAAAGGCGAGTTACGTTGTTCTGGGGCCAAATAACCATCGTAGACACTACAGTGACCATAACCGGTATATTCCACTCCTCGAATACCGAGTGCTTTATAAGCCGCTAAATCACCGGGGTTCATGGATTTATCGGGTGTTGTGCAGCAGGGACGAAGATGAACTTCACCAGTCGTATGATAACTCTGTGCACCCGCAATGTTTTTCGTTTTGATCAAAAAGTCTGCGACCGATTTGGTTTCGGGTTCCGACAAGGCATAGTCTCCGGATCCGATTTGTTTAGCATCGATATCCCAGAAAGCAGGCATATTGCGATTGACATCCAAGCCCCAGCGAGAACGCGCGTGTTGGACTTCAACCCCGTCAAATTCAACAATTTTGCCTTCGGAATAAACCCGATAAAAATCACCTTCGACTTCGTCTGGCAAACGTTTAATCATGAGGCGAGAATCTTCCGGATCGATTTTGTATTCGCCATGAGGATCTTTGACCCGCATTTGGGTAATCCAGCCGTCGCCGTCGAGGTCTTCACCATGCAAACCGGGTTGATCTTCGGTAAATGGGAAGAGGCGAACGGAAGAACGAATCATGTAAGGGGTGTTGAGATATAATTCTGAGCCGTCAATGGTGACGCGTGGTACCATGTAGATGGTTCTGCTGTCAAGGATTTGAGTGGCTTCTTCGTTAGTGCCGTAATTTTCAAGCAACCAAGAGGTTGTATATAGTGCGACTGCTGAACCGGTCACTTCGCCAGCGTGGAAGTTTGCATCAATATAATAACCGGGTTTTTCGGTGGGGTCTCCTTTTGGAGAGGTCATTTCTAAACAGATGATTTCTCTGCCTTCGTAAGTCTTGCCAATGGGGTATTGTTTTACTAATTCAGGAAATGCGGCACACCACTGATCCATCAGGTTTTGAATTTCAGCCCATTTATAATATTTGGCTGGCTCATAAGCAACTTTCATAAGTAACCCTCCTCTAATTTAGATCTCAATTTTCACAGAAGCGGAAGCTTTCCCGGCTCTGGGCGCATAGGCGTGAACGGTAATACAGTCTCCAATCGAAGCTCGAATCAACCATTCTAATTTCTTTCGGGAACCAGCACCACTAACATTCATATAACCGCCCGCGGTACTGCCATAGCCTCTGAGATGTCCTACTTCAGTTTCAGCTTCACCCTGTAAGACTTCGCCACCACAAATCGACACTTTCACTGGGGCAGCTGTTTTGTTGGCTTCAGCTTGAATGCTTCCACTCGTTGGCATGAAACCAATGTTTTCTACTTTCCCTGTAATGCGATATACATTATCAGAAACCTTGTCAGCTTTTAATTCACTGACGGAAAGGCCGGGCATTGCTGCCGCAAAAGCTAGGCTGAAGAGCATGTTCTTGTGGCATTCTTCTTGCAAAAGTTTGGCGGGTGGATTTTGACGGCCAAATTTTGGCGTCCAGCCACCGATTTCAACTTTCCCTAATTGTGGATGATTAAATTCATGCCAAGCGACAAAGCACTCTCCTTGCATCACTTCGTCATTCCATTTCAAAAGTTTGAGTTGAACGTCTTCTTGTTCGGCAGGAGTCATTTTAGAAATTTTCATCCAACTACCATCTTTGACGCCAGCCCGACCCATGAGGTCCCATAATTCGGTAGCATAGGAAAACATGCCTAAATAGGTGAAGGTCATATCGAGGAAAGTTCCCCATTGCGGGACACGATTGGTGTAATCGACAAATAAGCTCTTGACTGGGTATCCGGTATAATCGGTACCGCGTTGACCGAGCGCTTTATACATTGCTAAATCGGCAGGATTCATTTTATCATCGGTATCGATACATAATCCACGCAAATGTTCACCACCGGAAGTATGATAATACAAACAGGCGGCTAGGTTCTTTTGACGAAGCAGGAAATCAGAGATTGCAGCTGTTTCCGGTTCGGAATTGGGTCTGGGACCTGCTCCATTCTGGACATGCGAGGGTCTCCAATTGATTGGATAATTACGATTGAAATCGAGTCCCCAGCGGTTGGGTGCCATTTTGATCTCATAGCCATCGTAGCCTTTGATTGTACCCTCAGTAAACACATGGTAATACTCACCACCGAAATCATCGGGGCTTCTAGGAATCATAAGACGAGGATCTTTTTCAGAGATTTTGAGCGTACCGGTCACATCATCGCGGACCCGCATTTGCAGAATATTACCATCACCATCTAAATCTTCACCAGATAACCCGGAGGGATCGGCATAGTCGGGGAACGTGTATTCTTTATCAGAAGAGCGAACGGTATAGGGGGTGGTCAAATAAAATTCAGCACCGTCCGGGGATACACGCGGAATCACATAAAACGATTTGTTATTAAGCAACCAAGTCACTTGTTGATCTTCTCCGTAGTTATTGAGAAGATAATCGATGGTATAAAGACATGCCATACTGCCTGTGACCTCACCGGCATGGGTGTTGCCATCGAGATAGAATCCTGGTTTGCATTCTGCAGCACCGGTTTCTTGGTTGGTCAACTCAATACACCAGAGATCGCGACCACCGGAACTTTTGCCTAAGGAATACAGCTTGGTCAGCTTTGGAAATTCCAAGCAGAAATTCTCCAGGGCCTCTACTAAAGCATGGTAGCGATAGTATTTGGTGTAATCCAGTTTCAAAGGAGCCACTTTAATCATTCCTTTCTCTATTAAAATGAAGAACTGAGGGATTGATTGTCTATTTCTATAAACGAAAGGCTTTTCCTTCTGTTTGAGGGAAGGAATTCTAACTTTTCAAGAGAAATATTGCATGAACAACGTGAAGGAGGAACAAAGATGAATAAAAGAACTCTTTTTGTAAATGGCGATATTTGGACAGGAGATATCTTAAAACCTTCTGCAGAGGCAATGGTTGTAGAGAACGGAAGGATTCTTGAGATTGGAGGCACTGAATCTCTGAAAAGTCAGTTTGTGGGAGGAGAGATTATTGATTTAAATCAAAAAAAGGTTCTCCCCGGGCTTCATGACAGCCATATGCATCTCGTTAATGTAGGTCGTATGATGGAATGGGTTCGTTTAAATGAATGCACTTCAAGACAGGAGGTTATTGCAAAATGTCGTAACTTTGCTGATAAAAATCCTGAAGCAAGCATCATCACAGGGAGAGGCTTTTTGCAAGATCAATTTGATGATCATACCATGCCCACTCGTTATGATTTAGATCAAGTGTCTCAGACCAAACCGGTTGCGATCGTGCGAGCTTGCGGTCATATTGCCGTAGTAAACTCGGTTTTATTAAGAATGGCTGGAATTGGAAAGAATTATCAATTTGCAAGCAACGGGCAAGTAGACCTCGATGATGAGGGGGAACCTTTAGGTATTTTAAGAGAAGGAGCCATGCGATTAGCAACTTCTCATTATCCTAAGGAAACACGTGCCGATGTGTATCGCTATATCAAGAACGCATCCCGGGCGGCTATCGCTTCGGGACTGACCAGTGTGCAATCCAATGATGTTGGAAATACCGGGAATGAAGGATGGGAAAAAACCTTAGGAGCGTATCAAGATTGGATTGCGGAGACCCCTACTGGGTTACGAATCAATCATCAGTTGTTATTCGGTAGTGTTGAAGGATTGCTGCAATTCCATCATTGGAAACAAAACGAGTATGGATTTCAGGATACCGATCGCATGAGTTTAGGTCCCGTAAAATTGATGTGTGACGGTTCGCTCGGCGGTAGAACTGCTCATATGCTAACACCCTACGCCGATGATGCATCGACAATAGGATTGGAAACCTTGACACAAGAAGAGAAGAATTCGATTTTGAGCTTAGCTCATGTTTTAGGCTACCAGATGAGTGGACATGCCATTGGAGATGCTGCAATTCAAGGAATGCTCAACGCTTTTGAAAGTGCGTTGCGAGCCACCCCCAAACGGGATGCTCGGCCTCGGATTATCCATGCGCAGCTAACGACCCCCGCCCAATTATTGCAGATTCAACGCTTGGGAGTGGTCATCGATGCCCAACCTGGATTCGTGGGAACAGATTTGCATATTGTTGAGAAGCGTATTGGGAAAGACAGAATGAAGTCATCCTATGCCTGGAAAACCTTGAGTGATTTAGGCGTGATTTTAGCGGGAGGTTCCGATGCTCCGGTTGAGCCCTTTAACCCCTTTATTGGAATTGGTTGTGCGGTGACCCGACAAGATGTCAAAGGATTTCCTGCAGGAGGATGGTTGCCCGAGCAGAAACTAACCGTGGAGCAAGCTCTTAGAATGTATACTTTTGGTTCGGCATTTGCTTGCTTCCAAGAACGGGAAAAAGGTCGTTTAATGAAAGGCATGCTGGCAGACTTCATTTTGGTAGATCGCAATATTTTTGCAGTCGATGCAGGAGAGATCCAAGATACGAAGGTATTACAAACTTATATTGGTGGGGATTTGATCTAAAAATAGATTCGTAAGAAAAGAAGAGGAGTGACACAATGGAACGAGTGAATTTAGAGAAAGCATTTCAACTGATGCCCGAAAAGGCAGAAGCGATGGTACTCAACGGTAATTTCCGCCCGTGGTTTCTCGATGAACAGAGATTTGTCTATGTGAAAGAATCTTTCTTGACAGAAGGAAAAAAATCAACCTATTTGATTCATGACATTAAAAGCGGGGAAGAACAAGAAGCCTTTGATCAAGAGGAACTGGCAAAACTTTTGAGCAAAGAGAAAAATACTGAAGTGTCAGCAAATCAATTACCCATTGTTTTCGAAACTTTGAACGAGGAAGGACATTTGCTTTTCACAACTCCACCGGGGAACTCCGCAGTTATGCGGTATTGTTTCGATGGCAAACAATTGATTCCTCAAATGAAACCGATGCCCAATGGAGCTGTACTGTCTCCCGATAAAACCAAAGCAGTGTATGGTGCCGAGGGAAATCTGTATTTGCTGGATTTGAAAACCGGTGTCGAGAAAGCCTTAACCAAAGACGGGGTTTCTGAAAATGGCTATGGAATTCTATGTGCCAATGCCAGTGGAGTTATTGCCACGAAGTTAAAAGGAAATGCCTTACCCCTAGGAGCTTTTTGGAGTGAAGACAATCGGTTTGTGTTTACCTACAAGATGGATTTAAGAAAGGTTGAAACCTATACTTTGGTGCAAAGCGTTCCCCAAGGAGATGAAGCGGTACGTCCGGTTGTTCATACGTATCATTATCCTTTACCGGGAGATGCGCATTTACCAATGGTGGAATATTTTCGGATTGATCTACAAGAAGATCGCTGCCAATCCTTTGGGTTAGGAAGCTTTGCCTTTTCTGGAACCATTCCCGGAAGTTTCGGAGATTCTATTGAAGGGAACTATACAATTTTTCAAATTAAGAATCGTCAAAACACGTTGAGCAACGTTTATGTAATGAACCATGAAGATCAAACAACGAAGCTTTTGTTTACTGAAATATCACCAACCTTCATCTTTTTGGATCATTACAAAATGCAAAATGCAAGTGCGAATTCTTCTGACTTTGTAAAAAGAAAATATTATCTATCCGAAAAGTTGGACAGCCTCTTTTGGCTTAGTGAGCGCCATGGTTGGTTTGATCTTTATCAATATTGTCTGCAGGATGGATCTTGCAAACAATTGACCGATGGCTATACGATTCGGCAAATCCTTCATATAGATTCTGAACAGAAATTGCTTTATTTTTCAGCCAGCAATTGCGGTCTAGGAGAAACGCCGTATCAAAAGTATCCCTATTGCTTAAACTTAACCACTGGGACCATTGAATGCTTACGTGCTGAACCGGGAGATCATGAAACACATTTCAGTCCTAACGCAGAATATTACTTGGATATTTGGACTTCGTATCATAGGGAGCCCGTAGTGACTTTATATACGATTTCCAATCAGGTAGTACGGGTTATCAGCCGCTCCGATGCTTCTCGCCTTCGAGATGCAGGTTATGTTGAACCCACACCGTTCTGTGTAAAAGCAGCCGATGGGACCACTGATATTCATGGTATGTTGTTCTTCCCACCGAATTTTGACGCCGAAAAATCCTACCCTGTTGTGGAGTATTGCTACGGGGGCAATCAAAAAATGTTAGCACCCCAAACGTTTATGGAATCTTTATCACGCCATGCAGGGTACACACAAACCTTGGCAAATCTTGGCTTTATTGCTATTATTATCGATGGAAGAGGAACACCCTTAAGAGGGAAAGCATTCCATGATCACTGCTATAACAACATGGGTGCATGTGCGGGGATTGATGATCATGAGGCTGCCTACCAACAACTCAAACTACAATACCCAGCCATGGATGTAGACCGTGTTGGAGTTTGGGGGCATAGTGGTGGAGGGTTTGCAACCTATCAATTCATGGTTAAAAAACCCCATCTTTATAAAGTGGGAGTTTCGACCGCGGGAAATCATGCTCAAGAAATCTATAGTGCAAGTTGGTCCGAATTGTTCATGGAACCCTTTCGTAAAGAACTCTGGAAAGCGCAAAATGCAGAGTTTTTAGCAGAGAATTTGCAAGGACATCTGTTACTGATCCATGGGGATTTAGATGATAATGTTCATCCTGCAAATACGATACGTATTGTCAACGCTTTGATCAATGCCGATAAAGACTTTGATTTACTAATCATTCCCAATCGGCATCATGACCTTCATGATCATCCGTATTATCGGAGAAGATTGATTGAATACTTTATTCGGCATCTTAATCCCTAATTTAACATGCAAAAAAGAGAGACTTCCGTTTTTTGGAAGCCTCTCTTTTCCTATTCACCGCTGTATCCCTCTAAGATCAAGTTGCCGGTATAACTGCGATTGTTTCTGAGAATTTTGATTTTGACTGTATCACCCACTTGATATTGATCAATGAGTGCATTGACTTGTGAAACAGATGAGATTGCGGTTCCGTCGATTGCAGTGATATAATCACCCACTTTGAAACCGGTTCTAGCGGCATTAGAACCTTCTTCAACGGATGCAATATAGACCCCTTGTGAGTAACCATAGAAGTAACTATAAACACCCGTAACATCTTGTAAGGTCATTTTGAGGTCGATTCTGCCTTCGACATAACCATAGGTCATCAAATCTTCTAAAATATCCTTTACATCATTGATTGGTATTGCAAAACCCAGACCCTCGACATCGCTCCCAGAGGATTTTGCTACAACGACGCCTATCAATTCTCCATAGGCATTAAAAATTCCACCACCGGAGTTCCCTGGGTTAATTGCAGCATTGGTTTGTAAAAGATTCATCGTTTTACCGTCGAATGCAATTTCACGGTCCAAAGCGCTGATGATGCCGTCGGTGACCGTTCCACCCAGTTGTCCTAAAGGATTTCCAATGACGACTGCTGTTTCGCCAACGACCATTTTTGAGGAGTCGCCGAAAACAGCCGGTGTTAACTCAGTCTCTTCAATTTTCAGCAGTGCAATATCGGTTTTATGATCACTTCCGATTAAAACTGCCGGGTAACTTTCTCCATTTCTCAAGCCTACGATGATGGTGTTCGCACCATCGATGACGTGCTGATTGGTGATTATATAGCCATCGGCGGAAATGATAACACCACTACCAGCTCCGGTTGTTGTATATTGACCGATTCTCCAATCATTGAGAGTGCGTTCGGTTTGGATTTCTACTACCGAATCAGCGGTCAAAGCACTAATTTGACTAATACTTAATGGTGTGGTTAACCCTTCTTGTTCAAGGAAGTTTGTTGTTCCTATGATGCTATTTCGATCATTCTGAAGAGATTCTACTAGGGTTAAATTGGGTAATTTGAGATCATGTTGGCGATCAGAAAGATAGTATCCTGTTCCAAATCCCAGAGCCCCAGTCGTTAAAATCGAGAGGGAGATCAGCAAGGCTAATTGTTTTTTCAACTTGGGCGCAAGGCTGTCAGCCTGTATCTTTTTTTCAACGGGGGATTCAATTTCGGGTTGCATGGTTTCATCGAGATCCATTTTACAGCCTCCTATTACATTTCTTGAATTCTAAGACTATTATAAACCTCGATCTCAAGGGATTCATCATCATTGTGTGAAAAATTTATGAAAAATCTTTAACAAACGCACGCTAAATAAAACTGATAAATCCTTCTTTTAATGGCGTGTAGAGATCATTGAAGAGGGAGTCGTAGACGACAGTCATATCTTTGTTCATGATCATAAGTCGACGCCCATTGGGGATTTCAGGCAAAGTTTGTAGTTCATCTTGTATTCGATAAACTCGATTGGTTTTCCCTTGGTGGAAAGTTTGTCCTTGATAAACGGGTAAGCTCGAAACATCACGGTATAAATACGAAGCAACTTTACAATACTCAATGCCTTCTTTTATATAAAAATGGGGAGAAATCATGTCACGACTGGGATTGGCCGGAGTATTCAAAAAACCCTTGCCAACATCATCGGTTAAAGCTAAAAAGGGAGCTTCGAAAACTCCATAAATATCGCCATCGTTTCTTCCGGAGAAGGAAGCAATAAGAATACCCGTATGACCTGGTAATGATTTTAAGCAGAAGCCGGTCATAATTTCTCGAATCACTAAATCATAGGGATTTGTGTCGGTGACAATATATTTTTTTTCAAGGCGGGCTTTCCAGATTTCGTTATAGGCAGAGTAATTTTTGGCTTTTTGAGCTTGTGGGATTCTGCGGCCTTTAAGATTAGAGATGAGATAAATTTGCTGTTCATGTTCCGTAAAATAGAAGCTTTGATCTTCGGAAGCTTTCCATTCAATGCCATTGTATTTTAAGTTTTTATGAACGGCGTAACTTTCGTCCCGGGTAGTTTCGCGATTAATCTGGCAGGTTGTTCCATAGAAGTGAACATGAAGTACTCCACTAGGGGTTAGATAGCGCCCTCCGAAACGGTTCATGATTTCTTGAGGAATCACAGTTTGTTTGGTATAAAGGTTGATTCCGCGGTCCAACATCGCGGTTGCAAATAAGCGTAAGATGGTTTCGTTGACATCCAATTTACAGTCATGCGTTTCTGAAATCGCTAAAACCGCTTCGTGTTTTGGGATGACTAAAAACTGAGTGGTAAATTGGAAACTGTTTCCACCTTTAAGTAGAACGCCCTCACCCAAATCATACTCTGCATCTTTGAAGGCCACATTGTCCCATCCTAAACCATAGGAGGGGGTTCGGTCGTCTTCAATCAAAAAGGTCTTACCATGAGGTTTGGCCATCTCTTGGAGCGATTGTGAATCGAAGTAAGGTTCCGGTGAAAGGACCATTTGCCCAAGTTTGCACAAGTCAACCATGGATGTTGTGAAACCGGCAGCGCCTTGGATCAGTAATAATTCAGCAGGTTTTTCCTTTTCGCGAACAACAGTGATTTCTCCATTAAGTTGGTCGGAAAGACGCGTTGTTTGCATGTCCAAGGGATTCATAATATATTGAGAACAGAAGGCAGAGAAACTCATGTGGCTAACTTCCGCTATAACCATTTCGGCAACAGTGAAGCCGTCGTTACAATAGACTGCATATTCCCCGGGTGTCGCTTTTAAATATTGTACTGACAAATAATCGTAGACATCGTCATAATAGTCACTGCCCGCAGTATCGGTAACAGAAAAGCCTTTCCATTGAGTACCGGGTAAGCCGCTGGTATGGCTTAAGCAATGGCGCAAAGTAATCAGTCGATACCGTGGATCGGGCATCTCGAGGCGAGGTAAATATTCAACTACCGGGGTATCGAGCGTCACTTTTCCTTGTTCGACCAATTTCATGACTGCCAAAGAACAAAAGATTTTTGAAACCGAAGCCACATTAAAAGTATCGGTCAATTTCAGGGGCTTCTTTTCTTTTCCACCACTGCTACCGGCAGTTCCTGCAGCAATCAATTCTCCTTTGACCATGATTGCATAGGAGATCCCGGTGTAGTTTTTTGGCAAGTTGTACTTTAGAATATTGGTTAGTTTTTCGCTTAAGGGGTTCATAGAATCACTCCTTTTCTTTGCTTGGGAATCCATAGATTTCCCATAGATGTTCAATTTGTTTCTTTGTGTCATCAAGGCTTCCACTATTGTCGATGATGTGGTTGCTTTTGGAACGTTTTTCCTCCATGGGCATTTGAGCGTGGATTCGTTTTAAGGCTTGCTCCTCGGTTAACGAATCACGTACTTTTAATCTTTGCAATTGTGTTGATGGATCGATATAGACTAACCAAATTTGATCGCAAAAAGACTCTAACCCTGCCTCGAACAAAAGAGGAATATCCAAGAATAGAGGAATTGAAGTGGTGGTTGCATGATAAGCATCTATCTCTTTCTGCATTTCATTGAGGATGAGCGGATGCAAAATAGAATTCAGTTTTTGGCGAGCAGTAGCATCGGAAAAAACCAATTCACCGAGTTTTTTGCGATTAAGAACTCCAGGAGAGGAAGCAAATTCTTCTCCAAATGTTTGGAGAATTATCGATACAGCGGGACCGTTTTTGACTGTAAGAGAACGAGAGATTTCATCGGCATCAACAATCGTTGCACCCAAATCTTGCAGGTAAGAGACGACCGTAGATTTTCCACTGGCGATACCACCTGTAATACCGATGATTCTTGGTTGTGCAGCGTTCTTTATAGTTTGACAAGAAGGACAATAATGGCTTGATCTTCCTGCTACTTTTATACGCTCAATCAGCGTTCCGCAATGAACACAAGGTTTTCCTGTTTGCTGATACACGGACCATTGATCTTGATACGACCCTCTTTCACGATTTGCATCGAGATAATCTCTCAAACTGCTGCCACGAGATTCTACCGCTTCGTGAATGACGCTACATATACCATGATGTAATGCATTCCACTCGTGGTCATAAAGGGTATTAGCAGAACGGAGAGGATGAATACGAGCTCGAAAGAGAGCCTCGTCGGCGTAAATATTTCCTAAACCAGCTATCAGGTTTTGCTGTAAAAGTAGGCTCTTAATAGGGGCTTTTCGACCTCCTAAGCTTTTCAAATAGTCTACTGTGAAAGTCGGATCGAAAGGTTCTGGACCTAATGCACAGTAACCGGGATCTGAAATCTCGGAATCGTGGTAACAGATTCGGCCAAAACGACGAACATCGGCGTAATGAAAAGCGCTACCATCGACAAAGTTAATTATCAGATGAGTATGAGCGATTTTAGGCAGAGCTTGTTCTTGAGGATGTCGATAAAAGAATTGACCCGTCATGCGGAGATGGATTACCAATGAGCCTTTAGGGGTTAATACCAGTACTAAGTATTTTCCGCGTCGTTTTGCCTCTGTTATTTGTTTACCTATGAGGTTTCTTTTAAAATCAATTTCATTGGAAGGCTTAATGACGCTTTGGTGTAGGACTTCAACATTCTGAACGAGAGGGGAAGGTAAGTAGGCAAGTAAGCTACGACGCAAGGTTTCAACTTCAGGTAATTCAGGTATAAGAATCGCCTCCTTTACAAGGATTCTTCTTATTTTGCTGAATCCCTGTCGAAATCCTTTCGTTTATTTAGATGAACTCAAGAAATCTGGAGTGCAACGTTTACAAATAAAGGGATTTTGTTGTAGGCATCGAAGAAATAATACTATGTTTCTATTACAGGAACAAGAGCTCGAGAGATTCGGGAGGGATATGCTTGTTTAACTTTTCGAAAACCAAAAAAGTTATGGTTCCGTACAAAGATAATTGTCAAGCCTGCCATTTGTTCTCTCTGGAAAAGAGGATTTGCATGGGACCGCATGGTGATAAAAAAGAAGAGGAATTAGTTCTTTGCAAAGAATACAAATTGGATTTAGAGACCTTCGCTTCTCTAATCCCTAAAAACTTAAAAATCACTCGGTGGGCTAGAGTAAAAGGTGGATATATGTTCTGGGGTCTTCCTAAGGATACTAGTTCCGAAGATAAGGAGAAAAATATTGAGTAAGTTTTATATCGGCTGCCACTTATCGATCGCTAAAGGATTTGAAGAGGTTGCCAAGACTGCTGTATCCATCGGAGCGAATACGTTTCAATTTTTCACACGTAATCCTCGGGGTGGGGCAGCCAAAGCAATGGATCAACAAGATCTGTCTGCGTATCATGCAATCGTACAAGAACATGAGTTTGGACCAATTTTAGCCCATGCACCCTATACAATGAATTTAGCTTCCGATAAAGAAGAGGTTCGAACATTTGCTTTAAGTATTCTTCAAGACGATTACGAAAGGGTTAAGCAAATCGAAAATGCTAGATATCTATTTCATCCGGGGAGCCATGTGGGAGTGGGTGTGGAAAGAGGAACTGAGTTTATTGTTAAGGCGTTGAATACAGTGTTGACGGGACCTCAAGGACCTTGGGTATTATTAGAGGGAATGACCGGAAAAGGTTCGGAAATTGGTTCATCGTTTGAAGAACTCAAAGATATCATCCAAGGGGTTCATCATTCTGAACGATTAGGAATCTGCATCGACACCTGCCATCTTCATGCAGCCGGATACGATATTGTCACGAAGTTAGAAGATGTCTTTCATCAATTAGATCGAACCGTTGGGCTCGATAAGATTAAAGGGGTACATGTCAATGATAACATGAATCCGTTTGAAAGTCATAAAGATCGACATGCTGCTTTGGGTGAAGGAAGCATTGGCTTAGAGGCAATTGTCCGTTTCATACAGCATCCCGCCCTGGCCGGATTACCTTTTAATCTCGAGACACCCAATGAGTTAGAAGGATATCAAAAGGAAATTCAAGTACTGAGATCCAAACTGACAATACTTTCATAAAAAAAGACAGGTCGATGTTTTTAAACAAGGACCTGTCTTTTTTTTATGTGCGCAGGGTGGCCTGTATCCGCATCGGTTTCAAGAACAATTCGAGGGCGGCTTCAATGGAGGTGACTGCTATATCGCAAGAGGATAACAACCCGGTCCAGCATCCCTCACAACCGATGATAGCGACCGATAATTCTGCGACTTTACACATTGGGGCATCGTTGAATCCATTGCCGATGCAAGCTACACCACCCGCGAATCTTTGGGTGATTTTGACTTTGAAAGGAGCAGCATCTGCCGACGGAAAAGTTTCAACAGCAATGCCCAAATCTGTACATTGAGTTTTGGCTGTTCCATGGGTGTCGGCGGTAGCAACGATAATCTGAACAGAATCTTTTAAAGCCAGTAACTTTTCCTTCACAGTAGCAGAAAGAACACCGTCACAAGCTAATGTACCATTGAAATCGAGGATTAGAGTATGAATATTAAGGGTAGGTTTCCCGGGGATGGTGATTTGGATCATAGCTTTATGCCATCGGCTACTCCGCACCTTCTGGGATCTACCGTAGTTCCTAGAATTCCCAGCTCGTTGCGGAAGCACGTTTGAAATGAGCCAGTGTGTGAATCCCAAGGCTCAGTAACAAGCAAATCCGAACCCAGTTTTCGAAGATCCGCAATCACCTCCGGTTGAATACGATCTTCGATAAGGATGGTCGTATCGCCCATGAACCCATACATCCTTGGCATAAAACCAGCTGTGAAGGGATCCATTTTATAGAATAATAGATTCGTAAGCATTTGGGCTTGAGAGAATGAGGGGTTTCCCGGACTTCCGGTCATCAGAATCGGAGTTTGGTCTTTCATTATTATCGTATGTCCCATAATCAAACGAGTTCGAGCACCCGGCACTAGCTTGACCTGCATCCCTTCAAAGCCATTGGTACCGGCAGAACTACCGCCCATCGGAACTCCACCTACGACAACCCCAGGGATACCGCTACCTTGAATTGTGTTCATAATTTGAAGCCAATTTCCGTTTTGGTCAACAATACTGATTTCACAGCTACCACAAGAAGCTTTGGGTCGTTCATCGGAGGAGAACGCAGCGCTTGGTAGACTTCCTCTAGGGGATGGTTTTATGGATAATTTCATATGCTCTGATAAATCGACTTTGGGCTTATTACTTTCAATCAATCGCGCTAAGTAGGCATGATAATTTTTATCACGGAATAAGTCGTAATCGGGATTTGCAATAACAGTATCTTGCATATAGCCGGTATGGAAATTACCCATACGTAACGCGTGTGCCATGTAATAAAGATGTTCGGCAGAATAGGGTTCATATTGATCAATCTTCAATTGTTCTAATATTCCTAAAATCAACGCTTGTTGTTGGCCTTGTTGCTGTGGCAAAGCTAAACAGCAAAGTTCATACTCTTTGACTTTGAAGCGATAAGGCTCGACCCAACGAGGGGGATTTTCTCTCATATGGTCTAAGGTGATCTTCCATCCCATTTCATTGGCTTTTTTGACATAGGCTTCAGCCCAGGCGCCCGTGATCATGTAGTCGGGACCTTCATTTGCAATTCCTCTCAGGGTATCTCCTAACCCTGGTTTTGGGAAGCGTTCACCAATTTGGACCAATCGACCGTTTGGTTTAAAGTAGGCCCTTGTTTCAGGATAATAGGTGAATAAGGCATGCATGTCCATCGTAGCTTCCCGTTCATATTCGGACACATGATTTCCATTGTCAGCCCACCAAATTGCCTCTTCAGTGAGTTCTGGCCATGATAAACTACCAAAACGTTCGTGTAACGCTTTAATTCCGGGAGCAAATCCCGGAATCGAGGAAGCCATGGGGGTTGAAGCCCAGCCCGCAGAAGCAGATCTTGGAGGCATAGGTCTATGAAGGGGAAGACCTGTAGGATAGGTTGAAGTACTATCGAGTTGATAAACGGCCTTACTTTCGGCATCGTAATAGAGCGCGGTGACAGTTCCTGCATGATTGGTCATATAAGGCTCTAAAACCCCCTGTAGCAGGCAGCCCGCAATCCCTGCATCGATGGCGTTACCCCCTCTTTCCAGGATGTTTAGCAAAGTATAGGTGACAACGGCGTTATCGGAACTAACAGCCGCTTTCAACCCTTCCACGGTTTTTTTGGATGAGGAACCTGGAAGCCAACAGCGTTCCGATAAATTGATTTCTCGCGGATTCATGAAAGAGCACCTCCAAAAATGAATTATTGACCATTTCGACCTCTCTTGGAAAAACCCTTTCTGTTGCAAGAAGGAGTTGTTTTGTGATATAATAATACTAATAGAAACGGATCATGATGGAGGTTTAATGATGAGCTTTGAATCAAATATACAATGTCCTAAAGATACAGAAGCGAGGTATCAACTTCTCGTAGAGCAATGTAAATCCATGATCGAAGGAGAAAGAAATCGTATTGCCAATTTGGCAAACGTGGCGGCTCTCTTATTTCATGGGTTGGAGGATTTGAATTGGGCAGGGTTCTACCTAGTAGATCACAAAGAATTAGTTTTGGGCCCCTTTCAAGGTAAACCTGCTTGTATAAGAATACCGATTGGTCGAGGCGTTTGCGGAACAGCAGCAGCTAGCAAAGAAACCCAGCGCATCAAAAATGTTCATGATTTTCCGGGCCACATCGCTTGCGATAGCGCTTCCAATTCCGAAATCGTAATCCCCATTGTCGTGGATCATCGTGTGGTTGGCGTTTTAGATATCGATAGCCCTCTATTAGACCGTTTTCAGGAAATTGATCAACAATATTTAGAAGCAGTCGTTCTGCTTTTAGAACAGAGTTGCGATTGGTCGCAGAGAAATTAGTGTGCGGAATCGAGGGGTTTTATGAGGTTTGAAGTCAGTAATGTTTTGGCTTTTTTATTTTTGTCAACAGCAATCATTCTCATTGTACGAAGTCGCCATAAAGAACACGGGGCCGAAAAAAAGTGGGCTTATCTTTTTCTAATGGCAGGAGCCTTTTTATTTATGATGAGTTTGGTGAGTTTGTTACTTCCTTAAAAAAGCATAGAAAGAATCGATGAAACGCAAGAATCATCGATTCTTTTTTGCAGGTAGATGCGAAAGATATATCGAAGAAATAAATACTAACAAACGGGGTGAAGAAATGGAAATCATTGTATGTTTGAAACAGGTTCCCGATACAACAAACGTCGAAGTCGATGAGAAAACGGGGGTTTTGAAAAGAGAGGGAACACGAACAAAAATGAATCCCTTTGATTTATATGCTTTAGAATGGGGACTCCGGCTCAAGGAGCAGGTAGGAGGACGCGTTCGAGTTTTGAGCATGGGGCCTTCACAAGCGGTAGCGGTTTTAAAGGAGGCCATGTCCATGGGCGCGGACGAAGGGTATCTTTTATCAGATCGTGCTTTTGCCGGAGCAGATGTTTTGGCAACATCATATACCCTAGCTCAAGGCATCAAAAAAATGGGTTCTTACGATGTAATTCTTTGTGGAAAACAAACAACCGATGGTGACACGGCTCAAGTCGGACCTGCTGTAGCAGAATGGCTAAAGATTCCTCATATAAGTCAGGTTCGAGACATTGTTCCGATGAATGATTGTTTCCGTGTAGAAGCAGATTACGGAGAGTTTATACAAATTTGTGAAATCCAAATGCCGTGTTTGCTTACAATCGAGAAGGACTCTTGTGTTCCAAGGTTACCTTCCTATTTGCTTCGAAAGGCATCACAAAACAGGGAGGTCACATACTGGAATCTCTCTGATTTGTTGCCGAAGAAAAATGAAAAGGCTTTTTTTGGATTGGACGGTTCAGCTACACAAGTTGAACGAATTTTCCCTCCTCCGAAAAAGGAAGAACAAAAGATTTTTAGGGGAACTTCTACTGAGATCAGTTTCGAGTTTGTCCGGCAACTTCAAAGACTAAAGCTCGTAGAAAATGATGAAGGTTTCACTTATGAGTAGAATTACTGTTAAAAAGAGTAAAGTTGAGCATGCGCAATTCTACGTTGATTCCTGTCCGTTTCAAGCAATTACAGCGGATTCTGAAGGGTATCTCAGCATCAATGATCAATGCAGGATTTGTAAATTATGCCTTAAATTTGGTCCGGATCTCTTTTCGTTTGAGGAAGATATTCCCGTAAATACGTTTCATCAAACTCAAACCAAGGATATTGCTGTTTTTTTAGAATGGCAACATGAAAAGATCCACCCTATGAGTTGGGAATTGGTGTGTAAGGCCCGAGAAATGGCGGAACCCTTTCAGCAGAAAGTAATTGGAATCTTGGTTGGCGCTTCCTTAGAAAAGCATAAAGAGGAGTTCTCTGAATATCCCCTTGATGAGGTTGTGATTTATGATTCTCCAGTCCTTAAGTACTTCCGTATCGAGCCTTATACAGCAGCAATCATAGATTTCATTGAGGAGTATCATCCTAACGTACTCTTAATAGGAGCAACCCCTTTGGGTAGATCGTTAGCTCCACGTGTTGCGATTGCTTCTAAAACAGGATTGACAGCAGATTGTACCGGCTTGGAGTTGAGGGGAAATGGAGCATTAATCCAAACACGGCCCGCTTTTGGTGGGAACATTATGGCTCAAATTAAAACTCCAATGGGGAGACCGCAAATGGCCACGGTGCGACCCCATGTTATGAACAGCAAGAAAGTTGTCAATTGTTGCTTACCAAAAATTAAACACCGTTCACTTGAGTACGTTTTACAAAACTCCAGAATTAAAGTTCTTGAATCTACGTTGAAACCACCCGCTCAAGATCTTAGTGAAGCGGATATCGTTATTGCAGTTGGACGAGGAATTAAGCGACCGGAAGACTTAAGAATGATTCAGGATCTTGCCCAAAGCTTATCTGCGGTAGTTGCGTATAGTCGCCCTCTAATTGAAGCGGGGTGGGCTGACAGCCGATTTCAAATTGGGTTATCCGGACGAAGTATTCAACCAAAATTGCTAGTCACAATCGGTGTTTCCGGTGCTGTGCAGTTTTCGGCTGGAATCCAAGGAGCAGATTACATTGTAGCCATCAATTCAGATCCAGACGCACCGATTTTCAATATAGCAGATCTGGGATTTGTAGGAGATTGTTACGAAATCGTTCCTCGGGTCAGTTCTTTGCTTCAATCATTCAATAAGGAGAGATGAAGATGAAGACCTTTACAAAATTGAATCAAGAGCATCATCGAGCCATTCTTGGTTTTATAGATACTCCCAGAGTTCATATGGGACCCAATATTCCCGATGAATTTGGCCACGATGAGTTATCTACTAAAAGTTCTGCTCCTGAGTTGGTCGTTCAACCAATCTCGACCGAAGAAGTAAGTCAAATCATGAAATTTGCAAATCACCATAAGATTCCTGTCACAGTTCGCGGGCAAGGAACAGGGCTTGTTGGAGGTTGTGTACCTCTCTATGGTGGAATTTTGTTGGATATGCAAAAGATGAATCGTATTTTAGAACTCGATCGAGAAAACATGACTCTTACTGTAGAGCCGGGAGTGTTACTTATGGAAGTAACTCAATTTGTTGAGGCTCAAGGTCTGTTTTATCCTCCGGATCCGGGGGAGAAAACAGCGAGCATCGGTGGAAACATCTCTACGAACGCAGGAGGGATGCGAGCAGTCAAATATGGTGTTACCAGAGATTATGTACGGGGGCTCGAAGTTGTTACTGCAACCGGGCAGATCTTACAATTAGGAGGAAAAATCGTCAAGAACTCCTCCGGATACGCTTTAAAAGATTTAATTGTCGGTTCAGAAGGAACATTAGCCGTCATTACCAAAGCAGTATTAAGGCTACTTCCCAAACCCAAAGAATCGATAAGCTTATTGGTTCCATTTACTTCGTTACAAACAGCAATTGAAGCCGTACCGCAAATCTTACATTCTGGCTTGCAACCGGTGGCTGTTGAATTTTTAGAGAGGGAAACCCTGCAGGATACCGAGAAATATCTTGGCAAAAGCTTTCCCGATTCAAAATCACCGGCCTACTTGCTCCTAAGCTTCGATGGTAATGATCGTGAAATCATGGAGAAGACGTTCTCAGAAGCTGCAGAAGTATGTTTATCGGCAGGAGCCAGTGATGTTTTCTTAGCCGATACTCAGGAGAGAAAAGACGGATTATGGACAGCGCGCGGAGCCTTTTTAGAAGCCATTAAAGCCTCAGCTGATGAAATCGATGAATGTGATGTAGTAGTACCCCGAAATCAAGTGGCTTCTTTTATGAGTTTTGCTCATTCTTTGGAAGAGGCTTATCATTTACCGATTCGCGGATTCGGACATGCAGGAGATGGAAATCTTCATATCTATGTGTTGAGAAACCAACTATCGGAGGATGCCTGGATGTTAGGGAAAAATCAAGTCATGAAGGATTTATACGATAAAGCCCAAGCCTTGTTAGGACAGGTTTCCGGAGAACACGGGATTGGATATGATAAGATCAGTTATCTTTCTCAAATCGTTGGTAGCGAAAATATCCGGTTGATGCAAGGAATCCGTAAGGTTTTTGATCCAAAGGGAATTCTCAATCCCGGTAAATTGTTTGAAGAAAATCATAATTAAAGGAGGGAACTACGATGAGTAAGGGTGGAATCATGATGATGATGGCTGCCGCCATCTTATTGATTTATGGAGGATATAATCTTGTCATTGGGGGAGATCCTGTGATCGCTGGTGCATATTTGGCAGTGGGGAGCCTGTTTGCCGTCATGCTGTTTTTACCGAGAAGGAAGAAATGAAAACGGTGAGGAATCTAAAGAGAGGTCAAGAAGTACTACAAAAGGAATGGGGGGATCACCTTGCTGTTTCGAAATATATCATTCCTAGATAAAAATGGAACGATTATTCCTAATCAAAATGTCCTAATCGAGGGCAAAACCATTCAATCGGTTGGAAACGAAATACCAGAAGGGTATCAAGGAGCTGTTTATGAGGGGCAAGGGAAGCTGCTCATGCCGGGATTTGTCAACAGCCATAGTCATACTCCTATGACATTGATGCGTGGCTACGGAGAGAACATGGTTTTGAGCAAATGGCTGAATGACTGTATCTTTCCTTTTGAAGCACGATTGCAACCCAATGATGTGTATTATGCGACCTTACTCGGTATTGCGGAAATGGTTCGTTTTGGAATCGTTTCAACCACCGATATGTATTATTTTATTCCCAAAATGTCGGCTGCTTTTGTTTCAGCCGGCATGAAAGCGAATTTATCCCATACCATTGTTGGTACGTTTGGTGGGGACTTCAATCGCTGCCCAGCGTGTTCCGATAGTCGCAAAGCGTTCCTTAATTATCATGGTGCTGGCGACGGCTTAATCCAAATCGATGTTGGTATTCATGCAGAGTATACAACCGATGAAAAAGCGGTTTGGGGGGCAGCGAACCTAGCCAAAGATTTGAAGACGGGGATTCATGTTCATCTTTCCGAAACCAAAGAAGAAGTAGAGGGTTGTAAGACTCGAAGAAAAGGTCTAACTCCGACACAATACTTTGATCGCTTAGGTGTTTTTGATGTTCCGACTGTAGCTGCACATGGTATTTGGCTAGAAGATGGAGATCTTGAGATTCTCAGCGAAAAGAATGTATCAGTGGTAACGTGTCCGAAAAGCAATTTGAAATTAGCCAGCGGACTCTTTGATTATGCAAGACTGAAAAGAGCAGGCATCAATATCGCTATTGGAACTGACAGTGTTGCCAGCAACAATAATTTGAATATGTTAGAAGAAATAAAAATATTTTCTTTATTGCAAAAATATCGGTCGGGAGATCCTACCCAGGTTAAACCTTGGGAGGTACTTCAATTGGCAATTAGCAATGGGTATCTGGCACAACGTAGAACCGATTGCGGGATCATCGCTCCTGGATACCGAGCTGATTTAATCGTTGTTGACATGTCGAATCCCTACTGGCAACCAACCCACAATATTTTGAACAATCTGATTTATTCTGCTGCAGGGACCGATGTAGTCTTGACCATGATCGATGGGGAGATTGTTTATCGCGATGGAGAGTATCTCACGATTGACATAGAACAAGTCAAATATGAAGTTGAGACGTCAAAGCAAAGAATTCTAACTGAACTAAACAACAAAAGCGAATAAGTCCAGCTAAGAATTGTCAAGATGAATCTTCGGAAATGATCTAAAAGCA
>CAYRNW010000020.1:0-53857 GCA_964425745.1 uncultured Eubacteriales bacterium | reverse complement strand
TCTAGGTGCTTTTTGGCGTTGCTGCACTTTTTCGTTGTGCTACAACCCCTTTTTTTGACCCTTCAGAAAAGTAAATGAGAAGGATTTTTAGTAAGAGAAACATAATATAGAAAGCAAAGATAATGTTCAGATCTATTATAGATGGAAGGGAACGATGTGCGTGCGCATTCGACTGGACGATGTAACAGTACGATTTCAAGATCGAAAAAACCCAAAAAACGAAGTGATTGCGGTAAACAAGGTGGATTTAGAAATACCCGAAGGTAAATTGATTTGTTTGTTGGGCCCCTCCGGTTGCGGAAAATCGACAACGCTTTTTGCAATAGCTGGTTTACAAGAATTAACCGAGGGGAAGATTTATTTTCGGGATAAAGATGTTACTCATTTAGATACTCAAGAACGAAAAATCGGTCTTGTTTTTCAGAATTATGCTCTTTATCCACACATGACAGTTGCTGGTAATATTGCTTTCCCTTTAAAAAATGCCAAGTGGAAAAAACAAGATATTGAAGCTCGCGTCTTAGAAGTTGCTACAATCGTTCAGATTGGTGATCTGCTCGATCGAAAACCCGCTCAGCTTTCCGGTGGACAGCAACAGCGTGTTGCCATAGCCCGGGCATTAGCCAAAAAGCCGGAGATTTTACTCCTAGATGAACCGTTATCCAATTTAGATGCCAAGTTAAGGCATAGTACACGCGAGGAAATCAAACGTATTCAGAAAGCCACCGGAATTACAACGGTTTTTGTCACTCACGACCAAGAAGAAGCGATGACGATCAGTGATGAAATTGTTATCATGGAAGCTGGAAATTTTATACAACAAGGGAAACCGCAAGATGTATATGAGAGACCTAATAATCTATTTGTTGCCGGGTTTATAGGTTCTCCAACCATGAACTTTTTTAAAGGTCGCTTTGAAAATGGTGCCGTTATGGTAGACGGATATCGCATCGCCGGCCATTCGGGACAAGATGGCCCGGTCACAGTTGGAGTTCGTGCAGAAGCAATTCAAGTTAAAGAGAAAGGCTTATTGGGCTTAGTAGAAAACGTTGAGTTATTAGGACGGGAACGGTTATGTCGAGTGCGTTTGGAAAATGGTCAAGAAGTTTCCATGGTTGCGAGCATTGATACGCTTATTGAAGAAGAGCAAAATATTACCATTGGTTTCGTTACTGGAAAAGTGTATCTTTTTGACGCTGAAACCGGTAAAGCCTTAGCGAGGGTATAGGAATGAAGCAACAAGAAATCAGAAAAGCTCTGCCATATTTACTTCCCGCGTTTATTATTTTGCTTGTATTCACCTTTTATCCGTTGGCGAATGCTTTTATTCAAAGTTTTAATAGGCTACCAACTCCAGATAAATATGATCTGTCCTTGAAAACCTACCAGTGGTTGCTTAAAGATGTAACCTTCATCAATGCGATTCGGAATACCTTGGTTTACTCTTTTGTTACGGTTCCAATTTCAATTGCAATTTCATTGATGATTGCAGCTTTATTGACTTCGATTCAACGACTGCGAGTATTTTTTCAGACGGTTTACTTTTTACCCTATGTTACTTCCGCGGTGGCAGTTGCCTTTACCTGGGGATATTTATTTAATGCAGATTATGGGTTGATCAATCTGATTTTAGGGCACTTGTTTGGTTTAGCGAAAATTCCATGGATCAAAGATCCGCAATACGCTATGACGGCCGTCATGATTTTTGGAATTTGGCGCTCTCTTGCCTTTAATGTTTTGATTTTGACAACCGGAATGCTCTCCATTGACCCGCAATATTACAAAGCAGCAAGAGTCGATGGCGCCAATAATGCCACAACATTTTTCAAAATCACGCTTCCTTTGTTAGCTCCGGTGGTATCTTATGTCTTTACCATTGGTCTGATCAATGCATTCCGGGTGTTTACTGAGGTATACGCTCTCATTGGAAGCTATGCTCGAATTTATAATGCAAATACGATGGTCTTTTATATTTTTGACCAGTTGTGGGTGTATAAGGATTACTCATTAGCTTCTGCCGCATCGGTAATCTTATTATTGATCATTTTAGTATTGACTGGCTTTTCACGCTGGCTTTCCAGAAAAACTGACTACAATGCATCATAGAAAGGGGGCACACTTACAATGAATATCACTCCAAAAAAGGCGATTGGGAAAACCTTGAGTTATTTGATCTTGGGCTTTTTTGCTGTCATAACGTTGTTCCCTTTTTATTGGATGACAATAACGGCCTTACAAGATTCGAATGCAGCAATTACTTGGCCCCCTCAATTATGGCCTAAGTCCCTCCATTGGGAGAATTTTTCTCGACTTTTGGATGCAGCTCCTTTTGGCAGATATTTTACGAATTCTGTGATTGTCGTCATCATGGATTTGTCGGTTAGTATGGTAGTAATGAGCTTAGCAGCGTTTGGCTTTGCCCATTACAAATTTAAAGGGAAAGAAACCATTTTTATGTTGTTTCTGGCAACGATGATGATCCCCAGCGAAGCGCTCATCATTACAAACTTTAGGACTGTTGCAAAATTAGGCTGGTTTGACACCTATCATGTGTTATTCCTTCCTTATGTGGCTAGTGTTTTTTATATCTATTTGCTAAGACAAGCATTTGAATCAGTTCCCAAACAGCTATATTTGGCTGCAAAAATTGACGGCTGTACTGATTTCCAGTACTTCTTGAAAATTTTGGTTCCCATAGCAAGGCCGATGATGATCACGATCGCTATTTTGAAAACGATTGCATCATGGAATTCCTTTATGTGGCCCCTGCTTGTTACCAACACTAACCGAATGCGTGTTATTTCGTACGGATTGGTTGCTTTTCAATCTGAAGCCGGAAATGATTTCCCTTTGATGATGGCAGCATCCATCTTTACGGTTGCCCCGATGGTTGTTCTTTACTTAATCGCTCGGAAAAAAATTATTGATGGAATTGCCCGAGGAGGTATTAAAGGGTAGAAGACAGATGATGTAGGAGAGAATTATGGATAAACAACGAATCATTGATATTTGGAAGAAAATAGAGAGTTACCAAAAAATCATCATTCATCATCATGTAATGAAAGATTATGATGCTTTGGGCAGTAGTTTTGGCTTGAAAGAACTGATTTTATCGGTTTGGTCCAAGAAGCAAGTTCACGTAGTCGGAGCGAATGAGCCGAGATTGTCGCTGGTACCTCCTTGCGAAGCGCTTACTCCTGATTATTGGCAAGGAGCGTTGGTCATTGTTTGCGATTGCAGTAATACAGCCAGAATCGATGGGGAGTACTGGCACTTAGGGGAATATTTGATTAAGATTGACCATCACGAGGATTTTCAACCGTTCGGCAATCTGTCTTGGGTTGATACCGGTTTTGTGGCAACGTCCGAGATGGTAATTGCTATGTATGAGGTAACCAAAGAATTTTTGCCCGTACAATTGAATGAAAAAGCCCGTTTATACTTGTATTATGGGATTTTGACCGATACAAATCGATTCCATTTTATCCATTCTCATCAGGCAGCTCCATTAATGAAGCGAGTTTCACTTTTGTTGGAACCCGGAGATCTTTCACCCTTCGACATTACAAATGATGTATACCGTTATTCCGAAAGTGAAGTTCGTATCGATGGCTTTATTAAACTACAATACGAAAGACCGATTCCTCAATTAGCATTCATAAAAATTACTCAAAGTCTTTTGGAGGAGAAGGGTTGGATTTTCGGAGAGGTACGCGGGAAGGTTAATTCCATGATGGGAATTTCTGGTGTTAGAGTCTGGGCTTTGTTTATTGAAAATATTGTTGAAAACAAAATTCATGTTGAACTTCGCTCCTCCCAGCCAACCATAAATACCCTAGCTCATAAATATGGCGGGGGAGGTCATCGTTTAGCAAGTGGTTGTAAGTTAGAAAACTGGGACATTGCTCAAGCTCTCATTGAAGATTTAAAGATTGTTGCAACTGAGGAATAGAAAAAGGATTTACCGCATCGGTAAATCCTTTTTAGGAAAATTATGGGATGTTATAGTATGGTACGAATCGTAGGAATAAAAGCTCCTTGCCGTTTTAATTTTGGCTCGAGTAGGCGAAGAAGCAAAAATGTCAGAAAAGCCAAAACAATACAACCGACTGCAGCTATGGCTTGAGATGTTTCAAAAGGGAGGAAGCTAGTAGCTCTTTCTAAGAGGATATAACCTAAGAATAGAGTCAAGAGAGGTACTGTGTAAGTAACGAGTGCTGCTTGAAGTCCGGTTTCCCCTTTCAAATCCAGTTCTACCAAGTCCCCGATTTGTGCATTGGCTTCGTTGGTTGCCTGAATCTCGATTTCTTTATTCTCGCTTTGCCCCAAAGAGCAAGCTCGACAACTTTGACAAGCAGATTGTCGTACTAAACGGACGCATGCATAGGGTCCTTCGATTCTAATGATGGTGCCAGTGGGTATCATGATAAGCTCCTTTACGAAAGATTCATCAATCTTTAAGATTTTGATGTGAGTTAGTCACAAACATGATGTAAAATTGTGCTATAATAAAGCAACAAATCAATAGAGGTGATAACATGTTTTGGTATGATTCAACATATTTGCTTTTAATTCCTGCTATGATCATTGCTATGTGGGCTCAAGCGAAGGTGAGCACTGCTTTAACCCATTGGAAAACGATCCGAGCTTCTGCCGGTATCACAGGAGCCCAGGTTGCGAGAGCGCTCTTAGACCAGCATCAATTAGCCCAAGTCCCTGTAGAAATCACCAGTGGAAATATGGGAGATCATTACGACCCCATGAAAAGAACAGTACGTTTATCTCCAGAGATTTTTCAAGGGTCGAGTATTGCAGCTTTGAGTGTAGCTGCACATGAAACGGGTCATGCAATTCAACACAAGGAGGCATACGCTTTTTTGGCTTTTCGAACCGCTGTATTTCCTTTGGCCAATTTTGGGTCTTCGTTAGCATTCCCATTATTTATTGCTGGCTTGATCTTGAGTTTTGACGTTTTGATCAATGTTGGTATTGTATTGTTTTCGTTTGCGGTCTTGTTTCAAATCATTACCTTACCGGTAGAATATAACGCCTCGTCGAGAGCAAAAAAAATGCTGACACAAGGAGGGTATGTTTCTCAGGAAGAGCTCTCCGGCGTTCAAGATGTATTAAACGCGGCCGCTCTGACCTATGTAGCGGCAGCATTTATGGCAGTGATGCAATTACTTCGTTTGCTATTGCTTAGCAGAAATCGCCGCCGATAGAAAAAACGTGTTGAAAGAGTCGCAGTGGCCTAAGGGTTGCCGCTGCGACTCTTTTTTATTGCTTGATCACAGTCAGGGTCTGTAAGGAATGATTGTCACAGACAATGTTACCGCCAAACTTTCGGACTTGCATCAAGTATTCGAGAATTTCCACTTCGATAATCTCACCCGGTAACAAAACAGGTACACCCGGAGGATAAACAGTAACCGTCTCACCACTTATGCGTCCAACCGATTGATTGAAATCAACAAGTTCTTTCTCAGCAAACCAGGCCTCTCTTGGAGTTAAAGCAATATTGGGTTGCAGAGCTGCCCAAGGTGCTTCTGTCAGAAGTGGGAAAGGTTCAGCTGTGGTATCGAGGGTTTTCGCGAAAGCACGTAAACTGGCTTCGATTGCATCGAAGTGTTCTTCTTCGTCTGCTAGAGTCAGCATCAGTAAAACACCGCCGCTATCTGCCAATTCAGGTTCTAAACCATGAAGTCTCAAGAGATTGGCTGCTTGGAAGCCAGACAATCCAAAAGGAGCGGTTCTAAGATAAAGCTTTCCGATATCTTGCCCCGCTACATGTTGTAACGGTAATTCATCTAATTCCAAAAACTTCAATGGAGTATCATGGTTTAGTCTTTCCTTCATAATTGCGGTCAGTTCTAAGGAGCGTGTCAGTTTTTCTGGGCCATCCATCGCCATTTGGGCCATAGCACCCTCCAAACTTAGTAGCAGAATATAGGAAGGGCTTGTTGTTTGCAGTATACGTAAAGCTGCTTGAATACGAGCCGGGGAGACGCGGGTTCCTTGAATGTGCATCCAAGAACATTGTGTGAATCCGCTCAAAGTTTTGTGGGTACTTTGAATGACCGCATCTGCTCCGGATTGAAGAGCATCCTTCGGTAAAAGATTTGAGAAGTGCGTGTGAACACCGTGAGCTTCATCTACCATGACCGGTAAATCAAAACTATGAACAAGCTTGATTTGTTCTTCTAAGTGTCCGGATAAACCGTGAAAACTGGGTGCAGTTAAAATAACTAAGGCAATGTCGGAATGCTGTTCTAAGGCGGAACGAATATCATCGACAGTGGGGGGTAATGCAACTCCAGTTAACTTATCCCAAGTTGTAGCCATGTAAACTGGAGTGGCTCCGCTGAGAATAAGGCCTTGGCTGACAGAACGATGGCTATTGCGCATTAGGAGTACTTTTTTTCCTGCAGCAGACAATGCGAAAATGGTTGCCATAATGCCACCACTCGTACCGTTCACTAAATAAAAACTGGCGTCAGCACCATATAAATGGGCCAACATGGCTTGACTTTCTTTGAGAGCACCAACCGGTTGTGACAGATCATCGGTGAAAGGTAGTTCTGTGTAATCATAGAGAGCAGCAGGTCCAAGAATGGATTGGAGAGGGGGAATAATGCTACGACCTTGTTTGTGGCCGGGCATGTGCAAGGGGATTCGACCGGTTTTTTGCTGTCTGCGAATCGCCTGTAGAAAAGGAAGTTGGATCTCTTCCATCTCGCATTTCTCCTATTCGGTTTAATATAGAAAGGTGCTGTATCCTCAACAGCAGAAGGGATACAGCACCATCATTATATTTTTAATCCGAACATTTGTCAATCAAAAATACGGGTAGAATTATGAGATGATCCCCTGCAGTTTCATTGCTTTTAAAACATTCCCCATGAGGATCGCAGTCGTTAAGGAACCAACTCCGCCAGGCACAGGTGTCACCTGAGAGGCTACCTCCATGGCTTCTTCAAAGTTAACATCTCCAACAAGACGACCTTCGACTTCGTTGATTCCGGCATCAACCACGACTGCACCGGGTTTGATCATTTCACCACGAATCAAATTGGGGCGACCCGTCGCTGCAATTAAGATGTCTGCCTGCAGAGTGATGGACTTCAAGTCCTTAGTTTTAGAACGACATACTGTTAGAGTTGGCAATTCTCTTAAAAGAAGTGGCACCAAAGGCTTGCCAACGGTAGCACCATAACCAACCATAACGATGTGAGGAGCAGTCAAATTAACACCACATTGGTGAATGATTTCTAAAACCGATTGGGGAGTGGCCGGGAACAACCAGTCTTGTCCGCTGAGAAGGTATCCCATGGATACCGGAGAGACCCCGTCGACATCCTTTTCTGGATCGATCCACGTAACTGCTTCTTTTGCATTTAAGCCTTTGGGTAAAGGGAGTTCTAACATGATTCCATGAACTGCAGCATCTTGATTTAAAGACTCAATCAACTGTTTCAGCTCAGACATGGAGGTTTCTTTTGAGAGAAGATGATCTTCGAAGAGAATACCGGCTTTTTGACAGGCGTTTTTCTTTGAACGGAGATACGATGCAGATGCTTCATCATCGCCTACCAAAATGACATCTAATTTTGGTGTAATGTTTTTTGCGAGTAGCTCTGAGATTTGGTGCGTTAACTCTTTGCGCATTTTTGCGGCAATGGCTTTTCCGTCGATAATGGAACCCATGGGAAATCGTCCTTTCTATTTGAGGCTATCATTCTTTCCATGAAATGAGATTCATATCATGTAGAACTTGGAAATATTTCGGAGCAAAAATACTGGAGTCTACTCCGGTCTCGAGTTGAGTCAGTCGAATGACCTCTTGTAGTGTTTTTTCTCCGTCTGTCCAATATAATAACTGATTACTGCAACTTCGTAAAGAGGGATATTCAAGTACTAAGGATTTATACGCTTTCTGTACTTCCATTGGCATTTTTTCAACGGTGCCACGAGCATTGAAAGGACCTCTGAAGAGGCGTACGGGAATTTTCTGAGTCTTTTGCATACTATGATTGGATTCTTCTGCTTGTGGAAATTCGAGTTTGAGTGCGGTTTTTTGCTCTTTCAACATTGCTTGGGTGTAATCGTTCATGATTTTAACTTGACGCTTCACAGCAGCATTGAGTTGCAGTTTACCGGAACTAATGAAACGATTTAAGTCAAGCATTTCGGCTTCCTTCAAAGAAAGCAAATGGGAAATCAAATCTTTGGTTTTCAAATAAGTCGTTAATTTTTCTTCGCTTGTTTGCTTTACAGCGTTCGCCATATCTATTTTTAACAAGTTATTGATGTGATTGATGTAACTGGTCCGAGATAAGGGGAGAAGCCAATCAATGTCTTGAAGATCCATCGTCGCCAATAAATAGGCATATGTAGCACTCATACAGCCCACACGATAAAGCATTTGGGGATCGACTTTGTCAAGAGTGTCGGCACTGGTGTGGTAGAATTTATCGGGCCATTGAATCAACATCGGACTGGGGATGCCGACCGTTGGATCGGACAAGATATAATGGTCACTGCCTCCGGAGAACGGACTGATGGCATATTTGAATAAAGCATAACTGGTATTGCCGGCAAGATTTTTTGCTTCTTCGGTTACGGCTTCAAGGACACCGGCCATTAGATCACCAACAAATGATTTTGCTGCTTGAGGAGGATACTCTACAACAAGCGGACCTTGGCATAATTCTTGCTTTTCTCCCACCATGTCTAAATTTAATCCAGCGAGAATTTTTGGGATTTTTGCTTCGTTTTGTGAAAGATAAGCATAAGTGCCGGTCATTTCAGGAACAAGTAAAAACCGGATTCCACGTTTAGGTTTGGCTAATTTCCCTTCATCGATGAGTTTTTGTAAAGTGCGAGCGGTTTCAATAGCTACGCCTACCCCGGAAGCGTTATCGTTGGCAGATGCCTGAGGATGGCATAAATGAGCGGTAACAACGACTTCTTCGCGAGTGCTGCCTGGAATAAAAGCATTCACATTCTCAATGGAGCCGGGATATAATTCGGCATCAACAAACGCTTTTGCAGAGAGATAAGCAGGTTGATTTTTATCCGCCTGATGAAGTGCCTTCTGCTTGATACAAAGCTTCTTAAGCCAATCCCCTTGCTTTGGTGAAAGAGCAAAGCCAAAGCAACGTTTTTCAAAGTTAGTCCACCAAAATGATGTATATAAGATGGCATCAGGAATATCGAAGCGATGACGAACAATTGGAAACTCGACCATTCGTTCACTGATGATTCCAATAGCGCCACGCTTTTCCACGGCCCAAGATCGAACCTTATTCCAGTCTCCATCGGAGAAAACCAAAGCACCATCAAAATTTACATCGGGGTAATGAACCTCATCGTCACCATGTTCCAGCCAAATAATCGGTGCTGTGATCCCTTCTTTTGGGGTTGCAAGACTACGCTGGATAAGAGACATTTTCTCTGCTTGAAAGTCACAGAGACGAACGGGTTCATCGGTAAGGATGTCAAGAGTGCCTTCTTTGCAAGACCATTCCTCCCACATCGCATTGGTCCAATAGGAAGTCTTGTGATCGGCGGGATATGAAAGAATCTCTGCTTTGACATTGGCTTCTTGAAACATCTTCAAGCAATATTTAGCAGCTTCGCGATAACCGGGACTCGATTGGATTCGATGATGTTGGCTGACTTCAGCAACATGATGAAAAGAACGCTGACCAGAGAATTCATGTTGAACTTTTGCTAATACAGGTCGAATCATTGTACTCACCTCTCCTTATATTTTTAACTTAATTCTTGAAGTTGCGCTTGAAATCCTCTTTCATTGGTCGTTAACTGTATCATTTACTAAGACGGTGTATGTTGGCAGGAAAGCTCGAACTGGTTACAGAAATTTATGCGAAAGTGATATAAACTTATATGTCGGCCTGGTGGGCAGAAAGGAAAAGTACGATGAATCTAAATTCAGAAGATCTATTAAAGGTTGTAAAAGAACATGAGAAAGAGATGATCACCGAACTTTCCCATCTGGTGACTTATAGTTCCTATACCTATGCACCGGATTCTGTCAATCGCCTGCAAGATTATCTCGCAGACCAATTTAGAAAAGAAGGTTGTAAGGTAGAGATTCTTTCTCCCAACAACGTAATTTATGGGAGTCATCTCAGAATTGAATGCGGAGTTGGCAAAGAGCAAATGTTACTATTAGCTCATGTCGATACAGTTTATCCTGAAGATACAGTGGCTAAAAGTGAATTTTCAATTGATGATGAACGACTTGTGGGCCCCGGGGTTTACGACATGAAGGGCGGAGTTTTGCAAATATTGTGGGCAGTTCGCCTTCTTAAGCGCCTGAATTTGAAAACAAAATATCGCATTGTAATCATTATAAACAGTGATTCCGAAGCAGGTGGGGTTTCTTCCAGACAATATATTGAAAATGAAGCGATTAAAAGTAAGGCCGTTTTTGTTTTGGAATCATCCGCTGCTCCGTCAGGAGAGCTAAAGAACCAACATTGTGGCACCGGGAGGTATCGTCTGAAAATCAGTGGGGCTTCCGGCCATCCCAGCCAATATTCCCCAACAACGTCTGCAATTCAAGAATTATCGTTCCAAATTCAACGACTCCATAGTTTATCACAACCTGAGAATCGTTTGGTGGTCAATGTGGGTCAAGTATGGGGAGGAGATACAGTCAATACAATCTCCCCACATGCAACGGCTTTAATTGAAATGCGCTTTTTAGATCAAGAAGACGGTTATCGCACCGAAGCATTAATCCTGAATGCTCAACCGTTCACTAATTGCTCAGTTGAGATCAATGGTGATATCACGCGTCTTCCTGTTCGAAGAAATGCGGATACTCAAAGATTGATGTGTATGGTAAGACACTTAGCTGAACCTTTGGACTTAAAGTTCAAAGATGGAGTTATTGGGGAAGCGAGCGATGGCAACTACGCTGCAACATTAGGTGTACCAACTCTCGACGGGTTAGGCCCGGTTGGGGGAGGAGCTCATAGCGAACAGGAATACATTACGCGAGAGTCTTTATTGCAAAGAACAGCTTTGCTCATGAGCATCCTATGTAATACAGACTTATAAGCTGGGAGATAGGGTCAGCAGTTGTCTATTTTCGTTATATGAGATGATTGAAAAGGATATTCGGTCCATAACCGCGAATGGCATATATAATACGGAGTAATTCCGTTAAGTTTTAAAGGAGGAACTATTCACATGGCTTTTAAATCGGACATTGAGATCGCACAGGAGGCGCAACCACAGAAGATCCAATTTATCGCAGAGAAATTGGGGTTAAGAGAAGACGATATTGAACTTTATGGAAAGTATAAAGCTAAGGTCGACTACAACTTACTCAAACAAGAGCGTAAAGATGGTAAGAAGGCTAAATTGATTTTAGTCACTGCAATCAATCCTACTCCTGCAGGTGAAGGGAAAACCACAACTACGATTGGGTTATCAGATGGTTTAGCAAAAATCGGGAAGAAAGTCGCAATGGCATTACGCGAACCGTCATTGGGACCTGTTTTTGGAGTAAAAGGTGGAGCAGCAGGTGGTGGTTATTCTCAAGTAATCCCCATGGAAGATATCAACTTGCATTTTACCGGTGATTTTCATGCTATCACGTCTGCCAACAACCTTTTGGCTGCAATGATTGACAATCATATTTATCAAGGAAACGAATTGGGAATCGATCCTCGAAATATCATTTGGCGTCGTTGTATGGATATGAATGACCGCCAATTGCGGAACATTGTTAACGGTTTAGGCGGTAAGAGTAATGGAACTCCTCGTGAAGATGGCTTTGATATTTCCGTTGCATCGGAAGTTATGGCAGCTTTCTGTTTGTCAAATAATCTCATGGAATTAAAAGATAAACTCGGTAGTATTATGGTAGCATATACCTATGATAATAAACCGGTTTATGCAAGAGATTTGAAAGCTCAAGGCGCAATGGCTGCATTGTTAAAGGATGCTTTGAAACCTAATCTAGTGCAAAGTTTAGAAGGTACTCCGGCATTCATTCATGGTGGTCCCTTCGCCAATATTGCCCATGGGTGTAATTCCATTGTAGCAACAAAAATGGCTCTTCATCATGCTGACTATGTCGTCACCGAAGCTGGTTTCGGAGCAGATTTGGGTGCCGAAAAGTTCTTTGACATCAAATGCAGATTAGCCGGACTCATACCCGATGCCGTAGTCATTGTTGCCACCGTTAGAGCACTAAAATATAATGGCGGCGTAGCTAAAGAAGATTTGAATGAAGAAAACTTGGAAGCGCTGGAAAAAGGCTTACCCAACTTATTGAAACACGTCGAGAACATGACCCAATTATTCCATGTTCCTGCTGTTGTTGCAATCAATCATCGATCCAGCGATACTGAAGCAGAATTAAACCTCATTCAAAATCGTTGTAACGAACTAGGGGTTAATTCCGTGTTAAGTGATGTTTGGGCTCTCGGTGGTGAGGGTGGTAAAGCATTAGCTGAAGAAGTTGTTCGTTTGACGGAATTAGACAACAAATTCACGTTCCTCTATGAAGATAATGTATCGTTGAAAGATAAAATTACGACAATTTCTCAAAAAGTGTATGGCGCTGCAAAAGTAGAGTTCTCTGCCGCTGCCAGCCGGGAACTTCGCAAAATAACCCGCATGGGATATGGGCACTTGCCTATTTGCATGGCGAAAACCCAATACTCTTTGACAGATGATGCCAAAGTAATCGGTCGTCCTGAAGGCTTTACCATTAATGTGCGTGAGGTTGTTTTAAGTGCGGGCGCTGGTTTCGTTGTTGCCGTTACCGGTGAGATTATGCGTATGCCTGGATTGCCCAAAGTTCCATCTGCAGAAATCATTGATGTGGATGCCGACGGGAAAATTAAAGGATTGTTCTAAATCCAAGCAGAGGCTGTTTCACTTTGTGAAACAGCCTCTTTTTTAAGAAAGAAGAGATGAAATGATTTATAGTGAGTTATCAGCAGCCGATTTTGTTACCCAATTAGCTTCGAAGGCACCCGTACCGGGAGGAGGTGGAGCAGCTGCGTTGATTGGTTCCATGGGGGCAGCGTTAGGGAATATGGTCGTCAATCTCACCAGTGGGAAAAAGAAATATGCTGCATATGAAGAAGATCTTCAACGTATTTTACTAGAGTTAACAAAATTGCAAACAGCCTTGTTGAACTATATCGATGAGGATGCCGTTGCATTTTACCCATTGTCCCAGGCTTATGGCATCAAAGCCAACACCGATGATGAAAAGCAACAGAAGCAAATCATCTTACAAAAAGCATTGAAGGAGGCAAGCGTCGTACCCATGAAAATCGTACGAACTTGTTTCCGTGGCTTGGAAATTCAAGAAGAATTATCCGTAAAGGGGTCGACGTTAGCAATCAGTGATGTTGCGTGTGGTGTGCAAGCACTGCGCACGGGATTGCTTGCTGGAAGAGTTAATGTAATGATTAATTTAGGGATGATCAAAGATCAGGAGTTTGTTTCAGAAACAAAATCAGAATTGGACGATTTGACGATAAGAGGAGTCTCTCTGGCAGATCGAATCTTTGCTGAGATAGAGAACAAATTGATGTAATTCAAAAAGAAGCGCGATTGATAATCGCGCTTCTTTTTGTCTTTTTGCTTAAAGTAAACTATTTCATGCCCGCACGGAAGATTGCATTGAAAACCAGCTTATAGGTATTGTGAGCTTGTGCTCGATAAATCGGATTAAAGGAGAAGCATATGACCTGACCTTTTCCGTATGGAATCTCACACAAAGCAGTTCGGCCATTGAGTTGGGCTTGTGGGTCCAACATCCATCCCGATTGCAAAACGTTTCCGCTTGGATAATGGGCTAAAACCGTTCCCTTGTCAATCGCTAAAGCACCCGAACGTTGGAACCAAATCGATTCTTCAGGCTCTGCACCCCAGGTGATTGGATGATTGGGGTCAACATTTACTCTTAGAATAGATCCGGGGATATAGAAATCTTTGGGTGGCATTTTTTCGAGTACGTTTCGTATAGGCAGATTTAGAGCATTGATTGCATACTGGACAGCTTGATCTATGGCAATAATAGTGCCACCCGCCTCGGCAAACTCTCTCAATGCTAATGCCCCGTTTTCGCCAATTCCGCCAAAATAGGGGGCAGGAACAATAGTTTCCGGCCAGCCTTCTTCTAACATTTTCGGCATCATACTTGGTAAGATGATTGCATCGTATTTCTCAATCAAATTACCGGCTTGAATATCATCTTTGGTAGGACGATCAAAGGTAAAATTGAATTGTTCCAAAACAAACCGCAACCATCCTTCATCCATAGCACCACCAGAATAGGTGTTATAGAGTCCAAAACGAACCGGTTTAAAGGAAACAGTGGGTAATCCATTTTCCCAAGGAGTAATAATTAGACCCTTTTCACTCCAATGCTGTAGCCATTTTCCTAAACCAACCTGTGCAGGAATGACCCATAATCCAGCCGGAAGGACGTATTCTTTTGTTTCAATTGTTTTACTGAGTCTCTCGACCTTTAAACCGTTGTTTAATAAGTCATTGGCAAGAGCAAAAGCATCATTCACTTTGGGATCTACGATATAGCAGGGAGCATCGAGGCGAGTGAGGGGTACAGGTTTGGGTGTTACATCTTCTAACTGAGTCATAGAAACCTTGATTGGTTCCAAAGCCGCTTGGGTATCGACTCCCATTAAGAGGCCTTGAGTGAAAGCTGTAACATCATAGGGACGTTGAGGAGGTCCACCAGGGTATTCTCTGATATCAGGATAGTTCTGAATCTCCAATAAGCATTTGGCAAAAGCAAAATACGGTTGCTCTGAAGGGATAATCACAGAGCCAGCTTCGTAGGTAATCCCATTACAATCGAATGATGTGTCAGCCGTAAACATGTCAACTTGGGCGATATTCATCATTTTGAGAAGACGGTGAACCGAATCAAGGGCTCGTTGTCCTGCCGGTATAATGAAGCCATAAGGAGCACCCTGCCGTTGGATGGCTTTCTGGCCAATCTTTAAGAAGTTACGCATCCATGTTTCTCTGTTGCGTGCAGCGTGCGCGAGAAGCGCTTCTGTTGCTAACCGTTCATATTCCATGATATCCCAAAGATGCCATTCACCACCTAGCCAAGGTTCCGGGAAATTCCATGCACGAACTTTTCCGTCGTATCCGATTCCAGCTGCTAATTCTTCATATTTCACTTCAACCGGGGTTGCAATTTTGCAGGATGCAGCTTCTGTTAAGATGCGAATACCACCATGGGTGTGTTGGAAAGAACGAGCTGGGTTCCAAGCATCATAAATCGCATGAATTAGAACACCCTTCTTATCTTGTGCTGTTAATTCTTGTGCCATGGCAGATCCGACCCAAACTATTTGTTGTTGAATAATAGGATCTACGTTGGGTTCAATGGGATCGACATAGGGTGGGATAAAGAAACGCGCAGCGTTTTGACCCATTTGATGCATATCAAATATGATTTGAGGATGCCATTGACCATGTATTTTTTCAACAGTGAGGCGGTTTTCAACTTGACTAAAAGTATACCAGTCTCTGTTGTTATCATGTCCCACATATTTTTGATAAAGCCAAGGCATAGGACCGCCTTCATATTCGGTGCCCAGATTTTGACGATACCAGTCTGTAATCATTTGATGGCCATCGGGGTTGAGGGAAGGGACTAAAATAAGAATAACATTGTCTAAAATAGTTTGTGCATTTGGCATGGTTTCACTTGCAAGGGAATGCGCCATATAAAGGCTGTATTGGGGTCCTCCGATTTCAGTAGCATGGATTCCACAAGAAATCATAACGACCGTTTTGGCATTCTCTAAAGTGGGAACAGTTTCTGAAGGATCCAATTTCCTTGGGTCTGCAAGCTTTGCATGCTGGAGCCTTAAGTTTTCTAAGTTGTTTTGATTCTCTTCTGATGTAATGACCAAATAAATAAATGGCTTCCCTTCAGTGGACTTTCCCATTTCTACCAAGCGGACCTTCGGGGAGTTCTCGTTGAGATACATAAAATACGAGAGCATTTCGTTCCAATCTGCCAGGGTTCGATCGCTACCTGGTGTAAATCCAAAAAACTCTTTGGGACACTTGAGATTCATAAGTTCGACCTCCTTCGATGTAGTCTTTCTTTATTTCGACAATTGAAACACTTTCCCTGCAACGTACAACAAAAAAACCTCATCTGATTTCAGATGAGGTCCGAATTAGAGTATGCTTCGAAGGGCATATGCCGGTGCTTCCCTCCGTGAATCGGGTTGATGGGGTTCCTTAACCGTCTGATAAAAAGCATCCATGGCTTGCAGAGCTTTCAACAATTTTTTCAGTTGGTGTTCTGGCAAAGTATAGATGAGTTCTTGTAAGATTAAAAGAATGCAGGTGGGTAGAAAGACATGCGGGGAGTCACAGTTAAATAAAAAATCGGTTGTAACCAGACCTCCAGGAAGGGTCACTTGCAATAGTGTGGTCATTTTGTTAGGTGGGGGTGCGTTATTGGGAGGGGCCAGTAATAACTGGACTTGATCTCCTAAAATGTTAACTCGGTTTTCAAGCGATAAATCACTATCGATCATGAATGAAGTGACATCTCGAATATAATCTGTTAATTGCTTTCCTTCGTCAAGATCCGCAATCTGAAAAAGGATTTCGGCATAAGTGGTCAAGAAAAGTTGAAGCTTAATCTGGAAAAAATCATAATGACCGTCTAAACGATGAAATTCAACCCAACCTTGATCTATTTCCGGAAAACCAACTTGCAAGGTTGCAATGGTTCGGATTTCAGGAGTTTGATACGCTGGAGGGGTTGGTCGCGTGACGGATTTTGAGGGTTCGCTTTTTTTGAAGATAGAACCAAATTGATTGCGTTGCATAAGAATCCCCCGTTCAAACCTTGAACTTTATTTACTCATTCTTCAAGCTTCTACTTGAGTCCTCCTTTGTTTTCAATTCTCAGAGAAATTCTGAACGCGATAAAGACCAACCTTCACAAAAGGTTTGTGTATGATTTGGTAATCAGATTTGAAAAAGAAGGAATCTATCCTTCGATTGTGAAAATAACGACGGCTGTGAAAGAAGAGGAGTGAGTGATATGGACCAATCACGTGCAGAACGGGTCGCAGAGCTGGAAGCAATTTCGCCACAAGATATGCGAAAAAAAATATTTGATATGGCATGGCCTGCAACAGTGGAAGCAGTTCTACAGATGATGATCGGTATGGTGACCTCTGCACTCATCGGACAAATCGGTACTGTTGCTATAGGCGCGGCCGGGTTGGGGAGAAGAATCACGCATTTGGTGTGGGCTATTTTTGCTGCGGTTGGTACCGGTTCAACGGTCATGGTAGCCCGATCAATTGGTGCCGGTAACAATAAGGCTGCTAATCGATTTGCAGATCAAGCCATGTTATTGACCCTTGGAATCATTGTTGTTTTTACCTCAATCCTTATTATGTTCCCTCATTGGCTGATTCAAACCTTATATGGAACAACCGGAGAACTTTTGGAAAGTGCTACAATGTATTTGCGAATTACAGCTTTGGGTGTTCCTTTTATGTCAATCATGCAAGTGAGTGGCGCTTTAATGCGAGGCGCAGGCAATACAAAAGTTCCTATGACAGTGGCAACAACAATTAATATCGTTAATGTTGCACTCAGTTATCCTTTAATTTTCGGAAAATTTGGGATTCCTGCAATGGGCTTAGTGGGAGCAGCCTGGGCTTTGGTGATCTCTCAAGTGGTGGGAGCCATTCTTGCTCTTTATATTCTTTATTTTAGACAAACAAGCTTGAGTTTGAAATTCAACGGGTTGAAATTTGTTTGGAAAGATGCCAGGCAAATTCTAACGATTGGGGTTCCTGCTGCAACAGAAAACCTCATGATGAATTTTGGCGGCATTATGCTAACTTCTCTTGTAGCATCCTTTGGAGCTGTAGAATTAGCTGCGCATCAACAAGGTATGACTGCGGAATCTTTATCGTATATGCCTTCAATGGGCTTCGCAATTGCAGCAACTGCCTTTGTAGGGATGTCTTTGGGGGCTGGTTCGGTTCCTTTGGCAGAACGTTACGTTAAAGAATTAGCGAAATGGGATTTGCTTTTAACCGCTTTTACTGCTTCCTTTTTGATCTTTACACCGAAACTCGTGTTTTCACTTTTGAGCAATGATCAAGCGGTCGTTGATTTAGGGGCTAAATATTTAATTTTGATGGGGATTTGTCAAATTCCTCAACAGCTGACCGGATTATTCAATGGAGCCCTACGTGGTGCAGGAGATACAAAAGCAACGTTAGTAATCAGCTCAGTTGGATATTGGGGTGTGCGCCTCCCCCTGTCTTTTTTGTTAGCGAGAACATTTGATATGGGAATCATGGGCGTATGGTATGCGATGACCTTAGACTTATTTGTTCGTTTTGGTTTAAGCTTTTATCGGTATCGTATCAATCCAGCTTGGAAAAGGCGAGCTTTACCGGTCGATCCGGATTAAAAATACCGACCTGTATTAGTTGCAGGTCGGTTTTTTTAAAGCTGTAACGAGTTCACCGCTATGGTAAACAGCCAATCGGTGAAGGGGTCTTGTTAATGCGACATAGAGCAGATGGCGGTCAGCAACGCTTTCGTTATAGGTTTCTTGCTCAGCATCCATGACGATACAAGCATCGAATTCAAGACCTTTCGCTAAATAAACAGGAATGACGACGATTTTATTGCTAAAGACGTCGGCTTCGCTTTCGATAAGCACTGCTTCTCCGGGAAGGAGACGATTGAGCGCACCAAAAACCTGTTGACAGTGCTGAGTCCCTTTACATAATAAAGCAATCGTATTGACCTCGTGGTGATCTCGCCATTCCCTCATTTGAACTGCGGCTGCATTTACTTTTTCATTCCAACTGCTTTTGCCTTCAGGAAAAGAGGCAACGATTGGTTCAATGCCAGATTGTCGGACGGCTTCCGCGGGAGTAATTTGATCAAGTTCGAGCAATGGATTTGCAAAATGAATGATTTCTGAAGTGCTTCGGTAGCTACGTTTCATTTCGCGGAACACAATTTCTTTGTCAGATAACACGGAATTCATCAGTGCCGACCAGTTCAATAGACCTCTTTGGGGATAAATTCCCTGAGACATATCACCGACAATTGTCATGGAAGCGGTATCTCTTAGGAGTCTCCTTATCATGAAATATTCACTGAGATTGAGATCTTGGGCTTCATCAATGACGACATGAACATAATAGTCGGAAAGACCATACAAGTGTTCATGAAGGCGTAGCAATAATGCTAAATCTTCTTGATCAATACGATTCGAGGGTCGTTGATGATACTTTACCATTTCTATCAAGACTTCTTCAGGTAATTCCGGCCAGAAACGTCTTAAGTTCTCTTCATTCCATAATTCAGCATATAAAGGTAAAAGAGAAAGCTTCTTTGGCATTTGCTTGCGGTATTGCTCAATTGCTTCCTTGGCTTGATCTGTAATCCTTTTTAACATTTGATCTCGTTCATGAATGAGTTGGATTGCCGCTGGATTGGGTAGGTGTTGAAGATGAACGGGGTGCCTGCTTCGGGCGATTTCAAGTCTTCGCTGATAATAATCTTGAACCCGTTCTAATTCGCGTTCGACTTTTCTTTTGCTTTGAGTTTGCAACCATTTGTGCATAACTTTTACTCTTTGCTCTAAAGGTAAATGATATATATCCTGATACCGAATTTGCATATCAGTTTGAGAAGCCAGTAGTAAGCCATCATCGGTGTACAAATCATGGGGTGGGAGAAGAACTTGTTCTAAATATGTATAATAGCGGTCAACCGCCGATATGGCTTGCAAGCTTCCCTTCCAACGAAGGAGAGCGGACTCGACGCGGAATTTTTTCTCAGAATCGCGGCTCTTAACGTTGCAATAGGTGCTCATCCAATCGGTCGTTGTATGCAGTTTGGCTTTGATATCCAAAACAGAAAGAGCGATTTCAGAGAACGTTTTTTGTTTGCATCTTCGGATATCTAAATCGGGCATTACAGAGGCAATATAACCAAAGAAGAGTCTAGAAGGAGTTAAGATTAAGGTGTCTTCCGGATAAATTTCTTTTTTTCTTGCATAAAGCAAATACGACATTCGGTGCAAGGCTACCGAGGTTTTTCCACTTCCTGCTACCCCTTGAACAATGACGGGTTGAAAGGATGGTAGCCTGATAATTTCATTTTGATCTTTTTGAATTGTGGATATAATATCTTTCATGCCTGTGCTGGCGTTTTCTCGTAATCTTGAAAGCAAGAAGTCATCGATTCCGGCAGCTTCTTCTTGATCAGAAATCTCTTTTAGCATACCGTTTTCAATTAGGATTCGTCGCATCAGATGAAGATTGACTGAAACAGGACCATAGGGACCTTCGAAATTTGTTAAACCTTGAATACCGGCATAATACAAATCGGCGACAGGCGCTCTCCAATCGACGATCAGCTGATCACCGGTTTCTTCATTTTCCACACCCAGTTTGCCCAAATATAACGTTTCAAGGTTTCCGGGTTCATTGACAATAACGCCACCTTTGGATTCCTTCGTGCCAACCCGTTCAAAGTTCATATTTCTTTGAAACTCGTATTGTAATGTCGTGAGATCGATCCTACCAAAATAGGGGTCTTTCTCTGCCAAGGTCAAAACCGTTCTACGCGAGAATGCGGCCTGTAGCTTAGTCATTTCGAACTGCTGAGCCTGGGTCATATCTTCGGGCTTTTTGGCATCAGCCAAATTGGATAAAATCTCATCGATTTCCTCTTGGGTAGCATGAGCTTGTTCAATTAGAATGTTCTTCCATGTCTGAATTTGCTGTAGTGTGAATTTTAAACGTCCTGATTCTTCTTGATAAGCGGGATGGGCTTGAGCTCGCATAAGAACCCTCCTTCAATGCGCTTGACAAAATTACAAAAACAAGAGAGAATAGAGCAATGGAGCGAAAAAGAATTATACCTTTTTTTAATGGTTCTGAAAAGACCTACACTTAAATCTACGAAATATATCAAAAAAATATAGTTTCTTCACAGAGATGGAGGTACCTATGCATTCAAATATTATTGAGATTATTGAGGCAAAGCGCGACGGGAAATCGTTAAGCGAATCACAAATCAGGAATTTTGTTCAAGGGTATACCACAGGAAGTATCCCCGATTACCAAGCTTCAGCATTGCTCATGGCAATTTGTTGCAGGGGAGCGTCCTTGGAAGAAACCTTCTTTTTAACAGAAGCAATGATTGATTCCGGAGAGAAGATTGACCTCAGCGGAATTCAGGGTTTAAAAATTGATAAACATAGCACTGGGGGGGTTGGAGATAAGCTGAGTCTGACAGCGCTTCCAGTAGCTTCAGCTTGCGGATTAAATATTGCCAAGATTAGTGGAAGAGGGCTGGGTCACACCGGTGGAACTCTTGACAAATTGGAATCCATTCCCGGATTTCAGAGTACGATACCTCAGAAGGATTTCATTGATCAGGTTCGGAAAGTTGGCCTTGCTATCATTGGTCAGTCTGACTCCTTGGTTCCAGCCGATCGCAAACTCTATGCATTGAGAGATGTTACCGGAACGGTTCCTTGTGTTCCCCTCATTGCCGCAAGTATTATGTCTAAAAAAATCGCTGCTGGCAGTGATAAAATCCTTTTGGATGTTACGGTAGGGAATGGAGCTTTTATGCACTCCGTCGAAGAAGCTAACCATTTAGCAGAATGGATGGTGAAAATTGGACGGCATTTTGGTAAAGAAACAAAAGCGATTTTAACAAGTATGGAGGAACCTCTGGGATATAACATTGGCAATAGTTTGGAAATCAAGGAAGCGGTGGAGTATCTTTTGGGTTATGGACCTGCCGATTTGAGAACTTTGACGGAGCATTTTGTTCTGAAAATGCTACAATTATCTGGTGACAAAAGAAGTGAGACTCAACTAATTACAATGATACGTAAGCAAATTCAAAATGGAAAGGCATTTGAGAAATTTGAACAAATGATTGAGGCACAAGGAGGAGATCGTTCGGTACTTTCGGACCCTAATTGGGGGTCGACGAAATCCGAAATCTGTGTTAAGGCTCAGAGTGCCGGATGGATTTCCGGTATTCAGACACGTAACCTAGGCAATGTAGTGGTTCAATTGGGCGGTGGGCGTCTTGTGAAAAATGCTCCCATCGATCCTATGGTTGGACTGCGTTTGCACGTTAAACTTGGGAGCAAAGTCGACATTGGTGATCCTTTAATCACCATGTACCATAAAAGCACAGAAAAGGATTTCACTACCGAGATAGCGAAGGGTATGTATGCGAATTTTGTCATTTCAGATCAAGCACCTCATTCTCACTCTGTGATTCTTGGCGAGGTAGGAGAGGATAAGGAGGAAACTGTATGAAGCCATACTGTATCATAACAGACGCTACCGCTGATTTGTCCCCCGAGATTGCCCTATCAAATGAAATCACAATCCTTCCTATGACGGTAACTTTTCAAGGAGGCGAAACCGTTTATAGTACGGAAGATGAAGAATTTATGCGTTCCGACTTTTATCAGAAATTACGCAATGGCGAAGTGGCGCTAACTTCTCAAATCAACATGTTTCAGTTCGTTAGCATATTTTCGAAGATTCTTGAACAGGGTACCGATATTCTTTATATTGCCTTTTCATCGGGCATGAGTGGAATGTATCTCGCAGCAATTAATGCAAGGGACGAGTTGTCTCCTCGTTGGCCGGAAAGCAAGATCGTCATCATAGACAGTTTAGCAGCCTCCAGTGGAGAGGGTTTGTTGGCTATTTCAGCAGCCAAATTGAAGAAGGCCGGAAGAACTTTGGAAGAAGTATCGGCTTGGGTAGATCAAAATAAACACTACTTAAATGCGTGGGTTACCGTTGATGATTTGATGTATTTAAAGCGGAGCGGTCGAATCACAACAACGGAAGCTTTTTTAGGAAGTGTATTGGGTGTTAAGCCAATCATTCATGTAAATCCAGAAGGTAAATTGGTGCCGGTAAAGAAAGTTAGAGGCAGAAAACAAGCCTTAAAAACCTTACTCGAAAGCATGACAGGGTTTGCACAAGGTTATGAAGATCAGACCATTTATATCTCACATGGTGATTGTCTTGAAGAAGCGCAAACTTTGGCTGCGATGATTCAAGAAAAATATAATCCTAAATCAGTAGAGCTGTTTTCCATTGGTCCGGTGGTGGGTTCGCATTCTGGGCCTGGTACTATAGCACTTTTCTTTTATGCAAATCACAAATCGATTCAAGGAGTGTAGTATGGCGAAAAAAGTACTAAAGTCAATTAAAAAAGAGAAACTTCCAGAAGAAAATCAGGTTTTTTTGGGTGTAGACTCTCAGTATGTTGCATTGTTCTTATATATTGGGAGCAGCGTAGTATACTTCTTTCAACCATCTCCGTTTGTACCTCTCATTATCTGGCTTCTGGGTTTATTGATCTTCCAATATTGTAAACAAAGTTTTTTAAGTTTCCATGCTTTGCAATCGTCTGCTATTAATCTCATAGCAGTTGTTCTGCGGTTTGGCAGCGCATATTTCACATCCCTTTTAATCAACCAGGTGGAAGCTTCCGGTGGTGGGGAAGAAGTATTGTTGGAACGTGCACAACAAATGGGATGGGTAACCATTGGAATCACGATATTTTTACTCCTAATCCAAATTTATGGAGCGGAAACAGCGTTGCGAGGTCTAAGGAAAAAGATTCCTGGGATTCATGCTCTTGGACGATTCATGGCAAAACTCTTTTTTGACGAAACTGAAGAAGAGGTATAAAAAAAGTCTGACAATCTCAGACTTTTTTTTCTTATCCACTTGACATATACGAACATAAGTATTATAATCCTTTCAAACGTTCGTATTAATACGAACGTTATAACAAAAAGGGGTTGATGGCGTTGGGAAATACTGCATCGGATGTATTAGCAATGGCACGCGAGAGAAAAGTGCGCTTTGTAGAATTGCAATTGATCGATATCCTTGGATCTCAAAAAACGGTTTCTATTCCTATCACACAATTGGAAAAAGCTTTAAACAATGAAATTGCGTTTGACGGATCATCCATTGAGGGATTTGTACGTATCAATGAGTCCGATATGTTATTATATCCGGATCTTGATACATTTGTGGTATATCCTTGGTTAAATGGTCATCAAACAACCGCACGGCTTTTATGTGACGTTTATAATCCCGACGGAGAGCCTTTTTTAGGTGATCCACGCGGGGTGTTAAAGCGTGTCGTTGCCAATGCAGCTAAAGAAGGATTTCAACTTTTTGCCGGAACAGAAGCAGAATTCTTTTTGTTTGAGCAAGGACCCAATGGGGGGCCAAGTGTAAACACGTTTGATCAAGGTGGATATTTTGATATGGCTCCAATCGATCGTGGGGAAGAAGCTCGTCGCGATATGGTTGTAACTCTTGAAGAAATGGGATTCTCCATTGAAGCGGCTCATCATGAAAATGCTCATGGTCAGCATGAAATTGATTTCAAATATGCAGGTGCAGTTGAGACGGCAGATAATATTGCTACGTTGAAAACAGTGGTCCGATTAGTAGCAAGAAGACATGGACTCCATGCTACCTTTATGCCAAAACCCAAATGCGGTGAAGCGGGCTCAGGAATGCATATTCATCAGTCGGTTTTTCGAAATGGCGAAAACTGCTTTTATGATGAAACACAACCGGATGGTTTGTCATCCTCGATTGAATCGTATATCGCAGGTATTATGGCTCATGCATCTGCTATGACAGCCATAACGAATCCCCTCGTCAACTCCTATAAACGTTTAGTTCCAGGCCATGAAGCACCGGTATATGTTGCTTGGTCCAAACGAAATCGTAGTCCGTTGATTCGTATTCCCAGTCGCCGTGGAATTGGCACCAGAATGGAATTGAGAAGTCCTGACAGCGCCTGTAATCCGTATTTAGCCTTAGCGGTTAGTATGAGCGCAGGATTAGATGGTATGAGGCAAGGATTAATCCCTCCTGCTCCAATCTCTGACAATATTTATGAATTGAATGAAGAACAAAGAATTAACCGCAACATTATTTCATTACCGGGGAATCTTGGAGAAGCCTTGCAGGTTTTTCAGCAAGATGAGCTGATAAGAAAAACGTTGGGAGAACATGTATTCAACCGTTTCTTAGCAGCCAAAAAACAAGAGTGGGATCTTTATTCTCAGCAAGTTCACGAGTGGGAACTTCAAAGATACCTTTGGGTGTTTTAATTCCTCACCCCCGATCCATAAACCGGACCGGGGGTGCTTTTTATGTTGGTTATAAGAAGCCACTGACGCGAATCGTTATTACAACAGAATTAAAGTTCAAAAAAAAGAAACATTAAGAAGGAGTTCAACCTCAATCGTCGAAACATTACTTTTAAGAATGCCATTTCAAAGATGCAAGAAAAGTTTTTCTTTGTGTTTGGAAAGAGACATCAAGAAAAGGAGGTGTCTTATGAAAAAAGTTTGGATCGTATTAGGACTGACGATATCGCTAGTTCTTGTTGTTGGTTTTGTAGGAGCTTACTATATGGGAGATTTCTTGTTCAGAAGCATGGCAAATATGGAGCAAATCGAGCAAATAGAACCTTCATCCTCTGAAAGCTCCGAAACAGCCGATGTAGAATCATTTATTTCATCTGTGAAAACGGAGGATAAACTTTCAATTGCACTTCTCGTTACGGGAAACTTGACCGGAGAGGATGTATCTACTTTATTTCAAATGGTGCTCGACGGGAAGCTAACACCTGATGAGAAAGAAGCTGCGATTGAACTATGTTATCAACGATTTTCTCCTGAGGATATAGAGAAAGTCAAAGCCTTTTATGATAAATATAAAGGTGCTATTTCGGTCGTACCTTAGATTTTCCGTATTGAAAGGACGATTTTATGGGTAAGCGGAAACAATGGGCATTGTTTTTCGGAGATGTATTTTTTCTCTATTTTTCAGGTCTATTAGCGCTGTTTTTAAGATTCGATGGAAGTCTAACGTGGACCAATGCTCAAGCATGGATCCTATCGGCTACTATGGCAGTGCCATTATTGGTCATAGCGAATCGGTTCTTTGGGCTTTACACTCGATTATGGGCGTATGCAACACTTCGAGATATGTGGCAAGTTGTCAAAGCGATGACTGTGCTGAGTTTTGTCTTGTACTTGATTATTAGACTTTTTCAGTTTCCAATCTCCTTAGGGGTCCAAGTGCTGATTTGGGGTATTTTGCTCTGTGGAGTGGCTGGTTTGAGATTGAGCCTAAAAGCAGTTCAAGAAAGATTGATTCATGCGCCAAAGTTTTCGCCACAAATGGAACGAACCTTAGTTATTGGAGCGGGTCTAGCAGGTCAGATGCTGGTCAAAGAATTGGAAAGGCATCCTGAAATGAACAGCCGCATCGTTGGATTTTTGGATGATGATACCAACAAACAAAAAATGTTTTTCTTAGGGTATGAGGTCTTGGGAGAAATCAGTGATTTACCCGAGGTCATTAAGAAAGAGGAAATCACACGCCTTATTTTAGCAATTCCATCGGCATCGGGGGACGTAAGCAGGAGGATTCGAGACCTAACCAAAGGTTTTAAATTGAAGATTCAAACGGTTCCTGCTCTTTATGATCTAGTTGGCAAGAAAGCAGCAATCAATGACTTAAGACCGATCCAACTTGAAGATTTATTGCGTAGAAAGCCGGTGCAGTTGGATCACAGCAATATGCTCCAAGTTTATGGAGGCAAAAGAGTCTTGGTAACGGGAGCCGGGGGATCTATCGGCTCAGAAATTTGTAGACAACTCATGGGATACGATATCGAAACGCTAATTTTACTCGGTCGAGGTGAGAATAGCATTTATCAAATTCATCGAGAATTACGAGAATTGAAGGATAAAGTTGGGTATGTAACGAAACTTGAAACCGTAATCTGTGACGTAAGAGATGCAGCAACCTTGAAACGGGCTTTTTCCAAATTCAAACCTCAAATCGTTTTTCATGCAGCAGCGCATAAACATGTTCCCTTAATGGAGCTTAACCCGAGTGAAGCGATTATCAACAACATCTTTGGAACCAAAAATGTAGCGGAAAACGCATTAGAGCATCAGGTGGAGCGTTTCGTTTTGATTTCTACCGATAAAGCGGTTCGTCCCACCAGTGTCATGGGAGCCAGTAAACGTGCAGCAGAGATGATGGTTGACCATTTAGTAGGTAAGGGAGAAACGAAATTTATCTCGGTTCGATTTGGTAATGTATTAGGGAGCCGAGGCAGTGTCGTACCGGTTTTCCTAAATCAAATCGAAAAAGGTGGTCCGGTTACGGTAACCGATGAACGTATGACTCGCTATTTTATGATTATACCGGAAGCAGTCGAGCTTGTTTTACAATCGGGTAGCTTAGGAAAAGGTGGCGAAGTTTTCGTCTTGGATATGGGTGAACCCGTGAAGATCGTAGAAATGGCGCGAGATTTGATTCGTTTTTCGGGATTCGAACCGGATGTTGACATTCCGATAAAGTTTACAGGTATGAGACCGGGAGAAAAACTATATGAAGAGTTGTTGACAGCAGAAGAAGGAACGATCGCTTCTCGCTATGAGAAACTATTCATCGCACAAAAGCGCGCGGTTGATGACGAAGCGTTAGAACGCATGCTTCAAAGGCTTAAAGTCATAGCTGCCCAAGAAAATATCGATAATGCTGAAGTGATTCGAATCATAATGGAAGCAACTGAAAAGGGCCGGTTAATCGATCCGATGCCTTTATCATCAGGGGGTAATGGGAATCACGATTCGCCAGCAGCTTAGAGTTTAATCATTCAACAATATTCGAAAAGAGGACGTAAAATGGAGTTGGATTTAAGAAAATTAATTGTTATCCTATGGGAAAAATGGTGGATTATCACGCTGTCTATCGTAGTAGCAGCGGTGATTACTTTTGGCTTTTTCTTTTTCTTTGTTGATCCGGTTTACACCTCGGAGTCGACGATGTACGTCTATAATTCCGAGACACGAACGACTGGCTCCATAACAACTGGCGATTTAACAGTCGCTCGAAACATGGTTTCAACGTATGTTGTCTTGTTGAAGAGTGATTCGGTACTAAGTGAAGTAGCAAGAATCACGAATTTTGGTTATACTCCTCTCCAAATCAAGAAGATGATTAAGGCTTCCGCTGAAAATAATACGGAAGTCATGCGAGTCACGGTCGAGAATACAGATCCCGTTCATGCTCAGGCCATTGCGAACACACTATTAGATGTCGGTGCAGAAAAAATCGTGAATGTTATGAAGGCAGGCTCGGTAGAGATCATTGATTCTGCTAAACTGCCGACCTCTCCTTCGGGACCCAATATCCTGCTCAATACTGTGATTGGAGCTATGTTAGGATTAATGATTTCAGTGATGGTCATATTACTTTTAGAAATGTTTGACACCAAGGTCAAGTCCGAAGAGGATCTTAAGGAACTTTTCAACATCCCGATTTTAGGGGTTATCCCAAGTTTCTCACCGGGGTCATCTCGAAAAGGGGGTTACGGCGATGATTAATAGTATCATCAATAGCAAAAGAAAAGAAAAATCCAATACTAGATTGGACTTAGTTCTATCACCACAAACTCCATTTTCGGTGGTTGAGGCGTATAAATCTGCCCGAACAAACTTTATGTTTTTATTGAGTGATAGTGGAAAAAAAGAAGTGGTGTTTACCAGCGCAATTTCAGAAGAAGGTAAAACCACTACTTGTATCAATTTGGCGATTACGTTCGCACAAACCGGTTCTCGTATTCTAATTATTGATGCTGATATGAGAAAACCAAGAATTCATCGGCTCATGAAAATTCCCTCAACACCGGGGCTCAGTGATCGTCTTGGTAATTTAACCAAGCAAGAATGTGTCTACGCAACCAGTTTTGAAAACGTATTTGTCTTACCTGCAGGAACCATACCGCCAAATCCGGCTGAATTATTGGCTTCCGAGGCGATGAGACGACTGTTAACGGAATTAAATGAGTCTTTTGATTATATTTTTATTGATACTCCACCGGTAGACGTTGTTACTGATGCTGCTGTTTTAGCCAGCCGGTTACATGGTTTGATTTTGGTTGCTCGTCAAGGATATAGCCGGAAAGAAATCATGCAATCCGCGGTAGCTGCTTTGGAACAAGCTGGGGTCAACATTTTGGGAATATTGCTCAATGATGTGAATACCGATAAGTTTTCCGGACGATACCGCTATAGTGGGCGGTATCATAATTATGGACGTTATAGTTATTCCGACCATGATCAAAAAGCGGAGGAAGAGTCTTGAAAAGAATAGACTTTCACGCTCATGTATTACCTGGAGCGGATCATGGGAGTAAAGATCTGCAGGTTTCTCTTAAACAACTGCAAGGAGCGAAAAATGTAGGTGTAGATACGATAGTTGCTACGCCTCATTATTATGGTTGGAAACAGGATTTGTCGGAGTTTAGAAAGTCTCGCAAAGAAACCTGGGAACTACTTCAACCCGAAGCTGAAGCATTGGGAATTCAGGTTATCCCAGCGGCTGAGGTCACTTTATACCAAGAGCTTCCGGAACTTCCTTCTTTAACTGAACTGACAATCCCCAATACTTCTTATTTGTTGTTAGAAATGCCGATGGAATCCTGGGGAAATTGGGTTTATACAGCCATTGAAAAGATTATTAGTGTTCATAAAATTTTACCAATTATTGTTCATGTTGACCGATATCCGGAAAAAGAAGTCGAAAAACTGTTGGACTGGAATTTGGTTTATCAAATCAATGTTGAGGCATTTCAAAGCATTTGGAAACGTAGGAAATTCGTTCAATGGGTTCAACAAGAAAGAGTACAACTCATTGGTAGCGATGTTCATGGCGACGACGGCAAGGATTATGTGGCTTTTGATAAGGCTTTGAAGTTAATCGGGAAATCAGAAGACCTTTTAATGAGGAATGCACGAAGGATCATTGAGGGAAAAGAAATATAAAACTGGTTGGAACATAGTGTTCCAACCAGTTTTTTCATAGTTACCTTTGAAATTGATAACCAATCTCAAAAGCCTTGATGTTTAAATCTAAATATTTGGGAGGAATTACCGTTTTCAGGGCGTCCAGCCATACATCCTTTGGTGTTTCAGTCCAAGTGGCGGCTACGGTTCCCATTAGAATAATATTCATAACACGAAGGTTCCCTAATTCCAAAGCTAACTGAGTAGCTGGGATTTTCTTGACATGAGGAGTAAATTGTAACAGTGCTTGTTCGATATCTGCGGGATATTTTGCTTTGCCTGTCACGACCGGCATTGGGGAGATTTCTAAGTCGTTATAAACGATGGAGCCCTGAGGTTTCAACAGGGGGAGATAGCGTTGAGCTTCCAATTTTTCGAAGGAGATGATGTCATCGGCTTCTCCGTTTTCAATCAAGGGTGAATAGATTTTATCTCCAATCTTAATTTGGGTTACAACGGAACCGCCTCTTTGAGCCATACCGTGGATTTCGGACATTTTCACATCCATCTTCATGTTGAGCGCCACTTGAGACAATACTTTTGCTGCTAAAATGGTTCCTTGACCACCGACTCCTACTAAGATGATCGTTCGTTTCATAGCTATTTCACTTCCTTTACAATGGCTCCGAATCGGCATAATTGGCTACAAACGCCACAGCCAACGCATAAAGTAGGATCAATAACGGTGTGTTTCCCATTAAAGCTCATGGCAGGGCAACCAATCCTTAAGCAGGCCTTACAAGCAACACATTTGTCGGGTAAAATATGATACTTTTCTGTCAACGTTTTGCTGATTAGAGCACATTCGCGTTTGACGATAATCACACTCAGTTCGCGAACGGCCATTTCTTCGCTGATGATTTTCTTAAGGTTTGCTAAATCATAAGCATCGACGGTTTGAACTCTTTTTACACCAAGCGCTCGAATAATCGCTTCGAAATCAAGCTTCGGAGAAGGTTGACCGTTAAGCTGGAGCCCGGTTCCGGGGTTTTGTTGATGACCTGTCATGGCAGTGATGCTGTTATCCAGTAATAAGATTGTATTGGTGCCACCATTATAAACTTGATCGACCAAGCCAGTCATACCGGAATGGAAAAAGGTTGAGTCCCCAATGACAGCAACAATTTTTGATGCAAGCTCAGGATGAACTTTTTCCATCCCTAAAGCCATGGGAATAGAAGCTCCCATGCAAATAGTGGTGTCCATTGCATCAAGGGGAGATAATGCGCCTAAAGTGTAGCAGCCAATGTCTCCTGTTACGATTGCTTTTAAATCACGTAAGGTATGGAACACGCTTCTATGAGGACACCCAGGGCATAATACCGGTGGCCGCACTGGAGATTCAGGAGCATCCTGCGCTTTCGGCGAGGAAATGCCTAAGATTTTTTCTCTCAAAATCGAGGGAGACAATTCACCGATTCGAGGTAGTAAATCTTTGCCATAAAATGGGATGCACCCGGCACTTCCTATGCAAGGAATACTGGCTGCACTGATTTGTGTTTCCATGAAGGGTTCAAGTTCTTCTACAACCCAAAGCTCTTCAACCTCTTCGGCGAATTGACTAATCAGCTTCATTGGTAAGGGATTGGTGCATCCTAATTTCAGAACTGAAACATGAGGAAGGGCTTCCTTCACATACTGATAACAAATCCCACTAGTAATGATACCCAAGCTTCGATCTTGAAGTTCCATGCGATTGATTGCCAAAGTATCGTTATGTGCCTCTAGTTTTTCCAACTTGGCTTCAAGGCTAACACGCAAATTTCTGGCATTTGCCGGTAATGTAACATTTTTTGAAAAATTCTTCTGATATGGTCGCACCGCAGGTTGAATAGGTTCTTCCAGGTGAACCAACCCTTTGGTATGAGCAACTCGGGTGGTGATTCTTACCATAAACGGCATATCAAATTGTTCTGATAATTCAAATGCTAATTTCACGAAATCCTTACATTCCTGACTATCACTGGGTTCTAATAAGCCGATTTTAGCAAATTTTGCGTATAATCGATTATCTTGCTCATTTTGAGAACTATGCATTCCCGGATCGTCTGCAGAAATTAAGACAAATCCCCCATTGACGCCTGTATAAGCAAAAGAGAACAAAGGGTCTGCCGCAACATTGACTCCCACATGTTTCATTGAAACCATGGTTCGACCCCCGCCAATGGAGCCGCCAATTGCTACTTCTATAGCGACTTTTTCATTGGCTCCCCACTGGGAGATAATGCTTGGATATTGAGCAACATTTTCGAGTATTTCTGTACTGGGCGTTCCGGGATACGCAACCGCCAAATGGACTCCGGCTTCAAAAGCTCCACGAGCTATGGCTTCATTCCCGGACAAAAGAACCGTTGACATTGATGAATCCTCCTCTATCTCTTTTTGACGTACCAAATAATAATTCGCTGTAAGTCTTAAAACTCCTGCTCAAAGTCGAGATTATTGAAGGGATTCAAACCTTCTAAATCGAAAGTACAGCTACTTAAAGGAGTGAAAATCGATGACTGTGAATTTTAAATATAAGAAGGACGAAATTTCGGGTGACGTGACCCGAGGAAAGATCTTAGGAGAGATTATGCCGAACATGTGTGAGGTGTTACAAAATCCAACCGAAGAGATTTACAGAGCATTACGAAATCCAATTGCAACTCAACCCTTGTTAGAGTTGGCTATTGGCAAGAAAAAAGTAGCAATCGTAATCAGTGATCAAACGAGACCGGTTAAGACCAGAATTTTACTCCCCCCTTTGATTGATACTTTGCAACAAGCAGGAATTTCGAGGAATCAAATTTCTATAATAGTCGCCTTGGGCATTCATCGTGCTCTATCTGAAGCTGAATTGAGCCGGTTAGTCGGAGAAGATATTTTTTCATCGATCTCTGTTTTCAATCATGACCCCGACGATGTGGTTCACCTCGGTCATACGACGCGTGGGACTCCTCTTGAAATCAATCGTCATTTTATTGAAGCAGATTTAAGAATCTGTACTGGAAACATTGATTTGCACTTTTTTGCCGGATATGCAGGCGGCGCAAAAGCAGTAATGCCTGGCTTATCAACACGCAATGCTATTGCCAATAATCATAAAATGCAACTAAGCCCTAACGCGCAAAGCGGAGTGCTCAACGGAAACCCTGTTCGTGAGGACATTGATGAAGCGGGTAAAATCATTGGTATCGATTTTATACTCAACTTGGTTCAAAATGAAGAGAAAGAGATTATTGCGGTTTGTGCCGGCGATGTCATTGAAGCTCATCGTTATGGCTGCAAAATCATTGATCAAATGTATAAAATTTCACTAAAAGAGAGAGCAGATGTTGTAATTGCCTCAGCCGGCGGGGATCCTAAAGATGTGAACCTTTATCAAGCACAGAAATCCCTGGATAACGCCGCACACGCCGTGAAACCAGGCGGGATTATCTTTCTGATAGCTGCCTGCGGAGAAGGATACGGTGAGAGCATTATGGAGCAATGGCTACTCGAGGCTAATGGAAATCCCGATGTAGTACTGGAACGCTTAAGTAAAGAATTTGTCTTAGGAGGTCACAAAGCGGCGGCGATTGCCAGAGTAGCTAAGAAGGCCCAGATTATTTTATTGTCTGAAATGTCAGATCAAAAGACGATAGATGCCTTCATGAAACCGGTGAAAAGTTTTACCGAGGGTATTGATTTGTGCAAACTGCAGCCAGACAAAACGGTTTGGTTGATGCCATATGCCTGTTATACCTTACCCGAGGAGGAAATCACATCATGATGTTAGCCGATGTTTTTTCCGAGAATGGATTACTGGCAAAGCGCTTACCGGGGTATGAATACCGGGAGGGGCAGCTCCTTATGGCGGAATCGGTTCTAGAATCTCTACGAAGCAACAAGCCACTAGCAGTCCAAGCGGGAACGGGGTTGGGGAAAACCTTTGCTTACCTAGTTCCGGCTTTGCTTTATGCCATAGAAGAAGGGAAAAAAGTCGTCATCTCTACCGCTACCTTGCAATTACAGACCCAACTGATCAAAAAGGATATTCCATCCATTGAAGAGGTTTTGCAGGACCAATTATCTTTTAAAACAGCCTTAGTGAAAGGACGAAACAACTATCTTTGTATTCGAAAGCTAACAGCTTTTGCACAAGCGAACCTACAAACTCCTTTGTTTCGAGACCCGGGAGATGCACCAATTTGGACAAAACTTCTCGACTTGTTTTATGAAGATACGTTAATCAATGGAGACAAAGACGAGATTCCTTTTCGGATCCCTGAGACTTTGTGGACAGAGGTCGGTGCAGAAGCTGAATTGTGCATGCGAGGAAGATGCCCTTTTTATCATGATTGCTACTTTTACAAAGCCAGGTTATTACAGAAAGAGGCAAATCTTCTCATTACCAATCATGCTTTGTTTTTTGCAGATTTGGCGGTGCGTCAAGAAAACGCGTATCAAGACGATGTAGAAAGTGTTTTAGCATCATATCAGGCAGTCATTTTTGATGAAGCGCAAAATACTGAAGATTACGCAACCGATCATTTTTCCAGCGATTTTTCATACGGCCGACTATTACACTTTGTTTTATCAGTCCGAAACGCATTGCGACCGGCGGGGCTTCTTCACTGGCCCGATGAACAAGATTTTTTGCGCATTGATGGTTTATTAGAAACGATTTTGAGACGGAGCGCCGACTTCTTATTCGGTTTAGCAGAAAAATGGTCCGATAAAACAACCCGGATTATAGCAAAAGAACCGATACAGGAGTCTATTTCTCCGGATCTGGTTCAACTGGAGCAAGAGTTGACATCGCTTTCAGAGATTGCTACAACGGAAGAACAGAAGATGTTGTTGCAAGGGTATCGCATGAGATGTCAGATTATTTTGACGGAATTAATTCAATGCTGTTCTTTAGCCGATCTTTTAGGGTATGCTTATTGGTTTGAAAACCCACAGCAGAGCGAGCTTAGATCCCTCCGTCTCGCTTGTGCTCCCATCTCTTTAGCAGATTTAATGCAAGAAGGTTTGTTTTCAAGGGTGGCAGTTGTCATGACTTCAGCAACCCTAGCCAGCGAACTACTGAGCCGAATGGGGATGGTACAGCCCCAGTATTTACGGATTGACTCCCCCTTTCGCTATGATTTGCATGCTCGGTTGTATTTACCCATGGATGGTCCTGAACCTACTGCTGCCAAAACAGATGAATTTCATAGGTATGTGGCACAACAGATTTTGGAATTAGTTTCAATCAGTAAAGGAAGGGCGTTCCTTCTTTTTACATCGTATCGTTCCATGGAGGACGTTTATCAAATGTGTTATCAAAAGTTGGAGGAGTGGGACTATCTAACTTTAAAGCAGGGGGATCTGCGAAGGGAAGAGATGATCAAACGGTTTAGTGAGCACGGACATGCAGTGCTGTTCGCCGTAGCCAGCTTTTGGGAAGGTGTCGATATTCAAGGAGAGGCCTTAAGTTTGGTTGTCTTAGTTAAATTACCTTTTGCAGTGCCGACGGAACCAATTTTGCAAGCTCGCATGGAAGCACTACAAAGAGAAGGACGAGATCCGTTTTCTCACTATTCAGTCCCGCAGGCTTCACTAAGACTGAAGCAAGGGTTTGGACGGCTGATTCGCTCGAAAACTGATACCGGTGTGATCGCGGTTTTAGATAAACGTATACGTAGCAGAAGTTATGGTCGTCGATTCCTAAGAGATTTACCACCCGCCCCAATCATTGACACGACGGAGGAAGTCGCTCGATTCTTTCATGATATTGAGCATGATCGAGTATTGACCAAAAAAACCGTCACTTCGTTCGATATTGATGATGACTTAAAAATCAAAAAGCGAAGGAGTCGGAGTAAACGATGAGTATTGCTCGTTTTCATGGAAAAATCGTTAAAGGCAAAGGGTTAGGTAGAACCGTTGGGATGCCGACTCTCAATCTACAGTGGAACCCCATTGAGGAAGAAAACCTTCCCGCTTATGGCGTGTATATCAGCAAACTAACAATGGGACATAATGAGTATTATGGTGTTACAAACTTCGGGTATCGACCTTCCGTAGACAATGAAGAGCAAATAACACTGGAAACTTTTCTCATGGATTTTGCGGGGGAGTGTTTAGATATTGAAGCAGAAGTTGAGCTCTTGAGATTCCTTCGACCTACGCAAAAAAAATCTTCACTGCAGGAAGTAAAGTTGCTAGTGGAAAAGGATATGGAGGAAGCTAAAATTTGGCTTTTACTCAATCTGTAAAAAAAGCTTGCCAAGTAAATTGAATCTATGATAAGATACATAGGCATCGCGCTAGATGGAGTGGGTTGCGGCACTCTGAACCGGAACGCTTAATCGGATCGAATGCCTGTTACTAGGGTTTTATCATAGAATTCGGTTTCTCAATAGATGTTGACCTCGGGCCTCGCACGACGTTGCGCTGTGAACCTCGCTAGGACCGGAAGGTAGCAACGATAAGCAGTTTGCGCGGGTGATGCGAGTCGTCTGAGTGAGTCTATTGTTCGAAACGCGGTCGAAAGCAAAGCAACAAGGGCAGGGCGCGGTGCTTTTTGAAAAAAACTTGAGTCAACCCTTTGGTTGGCTCTTTTTTCTTGCCTTTTTACTTAGAATCTTGTATGCTAATAGGAGAAATTCCAACGGTGAAAGGGGTTTACGGAACGTGAAAACAGATTCGACCATTTTACGTCTCAAAGAACTGATTCAGTGCAAAACAGTATCCAGCAATACCCTTGAAAAAATCGATTTCAATGAATTTTTTCGATTACATCGAATTCTGGAACAACAATATCCTTTAATTCACCAAGTATTAACGAAAAAGGTCATCGGGAAGGCGAGTCTGTTGTACCATTGGCCTGGAAAAGATCCAACAATTAAACCCTTTCTCTGGATGGCCCATATCGATGTTGTTCCGATTGGCGATGAAAGCCAATGGAGCCATGGCGCATTTTCCGGGGATTTAGCCGATGGGTACCTTTGGGGACGCGGTACTGCAGACACAAAATGTCTAATCTCTGTGCAAATGGATGCGATTGAAGAATTAATTGCGGAAGGATATGTTCCCCCACAAGATATTTATTTGTTTTATGGCCACAATGAGGAAATTGTAGCAGTTGGGGATCGTTCGGGGGCACAGCTTGCTATGGAGCAGCTCCAGGAACAGGGAGTGATTTTAGGGTGTGTCTTAGATGAAGGGGGTTCCATAGTCAAAGGTAGTACAATGGGAATCGAAAAACCGATTGCTGTCATTGGCGTCAGCGAAAAAGGCAGTGTTCACGTAGAGCTGACGGTTCGCGATAAAGGCGGTCATTCAAGTACACCTGAGAAAACAACAGCCTTGAGTCGTGTGGCACGCGCAGCCATTGCAGTGGAGGAACATCCTATGCCGGTGCGCTTGCTGCCTGTCGTTTCCGATATGCTAAAAACCTTGTCACCCTATATGGGGGTTCTAAAACCCCTTCTTAACAGTCCGAATCAAACATGGCCCATGTTGCATAAAGCTTTGGAACAAAAAGCCATGACCAATGCGATGATTCGCACGACGTTTGCAGTGACAATGGCTCAAGGGAGTGCTCAAGCGAATGTTCTGCCCGAGACCGCTTCGGTAGTTATCAATTGCCGAGTACTTCCGGGCGATACCATGGAAAGTACATTGCAGCACATTCGGGAAAATATTGGTGAGGGAGTAGAAGCACGAATTCTATCGGGGAAGAATCCTTCTCCTATATCTCCTACTAATACCCCTCTCTTTTCGCTATTACGTTCTCTTGCTCAAGATTTGCAAAGCGATGCCTTAGCTACGCCGTATTTAGTAATGGGAGGAACCGATTCAGCAAAATTCTACCCCATTTGTGAAGCGGTTTACCGATTCTCTCCCTTTTATTTTGATGAAAACACAATGGCAGGAGTTCACTCTGTCAACGAAAGAATCCCTGTAGAGGGGTTTAGCAAAGCGGTTCAATTCTATAAAAAATTCGCTCTACATTACAGAGGCAGTTTGAGCTAACAAGAATCATCTGTCTTTCACTTTTGGTTTCTTCGTGGTATAATAGATTAATAATAATTGCGAAAGGAGAGGGATTATGGCATATTTAGCCCTGTATCGTCAGCATAGACCCAAGCTATTAGATGATGTCGTTGAGCAAGCGCACATTGTCAAAACACTCTCCAATGCAATTACTGAAAATCGATTGAGTCATGCCTATTTATTTGCCGGGCCGAGGGGAACCGGTAAGACGACGATTGCTAGAATTTTGGCACGTTCGCTTAATTGTGAACAAGGACCAACTTTATATCCTTGTGGCATCTGTTCTTCCTGTAAGAGTATTGATCAGGGTACCTCCATGGATGTAAGAGAGATCGATGCAGCTTCAAACAGAGGCATCGATGATATCCGAAACATTCGTCAAACATTGCAATATATGGCAGATTCAAGATATAAAATGTATATCATTGATGAAGTTCATATGCTAACGGATTATGCTTTCAATGCTCTATTAAAAACTCTTGAGGAACCTCCGGCAAATACTCTCTTTGTTTTGGCTACAACTGAAGCCCACAAGGTGCCACTCACGATTTTGTCACGCTGTCAACGCTATGATTTCAGACGCATTAGCAGCAACGGAATTATTCAGGAAATCAAAAAAATCGCTAAAGAAGATCAGTTTAAGGTAAGCGAAGATGCATTGAAAACATTAGCAGTCCGAGCTCAGGGGGGAATGCGAGATGCGTTATCCTTGCTTGATCAGTGCTTATCTTTTGCGGGGAACCAAGTGAGTTTAGAAGACGTTCTAACTGTGTTAGGGTCGGTTGATCGCCAAACCTTATTAGCTTCGATTCAAGCCATGCTCTCGGGAGATATCCCTAGTCTCCTGCAACACTTGGATTTGATTGAAAACGAAGGCAAAGACTTGATACAGTTCCTACAGGATGTATTGCAGCAATTAAAAGAGTGGTTGATCGAAAAATCACCTTTCGAAAATCTGAATATGGAGCAAATCATTGATTTACTCCATATTTTAGCTGCTGCTGAATGGGAAATGAAACAATCGACTCAACCTCGTTTGACCTTGGAGTTAGCGATGTTTCGGGCAGGTGAGATTTATAAGTCAGGAGATCGCATCTCTGCTTTGGAAGCCAAAGTACGATCCTTGGAACTACGACTGCAGAAGAGCCCTTCGATTGAATTTGTAGCTCCCTCACCTACAATGCCGGTATTGGAATCTAAACTTGAACCGGAGTCTGAACTTGAGTCTAAACCTGTTTTTGAACCGGTGGTCACTCACGAGCAGGAAGCCATAGGTGAAGAAGATACAAGGACTGAAAGTATCACTCCCACAACGATCGAGGATGCTTCACAGATTCACATAAAGTGGGATGAGATTATGACTCAGATTTTTAAAGAGAAAATCTCAGCCCATGCTATTTTGAAACAAGGCAAGATTTTCCGCTCTCTCGAGAATAGCGTCGAAGTCCTGTTTCAAAATGACTTCCACAAAAAAATTATGGAAAAGGAAGACAATCGGCAAGCGATTGAACGAGCATTGCTGACCCAAATGGGAAAGCCGATTCGATTTGTTCCCATATTAGCCAAAGATGTGTCAAACGGAGCTCCCAAAGAGAGCGCACCCAGTCAAGAAGATTGGTTAGTACAAGCAGCACTTCAAATTGCAGGAAAGGAAAAAGTTGAATTCAATCCTCAAAAACAAATGAGAAACGTTAAGAATTGAAAGGAAGATCAAGAATGCGAAGCGGAAAAAACAAAGGATTCCCTGGTGTGGGTGGCGGTAATATGCAACAGCTTTTGAAACAAGCTCAAAAAATGCAAGCACAAATGCAGGAAGATATGGAGAAGCTGCAGGAAGAAATGAAGTCCCGCACTGTAGATGCCACAGTGGGTGGTGGTGCAATTCAGGTTGTTTTTACAGGGGAAAAAGTACTGCAATCCATTACCATCAAACCGGAAGTTGTTGACGCCGACGATGTGGAAATGTTACAAGATTTGCTCTTAGCCGCTATTAACGAAGGTTTGAGAAAAGCCCAGGAAATGTATGATAAAGAAATGGAAAAAGTCAGTGGCAGTTTAAAGATGCCCGGAGGACTATTCTAGAAACATAATTATAAAGGGAGAGGATGTCAATTGTTTACCTTTGGTGACTCTATGACCCGGTTGGTTTCTCAATTGAGTCGTCTACCCGGTATAGGACCCAAAACCGCACAGCGGTTAGCGATGCACATTATACAAATGGATGAAGCAAAAGTTCGAGACCTTTCGAAAGCGATTCTTGAAGCGAAAGAGAAAATGAAATATTGTTCTGTTTGCTGCAATTTGTCAGACAGCGATCCTTGCAGTATTTGTCAAGATGATAAGCGCGATCAAACGATCATTTGCGTTGTGTCAGATCCGAGAGATGTCATGGCAATGGAAAAAACGCGAGAATACCGCGGATTATATCATGTACTTCATGGAGCAATTCAACCCAATGAAGGGATTGGACCCGAAAAATTGAAAATTCGAGAACTCCAAATCCGATTGTTCGATGGAAAAGTACAGGAATTAATTCTTGCCACCAATCCCAACATTGAAGGTGAAACCACAGCATTGTATTTATCACGTTTGGTGAAACCCGCCGGACTCAAAGTAACAAGAATTGCTCGAGGTTTGCCGGTTGGAGGAGATTTGGAATATGCAGACGAAATCACCTTATTAAAAGCACTGGAAGGTCGAAGAGAAATATAATTTTTCAACAGAACAACGCGAAGGGATGGGTTGGCATGGAGACGAGAGAAGAATTCTTAAGAGAGCAAGATCTGTTTGTTTTGAAACCCATGGCAAAAAGCCATATACCGGAAGTTGCTACGATTGTTGCTGAAAACGAAGTCTTTCAACGCTATCACTATGAATACCCCAGAATTGTTGAAATGTTAGAGAATGCACTTTTGAGTGATGATACTTTACTGATTGCATTCGAGGGTGAAATTGTTCGTGGAGTCGTATGGTTGCAAGAAAAGGCGGTTTTTGGGTTGAGTTCTTATGTGAAGTTGATTGCGGTTGATTCAAAGGAGCAAGGTCGCGGAATCGGTCAATTACTCATGACTGCGGCAGAGGCGGTTTCACAAAAACATGGAACGAATTTATTTGTTTTGACTTCCGTCGATAATTTCAATGCCCAAAAATTTTATCGTCGTTTGGGGTATGAAACTATCGGTGTTATTCGAGATTATGTTTATTCCGGTATCGATGAATTGATGTTACGAAAAACATGGGGAAGTATTCGACGAGAATAGCACGCTTGACCTTTCCTGACCTTTGTGGTATACTACAACTAATCACAATTTGATGATTGACTTAAAGGTCAAGGAGGTATGAATTATGAATATACAAAACAATTTAGTTCCTATTGTCATTGAACAATCCAGCCGTGGAGAACGCTCTTACGATATTTTTTCACGCATGCTTCGTGATCGTATTGTTTTCCTAAATGGTGAGATCAATATGTATTCTGTGAATTTGCTTATCGCTCAACTTCTCTTCTTAGAAGCGGAGGATCCGGAAAAAGAAATCAATATCTACATCAATTCTCCCGGAGGAGAGGTCTATTCGGGAATGGCACTATATGATACAATCCAATATCTAAAAGCCCCTGTAAACACGATTTGTGTTGGGCTTGCAGCATCAATGGCTGCTGTTATTTTGGCTTCCGGTAAGAAAAGAATGGCTTTGACCCATTCGAGGATTTTGATTCATCAACCATTGGGGGGGACTCAAGGCCAAGCAGCTGATATCAAAATTCAAGCTGAAGAGATTTTAAGAATTCGACAAATGTTGAACGAGGTTTTAGCGAAACATACTGGCCAAGAAATCAGTGTTATTGAAGCAAGGACAGATCGAGACAATTATTTTTCAGCGGAAGAAGCGAAGGCCTTTGGGTTAATCGATCAAGTTTTTGATAACAGAAAATAGACGAGCAAAAGAGTCACTTCACAGGAAGTGACTCTTTTTTTGAGGGAGGAAAAACCAATTGCTTACCGAAATGATAATTAAGAATAGATGGAGGTGGAGCAATGTTAGATATCGGTCAAAAATTTGTAGAATTTACGAAATATCAGTATCAAACTGAACCTTCCGACCAAAACAAGGGGTTACCACAACCTCCTTTGGCGGATGCTTTACCGGAAGGCGTAGCGTTCATTAAGCTGCCCAAAGTAGAAGATTGTCAAGTTGAATCGGTGGATTTACTGACAGCAATCAATCGAAGAGTGAGCACACGTAAATACGATCCCAAACCTTTAACCTTGGACGAACTCTCCTATTTGCTTTGGTGCACACAAGGAGTAAAGCAGGTCACAACGAGGCCTGCGACGTTACGAACGGTACCCTCGGGCGGTTCACGTCATCCTTTTGAAACAATTTTGTTCATCCAAAGGGTGGAAGGATTACGTCCTGGCTTGTATCGCTATTACGCCTTGGATCATTGCTTAGCAGAGCTCGATTGCTCCAAAGACTGGACCGAGACTTTAACATCGGTTTGCAGAAATCAGGGAATGGTTCGAAGCTCAGCGGTTACTTTTTTCTGGGTTGCTGTAACCTATCGTACGATATGGCGATACGGGGCGAGAGGGTATCGGGATCTTTATTTGGATGCCGGGCATGTCGGTCAAAATCTTTATTTGGCATGCGAAGCCATGCAAGCAGGTTGCTGTGCGATAGGGGCTTATGATGATGATCTGTTGAGCCAGTATTTGCAAATCGATGGAGTTGAGCGGTTCCCGATTTACGTGGCAACCGTTGGAAAGAAATAAGGAGGTATTTTCATGCACAAACGATTACAGGTTTTACGAATTGGCCCAACCTTTATGGAGTATACAAAATATAAACACCAACTCGACAAAACAGACCAGGTCAAGCAATTACCGCAACCCGAATTGACAGACCCAACTCCGGAGAATCTTCCCATTTTTGACTTACCGGCACCAGGCGACTTACAGGTGGGGAAAGTGGACCTCAGTGAGGCGATTAACCGACGTGTTAGTCTTCGTAAGTATGCCGAAAAACCTTTGACTCTTATGGAACTTTCATACTTGCTATGGTCAACACAGGGCATCAAAGAGATAACAAATCGCCCGGCGACCTTAAGAACAGTTCCTTCGGCGGGTTCTCGGCATTCCTTCGAAACCTATTTATTGGTTAATCGTGTAGAGGGATTACAACCCGGGTTGTATCAGTATTGTGCTCTTGATCATAAACTTGCTCTACATTCGACTGCAGACACCTTAGCAGAGGATTTGACCAGAGTCTGTCATCGCCAAGGTATGGTGAGAAATTCTGCTGTGACCTTCTTCTGGGCTGCTGAAATTTACCGAAATGTATGGCGCTATACGGAAAGAGCCTACCGCTATATTCATTTAGATGCTGGACACGTGTGTCAGAATCTTTATTTGGCATGTGAGGCCATCGACTCAGGCTGCTGTGGAATTGCTGCTTTCGATGACGACGAGCTAAGTCAATTATTGGGAATCGACGGCATTGATCGTTTTCCGGTTTATCTAGCTACAGTCGGTAAAAAAGATTAAATGAGGGCAGCGGGTTCTTATAAAGAGCCCGCTCGCTGGTTATTAGGAGGGATCCGATGCGTCAGATCGATGTTTCTGAGATTGTTAAGAGTGTTTCAGAGCTATGTATGGAAGCAAATTTCGACTTGAATACCGATATTGAAGAAGCCCTATATGTAGCCCAACAACAAGAAGATAACGACCGAGCGAAAAGTGTTTTAGCAAATCTTCTTAAGAATGCAGAGATTGCCAAAATGGAGCGTTTGGCTATGTGCCAAGATACCGGTATGGCGGTTGTGTTTCTTGAATTAGGACAAGAGATCTATCTCACAGGAGGAAACCTGGAAGATGCGATTCACAAAGGGGTTCGGTTAGGGTATCAGCAGGGCTATTTGCGAAAATCGGTTGCCCATCCCATTACTCGAGTCAACACAGGTGATAACACACCAGCAATCATTCACCTTAGAATTGTTCCTGGACAGCAGCTAAAGATTACAGTAGCTCCGAAAGGATTTGGCTCCGAAAATATGGGGAGTTTGACCCTGCTTGTTCCTGGTGATGGTCTCGATGGTATTAAAAAGGCAGTCATTGATACGGTGAAAAGAGCTGGCAGTAACCCTTGCCCTCCCATCATTGTTGGTGTCGGTATTGGTGGTACCATGGAATACTGCACCTACTTAGCAAAAAGAGCATTGTTACGCAAGGTGGGGGGATTTCATAAAGAAGAAGACATTGCTTCGCTAGAAAAAGAGCTTTTGCTCAAAATCAATCAACTCAGGATAGGTCCTCAGGGATTTGGCGGTCGAACTACCGCTCTGCATGTTGCAATTGAATATGCACCCACTCATATAGCCGGATTACCGGTCGCAGTGAACATTGGTTGTCATGCAACAAGACATAAAACAAGAACGTTATAGGAGGCGATGAAACTTGAAGAGAATTGAATTGCCTTTGACAGAAGAAATCGCTCTCCAACTCAGAGCCGGAGATGAGGTACTTCTCTCGGGCTGGATCTATACCGCAAGGGATGCCGCGCATCAGCGTATGATCGAAGAGGTGAATCAGGGAAAAGGATTACCTTTCAACTTGCAAAACCAAGTGATTTACTATGCGGGTCCGGCTCCTACACCCCCCGGAAAAGTGATTGGTTCTATTGGACCTACGACTAGCTCAAGAATGGATCGATTCACACCAATGTTATTATCTCATGGTCTTCGCGGAATGATTGGGAAGGGTACTCGAAGTAAAGAAGTTATGCAAGCCATTGAAGCGCATAAAGCGATTTATTTTGCTGCTCTGGGAGGCGCTGCGGCGTTACAAGCGCAGGCCGTTGAAAAAGTAGAAATAGTAGCCTATGAAGAACTTGCATCCGAAGCAATTCGTAGGCTCTTTGTGAAAGACATGGCTGTTTACGTAGCAGTCGATTGTTTTGGTGCCAGTATTTATTCTGGTGATTAACCAACAAGGAATGACATAGTATGGAAGAAACAACACGCGCTCATCAGGAATTACAACTTTTGCTCGCATTTTTACCTCAAGAACTCCAAAAAGAATTAGCTGCCGAAGAATTAGGGGACCTCATAGAGATTGTTATGGACCTGGGTAGAATTCCCGAAGCAAGGTTTCCAGACCGATATCGATATTTAGGGAATCAACTTGTTTCAAAAGAAGATTTAACTTCGGTTATTCGTCACTTGGGAAGTTTTGGCGATGATAATCGTGCAGGGATTGAACGAACCTTACATCGAATTTCAGCAATCCGTAATCGCGCCGGAGATATCATCGGCCTAACCCTTCGGGTGGGAAGAGCTCTTTATGGAACCATCAATTCAATTCGGGACGTTGTCTCCAAAAATCAAAGTATTCTCCTGTTGGGCAAACCGGGCGTTGGAAAAACAACAATGCTTCGTGAAATGGCCCGAGTTCTTGCGGATGAAATGGAGAAACGAGTGGTAGTGGTAGATACCTCCAATGAAATTGCCGGAGATGGGGATATTCCACATCCGGGAATTGGTCATGCGCGGCGGATGCAAGTACCTCAAGTGACCCGCCAGCATGCCATCATGATTGAAGCTGTTGAGAACCATATGCCCGAAGTCGTTGTGATCGACGAAATCGGAACAGAACAAGAGGCTGCCGCTGCTCGCACTATAGCAGAGAGGGGAGTCATGCTCGTTGCAACCGCTCATGGTATTACACTGCAAAATCTAATCCAAAACCCAACACTTTCTGATTTGGTTGGAGGAATCCAAACGGTTACGTTGAGTGATGAAGAAGCGAGGCGCAGAGGAACGCAAAAATCGGTTTTAGAAAGAAAAGAATCACCAACCTTCGATATTCTAATCGAAATCTACAGCCGCGAAAAATTATTGATTCATCACGATGTAGCAGCAACAGTTGATTTGTTGTTGAGAGGTCACGAGCCAACTCCCGAAGTTCGGGTCAAAAACGAGCAAGGAGAGTGGATTGTAGAACAGGAAAGCGAGGTTGCACAAGACAAATACGACCTTGATCTTTTAGATCATGGAAACCCCATTGAAAAGGCTGCTCGTTTTGTCAGTGTCATCCGTTTATATCCTTATGCCGTCAACCGCAATCTCATTGAAAAAGCAATAAAAAATCAACGTTTACCCATTCAGGTAAGCCGGGACTTAAATGGGAGCGACGTATTCCTGACGTTGAAATCACAGTTGAGAAGATTACCGGAACGTTTATTGGAAGCACATCAAAATGGAATACCGGTGGTGACTGTGCGTGCCAATACATTGCCTCAGATTGAAAACATTTTGAAGGATCTGGTGCGAAGAAGTCCCGATGCGACAGGTAAGAATCAAGGAGAGGGGTGGCTTGATCCTTTGGAAGAAGCTGAGCTTGCCATCGAAAAAGTTATGGAAACTCAGAAATCCGTGGAGTTACAACCACAGGAAGCTTATTATCGCAAATTACAACACGAGCTTGCAGAACAATATCGTTTGCGTTCTCGTTCTGTAGGAGATGAACCCAGAAGAAGGGTTGTCATTTTTGTTTAGTCTTGACGTGTTTTAGTAAATCATATATAATCAAAGTACTAACTCGGTGAGAGCGAAAAATGGAGGTAATCCTATGAAAATGGTAATTGCTGTTATACAAGATCAAGATTCTCATGAGGCTGCAGGTGCATTGGTATCTGCTGGCTTCCGTTCAACCAGGTTATCGAGTACCGGTGGCTTTCTTCGTTCCGGTAATACCACTCTACTTATTGGTGTTGAAGATAAGCAAGTAGAAGAGGTTTGCGAGATCATACGGAATGTTTGTCAGTCTCGTACTCAAATTGTGAACCCCGTTACTCCAATGGCATCAACCCTAGAATCGTTTTCCTCATTCCCTGTAGAGGTTGTTATTGGAGGAGCCATTATATTTGTTATCGATGTGGAACGTTTTGAGCGTGCCTAAAAATAATTTCAGAAAAAGCAAAGACTCTTCTTTGTTAATTAAGCTCGACGCCAACGGTGTTTTAGCTCAAATCGAAACCTTGGGCGAACGCTTGATCCATCACAATGAGTTAGAAGAAGCGCGTAAATATCAACGCCTGGTTAAAGATCTTTCTCATTGGGCTGCAAGAGTCGATGTTGAAGAAGACGAAGATGAATCAACGATCCGATATGTCGATCCGTTTGCACCCGTATTGCAAAGGGCAATTGACCGTGGATTATCTCGATTGCACACGAAAATCAAAGAGAAGGATAGTCGCTCAACTTTGATATCGGGTTTGATTGATGAGATTCAATCGAACTTACGAGATTTGATTGCTCTGAAGCAAAAATAGCGGATTTATTTATCGATCCGTATGGTATGTTCGTCGCCATCTGTTGGCGGGCGTTTCACGGATGTTACTGACATCTGTTGGCGTCACTGACAGATGGCGATTTTTATTAAGGAGATTCCAATGTGGTTTGAGCAAATTTTCGGACAACACTATGCAGTAGAATTGTTTAAAAAGGCATTTGAGAACAACCGCGTCGCCCAAAGCTATCTTTTTTTTGGTCCCGAAGGCGTCGGCAAAAAAACCTTTGCTATCGCTCTGAGCATGGCGATTCAATGTGAACAAGGATTTGGAGTGGGTTGTGGGATCTGTATTTCCTGTAAGAAAGTATTACACGGAAGTCATGCAGATCTTGTCTTGGTTCAACCTTTAGAAGGGAAATCCACCATTTCTATCGATCAAATCAGACAGCTTCCGTCTATCATGTACCGTAAACCACAAGAAGGTCGTAGAAGAGTTGTCATCATTGACTCCATGGAGTTCTTGGAAGATGAAGCACAGAATGCACTACTGAAAATTCTGGAAGAACCACCTCAAGATAATGTTATGATTCTATTAACTCAAAAGATTCAACAAATTCTTCCAACCATTGCTTCGCGTTGTCAACCGGTCCGATTTCAAACTTTGTCAGCGTCAGATATTGAGAAGATTATTCGGAAACGAATATTGGGAGACAGTATCCCGAAAGCAGTCATGACTCTTTCGAGAGGGAGTGCAGCAGAGGCGATCCGAATCCTCGAGGACGAGAATTTTATAGAACACTGGAATTCCTTGAGAGACTGGTTCTTTCAAGAGGAGAATTGGACTGAGATTGACAGGACCGAGTGGATTTCTCAACGCGAGAAAGAGAATTGGTCAAGAGATGATTTTTTGCTCTTTTGGGAAACATGGCAAATCTTTCTCAGGGACTGTTTAATCATTACTGTTAAGGGGAATACATCGTTGCTTGATTTTCCCCATTTGCTGGAGCAATACCAACGAATGAAACCGAAATCAGCAAGTGTCATAACAAATCGATTATATGAAATTGAACGGGCTATTTTTCGGTTAAAGAACCGAGGCAATGGACCTATGATAACAGAAGCGATATTGATGAATTGGAGACGTGATATAGATGCCGAACGTAGTAGGCGTGCGCTTTAAAAGTGCGGGAAAGATTTATTATTTTGATCCGGTCTTAACAGAGGCTATTGTTGGCGATCGGGTTGTTGTTGAGACCTCAAGAGGGGTTGAGATGGGTGAAATGGTGTTGGGACCCCGTAACGTGGAGCTAAACCAGACTACCACCCCGCTCAAGCCCATTCTAAGAAAAGCGACTGAAAAAGATTTGCTTCAGTGGGATGAATTGCGCCAGGAAGAAAAAAAGGCACTGGCCATTTGCCAAGAGAAAGTAAAAAACCATCAGCTCGATATGAAGCTGGTAGATGTAGAATATGCCTTCGATCGAAGCAAGTTGACGTTTTATTTTACTTCGGAAGGTCGAGTTGATTTTCGTGAATTGGTCAGGGATTTAGCTTCAGTTTTCCACACAAGAATTGAATTAAGGCAAATCGGGGTTCGCGATGAGGCAAAAGCCTTAGGGGGATTAGGGCCTTGTGGCAGGCCGATTTGTTGTGCAACTTTCCTGGGTGATTTCGTACCGGTATCGATAAAAATGGCGAAAGAACAGAATTTGTCGCTGAACCCAGCAAAGATTTCCGGAATATGCGGAAGACTTTTATGCTGCTTAAAATATGAATCAGAAGGCTATGGTATGGAAGGACTCGATGTGCCTGAGCTTGGTAGTCTTGTTGAAACCACCATGGGTGAAGGGATTGTTACACATATCCGCACCAATAGAGGGATCGTTCGAGTAAAATTGACGGAAACCAATAAGGAGAAAGAATTTTCTCTTGACGAGGTCGTTTTAGTAAATCCACAAACCCCTTGTGATAACTGCCCCAAAACAAAGTCAATTTTTCCTGAGATCGATATCGAAGAGGAAGATGACCCGATTGAAAAAGGGAATTTGCCCTAATGTCAGAATTGAGCGTTCATTATCAAAACAACGGCGAGAGACTAGATCAGCTTGAAATCAGCAATTTTCTTGTTTTACAGAAGCCGGAATACTTTTGCTTTGGGATGGATGCGATTCTTTTAGCTCAACTCACACACTTAAAAGCAGGAGATTTCATATGTGAGTTTGGTACAGGATCGGGAGTCATTCCGCTAATCCTTTCCGGTAGAAGAAATGATGTTAAAATTATAGCTCTTGAGATTCAGAAAGAGATGGCGGATATGGCGCTTAGGTCGGTTTTCCTAAATGGAATGCAACATCGCATCTCTATACTCGAAGCTGATTTTTGCAGATCATCACATCTATTGGGTACAGGGGTGTTTCAACTTGTGGTATGCAATCCGCCCTATCGCTCTTTGAACAAAGGGCTTATCAATCCTGTACAGCAAAGGGCAATATCAAAGCATGAAGTCACAGGCAGTTTAAAAGAGTGGGTGCGAGAAGCCGCAAGAATCTTGAGGCCAAAGGGAAGATTAGCGATGGTGTATCGCCCACAACGATTAGCAGAATTAATTGTGGTCTTGAAGGAGAATCATCTCGAACCGAAGCGTATGATTTTCATTCAATCAAAGAAGAATCGAGCACCTAATTTGGTTTTTGTAGAAAGTGTTAAAGGGGCAAATCCGGAATTGATTGTAGAGCGTCCCTTGATTGTGTATCAACAATCCGGTGAATATACCGAGGAACTAATCAATCTTTATCATGGAGGTGGACGATTTGAAGAATCAACTCGATAAACCAAATACCTCTGCATTGTTGTCCCTTGTAGCAACCCCCATTGGCAATCTTGAAGATATCAGTTTTCGAGCATTGAGAACCCTTCAAGAATCCGATTTCATTGCGGCTGAAGATACACGCCATTCCGGCATGCTTCTAAAGCATTTTGAAATAAAGAAACCGATGATCAGTTATCGAGAGCACAATCAGAATTCTGCGGGAGAACGGATTCTTTCTTTACTGAGAGAAGGGAAGAGGGTTTCTTTGATCAGTGATGCTGGGCTTCCTGGAATTTCAGATCCTGGGATTCATTTGGTCCGTTTAGCCATTGAAAATCAGATTCCTTATACTGTCATTCCTGGGGCTAGCGCTGGAATTACAGCTTTGGTATACTCCGGTCTTCCCACAGAGCGATTTGTATTTGAAGGATTTGTGCCGGTGAAGGGAAGCCTTCGTAAAGAGCAGTTGCAGAAAATTGCTCAAGAAACGAGGACGGTCATCTTGTATGAGGCTCCTCACCGCATCCGGAAAACGTTAGCAGATTTATTAAAACATTGTGAACCAACGCGAGGATTGGTTATCGTCAGAGAACTGACTAAAATTTATGAAGAAGCTCTCCATGGTACACTTGAGGAGCTTTATGAACAAATTGAAAAACAGGAAATTAAGGGTGAGTTGGTACTCTTGTTGGAAGGAGCTAAAGTAACTCTTGAAACTGTTCCAAACGAAGAGGGTTTGCTGTTCCAGTTGGAGCAATTGTATCAACAGGGTAAAAGTAAAAAAGAGGCGGTCGACTTGATTGCGAAGCGTTATGGCATACGACGCCAGGAACTCTATTTGTTGAAAAAACCATAATTTAGAAAATTGAAAAAGAAGGTATCGCTACATGGAACCGTTTCAAAGAATTTTGCCGAAAAACTATAGTAAACCGATCTGGCGAGCTATTATGGAATTTGACATGATTAACCCCGGTGATCGGATCATGGTCGGTCTTTCGGGAGGGAAGGATTCCGCCTTCTTGTTATATGCTTTATGGGTTCTGCAAAAGCAAACGGTAATTCCTTTTGAATTAGCAGCCGTATCGATCGATCCGGGCTTTGCAGAAATTTCACCAAGACCGGTCTTGCAAGAATTGTGCGATGCACTTGGAATTCCCTTGTTCTATGAAGAACTCCCCCATATGAAAGACGTCATTTTTACAAAAGAAGGCAATCAAAGTCCTTGTGCGCAATGTGCTTTTTTCAGAAGAGGTGCAATCAATAGAATTGCAGTGAGGCATGGATATGGTAAATTAGCGTTAGGGCACCACCACGATGATGCCGTGGAGACTTTTTTGATGAGTATTCTTTATTCAGGACAGATTACTACCTTTTTACCGGTTACACCACAAGACCGCGCAGGATTAACTGTCATTCGCCCGTTGATTTACTTGAGAGAAAAGGAGATACGAGCAGCAAGAAAATTCTTTAACTTTGAACCGGTATCTTCTTGCTGTCCTCGAGATGGCAAATCAACACGTTCTGAAGTAAAGGCACTTATTCATCAATTACACAATAGTAATCATTCTATCTATGATAATTTAACGGCAGCCATGAGATTTCCAATGGATAAAGCTGTACTTTGGCCGCCAACACTTCCAAGAGACGAAATGAGAAAGCAATATCTGCGAAAAGTCTCATGGAAAAAGGAATAAGAAATTTGTTTTGAATCGAGGTGATACTCTTGAGTTTATTATCGGTGTATCAAATATCGAAATATTTTGGCAGCACGAAAGTGTTGGGTGGAATTAATTTTGAAATTCACGAAAACGACCGGATTGGCTTGGTTGGAAGAAATGGAACCGGAAAGACGACTCTTTTAAAAATTCTGACCGGTGAGTTAGAATACGACGGTGAGGACGACAGCTTCTACCGGAAAGCTTCCGGGATTCGATTCGGTTGGTTAAGACAACAAGATGAATTAGGAGATGCGATTGATTTATGGGCCTCGATGCGCTCCGTATTCCAAGAAATTGATGATCTTGAAAAGCGAATCAGAGTGTTAGAAAAAGAAATGGCAGACCCGGAGGTCTATGGAGATGAGACTCGCTTTGATGAAGTTTGTAATCGATATGCGAGAGCAACAGGTGAGTTTGAACATCTCGGTGGTTATACCATAACCAGTGAGATTCGTGCCATTTTGTTTGGTTTAGGATTTCAAGAAGCTGACTTTCAATTAAGGCTTGAAGATCTTTCAGGAGGGCAACGAATGAGGGCTGCTTTAGCAAGGGTTTTGTTGCAGAAACCGGATCTATTGCTATTGGATGAACCTACAAATCACTTGGATATTGAAGCAGTGCAGTGGTTGGAAGAATATTTGAGAAGTTACAGAGGTGCAGTCCTTTTAGTATCACATGACCGTTATTTTTTGGATCGAGTTGTTACCAGAATTTTTGAAATTGAACATCAAACGTTACAAACTTTTCGTGGAAATTACTCTGCTTATGTCCTACAAAAAAAGGAGAATTTGCGGAGGCAAGCCGATCTTTTCAACCAAGCGGAAGAAGAGCGAAAAAAGTTACGCAGATTTATTGATAAGTTTCAGGCAGGAACAAAAGCAACTATGGCTAAAAGTAAAGCCAAAATGTTAGCAAGGTTAGACCCCATTGAAGCTCCCAAAGCCGCAGCGGCGAGCATGAAACTCCAATTCAAACCACGGTTTCGAAGCGCTAATCGTGTCCTTATTCTTGAGAATCTTGAGAAGAGTTATGAAAAAAAGCTGTTTGGTCCCTTAAGTTTGACGGTATATCGGGGAGAAAGAATCGCTTTAGTTGGTCCCAATGGAGCCGGTAAGAGCACACTGTTGTCAATCTTAACAGGGTTTAAGGAACCTTCACAAGGAGAGGTGCGGTGGGGGGTAGGTGTAGAATGGAGTTATTATCACCAGGCTCTTGATGATTTAGAAGATCAAAATACCGTCTTAGAAGAGATGATGTCGGCTGCAGAATCCATGACCTATGGCGAAGCACGCAGTATTTTGGGCCGTTTCTTGATTACCGGAGAAGAGGTTTTTAAAAAAGTAGGTTCTTTAAGCGGAGGAGAGCGTAGCCGCATGATGCTAGCTAAGCTTTTTGTGCAAGGAGCTAATTGTTTATTGTTGGATGAACCTACCAATCATTTAGATATCGCAGCCAAAGAATCTTTGGAAGAGGCATTGGCAAATTTCCCCGGAACTCTAATCTTCGTTTCCCATGACAGGTATTTTATTGATCAGGTTGCTGAAAAGGTATGGGAAATGAAAGAGGGGGGCTTTCGAGTAATCGAAGGAGGATGGACCGGATATCAAGCGGTCTTAGAATCCGAAAAACAAGAAGTCGAAGACCAAAAAGCAGAGCTGAAAACTTCTGAAAAGAAGGAAGAAAAAAAGGGTAAGGAAGAACAGAAACTTCGCAAGCAATTAGTAACAGAACTTCATGATGCCGAAAAGAAACTCTCCGAACTAGAAAAAGAAAAGATTGGCTTGGAGTGGGCAATGGCAGAAGCCGATTTTTCGAAGCAAGAGAACATTCAATTGGTTCTAAGTCGGTATCAAGAATTACCTGGTTTGATTGAGAGGGCTTATGAAACTTGGGTTCATTTGAGTGCTCGGTTAGAAAGTCTGGAGCAAAAATAAAAAAACAGAGTCCTATTCTCGAATAGGACTCTCAGACTGTCAAAGAACGCTGTGTCTCAAAACGGAGAAGCAGCGTTCTTCTTGCT
>CAYRNW010000019.1:0-54417 GCA_964425745.1 uncultured Eubacteriales bacterium | reverse complement strand
AAGAAGAACGCTGCTTCTCCGTTTTGAGACACAGCGTTCTTTGACAGTCTGAGCCGCCCACTAAAGGGCGGCTTTTTCAATGGTAGGAGTTAAGTTATCTGCAGATCATATTGTTGTTGGTAAATTGCTGACGAGCTGCGACTGCGTTGCCACGGGCATTCATGGTAGCATTCCCATTGCGGGTTCCGATTCCATTAGCCATTCCATATCCCATGCCTTGTGCTTGTGCGTTACTGTTTCCTTGGCGAGATTGGACGAACCCACCACCAAGATTACCATCAGCTGCTCGTTGAAAGGCGGCTAAGTGACTCTCGGAAGCATTCTTTAAGTTTTCAAATACAAATCGAACATCTTCCGGAAGATCTTCTTTTAGGAAAGCTTCATACATAGCAATGTTCTTGACTTCTGCTTCAACACCAATGTCGTAACTGGTTGCTAAATCAGCGGGAATCACCACATGCTCACTTGCAGTATCTGCAGGAACCGTGATTTCATAGGTTTCAAACAAGGGGAGTAAAGCTTCAATATGTTTTGCTTCAGCTTTCATAATGTTGGTGTAGATTCGGACGGTTCCGAATTCGTCTTGAATCGCTTGATATTCAGCTTGTGCAGCATATTCATCTTGAATGGCATATTCCAACATCTCTTCTAAAGTGTAGGAAGGATCAGCAAAAGCAGCAGCAGAACCGAGGATGGTTTCATTGGCCATGGCCAAACCGGAAGCAGAGAGTAAGCTAAATGCCAGAACACCGGCAGCAATTTGTTTTTTAAGGTTTTTCATTTTCATATCCTCTTTCATCTTTTTAATTTGTCAGGGTAGCAAGAATGTCTTGTTCCCTTGACCTGGCTTTATCTTACCGAAAGATTGTGTCTTTCTTATGGAGAAAGCATTGTAAAAAGGTGAAATCGAGGTGTTAAATTTATGGACGAATCAAGCGCCATGTATCGGTCAGGGTCTCGTGTTTGACAGAAGTGATGTTGAATTTCATCAACTTAAAGGTTGTCTGAACACAGAAGCCCGAACCTAGTGCCGAAATTACGGTGCCTATGCCGACCGGGCCCCCTAAATACCAACCAGTGGCCAACGCCGCAACTTCAATACCAATACGGCAGATGCCGACGGGAAGGCCGGTTTTTCTGGTCAGGGCAACCATGAGACTATCGCGCGGGCCGGCGCCAAAGCCGGTTCCAATATAAAAATACGTGGCAAAGGCAATGATATATAACCCTAAAATCATCATGGGGATTCCGAGCCAGAAATTTTGATTGATGGGAATCGGATTCCATTGAATCAAAACATCAATAAACAGACCCACTACGACCATGTTTGCAACAGTGCCCAAACCAATTTTTTCGCCCAAGAGAACCGCAAGCAGCCCGATGACAACTCCGACCACTATTGATGAAAGCCCCAATGTCATACCCGAGGCCTTTGAAATTCCGGTGTGAAAAACATCCCAGGGTGCATAGCCGATATTGGCGCGAATGGTGACATAGATTCCCAAAGCATAAAGGAAAAGTCCTAAGATTAAGCGGGGCATTCTTTGTAAAAAGTATTTCATAAGGAGTCCTTTCAGATGTTCCATTTTTGTTTACTATCTGATTATACCCATTCGTTGCATGAAGTCAAGAAAAAAACGCTCTTGCATTTAAAACAAGAACGTTTTTGCTTATAAGAGACGTAATCTTAGATTTGTCCGGTGAACTTTAAGACAATTTCGGCTATGAACGCAGATCCTAAATAGGTTCCTAGGAATGTTAGCAATGCCACAGAAACAATTGCCACGCCCTGTTTCTTGAAAGCCGGTAAGTCTTTGCCAATGGATATACCAGCATACGATAAAATCGGAGTGCAAAGCGGCAGTAAACCAATTTTGGCAAATTCAGATTTCATGAAACCAGCCAAGGGGGACAAACCGGGAATCCCTACTAAAATTGCGATTGCTGAGATGAAGAGAATGTTGGGCAAATCAGCTTTGGGCAATTTGGCTTTTGCAAAGTCGGAAATGATCAAGCCTACGATAATTATTCCGATCATAAGCGCTAGAGCAGGCCAGATTTCCCAAGGCATGTAAACCATAACTTTTTCAGGCGTTGCTGATCTGGACTTGGTAACCATCCCGTTGATTAGGTTTCCAATCGAAGCATAGAGCGCGGTAATTAATAATATCTTAATTCGAGTAAACCATTTACCTTCCATCGTTAGCGCCTCCTTACTTTCCAGCTACTGCTTTTTGGGCAGGAGCAGCTTTATCTTTTTTGAGTTTCTTATAGAGCCAATTGGTCACTGGAATGCCGACAAATAAGCTCATATACAAACCATCGGCACTGGTTAGAACCTGACTGGTGGCCGCATAGGCTTGAATTTTACTTAACATTTCCGGTTGACTCGCGAATTTCTCAATCAACGGTGCTAAAGCCGCAGACATCATAGATGCTGAGCCTGTTCCGGCTGCCATGGCTAAAGAATAAGGATGTAACCATCCTACTGCTAGCATTGCTGAGGCCATTAAGCTGTTGAAAATGGTTCCTAACAGAGTTCCGGTAATGTAAGCGCCCATGACACCTTGACCCTCTTCGGAGTCTAAACCATACATATCTCCGACAATGGCCAGCGAACCTTCGCGGGAGATTGAGAAACAAGCACCAACCGCGGCACGACCCATTTTGAACACTAAAACCGCAACGGGAAGAGACAAGAAAATTGTTCCTAAGTTTCCCAATTCTTGCAAGATCAATGCCGGACCTGCACTGAGAATGGCAGGTAAGTTTGGTCCAATGCTAGAACCAACTTTTACAGTTAAAAAAGTAACGGAAATACCAATATAAGGGGAGGCGGTTTTCATCATATCGTTGTCAATAACTTTGAGACCGTAGAGGATGGCACCAATTACAAGGGCATATAACATAGGGAATAAAGTAAAGCTTAAAAGGCCGAACGCAAAGCGTTGATTACCGATCAATTCAGCAGCAATGACCATGAGCAGACATAGAATTTGGACTTTCCAATCTTTGAGTATTTTCATCGATAAAACTCCTTTCCTATTCCTAATTTCGGATTGTTGTATTCTTGGTGAAAATCCCCCTTTCTTTGCTTTATTCGCACAAGGAAATAGAATTCCTGTTCAAATAAAAGGGTTGAATTTAGAGATGAAGGCAGCTATCTCAAAGGTGAAGATTACGACAAGTTTTTATTCGGTAGAAACTTAAGAATTATCCGGCATTATGTTATAAATCAAGGTATCGTGTCGTGTTAGAAAACTAATTAATTTATAACCCTATGAACAGTCCAAAATTCATATCAACGGGATTCTAAATAAAGATGCAAAATTCTTCATAAAAACTAAACGAATTTCCGGTGTAGCGAATAAAATTCACATTCTTCTTAAAATTAAGACATAAAAAAACGCTCCCTTCTTGAGGAAGGAAGCGTTTTTTGAGATCAATATTAGATTTGTCCGGTGAACTTCAATACGATTTCGGCAATAAGAGCAGAACCGATATAGGTTCCTAAGAAGGTGAGCAGTGCGACGGTAACAATAGCCACACCCTGTTTCTTGAAAGCGGGCAAGTCTTTACCAATGGAGATACCGGCATAAGAAAGAATAGGGGTACACAAGGGGAGTAAACCGATTTTGGCAAATTCGGTTTTCATAAAAGTAGCCAAAGGAGACAAATTCGGAATACCAACTAAAATTGCAATGGCGGAGATAAAGAGAATGTTGGGTAAATCAGCTTTAGGGAATTTGGCTTTTGCAAAGTCTGCAATAATTAAACCTAAAATAATAATTGCAATCATAAGAGCTAGGGCTGGCCAAATCTGCCAAGGCATATAAACCATGACCTTTTCGGGGGTAGCGGATCGAGACTTTGTTACCAAACCATTGATTAGGTTACCAATGGAAGCAAAGAGAGCGGTAATCAATAAAATCTTAATTCGAGTAAACCATTTACCTTCCATAATTTGCGCCTCCTTACTTTCCTGCTACTGCTTTTTGAGCAGGAGCAGCTTTTTCTTTTTTCAACTTTTTGTAAAGCCAATTGGTTACTGGAATTCCTACAAATAAGCTCATATACAAACCATCAGCACTGGTTAGAACCTGGCTGGTAGCGGCATAGGCTTGAATCTTACTTAGCATTTCCGGTTGGTTCGCGAATTTTTCTACCAACGGTGCTAAAGCGGCAGACATCATCGATGCCGAGCCGGTTCCTGCTGCCATGGCTAAAGAGTAAGGATGGAACCAATTGGTAATCAGTAAAGTGGAAACCATTAAGCTGTTGAAAACGGTACCCAATAAGGTTCCGGTAATATAAGCACCCATAACGCCTTGACCCTCATCGGAGTCTAAGCCATACATGTCACCAACAATCGCCAGAGAACCTTCGCGGGAGATCGAGAAGCACGCACCAACGGCAGCGCGGCCCATTTTGAAGACCAATACGGCAACAGGTAGGGAGAAGAAAATGGTTCCTAAGTTGCCTAATTCTTGTAATAAGAGAGCGGGACCGGCATTCATAATAGCAGGTAAGTTCGGTCCGATGCTGGCGCCGACTTTAACGGTTAAAAAAGTAACAGAAATACCAATGTAAGGAGATGCGGTTTTCATCATATCCATATCGATGACTTTTAAACCATAGAGTACCGCACCAATAACCAAAGCATATAACATGGGGAATAAAGTAAAGCTAACTAGGCCGAAAGCGAACTTTTGGTTGCCGATCAATTCCGCGGCAATAACCATAAGAAGACATAAAATTTGGACTTTCCAGTCCTTTAAATACTTCATAATAAAACTCCCTTCAGATTATTCCATGTGACCCCATTTGGTCAGATATTCTTCCTTAGTCATGGGGGCTTTAAAGTTGTTTTTGATTTCTAGGCCGAGTTCTGCTCCGTCGGCTAATAAATCAATGGCAGTGCAGACAAGGGCTTTGGCAGCTGTGAGATACGCCAAATCTTTGTCGGCAATCATGAATTCCTTACTGTGTGCTCCACCGACGGAGCCACCCATGTAAATGTGTTGAGTTGGCATTAGATGAGCGACATCGGAAGCATCGGTAGAACCACCGCCACCGGGACCTTGACGCAAGACTGCTTCTTCACCCAATAAATCGACGAGGTTTCCATGCATCGTTTCGGTCAGCTTCTCATCGAAAAACATGGGTAGATAACCCGGTAATTCGGTGATTACTGTCTTTGCTCCAACGGCATCTCCACCGGCTTTAAAGGCGCGATTGACCTTGAAGCTGGCATCCAAAATGGCGGGAACATTGCTACCGCGAACATAGGTTTCAATGCGAACATCGGCCGGAACAACGTTGACCAAGTCTCCACCTTTGGTAATGATTGGATGCACACGGATATGATCTTCATCTTTGAACGTCTCTCTTTGCGCATGAACTGCCATTAAACCAATTTGTGCGGCATTAAGAGCGTTGATGCCCATATGAGGTGCACCGCCGGAATGAGCTTCTTTACCGATGTAACGAACTAGTTTACCGGTAAAGCCGTTGCTGAAGTTACGAGTCAGAGCTTTAATGTTACCGGTTGTGCTGGTGGTGTGCTGCATGATCATGGTATCGATATCATCGAATTCACCTAAACGAATGAATTCTTGCTTCCCACCTAAGAAATGAATTTTCCCTTCTTCGCGTAAGCTGTTGCGATAACCGATTTCCACGTATTCTTCTGCAGGCACGGCCATGAGAACGATATCACCTGAGAGTTCTTCCATGATTCCGGTGTCTTTCAGGGCATAGGCAACACCGGCTAAAGAAGCGATCATGCAGTTATGTCCGCAAGCATGGGCTGCCCCGGTTTCTTCGCAAACATAGGGATGATCCCGCACAATGACAGCGTCTAGTTCTCCCATAATGGCAACTTTCATTTTAGATTCTTTGCCTTTACGGGGGGCGATGACACCGGTGATGGCAATCTCGCTTCGATAATCGTATCCCAAATCAGCAAAGAGTTTTTTGACTTTTTCGGCGGTCTTGAACTCTTTATAACCAAGTTCGGGTTCCATGAGGATCGAATCCCCTAAAGCAATGATGGCATCACGGTTTTTGTCAATGGCTTCACAGGCGATTTTCTTGAGTTCTGCTTTGGAGTGTTTCATACAATAGTCCTCCCATCTTTGACGGAGATAATTCTCTTATCATTACAGTTGAATTTGTATGATGAAGAAAATTTTCGGTGTTTTCTGAACGATTTTTCGACTAAAACCTCCTTTTTTCCAGTCAACACCGCCTTCACCGTAATAAATTCGTAACTTTTCCCAAAATCCCTGCTACCGTATTTTCATACTTTTGGAAAGGAGATGTCACTTTGTGATTCTATGAATAAAAGAGTTATTTAATCGATATCGTATTTTAAAGAGAAGAGACATTTTGAGGGATTAGTAGATGTACTATGGTATAAAAGACCGTAAAGGAATTGTTTTGTTAACAAAGGGAAAGGTTACGCAAAGAACAGAATCCATAATAAAAATGCAGAAACATTCATAAAAACATATGTGTTTGTGCCATCAAGTTGCAAATTTCTTATGAAAGGAGTGTAAAAAAAGGTTATTTTTCAGGTTACAGAAGGGGTTTTCGAGAGACGTTAAGAAATCCTGTTGTTTCGGGTGGCGAAATAATGGGATTTTCTTTAAGCCGAACTTTAAAAAGGAGGAAATCTCTTATGGATATTGAACTCTAAATGGATAAAAAACTGCCTCAGCAGTGTAAAGCGAGAGATTTCATGAAACAGCATTTGAGGAGTAAGCAAGAGCAAGAAAAACAAGTTGTTCGTTTAATGATTCAGCTCTATTGCAGAGGTGTACATGGAACGTCGAAAGTAGAAAATCGTCTTTGTCCATCCTGTCAAGCTTTGTGCGACTATGCATGGCAACGTGTCGATCAATGTCCTCTTAAGGAGAAGAAGACTTTTTGTTCCAACTGTAAAATACATTGTTATGAACCTCGGTGTCGAGCCGAAATCATACAGGTCATGCGCTATGCAGGTCCTCGCATGATGCTGTATCATCCATGGTTGGCAATTCGTCATCTTTGGTATAGTAAAATCTTAAAACAATAAAAAATGAGCCGTCCCTTATGGGGATAGCTCATTTTTATTATGCAGTAAAACGAGAATCTATGGGTTGGGGATTGAATTTAATAATTGTGGCAACTCTGCGATTTCTCGCAAACGATACTTTGCTTCCGGAACCTGCCCAAACCCATAACTAGCGTGAATAAAGGGTACGTTAGCTTCCTGTGCCGCGGAGTAGTCCCCTAAAGTATCTCCGATATAGACCACTTTTTTTAATTGGTTTCTCTCCATTACCAGCTTAATGTTTTGGCCTTTGCTTAAACCGGTTCTTCCGGGACATTCAAAATCAAGGAAGTAGTCCGCCAAGTGATGGGCTTCCAAAAAGGCTTCAATGTAGCCATCTTGACAATTGCTGACGATATAAAGAGGATAACCTAAGGTTTGCAGTTTGTCCAAAGTTTCCTTCAACCTGGGGAACAGGGTTGCCCCATGTTTTCTTAAATAGCGCGTTTCTTCCACGCTGCATTCGCGCATAATCCGATTACGGGCTTCCGGAGAAAGTTCGGGTAGCAATTCTGCTGCGATATCCCATATGGTCCGCCCCATGAAGCGGAGCATATCTTCTTCTGTAATCCGTACGGGAATTTCTGGGTATCGTGAGAAAACCAGATTCCAAATCGGAACAACTTCATTGCGGGAGTCCCATAAAGTGCCGTCTAAGTCAAATATTATCGCTAAGTTCATGGTAAAACCACCTTTCTTCCATGTTACAATGCCTTATCATACCATAGGTTGGAAGTTGTGTATAGTTGCATTGAATTGACAAGATGTGTATGAAATGGTATACTTTTGTTACATAACAAAGGTTATGGAGAAAAAAACAAGTCAGGAGGGATCCTATGGCGTTGGAAAGAGTTCAACATTTTCCGCATCCTATGATCTTTGAACAAGGCGGTCTCTGTGTATCTTTATATCAGCAGACGCATCGTTACGCACCGGATAATCGACAAGATCCCATCGTATTCAAAAACCTGTTACAGGAAATTGAGAATAAGCTGGAGTCCCACTTGAAAAAAGAGGAAATCCAAGCATTTCTTAAACCACTCTATGAATTAAGGGATGATAAGCGTTTTTGGAATAATACCTTAGATGGTCTTGCAATCGTACTTGGAGCCGAAAAGGGGTTGTTATATCTTTTGCCGCGCTCTGTGCAGAATCTCGCATTGGTATCCGATTCCTTCCATATTACACCCTTGCTTAGAGCCTACCAATCTGCAGACCGATATCATTTGTTGAGCTTGAATGCCAACGAATTTAAACTCTATGAAGGGAATCGTTATGAGCTTCAACGGATTCAACTTCCGGAAGATGTAGCCACTACCATTACAGGAATTCTTGGCGAACAGATGAGTGCAGCGACCTTAACGCACCGAACCCGCAGTGGTGGAACAACCGTTTTTCATGGGCAGGGCGGACGAAAAGACGAAATGGAAAAAGATCTTGAACGCTTTTTCCGTCATGTCGATACCTTTGTCTTTGAACAATATAGTAAACCTTCTGAATTGCCCTTGATGTTGGTCGCCTTGCAGGAACATCAGGGAGAATTCCGTAAACTCAGCAACAATCCATTCATTTTGCCCGAGGGTGTCAATACTTCTCCTGATTCCATGAATGTGAAAGAATTGGCCCAGCAAGCGTGGGATGTTCTGTTGGAGACCTATTTGAAAAAAACCAAGAAGCTTGTAGAAACGTATCATTTAGCTCAGTCGAAGTTCTTAGCAGGTAGTGATGTTACCGATATCACTCAAGCTGCCCTCGAGAAGCGAATCAAAACTCTGTTAGTGGAAGACAATTCCAATCACGGCAATGCTTTCGATAAACTTATTTTGAGTGTTTTACAAGACAAAGGTGAAGTTGTTGTTTTACCTGAAGAGCGGATGCCGGGTTCAACCGGAATCGCGGCCATTTATCGCTATTAAACATTGATCCTGTAACGTGTGTTCTCGGCAGAATAAAACTGGGAACACACGTTTTTTGTGTTTACTGTCATTAAATCTTAGCTTTCGTTCTAATTATCACGAATTTCGACGGACTAATACTTGACGTATGTCGGTAACTGGGGTAAAATAATCGCAGAATCACTTCGTTATTCCTGAAGGGAGGAGGATTTTCACCTACCAGAGAACGAATATGAAGGATGTTGTCTCGAGTAAAAAAACTATGAACAAAATCATTAGGAGGAAGAAAGAATGCGTAAATCTAAAATTGTTAGTCTGCTTTTAGTATTTGTCATGATGTTCTCTTTTTTAGCTGCTTGTAACCAAACACCGGCACCTACCCCTACACCGGATCCGGTTCCTGAAATCGTTCCGGCCGAAGTTATTGCTGCCGCAGTGGAAGAGTTTTTAACCACGATTCCCGACAATAACTATATTATGGCGTCTGATGCTGCTTTGAGTCTTAACGATGAGAACCCTGACGCTGTTTTCTGGGTTGATATGAGATCTGCTGAAGATTATGCCAAAGGCCATATCACCAATGCAGTTAATATTCCCTACGCAAAAACTGGTGAGATGTTAGAAGTTATTCCTATGAACAAACAAGTCATTTTCCAATGCTATTCCGGACAAACTTCTGCTCAAGTAACAGCTCTAGCTAATATGCTTGGTTTCAATGCGGTTTCCTTCCGCGGTGGCATGAACTTTGGTTGGGCACCGTTGAACTTGGGAGAAGATACCCTTCAAACCACGGAAAACAAATTACCGGAAGCCAAAACCCCTGAATTAGATGAAGAACAACAAATCCTTTGGGATGCAGTAAAAGCTTATTTTACAGATAAGAATTATATCATTGCTCCTGCAGATTTGAACGATTTGGTTAGTGAAAATCCCGATGCTTTGATGATGTTAGATATTCGCTCTGCTGAAGATTTTGCCAAAGGTCACATTGACACCGCAGTGCATATTGCCTTCAAAGAAGTCGGCAACAATCTGGATCAACTTCCCGACAACAAACCCGTTTACGTTACTTGCTATACCGGACAAACCGCTGGAATCACCATTGCTCCTTTACGTTTAATGGGCATTAATGCGATTAGCTTGAATCGTGGTATGACCGGTTGGACCGGTGCTGAATTGCCAGTAGTAACCGAATAATATTTTTGCGGTAAAATAAAAAACGGGAGGTGACGTCGTGAATCAGCCTATTGCCATGAGAAAATGGATTTTAGGTTTGTTGGCCGTTCTGTTGGTTGGGGTGACCATTGTGGGCTTCAGTCAATTGGGCGTCAACCCGACTGCTGGAGACTTAGTTCCCGAAAAACCATTTCCTTACAACACCGTAGATAGCTCCAGTTGTATTGCTTGCCATACCGATGAAACCGTCATAGCGGCCTCCGATTGGGGAAAAGATAAACCGGTTGCCGTAAATACCGGTGGTTGAGGTGCGCCTGGACCGCAGCTGGAAGCTGTGCAAATGTTCCTCGTCTCTGAAGAATTCTTGGCAACGACTCACGGAAAATTAGGATGTATTTCCTGTCATGGTGGTGAGAATACCCTTGATAAAGCCGTGGCGCATACCGAGATGGATCCATATCCTTCTGATAACTTCGATGTATCTTGTGGAAATTGTCATAACGATGTAACTACGACCTTTGGAACATCCATTCATTATACGTTGGGTGGTATTTCGAACGGCTTATTGGAATTTACCGATTTCACCCAATTGTCAGACTCGGAGCATCATCAAGATGTTTTTGAGAACGACTGTTACAAATGCCACGCCACATGTGGCGATTGCCATGTCAGCCGCGATAAAAACTACTCCAATGGCTTAGTTTCGCAGCATGATTTCTTGGCAACGCCTTCTATGGAAGAAAATTGCTACGCTTGTCATAACGCCAGAAATGGCGGAGAATTCATGGGTACCGTTGGTTTCAGCAGTGATGTCCACTATGAAAAAGGATTGACCTGTATGGATTGTCACCCCACCAGCAATTTCCATGGCACTGGAGAAGAGACTTATACCATGTGGGATGAAGAATTGCCTTCTTGCTTAGATTGCCATGAAGAGCAAAATCCTGAAACAGCCAAAGATACCATGCATAAAGTACATGGAGATTCCTTGTCTTGCCAAGTTTGTCATGCTCAAGCGAACAATAACTGTTTTGAATGCCACTTAGATGAAAAGGCCGACGGGTCCGGGCTGGGAAGCTCTTCCGAAAGCAAAATTCTCTTCCGCGTTGGATATAACCCAGAGATTAGTGAAGAACGCCCTTATAAATATGTGGTGTTGCGGCATATTCCTTCTCAGGAAACCATGTTGGAAGTGGTAGGGGACGATATGATGCCTAATTTTGATGAAAAATCAAATTGGAAATATTCGCCTACCCATAATATTCAAAAGAGCACGTTCCAAAACGAAAGTTGTAACGCTTGCCATGATAACACCAGAATTTGGCTCAGTGAAAAAGATATTCGCGAAACAGACAGCGAAGCCAGCCGCGAGCTGATTCCTGCCTTACCGCCATCTCTGGACCACTAACAATTCTAGAACTGAAGACGGAAAGGGGAGAAGTCCCCTTTCCGTTCTTATGTCAATATGAGATGGGGGTAGAAGACCATTCAACGCTTCATAGGATTTATAACCGGACTACCTGTAGCGATCGCTCTTTTATTGGCAATCGCAGTTTATTCCATCATTGGGACTGTTTTGCCTCAAGGGTTGGCAGCAGAGATGTATATCGAACGCTATCCGAGTTTAGCAAACATCATCATGACCTTGCAATTTGATCATGTTTATACCTCGGTGGTTTTTTATGTACTTCTTGCGTTATTCGTGGTCAATTTGGTGGGTTGCACGTTGAAGATTTTGCCATCTCAAATCCAGCGCACCAATAAAGAATATATCATGTCTCCTCGCAACAACGCAGAGGAGTTGTACCAACCCGGTCTGAATCAAGATTTATTGCGACAGTCCTTACAGAAACAAAGGTTCAGTATTCTTGAAAAGGAAGATGGCTTTGTTGCCAGCAAACATCGATTTGGCCATATTGGATCATCCATAACCCATTTGGGAATCATTGTAATTATCATTGGAAGCATTATTGGCGCAGTCTTTGCCGACGAAGGCTATTTCAATTTAATGCCGGGCGATGTGAAAAGCTTTCCGGAATATGGTTTTGCTTTGCGATTAGATGATTTTTCTTTGGGATTCCGTGAAAACGGAACTGTGGAACAGTATTACAGCAAAGTCAGTGTTTTGAAAGCAGATCAACCGGACAAAGAAGCGACCCTGTGGGTGAACCAGCCCTTGGCAGTCAGTCCATTGAATTTTTATCAGACCTCCTATGGTTGGGCTAGTCGATTAAAAATTGTCAATGGCTCCAGTGAAATCCTTTTAGCGAAAGTGCTGCGCAATGGTGAGTCTGCCTTCCTGCAAGATAATCATATGACAGTGTATCTATATGGGTTTTACCCTAATTTCACCATTACATCGGAAGGCCAACCGTTGACCATGACAGAGGAAGTAAAAAACCCTCATTATGCGGTGATTTTATATGAATTTGGAGAACATGTGGGTTCATATATCGTGGAACCGGGTCAACCGATTGAGCGGGGAGAATATCAAATCAGTTTTCAGGATTCCGTCCTGTATACCGGGTTGACTTACCGTAAAGATTTCGGATATGCTTTTGTGGTTGCCGGAAGTTTATTGATGTTCCTGGGCTTGATTTTCTCTTTTTATCTATATCCGAAACAGGTTCAAGTGACTTCTAACAGTGTCAAGGTTATGACTCGCCAAAATCCATGGGGTATGACCTTTCAAGTTAAGAAAATGGTTGAATCAGCAATGACAGGGGAGGAGAATGCCTCATGGAACAAATAATTTTTTGGGAAGAGACTTTATTTACAGTTGCCTTTATTGCGTACACTTTGGCTGCCTTGAGCTTTTTTGTTCACGTTGCGCTTAAGAAAGAGCTCATGGGAAAAATCGGTGTTCTGTTAACATCAGCCGGTTTTGTGATTCATACTGCCGCCATTATTTTGCGAGTCATTGAATCCGGACGGCTTCCCTTTAGTAATCAATTTGAGTTTGCAACCAGTTTTACTTGGGGAATCGTGCTTTGTTATTTAGTCTTACATTATGCATATCGGTTTACTGCTGTTGGTGCGTTTGTAATGCCGATTGCCTTTTTAGTCATGGGTTATGCTTCTATGCTACCAAAAACTATCAAGCCATTGATGCCGGCATTACAAAGCAATTGGCTCTATTTGCATGTGGGAACGGCAGTTATCAGTTATGGTGCCTTTGCGGTATCGGCAGGGCTAGCGGCGATGTATTTGATTCACTTGTATCAGAAGAAAGATGATGAATCCAAATCTTCCTTGCTTACAGCGGAAACCTGTGATTACTTGAGTTACCGGGTGATTGCCTTTGGCTATTTAATGCTGACCTTGGTTATTGTGACAGGGGCAATTTGGGCAAAAGCGGCTTGGTCGCGCTACTGGGCTTGGGATCCCAAAGAAACCTGGTCGTTGATTACCTGGCTGATTTACTCCGTTTACCTGCATTTGAGATTCCACCGAGGATGGACCGGAAAACCTGCAGCTTGGTTTGCTGTCATCGGTTTCCTCTGTGTCATCTTTACATTTATTGGAGTCAATACTTTACTTGCAGGGTTACATAGTTACCTGAGTTAAGACTCGAAATGTAGGGGACGGTTCTCCCCCCCAATGGGGGGGAGAACCGTCCCCTTTTGTATGTCCCTTTTCAAACTTTTATCTATGCAACTCGTTCTGTAATAACATGTTTAATGGGTTCCCAGGTTACCTTTTTGAATAAAGCAGCCCAAGAGATGGGAATATAGGTGAACAGGAAAATAGGGAATGTGAACATGTAAAGGAGCTTCTTCCAGGTGCTGGCTCGGATCTTCTTCCACTGAAAGACGGTTGCGACCGCACCGTGGAAAAAGAGGCTAAAGTAGGCACCTAAAAGACCGGAACCCATGCTGTTCAGTGCTATGCGAATAAAGAGCGGGTTTTCTTCGATCATCGCAAAGATCAGGAACGAAGTATTAAAGAACCAGAGAAAGAGCGTAAGTACAAAAGCCGGAGCAATGGTCATAAGCAAATCATACGATGAAAAACCTTTACGCTTGAAGATATTATGTAAAAGGCGTCCGCCATAGCGGTTTAATACCTGATAAAACCCTTTTGCCCAGCGCAAACGTTGCCTCCAAGAAGTGGCAAAGTCAATAGGCTGCTCATCGTAAAGCATCGCTTTTTCGGCGTAACCAATGCGCTTTCCACGCAAGACTTGTTCAACACTGAATTGAATATCCTCGGTGAGCAGGTGATACGGCCAGCCGCCCAGTTCATCGATGAGAGCGGAGGAGACCAAAAAACCTGTCCCTGAAATGGCACAACTGCTACCGAAAAGCATACGGGCTCCATTGATAAAATAGGATTCGCGCAAGAACCAGAGGCTATACCCGGCGGAAAGCCAGTTGGTGTCATAATTTTTGGAGTTTCTATAACTGGTGACCGCTACATGACCTTGATCAAAAACGCGATTCATTTCCTCAATAAAGTTTTCATCGAGCTGGTTGTCGGCATCAAACACAAAATAGCCATCGTAATATTGCAGGCTCTTGTTTCTCTGAAGGGTCTGAAAAGCATATTGTAAAGCATAACCTTTGCCGATCTCCCGTAAATTACGGCGAGTGATCACCTGTGCTCCGTGACTCTTAGCGATCTTCCCGGTCTGGTCGGTGCAATTGTCGGCAATCACATAAATATCTACCAGTTCTTTCGGGTAATTCTGGGCCTCGAGACTATCTAATAAACCGGCGATCACAGTACTTTCGTTTCGCGCCGGGATCAATACGGCATAGCGATGTTGCTTTTGCGCAAAATAGGTTGGCATAGGCCGAACCAAACGCAGAAAGACAAAGAAAAGCTGATAGGTATAACATAAAAAAAACACTGCAAAAATCACTTGATTCACGGATTCCAACAACTTTGGCATAAGTCACCCCCATTTCTTCCCTTACCAGCATACCACGTTTTGCTTAAGAGAAAAGAGAAAAGGAGCAGAGTTCGGAAAAATTTCACAATTGAAGTGAATTTCGACATAATTTGTTCACGACCTTGGAAATATCTACTTGGGGACGGTTCTCTCCCTCGGAAAATTTCCATTGTTCTGGTAGAAAAGCGAGGCAGAGAACCGTCCCCAGGTAGGGAGAACCGTCCCCAAGGAGCCCAAGGGGAAACAAGGGAAAGCTTCTGTGCAAATCGAATTGAACACCATGAAATACCCTGGAAAAAAGAATGCGAGGTGCTGCATGAATTATAGAATCAATCCCAAAAACGGCGATTCCCTTTCGGTCTTAGCGTTTGGCTGCATGCGTTTTGCCAAAGATGAAAGCGAAGTGGAACGTCAGATCATCCATGCCATTGAACAAGGGGTCAATTATTTCGACACCGCCTACATCTACCCCAACAGCGAAGTCACTTTGGGTAAAATCTTAGCCAAAGGCTACCGGCAGCGTGTCAAGATCGCAACTAAACTTCCTCATTACCTCTTGAAAAAAACCGAAGATTTTGATCGATACTTCAACGAGCACCTCAAACGCTTGCAGACCGATTACATCGACTATTATTTAATCCATATGCTCAGCGATGTCGGTGTTTGGCAGCGCTTGCAAAACTTAGGCATTGAGCAATGGATCCAAGAAAAGAAGGCCTTCGGTCAGATTCGCAACATCGGCTTTTCGTATCACGGGGGCAAAGAGGATTTCGTCAAACTGATCGATGCCTACGCTTGGGAGTTTTGCATGATCCAATACAACTATATGGATGAACACAATCAGGCTGGCAAATCGGGGTTGCAATATGCTGCCTCCAAGGGTCTACCGGTGATGATCATGGAACCGCTGCGAGGTGGAAAATTGGTGACCGCCCTGCCCAGGGAAGTGGAAGAGCTGTGGCAAAATGCGAAACCCAAACGCACACCCGCAGAATGGGCGCTGCGCTGGGTTTGGAACCACCCTGAAGTAATCACAGTACTTTCGGGCATGAACAGCATGGAGATGCTCAACGAAAACATTGAAGCTGCTTCCACCGCCCAAGCCGGAGAATTTAGCGAAAGCGAAATTGCTTTATTTGAAAAAGTGCGCCAGATCCTGCTGAAAACCATCCGAATCCCGTGCACCGGCTGTAACTACTGCATGCCCTGCCCCTTCGGCGTCGATATCCCGCTTTGCTTAGCCTGCACCAACGACGTTGCTTTAGAAGGACGCGCCACAGCGATTCGCAAATACATTATGCAAACCGGAATCAAAAAAAAGGATAGCCACGCCGGTCTCTGTACGCAGTGTGGGCTGTGTGAAACCAAATGTCCGCAAAAGATTCCTATTCGCCAAGCACTGAAGATGACCCAACAAGAGTTAGAGGGGTTCTGGTACCGCCCGGCTCGAGGGATCATCAAGCGCTTTATGGGACTCCATAAAGAGGAAGGGGGAACTCGGAAATGAGTCAAACCGAGCTGATAACATCGGTGGATTATTGCCCTCAAAGACAAGCCTTAGCCATTTTGGACCAAACTCAGTTACCGAACAAGGAAGTTGTCTTATATTTGACCGGAGTCGATGAAATCCGTGAAGCCATCTACTTGCTCAAGGTGCGTGGTGCACCGGCGATTGGCATTGCCGCAGCCATAGGCATAGCCGTAGTGATGAGACAACATATCGAATTAAACCCAGAAGCTTTCTTGGCTCACTTCTATAAAACAAAAGAGATCTTGCAGAGCGCCCGCCCTACCGCCGTCAATTTGGCATGGGCGTTGGAGCAACTCGCACAAACCCTGCAAGAACAGGCGGAGCAAATCCCATCGGTTTTAGCGGAAACGTTACTGCAAAAAGCCTTAGAGATGCGGGAAAAAGACATTGCGGTGTGTAAGGCAATCGGCGAGCATGGCCTTGGTTTGTTGCGTCCGGGAGCAGGGTTACTAACCCATTGCAACGCCGGACAATTGGCGACCATCCGCTATGGTACCGCCACCGCTCCCATGTATTTGGGCCACGAACAGGGTTATGACTTCCATATATACTGCGACGAAACCAGGCCTCTCTTACAGGGTGCACGGCTGACCGCTTTTGAGCTGGCTCGGGCCGGTCTCGATGTGACCGTACTCTGCGACAACATGGCCGCTTCTTTGATGAAACAGGGTAAAGTCGATGCGGTTTTGGTCGGCTGCGACCGTGTGGCGTCCAATGGAGACACCGCCAACAAAATCGGCACCTTGAATGTAGCAATACTGGCGCGGGAGTTTGGCATACCATTTTATGTGTGTGCGCCAAGCTCTACCGTGGACTTTGAAACGCTCAGTGGCAAAGGCATTGTCATTGAACAGCGGCCGGACTATGAAGTGACCGATTTATGGTATGAGCACGCCATGGCACCGCAAGGAATCAACGTCTATAACCCCGCTTTCGATGTCACTGATCACAGTATGATCACCGCCTTCATTACCGAGGAAGGGTTGGTATATCCACCCTACGATGTAAATTTGCGAAAAGTTCTTACCGGACCAAAAGAGGAGACGCTGTGATGCTACGAATCAAACTGAAAGAAGAGGTCGTCCGTTGGGCAAAAGAATTGACACTGCGCAATCTCACGGTGGGGACCGGGGGCAATGTCAGCTGTTTAGAGCAGAGCACCGGCTACATGTTGATAACGCCATCGGGGATGGAGTATTTGGCGCTGCAAACAGAAGATCTTGTTGTCATGGATCTCAATGGACGGGTTGTAGAAGGCAGATGGAAGCCTTCGAGTGAGTGGCGGATGCATGCTGAAGTCTATAAACAGCGACCTGAAATTCAAGCAGTGGTACACGCGCACTCCACCTATGCCACGGCGGTGTCTTGTCTACAGCAAGAATTGCCTGCGATCCACTATATGGTCGCTTTAGCCGGAAAAAGTGTGCCCTGTGCGCCGTATGCCACCTTTGGTAGCGAGGAGTTAGCCGAGCGGGCTTGTGAAACGATGGCAGAGGGTCGGGCGGTTTTGCTGGCGAACCACGGTATTGTAACAGCGGCCGAAAGCTTAAGCACGGCTTTTCGTATTTTAGAGGAAATTGAACAAGTAGCCAGGTTGTATTGCATCACCAAGAGTATGGGAAACCCAGTGGTGTTACCGGAAGAAGAAATGCAAAAGATGCAGCAACTCTTCCGCTCCTACGGACAAAAGTAGCACCGATTTCGCAGAGGGGTCAGACCCCTTGTGCGAAATTCGGATTGAAGGGAGTATTGGATGACCAAGCGAAGTAGCATTACAACCTTTCTTTGGCAAGGGGAGATCCCCATAGAGGTTCATAGGAAAGCGATCAAGCACTCTTATCTGCGTATCAAAGCGCAGCCCGCTCGTGTGGTTTGTTCGCTACCACGTGCCGTTTCAGATATGGATCTGCACGTTTTTTTGCAAAAGCACAGCGATTGGATTCAAGCACGTTGGCAAGCAATGCAACAAAACAAACCCGTTGAGGTAACGTATCAACAGGGAGAGCGGATTTTTTTGTGGGGCAAGCCATTTTTCTTGGAAGTGCAAATCGTTGACGGGGTTAAAAAGCCATCTTGTTTTACCAGAGTAGATCATTTAGTGCTGCAAAGTGGTGTGGATTTATCGACCGTACAAAGAGAAGCGCTTGTCTATGAGTTTTTCAAGCAAGAGTTCAAAAAAGAATTATCGGCGGTTTTAGCGCAAGAAGCGTTGCGCATGGGAGTTTCAGTGCAGCAATGGGGCGTCAAGCGTATGAAAACCCGTTGGGGGTCCTGTAACCCGAAAGCAAAACGGGTTTGGTTGAATTTGGAGTTGGTCAAACGCGAGCAGTATTTGCTTCGGTACGTGGTGATCCATGAATTAGCGCATTTATGGGTGCCTAATCACGGTCCCAAGTTTTATCAAGTGATGGACCAGTATTGCCCTCCTTGGAAAGCTCTGCGTAAACAATTACGGTTTTGATATCTGGGGACGGTTCTCTCCTCCTCTTTTTTGCCAGAACTATGGAAATTTTGCTAGGCAGAGAACCGTCCCCAAGTCTCAAGTAAATCTTGACGGATACACCAAAAAATGGTATCTTTTATAGTAGAAATTTATAGAAACGGAAATAACAGGAAAGAAATATAGAGGAGTGTTGCTATGTGTTCGCCCCGAAACGAAATGACCCCATTTGGCTCAAGGTCATGCGATGGTTGGTGCGCCTATTCTGCATCGGCTTCTTAGCATTGTTCCTGTTTTTTTATGTCGGCGAAGGTGGTCTTGAGGAATTCCCTACTCTCCCTCTGCGAGAACAACTAAGCCTTGCCTGCATCCCCGGACTCTTCACTTTAGGATTAATCCTCAGCTTCTTTAAAGAACGCTTCGGCGGTATTGTCATGGCGCTTAGCGTCGTGCTCTACGATGCAATTTCCTGGTATTTCGATAAAAAGCCCCCTACCCAGTTGGCCTTTTGGTGGCTTCTAATCCCAGCAGCGTTGCTGATCATCTTTTCGGTCATCTCTCAAAAACAGCGTAAAAAAAGGACCTACAAGCGACGAAAAACCCTCTAACATGAGTAGAAAGTCTTGACAAACATGCCTTCTTGGAGTAAAGTATACAAGATAAGTTCACAGGGGAGGGTTATACAATGAAACGAATTCAAACCTTACAAACACGTGATTTAGAGCAAAGCGCTAAAGTTGGCGGTTGCGGCGAATGCCAAACCTCTTGCCAATCGGCCTGCAAGACCTCTTGCGGTATTGCCAATCAACAGTGTGAAAACAAAAATAAGTAGTCTAAAAAGATCATGCTAAAGAATGGCCGTTTGTTCGCACTTTGTGTAACAAGCGGTGTTTCTTTGTTAAGAGGGGAATTACAATGGTACATCAATACAAACTCAACGGGTACAACATCGTTATCGACAGCAACAGCGGCTCCGTTCACAACGTGGACCCGGTTGCTTATGACATGATCGAGCTATATCAAACCATCGAAGCCGAGGAAATCATCCGCCAAATGCTGCAGAAATACGGCGATGATCCCACCGTTACCGATGAGGAGTTGCGCGGTGTTCTTGAGGATATTCGCGCCCTTGAACAAAGCGGAAAGCTCTACAGCCCCGACACCTTCGAAAACCTCGACCTCGACCTGACCTTGCGCAATTCCGTGGTCAAAGCACTCTGTTTGCATGTAGCCCATACCTGCAACCTCGACTGCCAATACTGCTTTGCCGCTCAAGGGAAATATCAGGGCGAACGCGCGGTCATGAGCTTAGAAGTAGGCAAGCAGGCCATCGACTATCTCATTGCCAACTCGGGCACTCGCACCAACTTAGAAGTAGATTTCTTTGGCGGCGAACCCCTGATGAACTGGAAAATGGTCAAGGACGTGGTTCAATATGCCCGCAGCAGAGAACAAGATAGCCACAAGCGCTTCCGCTTCACCCTGACCACCAATGGCGTCCTCATCGATGATGATGTCATTGAATTCTGTAATAAGGAAATGTATAATGTGGTCCTCAGTCTAGATGGACGCCCCGAGACCCACGACCGCCTGCGCAAAGATATTCACGGCTGTGGCAGTTACGATGTGATCGTGCCAAAATTCAAGAAATTGGTGGAAGCCAGAGGAGATAAAGAATACTACATGCGCGGCACCTTCACCCACTTCAACACGGATTTTACCAATGATCTCTTCCACATGGCCGATTTAGGCTTCACCGAACTCAGCATGGAACCGGTGGTTTGTGCCCCGGGAGATCCCTATGCCATTACCGAAGCCGACATGCCCACGGTCATGGAACACTACGAGATTTTAGCCAAAGATATGCTGCAACGTAAAGCAGAAGGTAAGCCCATAACCTTTTATCATTACATGGTCGACCTCCAAGCTGGCCCCTGCATCTATAAACGCATTTCCGGCTGCGGTTCCGGCACCGAATACTTGGCGGTAACCCCTTGGGGAGACCTATACCCATGTCATCAGTTTGTGGGTGAAACCGAGTATTGCCTGGGCAATCTAAAAGATGGCATTACCAACCCGCAAAAGCAAGGCGAATTCAAGCAATGCAATGTATATTCCCACGAAGAATGCAAGACCTGCTGGGCACGCCTATATTGTGCCGGTGGATGTGCGGCCAACGCCTACCATGCCACAGGAAGCATTACCGGCGTTTATGAGCAAGGCTGCCGTTTATTCCGCAAACGCATGGAATGTGCCATTATGATGCAAGTGGCACAGGCGCAAGAAGAATAGACCAATAGAAGGAACGCCAGAAAAGCTCTTAAGAAGCCGTAGAATTAAAAAGATTTATAAAAAATTCAAATAGTTTGATGTTTAAAAATCTTCAGCAAAGTGTTATGCTTATGCTGGAGATTATTTTTTAAATGTTTGAAACTCTTGCTGAACATCTGGTGTCTCTTATTATTACAAAAAATATCAAAATAATATCAGAAGTGAAGTGTCCGGAAACGCGCCCAACCTCCGTTTACTATAGTGAGAGGAAATTTTATTTGCATTCGACCCCGTTTTTTGCGACGGTTTGAACGTATATATTAATTGTAAAGTAGAATCAAATTGGAGAATTTAGAAAACACTATGAACATTTCTGAAAACCAGTAGTATAGTTGGAGGTAATGAAATGAATAAGAAAAATGGATTTTTATTTTCGAGGAACGCAAATAATTATTGTTCAGAAATAGGAGTCAAAATGAGATATAGTAAAAGGGTTATATTTTTCATGGTGTTCTTAACACTGTTGTTTCTCTCTGCGTGTCAAAAGTCGGTAGAATCTTTAGAAGAAAACAATACTGACATTGAAGAGATTCTCCTGCCGATTTCATCCTCGTCACTGGAAGAACAAATGGCTAATACACGCATTTTCTGGTTGTATGACGAAGTCGTTTTACTAGTTCGTGAAACCGATTCAGGTTGTTCATATGATATTTTCGATTGGAATGAAGAAAAAATGCTCAAATCGGGAGAATTGAGTTTAGCTCGACCACCTTTAGAGAGTCAAGTAGAACAGGTTTCCTGGGTGCAACTGAGCCAAAATCGTTTTTTAGTGAAGAGTCTCTTTGATCCATCAGAGGCATATCTGTGGGTATATAGAAACGGCGAAACGGTTGTTCAAAAGCTTCCTTTAGAAGAAGCTTTCACCGATTTTGTTGTAAATGAAAGTGGCACTTTGCTCGCAGGCATTTCTGCTAATCGCGAAGAACTACAGATTTTCCAAATGCATCAGGAGAACGGACAACAGATGTCATTGGAAAATCCCCTCACTTTGGAAGAATTAACAGTTCCACCTGCAAGTAAATTAGTTCAGGTAGCTTTTGTAAATGACGAAGAATTGGTTTATAGTTGGAACCAGGAGCTCGATTCTACAAAAAGCGGATACGGTGTATACTCCATACCTGAACAAACTGTGGCTTCTCAAAACTTGTTTGGTAGTAGCGAAATGCTGATTGGTAATCATTCGGCGTTGGTGCTTAAAGGGGCAGATGTGAACCACACTCCGGTTGAATTTGCTTTCATTCATGCAAGCGGTGAGATTGTTATTGTTAAAAACAACACCTTAGCATTCCAAATCAGCGCGTTACGCAACGGATTTGCTTCTGGTGAGTATGTAGGATTCGTTTCATCTGTTAAACAGCCTTCTTCTCTATATTGGACCCTGTTGAAACCTCTTGTAGAAGACTCTGCTCAATACTGGAGCATGGATTTCAGTAAAACCAACCCACAAATGCTAAGTTTGGCTACGAAACCGACCTTTGCGTTAACAAAAGATCAAGAACCTCTGCTGGTTTTCTGCAGTGCTGCGTATTCATCTGGATATCGACAAGGCACCACCCCCGATGTTCTGGCCTTGTATGTTGTATCTGGGAAATAGAATATCACTTGGAGGGAATGTTCAAATATTACTTACCAATAGCTTGAGCACCTTCACCCACTTCAACACGGATTTTACCAACGATCTCTTTCACATGGCCGATTTAGGCTTCACCGAACTCAGCATGGAACCGGTGGTTTGTGCCCCGGGAGATCCCTATGCCATTACCGAAGCCGACATGCCCACGGTCATGGAACACTACGAGATTTTAGCCAAAGATATGCTGCAACGTAAAGCAGAAGGTAAGCCCATAACCTTTTATCATTACATGGTCGACCTCCAAGCTGGCCCCTGCATCTATAAACGCATTTCCGGCTGCGGTTCCGGCACCGAATACTTGGCGGTAACCCCTTGGGGAGACCTATACCCATGTCATCAGTTTGTGGGTGAAACCGAGTATTGCCTGGGCAATCTAAAAGATGGCATTACCAACCCGCAAAAGCAAGGCGAATTCAAGCAATGCAATGTATATTCCCACGAAGAATGCAAGACCTGCTGGGCACGCCTATATTGTGCCGGTGGATGTGCGGCCAACGCCTACCATGCCACAGGAAGCATTACCGGCGTTTATGAGCAAGGCTGCCGTTTATTCCGCAAACGCATGGAATGTGCCATTATGATGCAAGTGGCACAGGCGCAAGAAGAATAGACCAATAGAAGGAACGCCAGAAAAGCTCTTAAGAAGCCGTAGAATTAAAAAGATTTATAAAAAATTCAAATAGTTTGATGTTTAAAAATCTTCAGCAAAGTGTTATGCTTATGCTGGAGATTATTTTTTAAATGTTTGAAACTCTTGCTGAACATCTGGTGTCTCTTATTATTACAAAAAATCTCAAAATAATACAAGATGTGAAGTGTCCGGAAACGCGCCCAACCTCCGTTTACTATAGTGAGAGGGATTTTTTTTTGCATTCGACCCCGTTTTTTGCGACGGTTTGAACGTATATATTAATAGAGAAAAGTTAATAACATAATAAAAAGCAGAAGAATACGCGAATAAGGCAGTGCACTCAGAACGCGAGTTACAGGGAGTGAGGGGGATGAATCCAATGGATACTTCCTTTTTGATTTTGAACCGAAAGCATGAAGTAAGTTATGTGGAAACAAAATTAGGAGGTTTTACGATGCTAAAGAGGCTCTTTTTACGAATACTGTTTGCTACTTTGTTGATTGTAACGATATCAGGTTCGGTTTTTGCATGGAGCAACAATTCTGTAACGAACCTAAATGTGTATGTGAGTTTTATAGATCCTTTGTTTTTGCCAGATACTGCGGAATTTTCTGTTACTTCGGGGTATACTTTCGATGGTAACGAAATGACAAATCAACAAACACAAATTGTTTTTCAAGGTGTTGCTAGCGATCCTTCAACACCGATTTCGCAAGTGATTTCGGATATTGATATTTCTCGACATCTTCTTACAATATCAGGAGTGGATAGAAATGCAAATGAAACAGAGACAACATTTTCAGGAATTTCGGCAGTGGCTACCGCAACAGATAGAAACATCCTGATATCAGTTTCATCTGGACATTGGATTGGTGCGGATTTTCCAATAACAGGGCAGCTAGGGTATTCATTCTATACAGGATATAGTTTCAGAACAGTTAGTTTCTAAGTTTATAAACACGAGGAGTGAACAACATGAAAAAGCATTACTCGAAGAGCATCATAGCTCTGCTTCTATTTGTCGTCATACTGCTCACAGGATGTCAGACAAGTACATATCCGGAAACAATTGCAGATATGACCAAACTCTGGGAAAATAATAAAACTGCTTTTGATGAGTTTGCTCAGATGATTTTAGAGAATGTACCCGACGACAAATCAACGCTGATGTTAAGTTATAATCAGCCCCCAGGGAAATGGTCCTATTTCTATGATGACGGGGAAGACCTTAGTCCCGAATTAATAGAGCTATCGGCACTAATTAATGCTGATAAAATCAAAAGCTTCATCGATAAATATTCGGTATATCAAGTCATCGCAGATCAAGAGCAAGTAGCGATTGATGTGTACAAAATGTCTTTGGCCGATCAACCGGGGCATGGAAGCGAATATCCATCTGCGAATTTGAAGTTCGTTCGCACATTCACCTATGCTGTGGAAGAACGATACACTCCGGATAAAGAAGGATACCTGAATGAACACTGGTTGGCAGAGAGACCGCATGCTGATGTAAAAGTCGATGAAGGGTTTGGAACTTTGACTTACTCTGTGAACTCTCTAAAGGACAAAGGGTATACTTTTGTTGAACCAGAGATAAAACAGATCACCGAATTGCCTTTTTTATATCAGGATAAGGAGACTTGGCAAGACAACCGATCGATTCCCAGAAATCATCCAGTAGATTATTTTTACGAATTGGATGACGAACACTTATTTATGATTTACGAGAAAGATCGAGAGCTGAAAGCAACTATTTACAATTGGAAAAGCCAAACAGAAGTAGAGTCGGTTGCCCTTGATTTGCATGGTGGTTTAATTGGGAATTATCATGTGGAACGTTTGAACGACAATACCTTTGCTTATGCGGCGGGAATGCCGAAAAACGAAGGCGCTGAAACGCTTTCGCTAATAACCATAGAAGAGAATGAAATCAATGTCGAAACCGTGGGTGTGTTGCCGGTAGCGGGGCAATGGACAAAAAAAGGTGTTTCTATCAATTCAACATTGGACGAAATTGCGTATATTGACGAAGTTGAGAACCAAATTGTATGGATCTGGGGGGATTGGTACATGGTTAATGGCATACTTGACATGAAAAGCTGGAGTAGCGAAGAACTTGGTATTGATACCTTAGGTCGCTTAGAACAACTTCACCTAGTTTCTCAATATACACTAGTGTATACATGGGGAGGAGTTGCAGAAGACACAAATAGGAAAATTGCGGGTTTTGGTGTAATTGATCTCAAAGAAAAGCAAATAATCGATACCCAAAGAAATGCAGGAGTTTCCTTGACCCCAACAAAATATGGGGTACTTTTAGGGGGCGCGAATCACTCCTATGGATTAGAACTCTATGGTGAAGATTTTGATGATATTGATTTACCTAAATATTACGAAAGAAGAAACCACTATATTACAGAGGTGAACATCAGTTCCTTTGGCAGTTTCGAATTCAGCGGCAATAATCGGCAGTTCCTTCCTGGGAATCATGCGCAATATGTTGCTATTCATGTGGCTGGCAATAAATACAGCCACGTCAAAGACTTTTACATAGCATGGTATGACTACACTATGGATACATGGGAACAAGAAGTTTGGGTAATTGAAGATACCGCTATTTTTTTGGGTGCGAGGGTTAATGAAATGATACGGCCGGATGCGACTTATTGCATTGGAGATACCAATAAGCGTATATATGCTTTGGGATTTGGGGACAAAGGCAAAACTGTTCTCAACGTCATTGAGTAGCATTCACTGCAAATGGTTTTTACAAAAAGAGAGGTAAAAATGAAAAAAATACGAATTCCAAGCATCATCCTCTTGGTCCTATTACTGGTAGTTTTAATGGGATGTAATCGACCTAAAGTTCGTAGATACGACTGCCCTGTATCATTGGAAGGTATGGCAGAATTATTTCATGAAAATGAGGATACTTTCGATTCATTCGCAGCGAATCTTCAAAAAAACGTTACTTCTGATAATATGAGTTTAAGGATTTTCTTAAATGATGTCAAACAACAATACGACTACACGATTAATTACCAAAACAGGGTTGGTCAAGGAGATACACTGGTTGGCTCTGGAGTAAAACCGGTTGGTAGCTTGCCGAAAGGAGAAGACATTCTGCAGTTTCTCAATGATTATCCGGTCGTAGAAGCAACAGCTACTGAAAACCAAGTCACGATATTTCTATTTGACGAAAAGCTAAACGAAGGCCCAATAATTAAACGAAATTACCGTGAGTTTAAAACCTATTATTACGAAGTAGAGGGAGGATTCCTTCAGAAAAAAGAAGATTTGGAGAAGGGCGGGGTAAGGTCTGTTCTTAATGACCAATGGTATGCAGAAGACCGCTCATTAGCCGATGATAGCTTTTATGAATTGGATAAATATGGTTATCTGAATTATAGCCTGAACTTATTGAAAGAAGACGGTTTTGAGGTAAAGGAAGCAGGGATTACCGAAATCGATTTACCTCAGCTTGGTCTATCCACTAAAAGAGATTCCATTACCGGAACCATTAATGATAAAGCGGACTATCTATTTGAGATCAACGAGAATTGTCTATTACTATGCTTTGAGCGTGCTACACAAGTGACTGCTCAACTGATCAACCCAAGCAACGGCAATATAATAGCGGAACATCAATTCAGTATTCCAACGAATGTGTCCGGCGAGTATCGGATTATGCCTTTAAGTGATCAACTCTGGTTATATTCCATCCGTTATGCAAAGGGGAGCGATCAAACATTTATTCCCTTTTCCTGTAATGAAAGCGGCATTGAAGAGATGCCGACGTTTCAGGTGCCAAAAGAAGCCGCTTCCTGGATGGATGGCAAGCTGGCTTTCCTGACCGATGGAACCGAGATCGTCCGAGTAGCTTATTTCACCCATGAGACCGAAAGCCTGGTGATTCGAGATTTCTCAGATGGTAAAGTTCAGAGCAATTCCATGAACTATGATTTGCAGAAGCTTGGTCTATCGGAAAAAACGTTAATGCAAAAAATCGCCTATTTGGGAGAAGAACGAGTTGTCTTTAGTTGGAGCGGTAATACCAATATCCAAGGTGGAAAGGATGAATATTGTGGATATGGGTTATTAAACCCCATGAGTGGACAAGTTCAGAGGTTCCCATTCGGTGGAACCAACCTTCTGGGTTACGGTGATCGCATTCTTGTCGGTAATTCAAGCACAGGACTCTACCAAATGATGGGTGAAAACATAGATATGTCTCAACCGGATGAAGTCAGTAAGCTGCACCAAATCCACATCCTCAACGAAACAGGTGACCCTGTTGTAGCTGCACATACGGCTCTCAGTTATTATATTGATCTGGATCAAGGGTACAAAACCGAGCAATTAGCAGTTGCGGTTAATGGGTATTCTAGTCAAAGAATGGGGTATGCATTTGCGTTCTTTGATACTACTACATATGAGTGGAAAAAAGAGTTCCTCAAAATACCGGAAATTAATCCGCTGTTTCGAAATCATGATAATATGTTAAATTCAGATCGTAGCCGTTTTTTAGCAACACTATCTGCAACGGGTGACAAAATCTACATCATAGGTATGCATTACGATGAAAAAGAAGATTGGTTCACCGGGTATCCTCGGCTGATTACGGCACAATTTCCTTAAGGCAATACTTTTCTCCTAAGCAGCGAGTGTTTATAGCTCGCTGCTTTTCATTTGGTTCTTATAAAGGAATTCGCATAAATAACGAGGAAATAAGAGTAAAACTAGTCTGGTGCACAAAGGGGGATGGATTGTTTGAAGCAACTTATTGGTAATAGAATTCGAGAATTGAGAGAGAATCGTAATCTGTCACCTAGTGAGCTCGCGTCTCAATTGGGAGTAACTCTGTCCACAGTTTACAATTGGGAACAGGGAAGAAATCTACCGGTGAGCGAGTTGTTACCATCCTTGGCGACTATACTTAATACAACCATTGACAATATAATGGTATATAGTAATGAAGACCAAATCAAAAAATCTATCTCCAGGTATTTTTTTAATACTGCTACAGAAGATTATACAAAGATAATAGACTTAGTAAAGCAAAATAAAGAGGCGACTTCGGATCCGAAAATTGGATATAGACTATTATCACTTGAATACACACATATTTTGCATCAAACCCATGAATTGATTGAACGATTAGATGACTTCATAGAGAAAAATAGCGGATTAGATCAAGATATCATTATTCAAATCCAAGTTATGAAAATTGCATTGCAATTCATTTTTGACAGTGCAGATGACGTTTTAGATCGTTTGAAAGACGAAGCCAAATTGAATCCAACGTTAACTACTAATTTTAACCTTATTTACGGATATGTAATAACCGGTCACAAAGAAATAGCAAAACAGTTATGTGAAGAAGCTATAGTGACCTATCCGTCTACGAGAATGAACTTTTTACTAGCCCTATGTCAGCAGCAATCGAAAGAATTAGATTTAGCTTCTGATTCATACTGTGAGATTCTTAAGAATAGAAACGATTACGAAGCATTTATCGTAATCTGGTCACATGAAAATTTGTATCGGATTTTACTCCAGAAACTAGATAATAAGCGTATTGTGGAACTTGTTAAGGATTCTATAAACTGGTTGCCGGGGGAGTATCATAAAATCGGACATGATAGTGAACAAGCAAGACAAAGATTAAAAGCAAGACTAGAGAGGTTTCTAAAGTAAGTTTGACCTTCTGAATACAATAGAATATCTATACTACCTGTAGATGATGAAACGGGTAGTATTTTTTTGCCCTCGAACCTGGGAAGTATATGAAACACTAATCATTTAATGTTTTTTTCAAAAGGTTTAGAGTTTACTATTTTCGGGGTTTTCATTATAATTAAATCAGTTATTTTATGTAGATCGGGTAATGGAACAGAAGGTTCATCTTGTTAGTGAAGATGTGTGAGTTGTTCATAATCCAGAACGGGAAGTTAACATTTATTGTCTAAATGATTCTCTGAGTCTTAATCGAGTATTTATCATTTTACCGAGGCGTACTATGAAAACGCAGAAAATATTCAAAATGAGGGATTCTTATGTTCTTACGACTAGGTATAACCAATGCGTGGAGAAATATGGCCAGAAGTCTTTTGGCGATTTTGTCGATGATGGTTGCTGCTTCCTTTTTGAGTTACTCCGTCAGCTTGGAAAAGGGATATGCAGGAGGCGCGGGCCAATTCGTTCGTAGAATGCAAAATGGTGAGATCATTGCCTATGCTGAAAAACTGTCTTTGGAGATGCCAAGAGTAGGAGAGCATTGGGTATTTGAAGATGAACCATTGAGTGATTTTACGGATTACGAATTATATTATCCTGAATATTCAAACACAGGTTACTTACGACTTGCAGAGCGGAATAATTATTTTACCAATGAAGACATAGCTGCTTTAGAAGAAATAACCGGTATAGAAGCAATAAACCCAATTCTTCGTTTCCCCGCTTGGCTTAACACACAGATGCAAGTCTCTGTTGTGGGAAGAGAAACTCAGGGTATAGATACCAAAGATCATACCATGGAAGAATACTTAATCGACGGACACTGGTTTTCCAGCGAAGCAAATGATCTGAACTCTGTCGTTATTTCTCAATATATCCCCGAAAGCGAAACACAATATAAAGTCGGAGATACGATTGAGTTGACAGTTCCAGGGTTTAGCAGAATAGAGAATCGGCTACATGCTCAATGGTTTAAAGAAGAAACCGTTGAGCTTAAAGTCATTGGTATTGTAGCCATACCCACGCGTTACATAAGTTACATTAATTCGGCAACCGGACTTACGAGTGCCGAACAGATTTATGGTTACAGTAGCGAGATTTATGTTTCAAAAGCCCTATGGTGGAATCTTTGGAACAAAGCCGGTAATCAAACCCCCTATTATCCGGAACAACTAAGCCTTCAAACCGAGAATTTAACCTACTTAGAAGACATTGTCTATGATTTAGGAAATCTTTTTCCTCATTTTCAGTTCGTGAGTGCACCTAAAGCAGAGGAGCGCTTATTGAGCAATTTCTCTCTCGAACCTGAAATTGCATTTCGCAATCTTCCTCTTAAATTATCTCTCGACCTCAAAAATCAAGCGATTCGGGAACAACAAGCTGTCATTTCAGCCGATTTACGCTTGCCGATTTTGATCTTGATCCTATTTAACGCAGCCTTATTAGTGGCAGCCAATATTTTGATCATGGTTACGGAACGCAAGCGCGAAATGGCAATTTTGAAAGCAATCGGAGCCATGAGAAAGAATATTATTGCAATGGTGTTAGCTGAGGCAGTTATGGTAACCTTTTTGGGTGGCAGTTTAGGATTCCTTCTCGTTGAAGTTCAATCGATTCTGAACCAAATTACAAATCGAAATCCATTTTTCGTTATCCTCAGCAATGTCATGCGAAGCTACGGTATAGTAGTGGGTTCAACCGCCATTATTGCCATCTTTTTTGGATTACTACCCGCGATTAAGTCTGCATCCATGTCGGTTATGGGGGTGCTGAGAGATGAGTAAACTGAAGAGTATTATTGCAGTATTGCCGTTTGCAATGAAAAACTTAGGACGCTGGCGCTTTCGTTTGTTGACGATTGGACTATTGGTCATCATGACAGCGAATTTAAGTGTGCTGTATCAGAGCATGCTACTCAGTCAACAAAACACGGGAAGTCTGCAAGCAGTGCAGTTAGAGCTACCTTATGATTTATTGGTTCGTTTACCTGAAGGTGCAACGCCTAAACCTCTGGAGGCATTACCCGCACCATTGGACCCTTATGATTATGGGAAAGGGAAATCCAACATATATACCGTTCTGAGCAAACCAATGCCATTTAGCCATGCAGAGAACCTGTTGATTTACCCATGCTTTTCTCCCTATGGAACATGGGAAGTATGGGGAATTGAGCAGGGGTCCATGTTTTTCACTTGGGATACTTTAACGGGGAAAGCAGTAAACCAGATCATTCCGGGTGAGATCATTTTACCAAAGGACTATGCCAGTCGGTTTGGATATCGGGTTGGAGACACCCTTTCATTGGCTTTTTTCTTGAATAACAATGAACTGAATCAAGTTGACTTTGTTGTTGGTGGATTTCTAAATACTGATAATGATCTGCAAAAGCCGCTTGTGCTCAAAGAAGATCTGCTAAAATTGACCGGAAACTCACCAATCAACGCTCAATTATTAGCCTGCTCTGAAATTCGTTCTCACACCACCGGTTTAGTTAGAAATATGAACAAAGTTTACCCCGGAGCGGAGTTTATCTACCCAACCATGCCTACCGATAGAGCTACTGAAGCAATTGCAGATATTCAATCACCGGCAGCATGGGTGATACGTCTTATCTACGCATTTCTTGGCTTGGGAATCATGACCATAGCCCTCGTGACTTTTTTAGAAAGGCGTAAAGAACTGGCAATTCTAAAATCCATTGGTCTTAGATTTACACAGATTGTCAGTCTTTATTTAGCTGAATATGGCTTTGTCTATTTCGGGGGTTTGATAATCGGATATATCGTCCTCGCTTTTCTTCTTCCATATTTTCATTGGTCTTCCCAATTGACACAAAATCAACTTACCTCACTGATGCTGAACAATGCCTTGACAACGCTTGGCATTTTCTTGTTAGCAGTCATGTATCCCATTTTACTGAGCCGAGCAGCCAGTGTGAATCAGCTGGTTTTTGCCAGACAAATTCCTCTGTTCACTGCAAAAATCGACCATTTACTCCGACCGAAACCGGAATTCTTATTCAGAGAACGCGAAGAAAATGTGCGAATTCTGCAAGCGGACTCTATTGATCAAAAATTAAGCGGAGCATTTTTACGGCATCCTGGTGAACATGTGAAGCAGGGTGAGGTTGTAGTTATTCAAGAGAGTTGGTTCGGCTTCCGATACCGAGAATGGATTGCCCCCTGCGATGGTACCTTTACCGAATACGATATCTACACAGGGGTCATGGTTTTTACGCCGGATCAACCAAATGCACCGAAGTATCCCTACCCAGCCGATATTTTGACAACCTACGACCGCAGACAAGTAGCATTCCAAAGCGGACAGAGTAATGGCTCATATTGAGGAGGAGAACAATGACACAGATAGATAGGGGTCAGCAGTCAATAATCTTAGAAACAATCAACCTGAACAAAGCCTTTTATTTAGGCGAGGCCGTATATGCAGTCAACAATGTGAATCTCCAAATTATGGCCGGCGAAATTGCCATGATTGTGGGTCCTTCTGGGAGTGGTAAGAGCACCCTCTTAAGCTTAATTGGAGGGTTAGATCGACCCATAAGCGGAGATATTAAGATCAATGGAAAATCCATTGTAACTCTCTCAGAAGATCAATTAGCCCTAATGCGAAGGAAAAGCATTGGATATGTGTTTCAGTTTTTTAATCTGATTCCGCATTTGTCGGCATTGGAAAATGTTGAGTTACCGATGAAAATCACGGGAGCTAATAAAAAAGAAGCCCGCGACCGCGCAGAATATTTGTTGAATGAGGTAGGGCTAACCTCAAGAGCTCACCATAGACCGGATCAACTCTCCGGTGGAGAACAACAAAGAGTTGCAATTGCCCGTTCCTTAATCAATAAACCAGCCGTTGTTTTAGCCGATGAACCAACCGGTAATCTCGACAGTAAAACCAGAGACATTGTGATTTCATTGTTCCAGAGGTTTAGAGAAATTGAAAAACAGACCTTTGTTATTATAACCCATGATACCGGGTTGACTCAGTATGCTCAACGCGTAGTTCGTTTGCGCGATGGTAAAATTGAGTCTGTTGTTACTGCATCGTAATCCATCTTCCTTCGTTATGTATTAAGAGAAGCAAATGGAGCCTAGGATATGATTTAAATGGAAATGCTGTGCAACTCAAGAAGTATAGAATAACGGATAGAAACCACAACACCCACCTTCTCGCTAAATTGAGCAAGAAAGGTGGGCGTTGTTTTGCATTCCTAGTAATTAAAGGAATTCGCATAAATAGCGAGGAAATAAGAGTGAAACTAATTTGGTGCACAAAGGGGGATGGATTGGTTGAAGCAACTTATTGGTAATAGAATTCGAGAGTTGAGAGAGAATAGGAACCTGTCTCCAAGTGAGTTAGCATCCCAATTGGGGGTAACAAGTACCTCTGTTTATAATTGGGAACAAGGAAGAAATCTACCCGCGAGTGAACTTTTACCCTCCTTAGCAAAGGCGCTTAACACCACCATAGACCACATCATGAGATATGGTAGCAAAGATCAAATCACGCAATCGATAACAAGATACTATTTTGACCAAGACGTGGAAGAATATTCCAGAGCACTAGATTTGATAAAGCTTTCCGATGAAGTAAAATCAGACGCTATATTGGAATTTAGATTACTCACCATGGAAATGACGCATATTATACATCAATCCATTCAATTGATGGGGCGTCTCGATGTATTCTCAAAGAAATATAGTGAACAGTATCAATCTCTGGCAATTCGAACACATCGACAAAAATTGCAACTGCAAATCCTTTATCTTGGTGCCAATGTCGTGTTAGACCAATTAAAAAAGGATGTTGAATCAAATCCGTCGTTTTTGACTTATTATAACCTCATCAATGGCTTCTTGATGTCTGGTCATAATAAGGAAGCACTACAATTATGTGAAAAAGCCCAGGTAGAATTTCCTTCACAGGAAATTGACATTATTCTTGCAGAGTGTCATTGGCGAGTTGGGGAAACAGAGCTAGCGACTCATTCCCTCTGGAATATTCTGGGGAATCGAATAAATTACGATGCAGCAACCTTAATCAGAGCACACGAGCTCTTGTATCGCATACTGTTGCAGAATCAGGAGACAGATCAAATCATTGAGCTTTTAAAGGATTCTCTTGATTGGTTACCTAACGAATTTGCGAAAGATGGATATGATTCCCTGCAAGCGAGACAAAAATTGAAAGAACGTCTGAAAAAGTTCATAAAGATGCCATAGACTTAAAAAGATTTATAAAAAATTTAAATAGTTTGATGTTTACTAATTTATAACAAAATGTTACGATTTTGCTGAAGAGTATTCTCAATAGGTTTGAATCTCTTACTTAACAATAGGAGGAATAAAAAATGGTTATCCACAAAGGATTTCAGTTGTAGATTTGAGCAATTTATCTAGGGCGTGCGCAGCGGGTCAGTGTTGTACTGGTAAAGAATAGTAAAGAACAGCAACACGGGGTTCAGCTTTAGCTTATGGAGGTACTCATGCACTGTACGAATAATAATGTATACCGAATTGAACATTTGACCAAGAGCTATGATAATAAACTTCTGGCGAATGATGATATCAGTTTGCACATTCGCCGAGGAGAGATTCTCGGCTTATTTGGTGCAAACGGTTCGGGAAAAACCACTTTGGTGAAACAACTCATTGGATTATTAAGTCCAACAAGCGGACATGTGTATTTAGAAGAAAAGAGCATATCAGACCCTCAATGCCACATATCGCGATCTGTCGCTTATCAAGGGCAGAATAATGCTTCTTTTGGTGCGTTCAGCTTTTCAGAGCTTATGATCCATACCGGGATTTACAGAGGACTAACTTTACATGAAGCAAAAGCAGAAGCCCACAAACTCGTCAGCTATTTTGAATGCTCGAAGATATCAAATCGGCTACGATATCAATTATCAGGTGGCGAGAGAAAGCTCTCCATAGTATTATGCGCCTTTATGGCACAGAGGCCGGTAGTAATCTTAGATGAACCAAGCAATGATTTAGATCCGTTTCATCGAGGTCAACTTTGGTCGTATATGCGTAAGCTATGTAAAGAAACCGGTGTCACTTTCATACTGGTCACACATAATATTGACGAAGCAGAGGATTTGGTAGATCGGGTAGCGGTGATGAAACAGGGACGATTGATTGCTTGTAGCACGGTCGGGGATCTAAAGGCACTATACCACGATGATGTAACAGTGGACCTTATCTTAAAACATGGAGAGGAGATCAAGTTACCTGCAGATGCAATCCATGTTCAATCGAATCACTGGAAGTTTATCTTACCCAAAGAGAAGGCGTTTGCAATGCTAAATGAACTCTTTCAACAAGATGGCCACAAAATTGACGATTTCAGAATATCGAAAGCTACATTAACTGAAGCATATAGCAGCGTTGTTGGAGAAAAGAGTGTGAGCCATGAGTAATCAAGTGAAACGAATCAAGAGAGCACTTTATGAAACCTACTTTTTGTTTTTAGGACGATGTTATAATCTTCGGTTGCAGTGGTTTTGGTATGTGGTCATGCTTTCCATTTCACCTTTAAGCTATTTATTCTTCCTTCTATTCTATAACAATGGTATACAAGGAAACGAACTCGGAATCTATGCATTCAGCGGTTCCATTGCCGCCAGTGCAGTGACATCGGCCATGTTGAGTTTAGGGCAAACCATTGGTGGATTAAGAGAAGGGAACGCTATGGAGTTTTACTCCACTCTTCCTATTAGTAAATTAAGGTTTATCTTCGCGTTATCATTAGAAGGAATTCTATTCTCCCTACCATCGTCATTAATTGTCTTCATCATGGGTTCTTTATTCCTAGAAACAGATGCACTAGCACGTATCCCGTATCTGCTCATTGCGTATTTCGTCAGCGCCTTTAGTTTGGCAGGGGTAGGAGCCTTTATTGGCTTCAGCGGGAAAACACCGCAAAGCGTGAGCCTTGCTACACAAGTAATAAGTCCGTTCATTGTTTTGTTTGCCCCCGTATATTTACCCATTGAAAAGTTGCCTTTCTTCTTCCAATTCACTTCCCGGTTTATACCAACTACCTATTCAGCTAGAGCAATGAGAGTTACTATGGGTTACGGTGACTTCTCTACGTTCTGGATAGATATCTTGATTTTGCTGGGATTTTCTGTTCTATGTCTGTACGGGGCTGTTAGAAAAGCGAAGTGGAGAGTCACGAGCAGTGATGCTTATTGATTATTCCGACTATAGTCTGGATTCTATGATTTAACGATTTGCCAATCTTTTAACGATTAGACTCTGCCAAATCAAGCCTTTGTCAATAATGTTCACGGACTATTGAGTTAAACTTCGTACTATATTCATAGACTTGCTATAAGAGGTCTTATTTGGCTATCTCATAACAATTGAATATTCTGACAGCAGTAATTCTCTGCTGAATTCAGGTGTGATGTACTTACTAAGCTGCTTCAGAAATCAAAACAAGTTTAAGTTCCAGTGAAAGAGTTTATAATTTACAATACTACCTGCATCAAATATGATACAGGTAGTATCTTTTTCTTTTAAGGGAGGATTCTACATGCAATTACTTTCAGTTAAGAGAAAACTAGTGGCTCCAGGCAAAATTCTAGTGAAGCCCGGAGACCGGGTAAAGCACGATACGATCATCGGTAAAATGAATTACATACCAGGTCAAATGCATCGTGTTCCTGTTGCCGAATCACTTGGTGTTGATTATCAAGAAATCGAAAATGTTATATTGCCAACATTAGGTGATTGGGTGGAAAAAGATCAAGTAATCGCTGTAAACGATTTGTTTTATTCACGATTACATGTTTCCAGTCCCATTTCCGGGTATTTGTCTTTAGTGTCAAAATACTTAGGGTTAGCTTTTATTCGCGAACCGTTACCTTCAGGTCCAAAGGATCCCATAAGGTATTCAGCAGAAGAATTAGGAATATCGAAAATAGCATTTGCTACCGGATTCACAGTAAAACAGGGAACCATCGTCGATAAAGGTAGAGTTCTAATCAACAGCACAAAACCGCCTCTGGTATCCCCTGCTGTGGGACGAATACGAGAGGTGTCATTGACGGAAGGCTACTTTGTTTTAGTACCATTGTATCAATCCACCGAGCTTAATGCGCATTTATCGGGTGTCGTGAAGCAAGTACTTGCAGATGATGAAGTCGTAATCGAATCTTATGGAATTGAGTTACAAGGCCTCATAGGGTTTGGCAAAGAGAGCGTGGGTGAGTTAATGGTTTATCCAGATACGAATTCTAGTTTATTCGGTAAACAAGTCACCGAGGAAGTCAAGGGTAAAGTGGTTCTTCATCGGGGTGATATTGAACGAAGCGCTCTCGAGAAACTGGCTGGTTATGAAGCAAAAGGAGTCATTTTAGGTGCAATCGATCTGGACATATTGCACCAATTTAGTCGGGAAGAACCTTTAGTACTTCACGGTCACAGAATGGAAATTCCGTTTACTATTGTGGTGATGCAAGGCTTTGGACAAATGATGGATCTAGATACCTACGCACAATTAACCAAGTATCATGGAAAGGAAATCTCAATCGATGGTGCTACACAATTACGAGCGGGAGTTGTTCGACCGAGAATACTAATACCTCTTGGGGAGGATGATCAAATTGATTAACACTAAAGAATTACAGGTATTAGCGAGCGAGGTTTCTGAGGCATGGTTTCCACTTTTGCAAGCAATGAAGCAAAACTGTTTTGAAAAACAAGAAACATGTTTTACAGCTTCGGTTGGATTTGTGGGCATACAAATCCTTTTGTGGCAAGAATGGATTCGTTCCTTTTCGGTCTCGGAAAATATGCGTTCTGTCGCAGTGGAAAGGGCTCATGATGATACCATGCCTTGGCTTTGTTATGCAGTGCCATACAATAAAAGTGTTCTTTTGGTAATCATGTCTACTACAGGAGTTTTGGAGAATCGGCGTGTATTTAAGGAATTGTTACGTCCTTCATTTCGTCAAATGATGCGTTCGTTAAACCACGATGGAAAGGTTGTGGGTTATGCCAAGGCCAACGAAATTTTACTGAATCTTGGACACGATATCACTAAGACGGGAAACATAACAACTCCTATACTTTATCTAGAAACGCTTGAGAAACAATGGAATGGGTGGGTTAGTTCGACGATTGAACCCCAAAAACGAATACAGTCCTATGCCATTTCTAAAGATCATGCCTTTACAGAGAATGAAGCTGTTGAATCTTTCCGAGTGTTCAGCCAGTTCTTATGGCTACAACTCGTTCAAAGAAACATTATTGCCACAAGGCGTACAAAAAAGTGGTATATACCGCGACTCTTAAACGCAACGAGCAAGGAGTATTTTACGGGATGCCTGATTATTTACGGGGATCACAAGAAGTTTTGGGAGAACCAAGTAGCGAATTCGGCTATTGGAGGGGAGGGACAAGCTTGGGTATAGAGTACGTACTTATTACGGATATTGGTAGCACAACAACCAAAGCCTTGCTCTTTCGAGAAGTAGAGGGAGAATGGAGACTTGCAGGTCATGGTGAATCTCCGACAACGGTAGAGAGCCCACATGATGACGTTATGATTGGTGTATGGAATTCGGTTGAGAATATAGAAAAAAATCATGGCGTAACACTGCTTAAAGGCGATGCGAATCACTTTTCAATTCAAAATGCGAAATATCTAACCACAAGTTCGGCAGGTGGAGGTTTACAGATGGTAGTGTGTGGTCATGTGGGTAGAATCTCTGCAGATAGTGCTCAGAGAGCTGCTTTAGGTGGCGGTGCGGTCCTTTTAGATGTGTTCTCTGCAGATGATGGCAGGACACTATTTCAAAGATTGGAAAAACTCAAGACACTCAGACCCGATATCATTCTGTTATCGGGTGGTGTAGAGGGAGCTGAACCAGGATCTTTCCTTATTGAAATGTGTGATTTTATTCGATCTGCTCAACCAAAACCAAAATTCGGGTATCGTTACTCTCTACCAGTGATTTACGCCGGTACATCAAAAGCGGTAGACATGGTGAACGATCTCCTTGGGGACCGGTTTACGGTGAAAATAGTTGATAATTTACGACCAAGTTTTCAGGAAGAAAACATAGAACCAACTCGTAATGCGATTCATAATTTGTTTATTGAACATGTTATGGAGCATGCACCCGGGTATGTTAAGTTGAAAGAGGTCGTATCTGCTGAAATGCTGCCAACACCGGTTGCGGTAGGTGAGATTCTAACTGCGTATGCTAAACGAAACAACAAAAATCTACTGTGTATTGACATTGGGGGAGCCACAACCGATGTTTTCTCAACCCTTGAAGGGAAGCTACATCGAACCGTGAGTGCTAATTATGGTATGAGTTATAGTATTGGACATGTAACATCAATAACAGGGTATGACAATTTACAACGTTGGCTTCCCACCGGACGCATAAAACGTAAAGAAATGATGGATATCATTGGAAACAAGCTCATCGTGCCGACTAGAATCCCAATCACAGAAGAAGAGTTGCTCGTTGAGCAGAGCGTATGCCGAGAAGCCCTGCGCTTAGCTTTTATCGACCATTGTGAAATTGCAAAGTCGAACAAGAAACAACTATTATTTCAAAGTGAATTGCTTGGACAGGATCAAAAGATTACAGTCGATTGTTATGATGCCATCATTGGCTCCGGTGGAGCTTTGTCCCATGCGCCTGAAAAAGAGCAAACAGCTCAAATGTTAATCGATGCCTTTGAGCCGGAAGGGTTAACAGAATTAATGGTAGATACTGAATTTATGTTGCCCCACTTGGGGATTTTTTCAAAGCTCAATTTCGAAGCGGCAGTCAAAACAGCCTCGACCGAATGTTTATTATCACTTGGCTCTGTAATTTCTCCCACTGGATATGGAGAAGAAGGGACAAAGGCAATCTCGATTAAGCTTTCTTATCACAGTGGTCATACGCAGGAAATCATTGGATTATGGGGAGAGTTAATCTGTTACCGACCTACTGACCTAGATACATTCCATGTAGAAATAACCGTTTTTGGTACAGCAAAATGGTCACAAAAGAAACAGTTCAAAAATGTTAACTTGGGGATTTGCGGGTTATTTATCGATTTGCGTGGCAGACCACTAAACAAGTTTTATTGCAAACCAGATTATAGAAAGTAGGGTATCGTATGAAACCAGATACTCAAGAATCAATACAGGGCAACATATGGAAAAACCAAGGTCTATTGGTTTTCTTATCGGGGAACCTACTCTCAACCTTAGGAACCTCAGTTGCATCATTGGCTGTTATGTGGTTATTGAAAGAGACAACCGGGTCTACATCGAAAGCCGGATTAACCTACCTAGCAAGTTACTTGCCTACTTATTTATTGTTGCCGTTTGCTGGAAATATTTTGGACCAATTCAGCAGAAAAAAAGTGATGCAATGGTCACAGTTCGCCAACGCTGTGTTCTCCATACTCGTGGGCATATTTCTGCTGACCAGAAAAGCAAATGTCTATCTACTGGCAAGCTACTATTTCATTAATTCCGCAACCAATGCATTTTATCAACCGGCTTCGGAAGCGATTATTCCCAATCTTGTTGAGAAAGAGTTGCTAACACAAGCCAATGCAATGAAACAGGGGTTTTTAAGGGGCGGTACTCTGCTTGGACCTACGCTGGCTGCTTTGACTTTAGCAAAGTTCAACTACAGTTATGTATTCTTTTTGAAGGGCTTTCTGTATATGTGCTCCTGTATCTCACTGTTTGGTGTTTCAGCAAAGGAAGAATATTTGAATCATCACCGAACCGAAAAACCTTATGCATTAAAGAATATTGTGGAAGCTCTGAAGTATATCAAACACCACACTGTCATCATGCAATTAATGTTCCTATTCTCCTTTGCTAACTTTATGGGTTCTGCCAAAAACCTGCTCTTGCCGTTTTACGTCACCGAACGCTTAGGGGGAGTCGGCGATTTTGCCGCCATGGCCACAGCCGCAAGTGTGGCGGGGTTAATTGTCTCATTCTTAATCACCTTCGTAAAGAAGGTCGACCGGGTCGGCGTGTTATTGATCAGCAGTTGTTTGGTTATGACGTTATCTCAAATGTTCCTAGGGATGAGCACGAATTTGCCGCTATCGATGTTTCTGTACGCTTTGGGATTAACAGGAGGGATGATCAGCGGCATGTGCTCTTCGGTTATTTACCAAAGAGAGGTTGCCGATGAAATGCGAGGAAGAGTGTATTCTTTCAGAACGATGTTATCGACCGCACTGAACCCGGTTGGAACCGTTGCGGCAGGATTTGCCGGAGATGTATTACCTGCGTGGCAAGTCATCAGTTTGTTTGGTGCGATTGCCTCGGTGGTAACGATGAGCGGCTATTTTATGAAACAATTACGAAGAAGTTGAGAAATTTAACAAAATAAAGATTTCCTGAACCTTCCTGATGTAACAAGCAAGAAGGTTTTATTGGTAAGAAAAAACGTCATTTATTTCGTTTCGAATTCGAGTAATGTGTTGATTTTGCGAAAAAAGTTTGCAAAGAATAGAAAACAAATCAAAAGGAATTTACGAAGGAATGTCGAATGCTAGGGGAAAATAGATAGAGAAGGGGGTCATCAAGTGCAAGAAAAACACATTGCCGTTCAAGGGCACAATCTACATCGGATCTTTCATTTGGGAAATCAAGAGGTAAAAGCATTAGATCAAATCGATATTGAAATCTATCAAGGGGAGCTTGTCATGCTCCTTGGTCCGTCGGGTTCGGGCAAAACAACGCTTTTGCACACCTTATCCGGTTTAGATACCCCCAATCAGGGAGAAGTTTTCGTGGATGATGTATCCATATATAAGCTAAACGACAATCAATTATCCCATTTGCGTAGCCGCTCTTTCGGGTTTATCTTTCAATCGTTTAATCTCCTACCCAACCTCACGGCATTGGAAAATGTGCAGATTCCGTTGCGTATAACCGGGCAACCCCAAGCAAAAGAAAAAGCCCTTGCCATGCTCAAGCGGGTTGGTTTGGGAGATCGAGCACATCATCGTCCTGGACAGCTTTCTGGAGGAGAACAACAACGAGTTACGGTTGCCCGCGCCTTAGTAGCTAGGCCCAAAATCGTTTTTGCAGATGAACCAACTGGAAACTTAGATTCCGTTACCAGTATGGAGATTATGAACTTGCTACAAGAAATGGTTTTAGAAAACAATTCGGCTTGTCTTATGGTGACTCATAATTCGGAGTTAGTTCCACTGGCTAATCGCGTTTTAAATTTAAAAGATGGGAGACTCATCAATAAGCTGAAAACCGAAGGAGAACCATCATGCTAGGGTTATCGGTTAAATTGCTCCAATGGAGTTTGTTTCGTAATCGTCTACAACTCTTAATCATGGTTTTAGCTGTAATCGGTTCATTAAGTAGCTATGTTCTTCTTGGAACAGCAATTCGGGAAATGTCTGAAACAGTTATTGAAGTGCAACGTTCAGACTGGCCTTTTGATTTGGCTATAACTGGAAATATCGACGAGAAAGAATTGAAGCAAATAAAAGAAGTTAAAGGAGTGCTTTATACAGAGTCTATTGTAATGGCGCCGGCATATTTCTATTCCTATGAAATGGAATTCTTACTGCTCCCTCATCGTGAAACCAAACTCATTATTGAGTTAGCTTCCGGTAACTTGCCATTAAGTGAGAGTGAAATCGTGATTCCCTCAGCACATGCTATGGCATATCATTTGTCTTTGGGTGATGTCATCCGAATATTGCCCAGATATGCAAACGCCGAGGTTCAGGAATTCAAGATTAGTGGAATCTCAAGTAGCAAAAGAGGTGTGATTACAAAGCCTTTACTAAGTGAAGAAGGACTTAGAAGATTGATGTCTGCACAAACCTTGCCCAGCTTAACTGCTGTACAACTAGATGGGAAAATTGAATTGGATTATGTATCGGCTGAGCTAAAAAAAATTGATCCCGGTTTTTCCGTTGAAAAGTATGAAGATAATTACGCTAAGACGAAACAAGATCTCAATATGTCAGATTCATTAGTTGTGAGTCTGCGTTTCCTCATATTGGGAATTACTGCAGCATCCTTGGCTGTTTTACTCTACATTGGGCAGCGAAGTGGGTCTTATCAAACCGGGGTTTTGCTTGCAATGGGTGTAAAGAAAGCATGGTTGATTTTTCCGGCTATCATACAAACTACACTGATTTTCCTAATAGGTTTTGTTTTAACCGGGGTTTTCTTACCTTTTGTATCGAAATACCTTGGGCTAGCTACCTCACAAGGTTTACTATTCTTGAGCTTAGCTAAAGACGTGGGAGTGTACTATGGGGTTGGTGTCCTCAGTACTATTCTGATTAATCTACAGTTCTTAGCTACTCCCATACCAAAACTAATGAAAGACACCTGGTAGGGTTATGGAGGTGATAAGATGCTGTGGATGACTATAGTATCCTTTCGGCGCAATTTTCGTAAATATTCATTAGCCATTGTAGGGTTAACCCTAGCGGTTTTAGTGAGCTGTTTAGGGATTAGCGGATTAAGTATTTTGCAACAATCTGCTTTACAACCGCTGAAATTTATCGGTGGCGAGAATATCATTATTGCCGATGCAAGAACAACACTGAAGACTTCGGCAGATATGGTTTATGCTGATCCATTAATGATTAAACCGTTTTCGGCCTCCCTAATTTCAAATAAACTGAGAGAAATAGTACCCAATGCAAACCTAAAATTTACGTTGATTGCTCCATATCGTTATAGGGAAAATATATGGGCCTATGTCGGGGGGCGCAGTGATCCTAAAGAAATGCTCGGTGACTATTTATTTTCTGATGAATCGGGCGAAGAAGTTGCCAGTAGTTTTCCTGGAATTTTGATGCCGGGAACTGAACTAAACCGTGTGTCCGGTCAACAAGCAAGTTGGTCGGGTCAAGTTATTGGGAGAGTCGTCGCTTTAGAAGTGCCTAAAGTCATTCAATTTGGAGATGAATATGAATGGTCTATTCCGGATGCAGTAAGGCATCAATACCAAGTTGAGGGTATTTATGACGCGGAGAGGATTCTATACTATATTGATTGGGTTGACTTAAGTGCGTTACAGGGCCAAATTGGTGGAGATGAACCGGTATCTTGGATTGGTCTTGAGTGTCCAATAGAAAAAATGGAAGATATTAAAAACGAACTCATCGCCCGGTTTGCAGAAGAGAATCTTCGCTTTCAAGTCTGGACTGTTTATGATTTGGGGAGACTACTTATCGGTGACTTTGACCGCTTTGAAACAATGGCTAGTTACTATGTGCCGGTGATGATGTTCGTAGCGATTCTCATTGTTTTGGTAAATGCAATTGCGTTGACTTTGGCACGCCGTAAGGAATTGGCATTATTGCGTATCGTGGGGTTCAGTCAACTTCAAATCCAAGCTATGTTTATCGTTGAATGTATCATCATTGCCCTGATTGGTAGTTTTCTTGGTACCGCAATTGCGGCTGCTGTATCACTTCAATTAGCCAAGGGCATTACAATCAGCTGGGTTCCATTTTTCATTTCCATAGGTGCAACAACGGTTGTGAGTACTATTACAACGATTATGCTGACGAAAGGTCGCTTAGCAAATACACTCAGAAACCCAACAGAATAAAAAGCCTTCCACCCTTTTGCTACAGTATGAAAATAGTATCGAGGTGATCAGTATGGTTCAACAAACACAATTCGTTGTGACCGATGTGGGCAGTACAACAACCAAAGCGCTTCTATTTGAAAAAGTTGAAAATCGATGGCGTTATGTAGCAAAGGGAGAAGCAGCCACTACGGTAGAAGCTCCGTATGCAAACGTTATGATTGGTGTTATTAACGCCTTTACAAAGTTACGAGACCGCAGCAATATCAATTTTTTTACTGTTGAGGGACAAGAACTGAAGACAAACATCCCCTACCTTTCCACCAGTTCTGCAGGGGGTGGCTTACAGATGGTTGTTTGTGGTCACGTGGGGAAAATATCTGCCGAAAGTGCACAACGAGCAGCATTGGGCGGTGGCGCTATTTTGCTCGATGTGTTTGCTGCCGACGATGGCAGAAGTCTATATCAACGTCTGGAACGGCTTCGGACCTTGCGTCCCGACATGATTCTTTTATCGGGGGGAGTAGACCAGGCAGAACCCGGTTCGTTTCTGATTGAGATGTGCGATTTCATTCGTTCTGCCCAGCCTAAACCCAAATTTGGATACCACTATGCGCTACCGATTATTTATGCCGGAACCTCAAAGGCGGTGGATTTAGTTCATGACTTGTTGGGGGATCGTTATGCCATTAAGGTGGTCGATAATCTTCGACCTTCGTTTCAGGATGAAAATTTGAGTCCCACGAGAGAAGCGATTCATGAGTTGTTTATTGAGCATGTGATGTCTCATGCACCTGGCTATGCAATACTGAAAGAAGTAACGACAACCGATATTATGCCAACCCCAACGGCCGTAGGTGAAATACTCACTCGTTATGCCATAAGAGAAAAGAAGAATATACTGTGTGTTGACATTGGTGGGGCGACCACCGATGTGTTCTCGGTTGTACAGGGAAATTATATGCGCAGCGTTAGCGCTAATTTTGGTATGAGTTATAGTATTGGTCATGTTGCTTCCACAACCGGAGCCGAGAATATTGCACGTTGGCTCCCGCAAGGTCTTTTAACCGAAGAAGATATGATGATTCTCATCGGTACTAAGCTTATTTATCCGACTGGTCTTCCTGCCACAAAAGAGGAATTGTTCACAGAACAAGCCGTCGCCAGAGAGGCGTTGAGGCTATCTTTTGAAGATCATCAGCAGATTGCGAAGATTCAAAAGCCCACTTTATTAAGATTTGGGCAAACCTTAGCCCAAGCTTCCGAAGCGGTTCGATCTTTGACGATTGAAGATTTTGATTTGATCATTGGCTCCGGAGGGGTTTTGTCGAACGCTCCGAACCGAAAAGATGCAGCTGTGATGCTTATCGATGCCTTTCAGCCCACAGGAGTGGTTGAATTAATGGTCGATTCGGTTTTTATGCTTCCTCATTTGGGCGTGTTTTCCAAGATCGATGAGCAAGGTGCGATTGATCTATTGGAGAAAGAGTGTTTAATTCCCTTAGGTACGGTGCTGGCTCCGAAAGGCTTTGGAAAGAAGGGTCAACCGGGGCTCACTCTACGTGGAACCACTTCCACCGGTCATCGATTTGAACAGACGTTTTACTGGGGTAGGTTGAATTTTATGGATCTTTCTGAGACCGAACAGGCAGCCCTGGAAGTGATTGCCCATGGCGAAACCAAGTGGCCCCTGAAATTTCAAAAGTTGCATGTAAGGGGTGGCAAGTGCGGGGTTATCGTCGACTTACGCGGAAGACCTATGGAGGTGAAAGTATGCCGGAATACCGAATTGTTCGACGAAAGATGACCGGTGAAGGAAACTTCTTGGTTACCATAGGGCAAAGGGTAAAAAGCAATGATGTGATTGCGAAAATGAAGAATCTTTCTGGGCAATTGACAAGGGTGTTTGTCAGTGACGATATTTGCTCGGAACCTAGTACCCTACAAGAGAAATTGCGCGTGTCCGAAGGGTATAAAGTAGCAAAAGGCGATATTCTTGCTGAGAATCGGCATTTTTTTACCCGTCGGGTCAGCCGAAGCCCAGTACCAGGTGTGGTCGCATTGGTTTCGAATCATTTGGGGTGTATTTTTATTCGCAATCCGTTGCCTGAAAGCACCGAAAAAGAGATTTGCATTACTGCCGAGGCGTTGAACATGAATAAGTTGAAGTTCAGCGATGCCATTCGGGTTAAGCAAGGCGATATTGTTGACCAGGGACGCATTCTTGTAGATGTGAAACCACCTGTGACTGCACCTGCCCTGGGTCGTATTCGGGAGGTCGATATCAAAAACGGCCGCTTGATTCTATCTCCGTTGTATCACCGTCCGGAGTTGATAGCGCACGTTCAAGGGGTGGTTACTGCTTTTCCGGAAGAGGGCGTGTGTGAAATCCAGGTGTATGGCGAGGAGTTGCAGGGGGCCTTTGGCTATGGTGGTGAAAGTAGTGGAACCTTGCAGGTGGTCGATTGTGGAGTAAAGCGGTTGACCATGGAAGCCCTGCCGGCTGAACTTTCGGGAAAAATTGTTGTGACTGCCGGGGATGTGGCTGCTGAAGCTTTGGAATGGATGATGCAACAACGGGTTTTGGGTTTGATATGTGGGTCCCTTTCTCCTACTGTTTTACGCGAGTTTTGTCCGCAGGATCCCCTGACGTTTTTGGGAAGCCGCATGACGATGCCGTTTCCGATTATCCTCATGAATGGCTGGCGCGGTGCCATGGATAAGCAGGTTTGGCAAATCTTCCAGAAGCATCAAGGGGCTCTTGTTTCGGTAGATGCAGAAACGCAACTGCGAGCCAATGTGATTCGGCCGCGCATTTTAATACTATTAACGCCACCGGAGGAGGGGATGAAGCCATGAATACAACGGTGATTTCCCTCTTGGAACAAACACAAACAGTTCCAGCAATGCAAAAGATTGCGCAGAGGTTGAAGTTGAAACCTCGTGAATTTGCTGCGGCGGTTGCCTTCTGCGGTATTCATATGACGTTGTATCCCTTGTGGATTCACTTGTGGGGGCAATTGGGGGTTGAGCTGCCCTTGCAGATGGTGGATACCGACCCGGAAACTATTGGTCATAGTGATGCACCTTGGAAAATGATCGTCTTTTCGTGCAGTCAAACGAAAGCATTATTGCATGTGCAAACGAAGGGGTTTTCAGATAAGCCCGACTTGTTTCAAAAAATGATGATTCATCCGTTTCGGCAGTTGATTGAAAGTTTAGATGATGACGGACGATTTGTGGCATATGCGGAGGCGTTGCCTATTTTGACCGATATCGGATGCAGCACCGATTGTAATGTACCGTTGGATATACCAATGCTTTCGCTGGAGAAATTAGAATCTCAGTTTGACCTTTGGCGAGATTGGGGAAAGCTAATGGAACCACTACTTTATGCTTGGCTGCAACAGCATAAAGGTGATTCCATGACTCCCGAAAAGATGATTGAGCTGTATCGTGAATTCGCAGCGGTCTTGTGGCAGGAATTGCTACAGAAGAGAGTAATCCAAGCAGCGCCTTTACCCACCGGATGGTTCAGTCAACTGAAGGGGTTCCGGAAAGAAGTCTTTCATGGCACGGCTCTTTTGCTGGGAGATCACGAGAGCTTTTGGTACAGGCACGAGAAGTGGAAATGAGGGACTTATAAATTCTACAAAGTCTTTCAATACTTGGTTTGGCAAACGGCTCATTACTCAACAATTCGAAATCCAATGGATTATAAATAAGGATGCCTTTTCTTTGCGGAAGGCATCCTTTGAATTTAATTATTTGAAATTTAATTGTTTTTAATAGAGGAAGTTAGGAATAGAATGTAGAAGTGAAAATTAAAAGAAAAAAGTAATGAAAAAACTCTTGTGAATTAGATTGAAGGGGGGAGCTATAATGGAAATACATAATCCATTACTGACAGTCAAAGATATGAGTAAGATTTATCATAAGCGCGAGGTAGAAATTCGAGCACTCGATCAAGCAAATTTGGAAGTTCTCCGCGGCGAATGGATTACTCTATGGGGGCCTTCTGGTAGTGGTAAGTCGACCTTCCTTTATTTGTTAGGAACGCTGCTACAACCCGAAGAGGGAAGTTACCGGTTTGAAGATGAAATGTTAGCCGGAACCGAAAGCTTGGGTTACTTATCGAGCACGAACGACAAAAAGCTATCTGCTTTTCGGGCTGAGCGCATCGGTTTCATTTTTCAGGATTACAACTTGTTGGAAGACAAAACTGCCTTGGAGAACGTGATGCAACCGGCAAAATATGTGACTAAGCTCAAACCCCAAAAAGAAGTCCAAGAGCGCGCCATGGAGTTGCTGCGTCAGGTAGACTTAGGTGATCGTATGCAACATTTTCCGGGAGAATTATCGGGTGGACAAGAGCAACGGGTAGCAATAGCCCGAGCAATGATGAACCAGCCTTCTTTGTTGTTAGCTGATGAACCCACTGGCAATCTTGACAGTGCAAATCACAAAATGGTGCTCGATCTCATGCAGAAACTCAATCGAGAAGGAATGACGGTGATCGTAGCTTCACACAACCCCGAGGTCGCTGAAATTGCTGATCGGGTTGTTAAACTCAAGGATGGCAAGATTGAAGAAGTGGAAGTTAATATGAAGTAGATAACAGCTCCAAAGCAAACAAACCTGTAAGGAGTTAAAATGAAAACACTATTTCCACGCAACAAAATATCGAGAATCACCGTTTGGACGATAATTCTCGCAATCACCCTTGCTGGGGTATCCATTCAAATAGCATTGGGTATTGGGCAAGGTTATAAAGAAAAAGTTTTTGAAGAAGTAAACAAGAACGTTTCAGAAGTGTATGCGCTACGTCTACCCTCCGAGGCAGAAGAGGGATTGTTTTTCACGCGTAAAGACCGAGAGACGATCGAGAATATAGAAAATATAAGTAGTGCATCTTTAGGTAGCCTAATAGGCAGATTTGATACCGATAAAACAATCGAATTCTTTAAGAAACGCTATTCCGAGAATTATAATGTATCGCAAGGCTCCGTATATGCCCAATATGAAGATAAAGAGCTCTGGATGACCGTGTTTCCTTATCATGTACAATATGTAGAACCTTCCTATTTTGATACATTGGGATTAACGTTACAGGAAGGAATACTGCCCAGTGCGACCGATAAAGACTGGGTAGTGATCGGTAGTGATGTACGTAATTGGGAACAGCTTGAACTTGGAAGTAGCATTAGTGAGATTGGTTTTCAGTATAAAAAAGCCTACTATAAAGAAAACAAACTTGCCGTTCAAGAATACTATGATGAGGTCATTTTAAACTCGGAAAATCGCTTTAGTGGGGAAGTCATCGGTGTATTATCATGGAGGGAACAAGAAGAAGAACACTATCGCAAGTACAATATTGGAGAATACAACCGTTACAACATGAGTATATTCTTACCCTTACCTTCCGATGAGGTTTTTGCTCAAGAAATACATGCAAGTGATTTTTATAAGGTTTTCGGTCCGGAATCAGAGGATCTGACGGAGCTCGGAAATGAAACTGATTTCCTCAAATTGCGTGACGAGCAGGGACAGTTACTTCAGAGTAAATTAATACAACCGGTTCCTTATCGCTATATTTATTTTATGATAACCGATGCATCAGAATTAGATCAAACATTGCAACTTGCTGAAAAGGAAATGCAATTAAAATATGGAACTCGTGTGACGGCAGAAAAAGTTTCGAATCTTGGAGGTAAGAGTTACCAGTTTATTGCCGAATCAACAGTCCCGATTGCGGCCTTGTGTTATCTAACAGTAATGATCTCGCTTCTCATCATTGGAAGCTTAATTATGATTCATATCCAACAAGAGCTAAAACCAATCGGTATACGAAGATCCTTAGGTGCTTCTGAAGCAGAAATCGAACGCGAGTATGTGAAACGTTATTTAGGTCTTTCAGCTATTGCAGCCGTGGTTACATTCCCGATTTCAAGAGTAATTCTTCCATTTTTATCAAATCTAATGAATGTACCGCTTCTAATTAATTGGTGGAGAACCCTACTAGGCATGGGGCTTACTCTTTTGATCGGACCTTTATGTTGCTTGATACCGATCTATTTTATTACAAAAATCCCACCACTTAGTATTATGAACAATCCTTACAAAAGGAAACGAAAACTATTCGATCTCCGCCGTGATTTCATGGTGGTGGCTTTCTTAGTAATATCGGTTGCGCTGACCTTTGCTACATTATATGGAGTACAACAGCTGCACACCTTAGAAGAATCATTGAATTCAGCAGGAAAGGATCTACTCATCATTGAGAGTGAGTTTATACTAAACACAGAAGATTTTCCTAGCAGCTACACTGAAGAATTATTGAATCAAGATATTGCCAACTACGGCTTAATTTCTTGGCAAACTGCATGGAAAAACATTGATTTCTCCTATATGATTTATCATTACGTAAGCCCCATTGTTTTTGTTGAGGGGGCTTATTTGGCAAATGCAAATCTGTTGCTAGTAGAAGGTCAATGGTTAACAGACTCCAATGATCTTGTTATTGGACAAGACTTGGCCAAAAAGCTATTTCCAAAAGAAGAAGCCATTGGGAAAATACTCTATGTTGGAAAAGGTAGCAACGAAATCCCTCTTAGAGTTGTAGGGATTATTGGTGAAACAGAGCCAAACCAGCAGTTTCCAATGGGGTCCTCATTAATCATCAAGGGTAGTACAGCAGAAAAGTATGGCATTCGAGGTTTTGGTGAGTTTTCTCAACCACAAATTATCATTAAGAATCAGGCTTACAATCAATTAGTTATTGCTCGTAAAATGGTAGAGGATTGGCTAACCAAGCAAGAGATACCCTTAATCGTCAGACAACCTTTTGATGATATGAAGTATGTATATAGTGTCGAGAAAGCCTTCTTGTTTAGCAGTTACAGTCTCATTTTCCTTGCTGTGTTGATTACCGCAATAGGGCTATTTGCATTTTCCTTAGTGAGAAGTCGAGAATTGTCACGAACCATTGCTACACTCAGAGTTTTAGGTGCAAGAGCCGGTACTGCAGAATTGACTTTGATTCTACATACCGGATTACCCTTTATACCGGCCGGACTCATAGGGGCATTGCTCGGATATACGCTCTTCATAAAGAGAAATGGAATGGATCAACTTCTTTTATTGAATCAATTTCCAGTCATTTTGGTCATTCTTCTTGAAATGATCATCGTCATATTGGCTTTCTGGTTACCGGCAAGAAGATTTAGCAAAAGAACACCAGCTGAATGGTTATAGCAAATAGAAAAGAGATGAAGTATGAAGACTAAATTCCGCCTTATGATGTTGGTTTTTCTTCTTATCTTAATAGCGGGTTGTAAACCAACCATAGTTCCAGATGAGGAAATACCAACTATTCGAAAATCGAATTTTCTAATCGAAAATCCATATCCAGAAGCAACCAATTATCTAGCTGAGGAGGAAATGGGATTAAGGCCAGGGGACGTGTTTCCGCTAACGCATCTTGGAATTCAGAACGGTCTGGTTATTATCAGTAATGGGACAAAGGATTATTTAGAGTTATATAGCCTACTTGAGGTTGAAGTTGAGAAATATCTTCTCTATGTGCCGGTTCCTGAATCCGGAACCTGAGGGTTAAGTAATGCCATCGGTTACGATGCGCCTTATCGAGAATTGAACCATGTTTACGAAATTACTGCAGAAGACAGAAATGCGTTGAGTCTAAAAACCGTAAATGGAAATATCTTTTTGCTATGGTTAGAAAATGGAGTGGTCAATAAAGTATATAACCGATATTCGGTATTGGACGTTGAATATGTTAAGGAATGGTTGAGTGATGAACGTGACAGCAGATTTCTCATAAGTGTAGGAGAGAAGCTTCCACAAGTTTCGCTGCTTAGAAATGAGGTTAAGGGCGAGTTCGTTATCACTAAACCAACCATGCTGGTCATAAACTATCTTGAGAGTGAACTGCAACGCTTTGTTGAATGGCTTACTATGGCGAGAGACTTATTTCCCGAAGTCGATATCATCCCGGTTTTCACTCGCAATACCGAGCAATTGATGAAGAAGAACGAGCTAATTGAACAATACCCCAATTTACTCAACACAGAATACATAGCGCAGTATAATAATTTGAAGAAACAAAACTTAGAATGGATGCAAATTTGGCCTGAACTATTGAGCACTTTCGATGATTTCACTTATTATATAGATGTTGATCTCCAATTCCAAGGCATCTTAGGTGAAACACCGCTCATTGTTATATTGAATGCAGAAGGTGAATTAATTGAGCGTTGGCAATGCTTAGGATATTCGGGAGAAGATAGCAAAGAAGCAGAGATGTTGCTCAACGAAATTGCAGAGGCAATTCAAACAAAACTAATCGATTGAGATTTCCTTATAATGAACCTTAGTTCCGGGACCTTGGCTAATTACGTTGAACCCGGCAAATAAAGCAACCTGCTCCGGTTTGACCAAAAAGGTGAGTTGCGGTATGTTCATACGAGCTGCTCGGTTGATAACCGCCCCCACCAGATCTTCACTTAAATCGTCTGCCCATAAATGAACAAGGGGGTTTTCGTAATCCCCGGTGCGGTCTCGTAGCACACAAAAGGCCCTGGTTAACCCCTTTGATAATCTAAAACTCATCTCTGCAGGACGAAGATGGAAATCCAGTGCGTAAAAGCCGGGTTCCTCTTCGTCTTTTAATATTTGTAGCAGTTGCACGGGGGACAAGATTCTCCCCGATTGGATTTGTTTGTTTTTTAGGGACGGTTCTCCGGTTGTCTCTACTTGCGTCACCGATGCGGTGCGGCTGTGCCAAGGGGTTTGCATGCGTTGGGTGCTCAAGGTCAGGCGCACAGTTTCATCGTGTAAACAAAGGCCATGTCGCTCATAGAAAGCCGGCACAGCTGGGTTATAGGTGGTCATGGCTTCACAGCCGATTTGTTGCAACAGCTCATAAGCGTCTTGCATCATTAGGCTGCCGATGCCTTGTCCGCGGTAATCGGCGTGGAGATAGAAGACCGATAAATTGGCGTGGAAGCCATATTCGCCATCTTCTTCAAGGTAGAGCTCCATTTCACCGACGACCTTGCCATCCATTTCTGCCACAAGAGGTATATGGCCTTGTTGCAAGATGCGGTTCAAGTGGATAGCGCAGAGCTCGGGGCTCATCCAGGCACCGCCGTGCTCCCAGCGGTCGAGTAGGGAACACTCTTCCCAGGTGGCGGGGCGTTTGTAGCGCACGCCTTCGTCGTCAATGGTGGAAGCCTTCCACTCGTGAATGTCGCTGCGGTGGATTTCGTGGATGGCATTGGTATCCGATAGTGTTGCATAGCGTATGATTAACATAGTGGCTCCTCTTTTCTTTAGGGGTCGTCGCACGTTTTCTCTTCGAAAGCGTTTACCTGGTAGATTTTTTTAAATAGACTAACTATCAAAAGTCAAGCCCCAAAAATAAAAATATTGTGAAAAACTTCC
>CAYRNW010000018.1:0-55489 GCA_964425745.1 uncultured Eubacteriales bacterium | reverse complement strand
TGGTCATCGGCTTTTTAGTCGCCAACGAAAGCATCAGCATCTTAGAAAACTGCAAGAAGTGCGGCATCCCCATACCCTTAAAACTCAAAGAAACCATCGACCGCTTGAAAAACACACCCTAAAGGAGATAGACATGCTCTTACTGCAAGGCCACTTGGCCGAAAACAACTACGACGGCTATGCCCCGCATCATCATATGATGCTACTCAATCTAACCCTACCCGAATACGAAGCCTACTACAAAAGCACCGGTAACATCTTCCCTAACGCCAGCCTAAAAGAAAAGATCCTCAACCCCTGGCGCAGTGCTTTGGTAAGAGAACTCCTACAAGCCGCCCCGGGAGGCTACGACTACTTAACCCCCACCGACCCAGAACACGCCAACCTCTATGCCTTCCCCAATTTACACGACGGTGTCGATGTCATGCCGTTCTCTTTGTTACCTCTCCCCGCTTTAGGCTACTACACCACCCAATATGTAAACAGAAATGGGCAGCATTCAAGCTGTGCCATCTATAGCGTAGAAAAAATACTCCCTGCCCCCTATACCCATCCAGTTGGACATTGTTGGATCCACTGTGCCAACGTCATCTTACCCGGTGTGTTAATCGATGGTCAAAGCTACCTCTCGGTACGCGACTGGGCTGCTAAAGACCGCAGTTCCCCGCCCCACTGGGATAAGACTCGATTAACGGTTACCCTATATTAAAATAAGAACAAGATCGAGGTTGTTGTTGTCAACACTTCGTTCTTGTTTTTTTACGTGTCAACATCTTGCTTACACAATGCCAACAACCTGCAACATTCTGCTCCTGTAAAGTAAAGTACTGTAAAGTAAGGCAAGGTAACGAATGGTAATGTATCTCAAGGTATCCCAGCTTTGCAAAAAAAACAAAAAAGTTAATACTTTTTGCATTTTTGCACGTACTAGCTATTAACTCCTCCGAATAAATCGTGCTTTAATGCAATTTTGCTTTTATACGCAATTTTTAACAAGGCATTTGCACCAATTCGCTATTTGCATGCGCCCCTTTAAGTAAGCTATCCTTTTCGTGAAACATTTCGAAAGGGGTTTTAACAAATGCGAGAAGGAATCGATTTCATGTCATTGAGTGTTAATATGAGCACCGCCTGGAGACTGCTCTTTCGTGAATTTGGTCATACGTCTCTAGGAGTTCTTTACTTGGCACATCAGATGATCTATGCAGAAAAGGGATATTACCTCGAGTGGAATGAGAAGAAAGCCATGCTGTTGACCATCGGTGGTAATGGCCTCACCGCAGAGGAAGCTACCAAAATCATCAAAACCGCGGTTGCCTATGGAGTTTTTGACCAAGAACAATTTGAACAGAACCAAGTCTTAACTTCTTACGAAATCCAAAATCATTATTTTCAAGTGGTTCGTCGTCGCAAGAACAACGGTAAGCATTGGAAATACATAATTCAAGAAAGCGAAGAACCAGAACCCGATTTCAGCAACAGCTTACCCTTACAGGAAGCAACCAACGAACAAGAAACATTACAAAACCTAAGAAAGGAACCCGACGATATCTCATTACCAGAAAATCTAGACTCCGAGCTAGATACCTTCTCCCCTTTGGGTGAGAATTTTAGTATCTTACCACCGAGTTCTGAAGCAGAAACAAATCCCAAAGAAGTGTTTTTAGCGTATCAAAAGTACTGCCCAGATTTGGAAAAAGCACACTCCTTTACTCAAGACCGAGAAGAAGCCTGCAAAGAATTGCTGAGCAAATACTCTCTAAAGCAGATTTGTGTGGCTTTTAAAGCGATTAACGATAACCCCTGGAACCGGGGCGAAAACAAAAGCCATTGGTTAGCCGGAATAGACTATTGCTTGAATCCGGTTAAAGTAGAGTCCTACTTAGGCAAAGCAGCCTTTGCACAAGCGACCGATAAATACCGCAGCAAAGGAATTCCTGAGCACACTAAAAAAGCTTTTGAGGCTGCTCGGAAATTTGCAGATTTAGTGGAATAAACATGTAGAAGTTTCGCTTGACAAATTCTCTTTATTTAAATAAAATAAATGCGTTTAGAAAGAGAGGTGTGATTTCCTTTGAACTATACATATACAAGTTCAAAAGGCCTAATTGTTGCCATTGTCCCACAATATAATCAGTACGGTTCGTTCTACAAGGTTTTTTACGAAAATGGTGAAACCGAAGAAAGTCAGAATCAAATCACGTTTATTCTCAAACAATATCTTTCCCACTGGAGAAAATCTCTGAGTAGGTTAATCGGTAAGAGCGAAAATACAACAACCATTGGTACCGTTCCCTTTGCTATCACTTATAAGCACACTTTCATTCCATTGGTGGTACGAAGTGCTCAAGTTCATGGAGATCCCGTCTATGGTCTGTTTTGGCACGAAAAAATCGATTACACGAGTCAGATATCTCGAACACCAGCTAAGTCGATTGTTTGTAACAAAATAGAGTTTGAGGTGAAAGCAACGTATTCAACATTACGCGATAAACGTAACCTTGCCGATGAAGTCCAAAAGAAATGGCAGAAGCTGAATGGTCTTGCTGACCCAAGAAAGAATTTGCTTGATGAATTCTATAATTCTTTTGTTCAATGCAATGAGTTTGCCATAAAGCTAATGGAACATAGTGAAGTTCTAAGAACCGGTTGGTAAACATCGAATAACAATTAGAGAAAAAGGATACCAATACCGACGGGTATGGATAAATCCAAGATGTTGAGGCTCTTAACTTGCACTTATATTCAATCTTCCTAAAATATTACTCTTCTGGGAGCTACCGGAGCTGGTAAAAGTCATCTAGCTTGTGCACTCGGAAATGCAACTAACAGAGATTTCTATTCTGTGAAGTACATACGATTACCAGACTTGCTAGTTGATATTGCTTTTCTAGAGCCGATGGCACTTACCGAGAACTCATGAAGAAATACAAGAAAGTAAAACTTCTAATTCTTGACGAGTGGCTTTTGTATTCTTTGAATGAAAATGAAGCCCGCTATCTATTAGAACTTGTTGAAGCTAGGAGTAGAGTATCCTCCACGATTCACTGTTCTCAATTTGATATTCCTGGTTGGCACGCTCATCTTTATGATGCCACTCTTGCTGATGCTATTGTTGACCGAATTATCCACAACGCTCACATGATTCGAGTTGAGGGTGATTCAATGAGAAAACGAAAGGGACTTACCGAGTAATTTCTTTGCGTGGTGGCCGCGAACAATGGCTGCGGTCACCACGCACAATTTGTGCGTTTGTCGTGCTCAACGAAGCGCGGTCAAGCTGGTCTTATGATGCGATGTAATCAACCGATGTCCCGACTGACTGGAACATTGGTCCGGTCAGGGTGGATATATTCAACGGAATAGTCACAAATAGAAAATAGGATATACTTACACCCTCAAAATTATTTGCAAATCACGTTCGGTAACCAAACCTCAATGACCATCATAATCTACATATTTGTTGGTTTGGTTTGCGGACAAATAAATATTCCAGAAGCAATTACCCTTTTTTGATATTAGAAGGAGTAACAGCTTCATTAGGAGGAGTTTCTTTAAAACTATATTCAGCCCAGATATAGTTTAATGTTTCCGAACGCTTCTTCATTTCTAACGATATTTGAAAAACCATTTCTGAAATCTTCCTTTTATCTGAGGGATATTTAGCCCAATCTCTTAATTCAGGATTTAGCAAGAGCCAATCTACTAACTCGTGTTCTAGAATATTATTATCACAGAAGGTAAGCCCATTTTTCAAGAGATAGTTTCCAATCCAAAGATTAACAACATCAAAGTATTTGCTAGCAAGTTGACTTGTTCTTTGATTTTCAATCTCTTTCCATGGTTTAGGCTGCGGCATGCTGTGTGCAATAGATAATAAAGTTTCTACTACCTCAAAAATGTTAAATGTTTTATTACTGTATTGCTCGTTCAAAGTGAAAGTATCATAAATCTGCTTCGCATGTCTTCCATCTTTTTTTTCAATAGCTAAATTAATACTATTAATAACATCAAAGAAATAACTTAATTCCGACTTCAGAGAATTAGATTCATGTTTAACAAACCGATAGATATCAAGAAAATCATCTCTCCAATTTGAAGGAATCCTAAAAATGTATCCCAGTTCGGCAAATGATTCTAGAGACCTTGTTTTATTTATTATTTCGAAAATAGAATCATAAAGTCGACGAGCTTTATTTCTAATTTCTTTTTCCCGATTTACTTCATCACGCAAATACAAAAAGTAACCTAATCCAAATGCCCCTATAAAGGTTAAGTAGGTGCAGTAAATCTGTAACCATGTTCCTTCATCGATTTTAACTGAAGGATAGTATTTATAATGTATGGTTATTGGAATTACTAATGTAAGTGAAATGACTAATAAGAATAAAGACATTTTTCTAAACAACCATAAGATTTTTTCTCGTACAATCCAAAATAACTGAAGAATATTGACTAAAGTCCAAATATAAAGAATACCTAATGAGATATTTCTTGTATAGAAGATTATTGGGTTATCTTTGACGAAAATTACAATAATGTTTGAACAGAAAGCAATCACTACAGTTAAAAAAAAGACGAAACTGAGCCAACCTTTTCTCATTGACTTAAACCTCCAAAATAAGTAATGAAAGACTTAAGCCTCCGTTATAAATAGAAATCCCAGTTTAGAGACTATAATTTAAAGTCAAATCACATATGCCATTTGTAGATGGATTGGGTTGACAAAAACAGAAAATTCTTGACGGTCTGTTTTTTTTCTTGATATTCGAGCCACATTACTATACCCCTCTTCTAAAACTGTTTGTTCCGAACATTTTATGATACTGATCCATTGCATATTGATCAGTCATCCCGCCAATATAATCACAAATTTTTCTACGTACTGTTCTTATAAGCTTTTTGTTCGCTCTTTTTTGGTTAGAAGTCCAAATTCTGTTAAATTCAAAACGAAAATCCTTAATATTGCTCTTATTTACATAATAGTCATTCACAATAAGTCTAATAGTGTTATCTGGTAAAAGCATAGGGTTCTTTAGATATGATTGAAATAACTGTTGTATAACATAATCTGCCTTTTCATCCATTACATGAGCCAATTCCGAATGGAGTATTCTGTTTGATAGGAATTTTTTAAACTCACGGTCTTTATTTAGGAAATCTTCAAACTCTAAATCTTTAATTCTCTCGAACTCAAAAAATAGCTCCTTCGTTAATGTATAGTTTTCCTTCTCCTTTTGAAGCGAATCGATGGTAGATAAATGATCGAAACTTTTCGCTAAATACTCCTCGAATCTCAGTCTATACATTTCAACTAGAAATGAAGATTGGAGTTGTCAATATTAGTTCAGTCGTAAATTCGAGATCATAGCCCAAGGTATTTGGTAATCCCAGTTTTTTAAATGGTTATGACACATAACAGAAATCCCCCTTCTTCCCTTGGCTACAACAGATCCGGTATGCTTTTTTCTGTCAAGGATGTGAAACACCACTTGTGGCTCTGTCCTTGACAGAAAAAAGCAATCGGATATCCTGCCAATGAGGGAAGAAATCTAAGCAGCTTTATGCTTGTTATAGTAATACTGCCGGTAGACAAGAGGCGGCCAACCACCGTTTGTACTGTAGATTCTTCTTAAGTTATAGTAGTATATATACCGAAATACAATGGATTTCACTTCCTCACTGGTTAATTTAGTTGTGTCCATTTGGTAAAGCTTTTCTTTCTTTAAGGTGGCAAAGAAGCTCTCCATTCTGGCGTTGTCGTAACACCGTCCAACCCCACTCATGCTTTGTACGGCACCGTGATTCGCCAAAGACTTTCGAAATAACTGACTGGTGAATTGACTTCCTCGATCACTGTGTAAAATCATTCCCCGGGCTCCGGTGGCAACACAAGCATTTTCATAAGCTTCCACACAAAGCTCTGCTTTCATATGGGTATCCATCTTAAAGCCGAGTATGCTGCCGTCGTAACAGTCCAGGATTGGTGCAAGATAAAGCTTGGCATCACTACAGGGGATTTCGGTAATATCGGTTAACTGAGTATTCCGGCGGCAATTACCCACCGGTCCGGTGTTTGGTTCCAATCGTTCCGGAGTTTCGTTCCATTGAATCCGGACACATGTTCCAGTGATTCCGGGAACGTTCCAGAAGCCAAAATGTATTAAGGGAACGAGCTCTCCATGTATAATGAGATTGCACGCAGAACACGTGTAATACATTACAAGGAGGGTCACGGGAATGACCAACTACAAAGAGATCCTGAGATTAAATCAACTGGGTCTCAATCAAATCGGCATTGCACAAAGCTGCCAATGCTCAAGGAAAACGGTGCGAGATGTTTTAAATCGCGCCAAGAGCCTCAATATCACATGGCCACTAACAGAATCAACGGAATCGAACCTACCCCAATTATTGTATCCAGAAAGAAGAGCGTTTCAAAACGAAAGGCGTAAACCTGACTTCGAAAAAATTGAGAAAGAGTTACAGCGTACGGGGGTTACTCTAAAACTTCTTTGGAACGAATATTGCACAGAAGCTCGACTGAATAACGAACTACCTTTCATGTATTCGCAGTTTTGCTTTCATTATCAAAAGCATTCCCAGAAGAACAAAGCTACCATGCATTTGTCTCGTCGACCAGGAGAACAAATTGAAGTAGATTGGGCCGGTAAAACATTGACTCTTTCGGATAGCGAAACCGGAGAAAACAGTATCGCCTATTTGTTTGTTGGAGTCTTGGCATACAGTCAATATACATACGCAGAAGCTTTCTTAAATATGGGACAGGAGAATTGGATTAGCGCTCATGTGAATATGTTTCAACACTTTCAGGGGGTAACGAGGATATTGGTGTGTGATAATCTCAAGACCGGCGTTATTCAAGCAGATAAATATTCAACCAAACTAAACAAAACCTACCAGGAGTTAGCAGAGCATTATAATACAGCAATCCTGCCTGCGAGAATTTCTGCTCCCAAAGACAAACCAAATGCAGAAGGTGCAGTGGGATTGGCTACTCGCTGGATTACTGCTGCAGTGCGAAATAAGAAGTTTTTCACTTTGCAAGATCTGAATCAGGAGCTACGCTTCCGGCTGAAAGAAATTAACAGCCGTCCCTTTCAAAAAAGGGAGGGTAGCCGGTTACAGGTGTTCTTGCATGAAGAAAAGCCCTTCCTCGCACCCTTGCCGTCTACCCCATATGAACTTGCCCAATGGAAAGAAGCCATTGTGCCGTTCAATTATCACATTTCTCACGACAAGATGCAATACTCTGTTCCTCATGAATACATTCGTCAAACGGTAGAAGTTAAAATCACGAAGCATACCATAGAAATCTTTTACGAAAACCTGCGTCTTTGTTCTCACGCAAGACTTTACGGACATTCGGGTCAATACAGCACGACACCGGCACATATGCCGGAGGATCACCAAAGTTATCTGCAATGGGATGCTAACCGTTTCACAGAGTGGGCTAAAAAGATTGGACCGCATACTGAAACCACCGTGAAATCGATTCTCGCCTCCTACAAAATTGAGCAGCAAGGCTACCGGAGTTGCATGGGGTTACTGAAGTTTGCAGATAAGTATTCTATTGAAAGATTAGAAAGCGCTTGTCGCCGTGCATTATGCTACACTCCTAATCCAAGTTACAAAAGCATTAAGAATATCCTCGTGACAGGTCAGGATAAGCTAGCACTCGATTCCAATGTAGAAAAAGCACCAAGTTCAGAGAGTAATCAGTATGGTTATTCTCGCGGTGCAAGTTACTACAAAGGAGGAAAAGAGCATGAGTAGACAAGCGACCATTGACAAACTGAGAGAAATGCGGTTACCAAAAATGGCAGAAGCGTTCCTCGTCCAATGCGAAGATCCTAAAATGAACGAGATTCCTTTTGAGGATCGGTTGGGTTTCTTAGTGGATACAGAATTTTCTAGCCGACGCAACAACCGAAAAAGTAGACTCATTCACCTAGCCAACTTCGACCAACCACAAGCCTCGATCCATGATGTAAATTATACCGCTGGAAGAAAGTTGGATCGCAATGACATAGAAAGCTTAGCACAGTGCAATTACATCACCGAATGCCGAAATATTATTATTCTTGGCTCAACCGGTTCAGGAAAGTCCTATTTGGCGTGTGCTTTTGGTATGGAAGCTTGTAAAAGAGATTACAAGGTTAAATACATTCGCTTACCAGAGTTACTTATTGAAATGGCAATGGCCAAAGGCGACGGTACCTTTACTAAGCTTCTGAAGCAGTACAAAAAATACCAACTACTCATCATTGACGAGTGGCTTCTAATATCCTTAAAGGAAACAGAAGCAAGAGACCTTCTAGAAATCATTCATGCAAGAACAAAAAAATCATCTACGATTTTCTGTTCTCAGTTCAACACGCAAGGTTGGCATACGAAGTTCCCTGAAGCTCCAATTGCAGAGGCTATTCTCGACCGTATCATTTACAATTCTCATATCATTGAAATTCTCTACATTGACAAAGAACATGATCGTTCCATGAGAGAATACTATAGTTTCAAAAACTCCAACAAGAGCTAACGCTCATTTGTTTCTAAGAGCTTTCAGCTCATTGTACCTTATGATCCCATACCGGAATCGATGGAACCTTTGTCCGGACCGCATGGAACGTCGGTCCGGACAGGGTGGATATTTTCGACGGAATATTCAGTTAACCATTTTTCGTTCGGTTTTTCGGCAGTAAAGTCTTGTTGAATTAGGTTTTCTGCCTTTTCTGCCTCGCGATCTGCTTTTGTTAACCCTTTTGGTCTGCGTTTGTAACGGATCATCAAGTTGTTCTTCTGACAGATTCGGTAGATGGTGCTATAGCTTCCCTTGAATTGATGATAATTTTTGAGTGCTTCAAAGATGCGTTTTACCCCATAGTTAGAATTTTCTGGATCTTCTTTTATGAGGGTATGAATGGTTGTCAGCAGATCGGTATACTTATAAGGTTTTTTCTGCGCCCGTTTGTATTTGTAATAGCCGGCTTCGCTCACCTGAAGCACTCTGCAGATTGCTACGGTGGTCCAACCTTTTTTTCCACTGCGCATTGCGATATACTCCATCCGCTGACGTTTGTTTACTTCTTCCGGCTTTTTCCGAAAAAACTTAGAGCGTCCTGTAAAATTTCGGTGTCTTCTTTTAACCGATGATTTTCTTTCTTAAGTCGTTCGTTCTCCGCTTTTAATTCCTCATAGCTTTTCTCAGGAACTCCAGTCCCATAGTCTTTGATTCCTTTGGTGGCTTTTTGCTTCCAGGTATACAAGGTGCTACTCTTCATTCCCAGTCGTTGGGCGGCGGCGGCTGTTCCGATTTCTTCTGCAAGTTTTAACGCTTCTTGCCGGATTTCTTTGCTGAATTTTTCGTTCATCTTCTTTCGCTCCTTATACTGATACTTTTAGTATAGCATAATCTCGCGGTTCAGACTCTACTTTTATCGTAGCACTCCAATATTAATGAAATTCGCTAACCCTTGTGTTGCTTTCCTAACAGTATATTTTTATTCTATTTGCTCCAGCACCGAAAATTCCTCTGAGTCCACCTGTTCCAAACTCGAGATTTTTGTAGAATCTTTCTTCAATCTCAGCATCATTGTTTTGTATGGCTAATAATTCTTTTCTACTTTCTTCATTTATAATTTGACTAGCAATCCATTCTTTGTAGTTATTCATGTAGTTCATAATTACAACCTTACTTTCTACCATATTCGTCGGCAAATCTAACGATATCGTCTTCTTCAAGGTACTGACCCATTTGTACTTCAATTATCTCTAATGATGTCTTCCCAGGATTCTCAAGACGATGTTTTTGGCCTTCTCTAAAGAAAATGCTTTCACCAGATCGCACAAACTTCTCTTCACCATCAACTGTTACTTTTGCCATGCCTCTAACTACAATCCAGTGTTCACTTCTATGATGATGTAATTGATAACTGAGTCTTTTTCCTTGGTTTACAGTTATTCGTTTAATTTTGAAAGAGTCTTTTTCTTCTTCTAAAACCTTATAATGCCCCCAAGGTCTGTAATCTTGAACACTGAACTCAGTTCGTAAGTCGTTTCTTTCCTTTAAAATATCAACAACATTCTTAACCTTCTGGGATTGATCTTTTTTGCAAACTAGAAGTGCATCCCTGTTGTCAATAATAATTAAGTCTTCGACTCCTACAACAGCAACAATTTTACCATTGTATGATTGAATAAGGTTATTTCTAGAATCAATAATTATGTTTTGCTCATCGGATATATTCGAATTTTCGTCTTCTTGGAAAACATCATAAAATGAGTCAAAGCTACCTAAATCATTCCAACCAATATCAACAGGCACAACAGCTACCTTATCACTCTTTTCCATGATCCCGTAATCTATTGAAATCTTAGTGTTGATCTTTGAAAATGCGTCTTTTATGTTATTACTTGTTTTAAATGCATCAAATATCTCTGGAGAGTAGATTTCAACCTCATTTGAAAATAAAGATGAGCCGAACATAAAAATTCCCGCATTCCAATAGTATCCCTTAGAAATGTATTCCTCAGCTTTTTCTGGCGTTGGCTTTTCTTTAAAAGAATTTACAACGAATCCATTAAGTTTTTTCTCTCCAGGTGATATGTATCCATATCCTGTATTAGGTCCATTCGGTTGAATACCAAAGGTTATAATCGAATCCTTTGTCAATGTTTCAGACTCTTTAATAATAGAAGCAAATTCCTCGGCTTTTAAAATCGTGTGATCCGAAGGGAATACGACGATAGAATCATGACCTTTCTTAACGATCTCATTTACTCCTGCATAAATTGCAGGTAGCGTATTCTTTGCTTCCGGCTCTACTAGAATATTATCTTCATTGTAAGTATAGCCCAGCTCTTCAACTGCACCCATTACTAGAAATTTATACTTCTCGTTTGTTACCACGTAAATATCATCAATATTTGAAAGCAATAAGCTCCTCTTAAAAGTCTCTTGAAAAAGTGATTCTTCTTTCCCCTGAAGTTTAATGAACTGTTTTGGATATCTCTCCCTACTTAATGGCCAAAGCCTTGTCCCACTTCCACCGGCTAGAATGATAGTTTTCATTAGATTCCCCTCCTCCATTTATAAATATAAACTCAAAAAAATTAAGATTCAGAATCATTCAATATTTTTGCAAGAATCAGCTCAATTCTTTCTTCAGAATGATCTTCCTTAAACTTATCAAACTCATCTTCGAGTTTTTTGTTATTATCATTATTTGATAATAAAGTCTCAATAAAAGCATTCTCATCATTAACTACTTTACATATACTTGGATATTTTATTGAATATTGTCTCATTACGGGTATATCACTTCCATATACAATCTTATTATTTGTTAAAGCATCAATAAGTGTACCACTCATTCTAAACTGAAAGCGATTTGGAAAAGGCATATAAATTGATTGAGCGTTGTCAATAAAATCACTATAAACTTCTTTTTCTAGATAACCTTTTACTACTTTCAAGTAACCATTATCATATTCAAATTCCTTTGACTTCAACACAACTTTGATTTTCATCTGCTTTAACAAATTTTCTTTTTCTTCTTTACGAATAATGCTTTCAATAATATTTTCATCATTACTACTACTCAAACCAACACATTGATACTCTTTTGCATTTCCTTTCGTAATACTTATTTTATTCATATGATGAGGCAATACAAATACATGTCTTGGATTAACGCCAAATTTATTGATAAGATGATCTCTGATAAATTCAGAAAAAACAATATGTGTGACTTTATTCATATACGTTCGAAAAAAAAATGCTTTTACTCTACTTGAAAGCTCGTCCGTATTAAAATGATGAAATAGAATAATCCTATCTTTTTTATTAAATAAGTATCTACCTAAAGCAAACATAATTGTTTCAAAAGAAGATACTATTATATAATCATGATCTATTCTTCTACTCTCAATTGCGGAAATTAACATTGTTTTTAAAGAACTCATTCTATTACTGAATTTTCCCTGTTTGATTTCAATTGATTTTTTTTCAATATTTCTAACATTCGAAGGTAATTCCGTATATCTTCCCTTTTGACTAATTACATAAACATCACCAATATTTGAAAGCCTTTTAATCTGATTTATATCTAAGTTGAGATGCCCCACAGGACATAAAAAATCTAAATAGAGTATCTTCATATTTATATCTCCTTGAATTCAATTATGTTATATTGCTATTTTAATGGTAACCGGTATTATTAGCATCATTTGAATCACTAATTGCTCTGACCAACTAAAAACAAATATGCCCATTTTTTTGCTAACATTAAAACTACCAAATATAAATAGCGAAAAGTATGAGATTGTCGTAGCAATTGCTGCTCCAAAATATCCATATCGAGGAATTAATAAAAAGTTTGAAAGAACTGCAATCCCCGCACTCATTAATGAGAATGTAGAAACAGCATAATTTTTTTTATGGTAATACATAAAATTAATATACAATGAATACATGAAAAAGTATCCATATCCGAGTATCAAAATAGGGACTACTTTTACAGCACCTAAATAAGCTTCCTTCCCAAAAATCCCTATTAAAATATCTGTTCCAAAAATGAAAGTTAAATAGAAAACGTAGTAAACGATTATGTTTTTCTTTATATGTCGCCGATAATGCTTGCCATCACGTAATGCTTCAAATAAGTTTGGCTGTAATGATCTATTTAAAGCAATTGCAATAATATAAACTATCATGGCTAAATTTGATGCAAAACTATAAATACCTAATTCGGACATGCTAACTTTCGACAAAAACAACTTATTCACATGAGCAAGTATAGTTGTAGATAGAGTATAAGGAATTAAAGGTATCGAATAAGATAGCATATATTTTGCAGTCGCTACATTTCCTTTAATGCCCTCTTTAATAAGTAATCTAGTGACTAGAAATCCACTAATAATCATTCCGGATGAAGTAACAGAAATTAATCTCCAAAAAGCTAGATTGTCTTTCATATTGTAGACAAGTATGAGTCCTAAAGTTGTAGAGATTAAACTTTGTGCTAGACTTGAAACACCATATAATTTAGCATTTCGCTCTGATCTTATTACTTCTAGTCCAATTTCGATTAATCCTATAACCGCTGTATTGATAACAATAATGGCTAGAATCTTACTTTCAAATTCAAATAAACCATGAACATAGTTTACTGAGAAAAGTAAACCTGAAAAAATGGATGATCCAATTAACATTATCCAAACAGCTGTAGCCAAATACCTCTTAGAATTTTCATAGTCAATATAATATTTAACAATAGATTTTGATACATTTAATCCAAAGAAGACTACAAATATACTACTATACGTAAGGTATAGATTAAATTCACCAAATTCTTCGGTTGACATAGCATTAAGAAAAAATGGCATTGAAACAAAAGCAATGGCCTTAATCAGTATATCTGATCCAATATATATCAGCTCATTACCAACAATTGAGCGTAATTTATTCATATTTAGTATTAATCTTTTCATCCTATTTTCATCACATTCTTTATTCTTTTTATGTTATCTCGACCTAATGTTTTAATAATTATATTAATAAATCTATTCTTGATACTTTCCTTTCTTGACAGATATTTCTTTGTTAACACATCAAATGGCATTATTTTTTGGTCATTGAAGAACTTTTCCCTATTTGGATTGCTATGCACTCGAGGAGATAACATAACATTTCCTTTCTTTGCCTCATTCAAATTTCTTTCCTCAAAATAAACATTATTTTTACATATATTAAATAAATCTTTACCTCTACTTGTATTAATCATAATCATTGAAATTCCTTGCTCAGTTGGATGATTAAATGGCATTTCACTTCCTATACCCCAAAAGTCAGCAAGTGTAATATCGCTTTCTCTCGGTATTTTAGCATATCTACATTCATAACACGATTTTCTTAAAATCAAATCATATAAAAACCCATTCATGTATGGGTCATTAAACGCATCAAATGTTTCAATAACTGTGCCATTTTCGTAGCTATGTTTCATATCGAGAGTGGAATTCCATCCCCTTTTTTTGGTCCTCATTTCAATGTTTATCATTTTAGAATTATTTTTTTCTTCCATGTATTTTATATATTTCTCATAAACGCCTGGTGAGGGGACTCCGTGACAAACTAGATCACAAGTATATAAATTATCATATTTATCATGGCCTAAAAATCCGTATAAGCCTGCGACTTGACAAGGTGTGCCCGAAAATAAAACATTTATGGCTTTGTCTAAATCTTCTTTTATACTACGATAAATATAACCTATTTTACTTTGTACATATTTTGAACCGTGTAATTTCTGCAGTTCATCCTCTGTGGTAACTCTTATATGATTCACAAGTAAATCTTCAGAGTATGCAACGCCATACACAATTCCTTTCCCATTCAAAACTTGCTTTGCTAATGCTCCAAATGCACCCCCAGAAGTACTTTTACTTAGCAATAATGGATCTTTATTCCACACAGCATACACAACTGGAGTATCATCTGTATGTTTTATAGGTGCATTTAGTACAGGGCAAGCTGCCGTACATTTTCCACAATTAATACACTTTGTTTTATCAATTATTGGTTGACAAAATCCTTCATCATCTTCATAAGGAGATATGCAGTTCACAGGACAAACATTAATACAAGCCATACATCCAGTACATATATCAGTTGGAGCTATTTTCATCTTCTTTCCCTCCTACTGCTTCGAATAATGCATTTCTTAAATAGGCGAGTGATTCCTGTCTCTTTTCTTCTAACACTAAATTAGCTTTAGTAAAATCAATTATTTCAATATTTGTAGGTAATGCTTCTCCATCTCTAATTATTCTACTTTCTAATCTAACCATTTCCAACAAGTCACTAATTCTAGAAAAAATGCTAGTTCTAGGACCTTTAGTATCTCTATTAAATACTAAAAATTGTCTGTTGTAAATTAAGGATAGAATCACACCATGAAAGGATTGAGTACAAACAAATGATGCATTTTTAAACAAATTGACAAATTTCTCAGGTCCAACTGATATTTCTTTATTTCCTCTAAAAAACAAATCAGCAAACGAGTCTGGAATTGAAATAATATCATATCCATACTTATTGGCTATTTCCTTTGCTATTCTTCGTGGGTGTTTATTATTATCAAATAAAAATGTTAGAACATATGGTTTTTCTGGTTTTTCTTCACCAGCAAAATCCTCCCACCACTCTAGCGGTAACAATAGTGTAGGATCAAGAACATTTTTCACATCTTTTCCTGTAATGCCAGCAATTATTTCTGCTCCACTTTTCTCTCTAACAGAAACATAATTCATACCATCAAGATTTTCCTTCATGATTTTCTTTTGCATTTCATTTATCTCTGTTGTTCCAAGACTTGGAGCATAGGCAATTCTCTTGCTTTCAGGTGCAAACCTTAAGTAATAAGCAGGATCTAAACCTTGAAAGTTAGGATTCCATATTTGATCACTACCACATACATATGCATCATAATTAAGATTCCCATTTAAAAGCGATTCATATCCGTAATACTTTTTTTGTGTAACCACAATGTTATCATTAATAAATGAATCGTACATAGTGCGCTTTGTATTAAATTGATCTCTATAAATATATAACATTGTATCATGTTGTAATTTAGCTAAGTATCCAGGCCAATCGTTTGGATTCTTTAATATTCTCATAATTTTATTTTGTTTTGATTCTTTGATAATACTTTTATTCTTAGGGTAATAATCAATTAATTCTACGTCATACCCTAAATGTTGAATAGCACTATATAAAGAAAATGCTTGTAGAAATCTGCCCTTTCCATCTGCAATATCTCGATACGTAATCATTCCTATCTTTTTCATCAATAAACCTCCTAGTATAATTCTTTATTAATTCTTTTAGAGCTAGTATCAAGCTCTATGAAACCTAACAACAGTGCAACCATTCCATAAGCTGTCATAGTAACAGAGTAACCATAAACCATCAAAATCCAAAATCCCCCTACAAGAATCCACGGACTCTTAGTAAAGTTTTTGAATACAAGTTTTATAGTATATATATAAAACCCAATACCAACTATACCGTGATATAAATATAATTTATTGAATGTTTCATGCACTCTATAAAATGTGCCATTATTCCATTGCTCCATACTAAAACTTCCAAGAATAAATGTATTTCCTAGCAAACCCGAATGATCAGTAATTGAACCCATGTAACCTTTTCCAAATAATACAAACCACGGTTTCTTAATGTACTCTAACGATATGTTCATTAACTCAATAATTCTAATTCGTGGTGATAACGGCATATTTATTAGCCAATTATTTTCCCAAAACTTAATCATTGAAATAGCTTGGTTGAATTTAATCTCAAATAATATACTTCTATCTATAAACATGTCTACTAGTAAACTTGCTATTATGCCTATTACTGGAAAAGCTAACATTAAAAGACCAAAACTCAAGTACTTTTTCTGTCTCCAAAATATTGATATAATACCCAAAGGAATAAGCATATTTAGTAATATTTGTTTGCCTGTAGCATTATAAAATAAAGATAACACCATACTCAATAATGCAACTACAACAAAATATTTAGGCAATTTGTAATTTTTATAAAATGGTATTATGAGCATGAAAGGAATGTATCTTATTACATTAGTAACTAATAATGTATCTACGCTATACGTACCATAGTTTCCACTAACCAATGAAAATACCATTGAAGCTACAACGCCTACTAAAATAGAAATTAAATAACTCTTTAACTTATAAATTTTATTTAGTTCCCAAGTTAGGATGTATCCGATTGCAAATATCACCAACATTGGAAGTGCTATCATGGTATATAATTCATTGATGAAATGCAAAATGTAGTTGTCCATATTCTGAATATTATTGTCATTCACTAATATTTGAAATAATCCAAAAAACACTCCAATAAAATTCAAAAAAAACATCATAATTGCAAATTTATAATAATGAGGGAATTTGGTTTTAATAGTTTTTATTCTCACTGGTTTTACGAATATTAGTAACAAGATAGGAATTAAAGTCATTATTCCTAGATTAACCCCTAAAATTCTAAAATTTTTAAATCCATAGAATGTTTTACCTACTAATTCTTCAAATTCAATGCTCAAACTTAAAAATATTAAATAATGCCCTAAATAATCAGTAATATTTTTTTTTATCAAAAAATAAAAAAGTATACATAGCTCTATAAGAACAAATAATAATGATGCTGAATAATTATCGAAAAAAGATATGTTTGCAAAGGCTACTATAATTGATAGTACAATATGATAATTTTCTATATTTAATTTATTATAAAACCTATTACTACGTAAATCTTCAACATTTGTTTTGCTCTTATGTCGTTCAACTATCTGCAAATTAGCACCACCTTTTATAAATATCATGTTGTTGTAAGACAATCAGTCAGATTATATTGTACTAATAACATATTATTCCAAATAAAAGATTGCTTCTTAATGAGATTAATCACTTTGTTCATTTAGAAAACTTTTTATTGCTAGTATGAATTTTTTATTATCATTAATCGCCATATTCAAAAATTCTGCTCTTCCACTTATATATTTATCGTACTCAAAATTATCAAAGTAGTTTTTTATTACCATTTCAAGATTTTCGAATGTATTAATGACTAACCCTAGATTGTATTTATTAATAATTTCTGAGAGATATGTACCTTCATAAGCTAACATAGGTTTACAATAGTATGCAGCATTATATAGTCGATTTGGTAAAGCGGTTTCATTATTTATGCTATCATTTAGCCTTAAAACATTAATAAGATCACTTTTGTGGTATAGGATACCCTCATCTTTTTTACTGTATCTTCCAGTTAAAAATGCGTTTTTCACATTTTTTTTCTTGATGTATTCATCAATCAAAGGATTAATATCCCCTTCTCCATGGTAATATACATCGATGCATTTACTCTCACTTAAAGAACTAATAAGATCAATATTGATTTCATAATCACGAGTGGCTCCTATAAAAGAAATATTTAGTTTAAGTCTGTTCTTTATCGATTCATCTAAACAGTCATTGTAATTATCAATGTTTAAATTATGATTAACTAGATATTTATCATTATCTGGCAACCACTTTTTATAATCTGGTGATGAAATGACAGTATAGGCTGAATCTTTAATAATGTTTTTTAGATTACACACTTTGACTATCTTATGATAGTCTCGTACATCTATAATGTAATTCCCCCTATATCTCTTTGTCAAAACACCTCCAATAAACAGCAATATAGGTATGCCAAATACAATAATTTTATCAAATTCATTTTTGGATAGTATTCTTTTTATAAATTTGCTAAAACGATAATAATCAATCATATTCCTTTTATGTCCTATTTTACCATCAATATATCTAAACTCGTTATTTGAATCATCAATATTAAATCTATCCCAATGTAGAAGTGTATAAGTACATTGATTGTCAATTAATAACTTTTCATAATTATTTAAATATGGCATGTATAATCTCGATGAATCTCCAATCAATAGAATATTCATTTAAGCCTCCTACTCTTAAAACTTTACTTGTTTTGCTTGAGTTCAATATCAACTAGTAACAATTTGACAATTATTCATCACACAAAGTTTGAACAATAATAATTATCAATAGCAAATCATCGACTCAATAGTCTATAAACTAAAGCATTCCATTATTTCAGCTTGCGTTGGATAATTAACAAGCACTGCATTCTTCTTCCCATAGTATGAGAAAATGCTACTAGCAGCAGCTGCAGATGCTCCACTGTCTATAGCTTTTTTACATTCACTCAAACTACCGGCTCCTCCATTTGCAACAACTAGGATTTCTATAGACTCTGATACTAGTTTTATTAGTTCATAATCATATGCTGTCATCGATCCTTCTTGATCTATAGAAGTAATTAATATTTCCCCTACTCCATTATCTTGAAGATGTTTAACATATTCTTCAAGATTCCATTTTATTTTCTTAGTGCCATTCTCAATGTAGATATTATACTTTCCAAAGATATTCTTTTTCACATCAATAGAAGCGACCACACTCTGCACACCATATTTTTTTGCTACTTCCTTGACTAAATCAATTTTTTCATCTAATGCAGTGTTAAAGGAAATTTTCTCAAATCCTAACTTAAAAAGCTTTTCAACCTGCAATATATTATCGACCCCACCACCATAACATTATGGCATGAAGCATTCAGCAGATAGTTTTTCGAGATACTCAAAATCTATGCCTTTAGTTGATTTTCTTGCACCTATGTCCAGAATTATTAGTTCATCAACTTCTTTATCATTAAACAGTCTAATCGTATTCAAAGGATCACCTATGTATCTATGATTTTTGAATTTTATTGATTTATATAATCCCCTATTTTCAATTAGAATAATAGGTATTAATCTACTTCTAAACATTAAAATTCCTCTACAAAATTCTGCAACAATTTCATGCCAAACTTATGACTTTTTTCAGGATGAAATTGAACTCCAAGAATATTATCTTTTCTCACAGCTGCTGAAAAATCGAATCCATAGTTTGCTCTTGCAATCGTATAAGAATCATTATTCTCTACATAGTAAGAATGTACAAAGTAATACCTTGTTTCTTCATACATATCTTTAAATAATTTACTATCAGAATTATACTCAATATAATTCCAACCCATGTGAGGTATCTTAAGTTTTAGATTGTCAAATTTAAATTTAATTGTATTAAAATCAATAAGTGAAAGACCTTCTTCTTCACCTTCTTCACTACTTTTTCCAAGCAACTGCATACCAAGGCAAATGCCAAGAAGGGGGGTCTTTTCTTCAATGGCTTTATATCTTAATACTTGAATCAAATCTTGATCCTTCAGGTTTTTCATTCCATAATCAAATGCGCCAACTCCAGGTAATATTATTTTTTGAGAATTTAAAATTGTTTCTCTATTGTTTGTGAGTTCTGAATCATAGCCAATTTTTTTTAGCATTTTTTGTATTGACGCAATATTCCCCATCCCATAATCAATAATCGTTACCAAGACAACACCTCTATACCCTAAAATTTCTTTTTTCCATTCCCACTGTTTTTGCTAACTTAATAGCCAACTTAATTATTTTAGCGCTATTCTTATAATCTCTAAACGTTTTATTCTCAGAATTCATCAAGTCGATAAAGTAGTCTTTTTTAATATCTAACTTATCACAAATATATTCTAAATCTAACATTGCTTGATCTTCACTATACGGATTCTTTTTTAGCATTTCCAACGCTTCATCTCTAGACATTTGATTTGTTAATATCAAATTTGAAAAGTATATTTTCCTTTTATCATATCCAAATTTGCGAGGTAGATAGTAACCTTCATAAAACCTAGTAAATATGTTCTCGTAATGCTTATTTTCGTACTCTTCCCACCCAAATTTTTCTTTTAATAAAGATACAACTTCATCTTTCTCATATTTGATATAATTAAGAGGATGTACTACTCTAAGGCCTTTGACATACCTATAATATAATTTATATTTGAACATTCCACATAACGGAAACGTTTTTAGTTCAAGATTGCCGAATTTATTATGAATATCTTTTATCATTTTTATATCGTTTAAATACGTCCATTCTTGAGGTGGCTTAACGCCTTCTGTAGAATAATTTGCTCCTGTAAATACATACTTAATACCATGCTTAGCGGCATAGTTATACAAACCAGCAAAAATCGCATGGTCTTGAGGGGTATCCTGATATGGAACTTGAGATTTTAAAAACGCTAGCTGTAAATCTTTCATTTCTTCCCAATTTACAACTATAGTCTCAAGGTCAAGCTCAAGTTTTTTCAATAGTTTGTGTACATTCTCATTAGCTACATTTAAATTCCATCCTGTATCCACTGTAAGCATTAAAGGTCTTAAACCCATAACCTCTTTAGCAACGTATGCTAAATATGAGCTATCCACCCCTCCGCTTATTCCTATAATACAGTCATATTCTTTGCCTTTTCCTTCTCTCTTAATTTTTTCAGCAATTTTCATTAGTTCATCATACTTGTCACCTTCTGAACTCCAACTGGCAAGAATTACGTTATTAAAATTATCACAAAAGTCACAGATACCATTTTCATCAAAAGTAATCTCCGGGTCAGAAGTATCCATTACACAATTTTTGCATACCTGATAATTAGTTTTCATTTTTTCCCTCTTTTCATCTTAATTGATCCAATAATAATTTATGTGATACCATGGCATCTTCAACAGAATTATTCTTTTCTTTGCCTTTCAAAACATTATAAATATGTTGATACTCATCCTTAATGCCTTTATCTTGTCTTAATTTAATCTTTATATTTTTAATGCTGCCATACTGATTCATCTTAATGTAGTTATCCATTTCGTATACCTGACCGTTAGTGAACACTCTCAATTGCTCTTTAGGGTATTTTTTTGATCCCATTGATGTATAAACAATGTTTCCAATTGCTCCGGAAGAAAATCTTAGAGAAATTAGAGCGTTATCATTCTTTGGATAAGCATCATTCTTGGCAAACTTTATTTCAAGTGACTCTAGTTCACTTCCATCAAGATATTGAATTACGTCAATAAAATGAATAGCTTCTCCTATGATTCTTCCCCCGCCAATTTTTTCATCTTGGGTCCAGTGGTTATTAGGTATAAAGCCTGCATTTGCAATATAATCATAAACGGCAGGGATTTTGTCCGTAGAAAGATCTTTCTTAATCTTTTTAATTAGAGGAGCATGCCTCCTATTAAGACCAATGAACAATTCTCCCTTGGATTTTTCATATGAAGCTTTGATCATATCTAACTCTTCAAGTGTTAAGCACATTGGTTTTTCACAGTATACATGTTTACCCGCATTGAGGGCTTCTACGATAAACTTTGCATGTGTATTATGTTGTGTTGATACAACTATTAAATCAATAGATGGATCCTCAATTAATTCTTTATAGTTATTTGTGGTGTAATCAAATGAAAAAACATCTTGTGCCTGAGAAGTTCCTACTCCTCCAGTAGTTGCTAATCCTTTAAAATGATATAACCCAGTATCCTTCATAATTGGTAATAACGTATTCTTAGCAAAGTTTCCAGCACCAATTAATCCTACGGAAATTTTATCTGATCCAATCGTTGACTTCTTTTGATCATTAACCACTTTATTTAACCACTTATTTTCATTGGGTGTGTACTTTAAGAGAATCCCTATATAATCTTCATTATTCTTATTTGTTGTAATTATTTCATACGCTCTCTCTGCATCATCAAAGTCAATTTCGTGAGTAATCAAATCTGAGAAATCCACACGCTTATCCGCAATTAACCTAATAAACTCTTCGAGATTTCTGCCTTCAGTGAATCTTACGTGGCCAATTGGATAGTCAATTCCTTTTTCTTCGTAATTAGAATCATATCTTCCGGGTCCATAAGATCTAGCAATCGTAAAAGTTAACTCCTTCTCGTAGTACGGACGTCTATCGATATTCATTTGAGTAACACCAATCATACAAATGGTACCTCGGTCGCGAGCTATTGCTGCGGCTAAGTCCATAGGATCATTGCTATTAGTAGCAGCAGTTATAATTACCTTATCTACTCCTCTACCTTTTGTTAAAGATTTAGTAATGTCTTCAGCATTTTCATTGTTTGACAAAATAAACGACTTTAAGTTAGTTCCCTTCAAAGACTTATCTTTGATGTCATAACCGATTACATCACAACCATATGCATCTAATATTCTCGCAGTTATATGACCTAGTAGTCCTAATCCAATAACAGCAACGGTCTCTCCGGGTTCAACTTTTGCTTGATGAATGCCTTGAAGTGCAATGCCACCCAAAGCACATAAAGCACCTTGTCTAAAATCATCCAAATTTTCAGGAATTTTAGCAATTAAATTCTTGTTTACACGATTCACTTCACTATGATAAGCTTGACCCGCCATAGCAACCAAATCTCCTGCAGAAATGTCCGTAACACCTTTGCCAACTACTACAACTTTTCCAACACTTGAATATCCCATTGGCATTGGTTCTTTCAAACGTGTAAAAGCAGAATCTACGGTCGTTAAAATTCCGTCTGTCGACATTTTCTCCAATACTTTTTTAACTTGATCAGGTCTTTCAAGAGCCTTTTGGACTAGATTCTTACCTCCAAAAGAAGTAAGTCCTCTTTCGGTCCCAGCACTTACAACTGAATATAATGTCTCTACTATGACGTGATTATCTTTTACAATCGGTAATGGACTTTCTATGAGCTTAATAGAGCCATCATTAACCATTAAGAATAGTTGCTTCATCAAATCAACCTCGCTTATAATAATTATATTGCTGCTGGTTCTTTACCATTAATTTCGATTTTTACATTTTATTGTTTACTGAGTGCTCTCAAAGTTTATATACACCCTCGAAGTTACATATATTTTTTGTATCTAGAATTAATTTCCTTTTCACTAAATCTAAATTGTTCTTAATATGATCATGAGCTGTAATTATAACCAGAATCTCTATCTCATTTAAGAAGTCTTCGAAGTTCATAAACTGATGATCTACAATTCTTTCTTTAATGAATGGATCATACACTTTTACACCAAAAGCTAAATGTTCATCCATTCTTTCGAGAAGCTGAAGTGTTGGACTTTCTCTTGTGTCATCCACATTTTCTTTGTAGGCAAGACCATAAATACCAATCTTTGAGATATCAGTAATGTTATGCTCTCTCATAATATCTCTTATCCTTTCAAGTACATGGGTGGGCATTGAATCGTTGATTTTTCTTGCTGTTAAGATTAAATTCGTGAGATCAGGATAATCTCCAACAAGGAACCAAGGATCTACAGAAATACAATGTCCACCGACACCAGGTCCGGGCTGAAGTATATTGACTCTTGGGTGCTTGTTGGCGATTCTAATTATTTCGTAGACGTCCATATTATCTTTTCTACAAATCTTAGCTAATTCGTTTGCAAAAGCAATATTTACATCTCGATAGGTATTCTCAATGACTTTCGACATTTCTGCCGATCTAATATCTGTAACAACAATCTCTGATTTACAGAAACTTGAATATAATTCTTTAACTCGTTCTCCTACTTGGGGATTATCAACCCCAACTGTTCTTGAATTGTGCTCAAGTTCATAAATCATATTTCCCGGAATGATTCTTTCAGGAGCATGAACTAGATGAATCTCAACACCGATGGTCACTCCTCTTTTCTCTATTTCAGGTCTTACATATTTATCAATTGAGCCAGGTGAAATAGTTGACTCAATAATAATCATAGCACCTTTTTCACAAACATCAAGAACTCTATTAACAGCTGCTATCACATATTTAGGATCCAGTTTCTTACTTGAATTAATATATGGCGTAGGAACTGCAACTAAGTAAGTATCAGTTTTTTGATACTCTGTTGTGAATTTAATGCCAGATTTTACAGCAGCACTAAATAGGTCTTCTAATCCTTTCTCTTCAAATGTAAGCTTCCCTTTTGAAAGTGAATCCACTAACTTAACATTTAAATCTGTTCCAATTACTTCTACCCCACTTTTTGCGAACATTAAAGCGGTTGGGAGTCCTATATAACCTAAACCAATAACATTAATCATAATAATTCCTTCCTTCACTATTTTACTAATTCAATTCGCACGAGACTATTGCTCATTGATTTTACGCTTATTGAAATCTGAGTTATTATTTCTTTTTTAAGGTAATATAAACTTCTATAAGATTGACTTACTTGAATTTCATCCTTAGTTATAATCTTTGTAATCAACTTGTTATCGAAAAACAAATCTAGGCCATGTTCATTCTTTTTGATTTCACATGGGGTGTGGAATAAGACCTCATAGTTCTCAACATCTCCAACTACTTGATCTTCAATGGAATATCCCACAGAGTCTTTATTGATAACCCGTGTATGTGAATATCCATTCTTTGATTTCATGGTTCCCCTGAAATGGTTTTCATCAGACTCAACCTTAGTAGCACTTGTCCAATCATATATTAAGAATGGACCATGCTTTTTCATCTGTTCTTTATCCCCAATCTTAATCGTATTATGGGTAGCTGTCAGAGCCAATTGATTCCCTAAATCAGTTGCATAAGAATAAGTCCCTCTATCGCATAAAACATTAACTCCTTTGTGCCATAAGTCTATGTGCATCTGATCCATTTGAGCCGGTCTAGTTTTAAAGTCTTGCAGTACAATCATCAAATGTCCATCGTTATGTCGCAATGAATAGAAACCAGAATCTCTGTAACTTACTGATTTCCTTTGTAAATCTGCATGCTGTATTTTTTTGATCTCTATATCAGAAAACCACAACAACTCTTCATCATGATTTCCTTGATCATATAGCCGCTTTCCTTTAAGCACAGCATTGACTGTATTTAAAACTGGTCTGAAATCACGATAATTACATGTTGTTACAGGAAATATTAACGCACCATCATTAGAACCATAATTTGGAACATCACCTGTTTCATCCTGCAATTGATACATCTGCAAAACACTTTTTTCGATTAATGCTTTGCTCTGTTCAGATAATTCAACTCCTGTGATTTCACTTATCTTGAGTACAAATTCCATTATTTGAAGTGCAAACCTTTGATAGTTAAACGAGTATTGAATGTAGCCGCCATCGTTCATAAATTGATTTTCAATTTCTTTGTCCATCAACTGGTAAGATCTTTTCAAAGCATTTTCATCTTCACTGCACCAGGCTCCAATAATCAAACCAGTTATCTCAGAAAGGGTATGATTATTTTTTATGCATTTATGAGCATAAAAGAAATTTGATATAACCTTTTTATAACTACCTTCTACGAGTTTCTTTAAGTTTATTTCATCTTCTTTAGTATCTAATCCATAATCCTTGAACACCGAGTAAGCAATTAATGCATTGATCATTCTCAGGGTTGCTTCTTGACCACATTTATAATTTGGTCCATACGAATATGGATTCTGCTTAATCCAATCACTTATCTGTATAGAAAAGGCCTTATAATACTTTACATCCTTAGTAATCATGTAAGCTCGCGCAAAATAGAAAAAGTGGGTAAATCTTGAGGCTTCCCATACGGCCTTAATATCTCCACGGGATGGGTCAAAATCCGGGATCTTATACCACTTAATATTTTTGTCAACTTCAACTTTAGTGATTGGATTTAGATGCCAGTTAATTGGCTTTCCATAGTTCAACTCTATTGAAGAGAACCCTTTAATCTTTCCTTCCAAAGCATCATCTGCTATTTGGATAATATCTTTTTTATCAGCATCAGATATATTATTTAAAAATGTTTCTATTTCATTAGTATCTACTTGGAAGATATCAATCCGCTTAATTTCAACTTTCTTCTCGAATAAATTCTCCGTTATAGGCATAGCTCTCATCATTTTTAACTTAACTGAATATAGTGAACGATTCATAACCCAAGGAATACCATATTCAGTTAATAGCGATTTGTACATAACTACACCTCTAAACTAAAGAGTTTATAACATCAATTAATTTTCTTGTTAGTACTTTAGAATCAAAGTCATTTGCTCCTCTTTTGGCGTTGGTTCCAAGAAGCTTATACTGACGTTCGGGCATGTTTTTAATATCTAATATTGCCTGTACCAACTCTTCAGGCGTACTATTCTCTAGTTCAATTCCACACTTATATTTTTCAATTATTGAATATCCCATCTTAACAGTAGATATGATTGGTTTACCTGAGGCCATATACTCAAACAACTTATTTGAACTATTACCTCTTGCCCAGTTGTATTGGTTATGAGAGTAATTTAATATATTTAGGGATGATTTGCTTAAGATATAAGGGATAAACTGCTTATTCACAAAACCCTTCATTTTGACATTATCTAAGCCCTCTTCAGCTACTCTCTTTTCAAGCATCTCTTTTTGATTTCCATCTCCATAAATCAGTAATTGAATCTCTTTATCATTTTTTAGAAGCTTTGCAGTATCGAGTATATTCCCTACATTATTAACCGGTCTTATTGCGCCAACATATACTACATTAAACTTCCCAGACTCTAGGTCTTCATCTTCAATAATTTTTTCATTTATGGATTTATTGAATACCTCAACATCAACACCATTGTTTATGTAGTGAGCTTTATCCAAGTTGATATCGCCACCTTGTAATGCATCCCATTTTTTCTCTTTGATATAATCCGTATCGCCTTCTTTAGTGAATATCAAAGCATTTGCTTTTTTATAAATCCAATGCTCACCGGCTACAAGAATTTTACCAAGCAGGCTATTTTCTTTAGCCTTATTAAAAGAAAAAATGGCTTCAGGCCACAAATCACGTATTTCGCAAATGCAAGGCACATTCATTTTCTTTGCTATCTGTATTCCAGCAACCATAGTAAGAGGATGAACACTTGAGGCAATGATTACATCTGGCTTCCCATGCTCTTTCGCATATGCTTTAGCGACTGAAAACAAGTTCCAATAAAACAATCCCATATTCTTTACTCTATCTAAACCATTACCTAAGGCCGTTGTTGTTTTGACAAATACAAAAGGAATGCCGTTTAAAATATCTGTAGCATATTTTTTCTTACCAGTATCTATGAACTCTGATTTATTATGATAAGTATTAGCACAAAACACCGTGGCGTCATATTCTTCTTTTATTAAATTCTCTGCAAACCAATAATGTCTTCCGCCTTTGTTCTTATACATATCAGTTGCATAATGGTTCCATAACCAAATTTTCTTCTTCAATTTAAGCACCTCAAATGCACTAATATTTAATCTATCTTCCTCACCGGAACCCCAACATAAGTTCCAGGTTCAGTAATATCCTTAACCACCACAGCCCCTGCACCTACTTTGCAACCACTGCAGATGTTCACGTTATTGCTTACTACACTGCCTATACCTAGCCAGCTTCTCTTGCCAACTTTCACTGTTCCAGCCATATTAACTCCAGGAGAAATATGTGCATAATCTTCAATCACATTGTCATGATCCAAGCTAGCACTTGTGTTGATGATACATCCCTTACCTATTCTGCTTGAGCTGTTTATAACAACCCCTGCCATCACCGCTGTCCCAATACCTATCTCAACATCATTACCAAGTACTGCACTTGGATGAATTAAACTAACTACATTCAATCGTTCATTCGTCAACTTTTCTTGTATCTTCTCCCTAATAGCATTGCTTCCAATAGCAACAAAGAAATCAGCTTCATCTTTATATATAAGAGCATCAGCAGTTTTGCCGATGACTTCTAATCCCATAGATGTCTTAAAAGACTCGTCATCATCGAGGAATGCGATGCTTTGCCACTTATTCATTTTTATTGCGATGTCAGCGACTACTTTTCCGTGTCCACTTGCACCTATGATGAGTAATTTATCTTTCATGATAAGCACATTCCTCTCTGAAATATTGATTTATAAATACGTTTCATTAGATATTCCGAAATAATATATGTATAATTGCTTTCCTCTTAATTCTCTACTTTACTTCCTCTAAATGGCTCCATAGTAACAGATGTATATGAGCTAATGCCTTCCTTAACAAATACCTTCTTTATGGTCAGAAAAATAATCTTCCAATCGCCCATGAAACTAACATTATCTACGTACTCAACATCAAGATTGAACTTATCTTCCCAACTGATGGCATTACGTCCATTGATTTGAGCATATCCCGAAAGGCCGGGTCTCACTTCGTGTCTTCGCTTTTGATGCTCATTGTAAAGTTCAAGGTACTGAATAAGTAAAGGTCTTGGCCCCACAATACTCATATCGCCCTTAAGAATGTTGTATAGCTCTGGCAATTCATCTAGACTTGTTGACCTTAGCATTTCCCCAAATCTAGTCAATCTAATACTATCCGGCAATAGGTCGCCATTCTCATCCTTCTCATCAGTCATCGTTCTAAACTTATACATCGTAAATATCTTCTCATTAAGTCCTGGCCTTTTCTGCTTAAACAGCACCGGACTACCAAGCTTAAACCTAACAAGAACAACAACAACTATAAGCACCGGACTTAAAGTGATAATTGCCAACGAAGATAAAATGAAGTCCATTGGCCTTTTTAAAAATCTTCTGTATATACCATTGTTCGGTTTTACCTTGTTCTCTGTCATATCATACACTCTATTCCCACAATAATTTTATAATGCTACACATTCTCTCAAGATACTCATCCGTCATCTTCTTATCTGATGGCAAACACTAAAGCTATTTTCTTCAAACTTATCCCTTTCTGAAAACTAAAAAATTGACAATTAAGACAGCCCTATCTTTCGTTATTGCAAATTTCATAAAGGCTGCCTTAAATGCTTTTGTATTATACCTTGTCTAAATACACACTACTACTGAAAACTGGAGCATTGCACTGTTTGATGATTGGGTAAGCTATATCTTACAAAGTAAGAGATTATCAAAATACGTTGTAAAATTTTCAATCTCTAAAGCTCAAAATCATCGTGAGGAAGGAATTTAATATATCCTATCCCAAAGATTTCTTATTTTGTTTATGACCCTTTCAATTTCAGCATCCGTCATCTTTGTATCACTTGGTAAACAAACACCATTCTCATAGATCCAATCAGCAACACCTTTACCAATATAATCATACTTTTCAAAGTAAGGCTGTAAGTGCATTGGTTTCCAAATCGGTCTGGTTTCAATATTCTCTTTTTCAAGAGCTTCCATGATATGAAGTGGTTTAACTTTACCGGTTGTGATCATACAACTCAACCAATAATTGGGTTCGTTCCAATCATTAATCGGCATAAAACTTACACCTTCAAGATGACCAAGTTCTCTCTTATAGGTTTCGAATATATGCTTCTTTTGTTGTCTTCTCTGCTCAAGGATTTTCATTTGACCTCTACCAATTCCGGCTACAATATTACTCATACGGTAGTTAAACCCTAATTCGCTATGCTGGTAATGGCGGGCTTTGTCTCTTGCTTGAGTAGCCCAGAAGCGCACTTTTTTAATGCGTTCTTCGTTATTGGAAACCAGCATTCCTCCACCGGAAGTGGTTATAATCTTGTTCCCGTTAAAGCTGAAGATACCATATTCTCCAAAGGTTCCTGTATGCTTGCCTTTATAATAGGTTCCAAGAGATTCAGCGGCATCTTCTATGAGAACAGCATTATTTTCTTTACAGATTTCTACAATAGAATCCATATCAGCAGATAATCCATAGAGATGAACCACTAAAACTGCTTTGGCTTTTGGGTATTTCTTAAAGGCTTCTCTGAGTAATTCTGGGCTTATGTTCCAGGTTTCTATGTCGCTATCGATGAACACCGGTGTTGCACCGGTATAAATTATTGGGTTACAAGTTGCCGAGAATGTTAAGCTGGTACAAAAGACAATGTCTCCTGGTCCAACATCTGCGGCTAAAAGAGCCATATGTATTGCTGCAGAGCCAGCAGAAAGTGCTGCAGCATGTTTAGAATCAACATAGGCGGCTAATTCTTTTTCGAACTCGTCAACATTTTTGCCGAGGGGGGCGATCCAGTTGGTATCGAAGGCTTCTTTTACATATTGCATTTCATAACCTTCGTCACTCATATGGGGAGATGAAAGGTAGATTTTTTCAGGCATGGTTATACGCGACCTTTCGTAAAATTATGGTTCTTAAGTAGTATTTCCGATTAAGCCAATTTAAGCTTTCTGATTTTTTCAACAGTTAAAGGCAAGAATCCTTCCCAATTGTTAGAGTTTATCTTAATTTTCTCTTGTTTTAACATGAAGTTTATTCGTATTCTTGGTAGTTTTACATATTATGGTGCATTTTTACAATATTTGTCTGCTTGCTTGTGTCAATTTAGTTGAAAGTCGAGTAATTATTTGTTTTCAAAATGGTTGTAATTGCTGGGTGTAGCAAAAAGCCGGGTAACCTTACGGTTGTGGTACGTAGGGCTATCCAGTTTCAGATTTGGGGGGTACTACTATTCTTTAATGACGGGGTACCAGAGTTCGTAGGTGAAGTTGGCTTTGGGGAAGTCGTAGTCGAAGTAGACTTCCAAGTCGGGGATGCTGTTCTTGGCGCGGCGGTATTCGGAGGAGGGGATTTTAATCTCTTCGAGTCCTGCGGGAGTGGGTTTGTTGCTCGATACTGCAATGTAGTAGTCGAATTCGTTTTTGCCTTCGAAGTTAGCGCATAAGCCGAGCATGCCGGTGGGTTCGCTAATGGCTTGGGCGATGATCAGGTCGTAGGTGGCGCGGGGTAAGTAGGTCCAGAAGTCGGGGACTTTGTTTTCGCCGGTGTCGTTGCGGAAGCTTTGTTTGGCTCCTACAATTTTGAAGGCGGGTTTTTTCTCGATGCGGACGTTCATGCTGTTCTCTCCTTCGTGAAACTCAACACCAAATCATCGTCAACTTTTACCAGATCATTATACTGCAAAACTTTCCCCTTGTACTTAATTCCCTCTCCTGTGGGTATATAACCCCTTTTCACATATAGTCTTTGGGCACTGCCATAGTCACTGAGCAAGCCCGAAGATAACCCTACAGTAGCGTGTTTCTCAAAGGCAATCTCTTCAATGGCATCCATGAGTTGACTACCAAAGCCTTGGTTGCGATAAGCAATAAGAACGTTAAAGTCTTGGATCTCGGGAATGTTATGCTGAGAGAAATATGGGTCAGGTGATTTCCAGAGCAACGTTACATAACCAGCAAAGGCGTTGTCAACAGTAGCTGTGAGCACAACACGTTCGTTCCGAAGTTGTTGAGCAAAATATTTGTTGTATTGCTCCGTAAGCTTATTCCAACCTTGAGCCGTAAACGCCGCAGAAATAACCGGCGCATCTTCTTGCTGCATACGGCGGATTTGGATAGTAGGCATTCTTGTCACTCCTTTGAGGTTTTCACAGTGGATTTATAGTTCGATAGTTGTTAATGGTACTCCTACTTAGGGTATAGAAAAGGGCGGCTGGTGATTTCCAACCGCCTGTTTTGTTCTCTGTTACGTTAGCGTTTATGCCGCGAAAGGTTCTTTCTTTGGATGGCTGATATGGTAGGCTACTTTGCCGGGCAGGATATTGACCTGCCGGTAAATGCCGTAAAGCCATGTCAGCTGAGGCTCCAAAGAAAGAGCACCGTGGAATAAATGCGTTCTTTTCGGCGGTGTTCTTCCCTGCTCTTCAGACGCTGTCAAACCTCAAGAATCGCTTTCTGACGCACCGCCGAAGTGTCCTAAGTAAGTGTCATGTTGAAACGAACCTCCTTAAAAGGGGCAAATGCCGGCAAAGAGTTCTGGGGATAAGGTAAATTTACAGGGTGGGGACAGTCCCCTCTTTAAATAAAGAAGCCGGGTAGCTTACATGCAAGATGCAGGTTATCCGGCTCCTTTCTATCTTCGGCAGTCTTAGGTAGTCTTTGGCAGTCTTCGGCAGTCTTCGGTAGCCCAAGTCTATCCTGTTTTTCGGTGTTGCTTTTATGTGCGTTTCCCTTTAGAATTTAAAAGAAGTTAATTTTTTCACAATAGGAGGGCGTTATGGGGATATTCGATACCATCAGAGGTCCACAGATTCTCAAGGAGAGTAGCAAGGCGAGAGAACAATTGGCTGCCATGGAGGAGCTACTGGCATCGGCAACACATCCGAAGTTGATGGCGGCTTTGGAGAGCGATATTGCTGCTATGCGCGCGGGGATTTTTGGTGAAGATACGATTTTGTTTGAGTTAAAGCATTACCCCATGCCACTCGTGGTGTTGCACGATTTGTATTTGGAACACGAGGGCTTGAGTGCGCAGATCGATTTCATGGTGGTGACGCGAAAACGGATCTTTGTGCTGGAGTGTAAGAATTTATACGGGAATATAACCGTGAATCAAGCGGGGGATTTTGTTAGGCAAGTGGGCTCGCGGCGTGAGGGGATCTATTCTCCGGTCACGCAGAGTCAGAGGCACTTGGAGTTGCTGAAGAAGATTAGATCGGATGATAAGGGGAATATTCTGACTAAGATGTTGAACAAGGTATGGGGACAGTTCCTAGTTTCTCAGGGAAGGTTTGTGTTTAAGGCTGCCTTTGCTGATTAGCTGCGTGAAGGGACTGTCCCCATTCTTATGCCGTCAATTACAAGTCCGTGGTAGTGTTGGCGAACCCGAAAACAGTACTGAATGCCAAATATGCTCCTAAGGCGATTCGTGAGCAGGTGATTCGGGCCGATGGCTTGATTGATTACATAAAGCGGTCAAATGCGAGCGAGACGCGGTGGAGCATGGTGAGAGGGTAATGGTGCAGTTGGCGGAGTATTATTTGGCGAAGCATACGGAGCCGAAGGTGGATTATTTGGAGAAGTATAGGAGGCTGGCTGAAGAGTTGGATGGGGTGGGGGTTGAGGTAACGACAATAGGTGAGGTTGCGACCGATGCTTCTCTTCCCTGCTCTGAAGATGCTGCCAAACCGCAAGAATCTCTTTCTGACGCACCGCCGAGGTGTCCTAAATGTGGAAGTGTCATGTTGAAACGAACCGCCTTAAAAGGGGCAAATGCCGGCAAAGAGTTTTGGGGTTGTCCGGGGTTTCCCAATTGTAAGGGAGTAGTGGGGATTAAGTAAATTTACAGGGTGGGGTAAGCGTTTTTGTTGCGAAAACGCGAGCAGTCCCCAGGTTGAAAATCTACAAGGTAGGGTAAGCTTTTTGTTGCGAAACCGCGAGACGTCCCCGGTTGAAAATCTACAAGGTAGGGTAAGCTTTTTGTTGCGAAACCGCGAGACGTCCCCGGTTGAAAAAAGCAGGCTAAAAAACAAGCGGTTGGATAATTCTCCAACCGCTTGTTTTATTCAAAGTTGAGTAAGCTTATTGTGCCGTGAAAGGATCAAAAAAAGCAGTTTGGAATGAATGTGAGACAACATCTAGTTTTCATTTAAAAGAAATTATTTACTTACGAACAGGGAACCATTCTTGGCTCTGGTGTCAAAAAGTAGGTTTAGATTGGTATATCTACTTAGTGAATTTAAATACTGCTTTATATAATCCCATGATTGAGTATAAGTTAGGCTGGATGAGATTCCTGGACAACTTAGCAGTTTAAGGAAATCCTCCGGGTTTCTTGCGAATTGTCGATCAAGCTCTTCAGCATAATCATTCTTTAGGTGTATTTCTAAATTTGCATTGTTATGGAAGAAGTGATCGAGATTACAGGAAAAGTAATAGACAGAATATGGGATTTTTGAAACCGTAGTTAATCCAATAAGTAGATTAAGAATGCTTCGCTTTTTTTGATTTCTAAGGGCAATGTCCCGAGCATTTTTACAGACAATCCTTTGGTCTTCATAGATTGCTTTTATGCAAGAAGCTTCCTCGACGTTAACGTCTGGTATATAGGTTCCATCGGTATCTACCACATGAATTATGTGGGAAATATCCTTCTTCATGAAGTTTTTTTCATCACAAAAACGAACTAAGGCAGAATTGATTTTTTTCTTTATATTCTGAATAGTTGAATCTTTATCGCTTGTTAGGTCCCCATACACTACCTCGAATCGAAGTTCTCCAGTTTGTATGAAAGTCTTGCATGAACGTAGAATAATCTCATCCGAACTTCCCTCCACTATGAATAAAATGACCTTTCTTTCATTTTTTATCATTCTGCCACCAAGCATTTCTGAATGCACGAGCTATTTCTATATGGTCGGTCTCATCATAGAGCTCTTCCTTTTGCCCGCCAAGTTGAATACTCCGATAGTAATTCAGGCGTAGATTATGATTCGTTTCAATATTAGACATTTGAATATATCTCTTTTTGGGGTTAGTTGTTGTAAAGTATATGTTTTTCTTGTTTAGTACCTCTAATGGCCTTAAATTATGCGAAGTAAAAATTAATTGCCCTTTTCCAAAGCTTTCGAAAAGATCTAGGATTTCACCGAGCAAAAACTCAAATATACCGGAATCGAGTTCATCCACAGCAAAAGTCGTGCTTTGATCATTATATGCTGTTATCAAGATGTGTAATACAGAAATGATTTTTTTTATACCCTCCGATTCATCTCTTAGTGGAATAGGAATTCCCTTTCTGATGATAACTGGTTGTAATCTAATCTGAATTTTATCGTTTTCCGCAAACTCCTTATCGATCTGTTTAAACTCCATTGTCAATCCAGGAATGATTTGCTGCAAAACAATATTCATTGCACTTGCAACATCTTGGAGAATGTAAAATACTTCTTCCGGAACAGTTGTTGGTTTGTTTAGATCAATATCATAGGAGTTTGGGTAGATTGAGCCGGGTTTAAGGGTCCTGATATATCCCGTCTGAATAGAAATTTTTGTTTTTTGAAGGTTGGAATTGTCACGAACGCATAACTTCGAATGTCCAAAAACTGCAAGTTTCTGCATTATATTCACTATCTCTAGGTTCTGCTGTATTTCTTCTTTGCTCAACTCTTCATTTGTCAGTTTGAACATGATGAGTGAAGAGAAAATGAATGACTTTCTTGCTTTTATTGAATCTAGGAGGCTGTTTAGTAAAAGCCCGCGCATTTTACTTGGAATCATACTTGCATATCGAGTTTTGGGTTCAAAGGGTATAAAGTTGTCTAAATAGCTATTCAAGTCGGAATTCACCTTGATAATATCTTGTTTCCTTTTAAAGGAACCCCCACTTATGCTGAGCACTTCATTTTCAATGCTTTGCCTGCTTTTGTTGGTAGAATGAAGGATGTTATTTATATAGTTTTCATTATTGAAATATGAAGGTGTGATATTACTGTCATTATAAACTAGATCTCTTTCCCGGATGATATTTTCTTCCATATCGGTATCTTTTCGAACTAAATCAAATCCGTATGCTACGTTATAGGGACTTTGATCCAAGTAAAGTTCGAACTCGAATTCCAATCTACTCTGCTCTTTTCCAATCGAGATTTGATCAAAGTATTCATTGGGTATAGCTTTGCCACTAAGACAATATTTCAGAACAGCTAACGCATTAATGAGAGCCGTCTTTCCACTACCGTTTTGTCCATAGAGCGCTATAATGCTTGATGCCTTCTCTTGATTGAACAAGGAACTGTCTCGTGATATTTTGATTTCTCCTAGTTCAACATTCTTAAAGTTCTCAATTTTTATTCTTGAAATCCGTATAGCACTGTTTTGTTTCATTTACAGCACCTCCCGAATTTAGTATACTATATCGAACGTATTTGTCAAATGAATTTTATATTATCGACAATTTGTATAGTATTACGCTTTCATTTGGCATATAGTCACCTCTTGGTGATAAGGCATATTTACAGGGTGGGGTAAGCGTTTTTGTTGCGAAAACGCGAGCAGTCCCCACCCTGTAAGAAAAGCCAACGAATTCTCGCTAGGAACAATAAAGAAGCCGGGGAGCCTAATTGCTGTTGTAGCACAAGGCTCTCCGGTTTCCCTCACTCTTTTATGCTACTTAGAATACGATCAATCTCGCAGAAAAACGCTCTATGGATTTAGGATAGCACTTGCTAAGCGAAGTCCCCCCCTTAAATATTACTTGATCAACATATTCGCTATTGCCCAAATAGCTAAGGATTAGGGTTATAGAATAGTCTTTGCGCACGGCATTCATTGGTAACTGGTAGTAATTCGCCGTTAGGTTTACTAAGTCTTGAAACTCCGCTTCATTATGATGTAAATTCATGTAGATCCTCCATACTTAAAGCCTTATACTTAGAAGTTTTGCTTAAGTATTTACTTACGTTATTTTCTATACCAAAGTAGTCGAGTGTGTTTTTTAGAGATGCAAGTGTGCTTTTTTTGACTTTAATTGCCCTGATTACTTTTTCAAGCTTAGTATCATTAAACAATTTCAAGGCATTCTTTATAAAGGCTACCATGTTTTTCTTGCTTAAATCTTCAATAAGGAGATAATTTTCTAAAACATCTAATAACTCAATCAATTTCTTAGTCGCATCATCGAAAGTCATAGATGCTTTCATTGCCGTTATGTTCTGAATGTTCATTTTGTCATAACCCACAACGTTGGAATATAGTATCACTCTCTTAGGCACCTGTGTGGTTAATCCGTAGTTATTGTACATATGGTAACCAACAATAACACCGCTTCGAAGGTTGGTTCCAAGGAAATGATGGAGAATCTGTTTCTCTGAAGCAGCGACCAAACCAAATCTGCCTTTCTTTGGTCTACAATACATACCTCTGGTTAATCTAACAAGTTGTCCTTCCTGTTCTAGACGGGATAGTTGTTTATAAAAAGCAAGCTCAGAAAAGCTTCCAAATTCATTCTTATATAGCTGCTGAGCATTGATGATTTTTAATTCCGGATATCCATGTATACGTTCCCAGACATTACTTGAGTTCAGCATACTCTCACTTCCTTTCACGTAGAGTATAGATGGTTAACCTGCTTTTGTCAAGTATTTTTGTTTTTTACTTGACATATTTGATAAGACAAAGTTAACCTCTCGCTGGGCGTAACGCATCAAAGTCGCAAAGTGCCATACGAGAGGTTGACTAAAGTTGAATATAAGATTTTGAGAGAGGTTTATAAATTACTAAACAATACAGCATGAGTATTTCGCAGTTGGGGTCTGACCCCTCGTGCGAAATATTTCAAGGTGGGGACAGTCCCCTGGCTGAAATTTTTAATGAGGGACTGTCCCCACCTTGAAATAAGGAGTCGGGGAACCTAACTGTTGCTGCAGCCTAAGTCTATCCTGTTTTTTTGCTAAAAATATCAAGAGAAAAACACACTTCTGCCCAACTTGTTTCTTAAACTAAAGTCAATGAGCAAGTTGGAAAGAGGTTAGGGTTGTGAAGACATCGAGTTTAAGGTTCATTGGAATTATTTTTCTGGCGCTGGTGATATCGTTGGTGCCGGTTTATAGGGTATGGTCGAGTGCACAAGCAAAAGATGGGGTGGAGTTGAATGCCCCACAAGCGGTCGCTGTGCCAGTCGATGTTCCAGCTGAAGTGCTACCGATGAGTTTGGTTGCGACGAGTACAGAGACCACGGGTGTTGCCGGGAGTGAAGTCGATATTTTGCAGCTGGTAAAGGACCATTTTGGCGAGGAAGCAGAAAAGATTGGCTTTTACTATGAGGATTTAGTGAGCGGTGAAGTGGTTCAGCTGCAGGCAGATCAGCAGTTTCGCACATCAAGCGTTTCTAAGATGATTGTGCTTATGGCGCTCATGGAGCGAGTTACTTTAGGCACAGCAAGTTTATCCGATGTGGTGGTCTACTCGCCCAATGATTTCGAGTGGGGATCTGGGGTGATTGCTTACGATGATTTATCGCAGCCGTATCCGGCTTACGAAGTTGGAACGCTAGCGGAATATGCAGTTGTCTATTCCGATAACATTGCTTTTAATATGCTTTGGCGGTATTTGGGAACCGAAGAGGTGTATACGTTTTTTGAGCGAGTGATTGGACATGAGACCAACCGGGGTGTGTTGTTTATGAGCGTAGAGGATGCGGCGAAGTTGATGAAGTTGTTGTATGAGAGCGAAGGGGCGCATTACGATACGCTGCGGGAGAACTTAAAGCACACCATCTTCCCGATTTTGCTGGAGGAGTATTTACCCGCGGGTTCTGTGGCGCACAAGGTAGGGTTTTATATGAGTTACCTGCACGATACCGGTATTGTTTATAGCCAGCATGGGGATTATATCATCAGCGTGTTTAGTGTGGATTTACCCAATGGCTATGAATCAATTGCCGAATTATCGCTGAAGATCTATGAAGCGCGTGCGCAGGGATAAGGGTATTTCAAGGTGGGGACTGACCCCTCGTGCGAAATTTCAACCAGGGGACAGTCCCCAGGTTGAAATAAAGAAGCCGGGTAGCTTACATGCAAGATGCAGGCTATCCGGTTTCTCATTCTTTTATACTACTAAAAATTCGTTCAATCCTCTTCTTCACTTTCTAGGAGCTTATCAAAATCGCTCTTGAACAATCGGTCCTGAACAATTCTATATTTCTCAAATTCACTTTCTGCATGAGCTTTCGCAATTTCAGCGGTAACTTTCCCAGCATCTTGTAAAACTTCTCGATCGGTGGCTTCTATAAAACGGTTAAGTCTTGTTTCCCAGTCGCTCATGGTCATTGGAATGTGCCTAAGCGCCATATCCTCAGCAATGTCTAAATAAGCGTAAAACAAGTCTCTGTAGTTGTGCCATTTCTGATTCGTTCACTTCTCTGTTTACTTGACGCGAGCCCTCAGATTGAACTATTAAGAAATTCCTAATAGTTGCTTTAGATGCAAGCTCATTATCATCAAATATTTTTTTTAGATGCTGATTTATTGCTGATACCGATACATCGTATAAAGCTGCTAACATCTTTTGTGTAAGCCAAATATTCTCGTCTTCATACCTCATCTCAAAACTCTGAGAATCATCACCTGTTGCAGCAATAAAAGTCAGGTACTCTGCTGCACTCGAACGAATCGTAATATCGTGTTTATTTTTCACAAGATTACTCCCTTCATCATCGCTTTTGGATATGTCTCTGTATTGCGACAAATTTATACCATGCAATACAGTGTTAAGTATAATAGAAAAGGAAAGCCAACGAATTCTCGCTGGGGGCAATGCGGCCAAGTCGCAAAGTGCCATACGAGAGGTTGACTCAAGTTGAATATATGATTTTTTGCGATATTTGTCAAGTGGGAGGTGGGGATCAGGTAAATTTACAGGGTGGGGTCTGACCCCTCGTGCGAAATTTCAAGGTAGGGACTGTCCCTACCTTGAAAAAAGGAAGGATTTTGCCAATTGGTGTCATATTATGTCAGGAGAAATAAAACCCCTCACTCTTAGAGTCTAATCAATGAATCGCGATTCAACGAAAGGAGTGATGTCAGCGTGGACATGGATACGTTTGCGCAGAACGTCGAGCAGATTCGCCATCGTTTATACAAAACAGCACTTTTGTATACGGGCGAGCCCTCGACTGCGGTGGAAGTATTAGACGAAACGGTGTATAAAGCCCTCAAGGCTTGTGGGAAGTTGCAGCAGGAGGAGTTTTTCACCACCTGGATTACACGCATTCTATTGAATGAGTGCAGCAACGAGCGGAAAAGACGCGGGCGAATGGCTCCACTGGAAACGCTGCCCGAGACGGCGGTGGAGCAATTCGATGCCCTTCCCTTAAAGGAAGCGATCCGCCGATTACCTCCGGAGCTGAAACAAGTGCTAATCCCCCGCTATTTTACCGGATACACCCTGCGCGAAACCGCCGATATTTTGCAGTTGCCACTCGGCACAGTCGCCACCCGGCAACGCAGAGCACTGACTTTGCTCCGACTAGACTTAAGTGAGGAGGGTTCTTATGGATCGTAAGCAGGAATACCAGGCGTTGCTGAACGAGCTTGAAACGCCGAATCTGAGAGAAAAAGATAGCCTCCGCCGCGCCATTTCGCGCAGACGCCGTGAACAATGGCTGTGGCGACCGACTATCGGTGTAGTGGCCGCTTGTTTGAGCTTTGTGATATTGGTCAATTTTAACGCTGGTGTTGCCGAGGCTTGTTCCAAGGTGCCGGTGTTGCGTGAGTTAGCGGCGGCGGTGACTTTTCATCGGTCGTTGCAGGTCGCGGTGGAACACGACTATGTGCAGGAAGTCTACGAGCAACAAAGTCAAAACGGCGTGACCCTGACGGTGGAATACTTGATTGCCGATCAGAAGCAATTGAATGTGTTTTACCGAGTCACCGATGCCAAGAATCGCGCCTTAGAGATGCAACCGGCTTTGCTCGATGTTGAGAGCAGTGAGCCTTTGCAAGGCGTGGTATCGCAATACGATATGGATGAGGATGCTGAATTGCACTTTGTTCGTCTCGATATGGTGGACTTGGATGTGCCCACAGAAGTGCTGCTAGAAATGCAAGCCCAGGTTCGTGGGGCGGAGCAGGATGAAACGGCTGCGACGTTCGCTATCCGGTTGCAAGTGGACCCAAGCAAGATTGCGCCAGTCAAGGGGTTTGAATTGGACCGCGTTTTGGAATTGGATGGGCAGAGGTTGACCTTGAGCCGAGTGGAGCTGTATCCGACCCAGCTGCGGTTGTTGGTGAAAGATGACGCGGCGAATTCGGCCTGGCTGCGCGGTTTGGACTTCACGCTGACCACCGATGCGGGTGCGGAGTTCAGCACCGTGCACAACGGCGTGACGGCAACCGGGGATGCGGACGAGCCAAAAATGGTGAGTTTTAGAGCCGATAGCCCCTATTTCTATGAGGCCGAGTCGTTGACGTTGCAGGTGACGGGTGCGCGCTGGTTGGATAAATCGATGCAGCAGGTGCGTGTGGATTTGGCAGCCAAAGAGGCAGAGTTGCCCGAGGGTGTGGAATTGGTCGATGTCAGCGTGGTCGATGGAAGCCGACGTGTGGTGGTGCGGGTGCAAGAGTTGCAAGCCGGGACGCTGCATGAGGTATTCTTCCGCGATTACTACGATGCCAATGGGACGGAATACCGTATTGGCAGCATGATGGCGACGCCGCGCTACGAGGCCTTGCCGATAAATGAGGGCTGGTTCTACCAATACTTCGACTTAGACGGCTACGAGGGCAACCTCGTCTGGCTCTCCCCCACCTACTCGCACGCGAGCACCGAGGAAGTGGAGCTTGTAATTGAGTTGAAGTAGTTACGGGGAAAATTTCAAGGTGTAATTTCAAGGTAGGGACAGTCCCCACCTTGAAATATTTCGCACTAGGGGTCAGACCCCACTGCGAAATCAAAGGAAAAAATATTTTTTTGTTACTTTTCTTTGATTTATTCTTCGGTTACAGATAAAGTTACAATTTTTAGATTTTTACCACCTTAATCTATTTAATAAGCCATCTAAGCATCTCTGAACATCCCATTCAGAGATGCTTATTCTTTTTTTGAATTTAATTAGGTGTCTACTTATCAATCTTAATTTTACAGCATTTTGGTAATTTCATCATAATATTTTATTTCGCACAACGGATATTCCGATGTCGGCCGAATTGACTTTCCTACATTTATTTATTATAATCCCCCTAAGGAGGTGAAAATATTCCCAAATTTCTACAGTATCGCTTGTATTTCAATCTATTTAGAAAGAAGGGGTATGATTTATGGATGCCTTGAAAGAGACCATGAATAGTATTTTTGGTTCATGGCTTCAAACCGATTCCAACAACCATTTAGGCCTCACTACCTTTATCTTCTTCCTCCTCTTCTCCATCTCTCTTGGAGTCATGATCAACCGCGCCAGAGGCACTCTACCTATGCCTAAACTTCGACGAGTTGCTGGTTTAGACGCAATGGACGAAGCGATAGGCCGCGCAACCGAAATGGGCAAGCCAGTCATGTATAACTTGGGTATGGGAGCCTTCACCGCTCCGACCTTCTCCTCTCTATCTGTTCTTAGTTATGTTTCCAGAAGAGTCGCACAATACGATACACGGATGATCACGGTTATGCGTTATGCAATCGTTCTTCCCGTTGCAGAAGAAGTTATCAAACAAGCCTATATTGAAGTGGGTAAACCCGATGCTTATCGACCCGATGATGTTCGCTTCTTGTCGGAACAGCAATTCGGTTTTGCGACTGGTTGTGTTGGTATTATTCAACGTGAAGAAGTCGCTGCCAATATGCTGATCGGTCATTTCCTTGCAGAATCGTTGATTTTTGCAGAAGCCGGAACTCAAATCGGTGCAATCCAAATCGCTGGAACCAGTAACAACGTACAAACACCATTCTTTATTGCCGCTTGCGACTATACCCTGTTGGCAGAAGAACTCTATGTTGCCAGTGCTTACTTGACTCAGGATCGCATCAAAACCGCCACCTTATTAGTCCAGGATTATATGAAGCAAGGCTTAGTTGTGATCATTATTTTGGGAGTCTTATTCTCTACGTTCGGCAGTAAACTGATTAATCAGTTGCTGACCCTGTATTAGGAGGAGTAAGATATGCGAAAAACAATTCCGTTAGTCATCACTTTTGTGGCCGGTGCTATTATGATTCTGCAGTCCTATATTCAATCGGACTTCTTATATAATTTTGTTCAGAATTATCTGGCTCGTGCGGTCACCGTTTCAACTGCCTGGGCTGTTGGTTTAGGCGCCGTTAATGTCATCCGAGTTCATGGAAGGCGCATTTCAGGCAAACGACAATCCTACTTTTTCAGCATTGTGCTTTTGGTATCATTCTTCTGGTTCGCCATTGTTGGCTTGCTGATGAAGAAGCACAACAGCGATCCTTTCTATCTGTTTTTCTACAACAACATCCTCTTGAATTTGAGTGCGACCATGTATTCTGTGTTAGCATTCTACATTGGTTCTGCAGCCTACCGGTCTTTCCGGGTGAGAAGCATCGATGCCACCATGTTATTGCTCACATCGGTAATTGTTATGCTAGGCGCAGTGCCAATTGGACAAGCTATTTGGGGCGGTTTCCCCACTTTATCGAGTTGGATCGGTGCCAATATCAACACTCCTGTGCTTCGGGCAATGTCTATTGGGTTAACGTTGGGTGCTCTAACCCAGAGTATGCGTAACCTGATCGGTATTGAACGGGGTCACTTAAGCGGTGGAGAGTAAGGAGGGATTACAGGTGCAGAAAATTTTAAAAGTTATGTATCAAATCGATCGCCGTGTCATCTATGCCGTCCTTCTTTTATCGATGGCGATGCCGATGTTCTTTACCTTAGGCTTACCGATCAACATTGAAAACTACGTGCAGGATGCTTATAACGTTGTCAATGAGCTACCTGAAGGATCCGTCATTTGGGTTGGCTGTGAGTATTCGGCTTCGCAAGTTGCTGAAATCAAGCCGATGTTGATCTCCTTTGTTCGCTTAGCCTTGCAAAAAGGGCATTATGTTTACATTGGATCCGCTTTTGCCGATGGTTGTACTACAGCACACAATTGGCTGCAAGGGGTCTTTGAGGAAACGGGTGCGGTCAATGGTGAAAATTACGTAATCTTTGGATATCGCCCCAGTTTCAACTCCACGATGGAAGCGGTGCGTTCCAGTGTTGTTGAAGCTATGTCCGACCGGGATCATTACGGCAATAAATTGTCCGATAAGCCAATCATGCAGCATTTTGAAAAAGCCAGTGACATTGACCTCGTTATCGTTTTCGATAGCGGAAGCCCCGGAAGTGACGACTACATTGCGGTCTGGCGTTCACAAGGCGAAGTCGACAAAATCATCTGTGGCGGAACTGGTGTAGAGTTACCGAACCAATTGGTGAAATACGATGCTGGGTTGTTACAAGGTGTTGTCGGTGGTATGAATGGTGCTGCTCAATTAGAAAAACTGGTTGGCGTGCCTGGGAGTGCCACCAAGGGGATGGACTCACAAGGGCTGGCGCACATTACGATTATCGCTTTCATGATCATCGGTAACATTGGTTATTTACTGACCAAACGAACCGAATTACAGAACAGGAAATGAAAGGAGGAAGAAAATAATGACGATATCCCCCGAATTTGTTGATTCTTTACAACCTTTGGGGTTGTTTATCGGCGGCTTAATGACTTTGGGTATCTTGAGCATTTTGTATAAAGAGAACCCTGTATATCGCTTTTGCGAACATGTTTTCGTAGGAGCAGCTGCCGCTCACGGTTTGGTAACAACTTTTGCTAATACGATAAAGCCAGGGATTCAAGTGAATATGATCGAAAAGGGTCATTGGTGGGAGCTGATTGCAATTGCGATTGGTCTGCTCATTTACTTCCAACCTTTCAAGAAATTTACTTGGATTTCAAGAATACCGATGGCGCTGTGGTTGGGTTATAATGCCGGTTATGCATTAACCATTCGTACCGCAATGCCGCTGTTTACCAATGTTACTAGCTCTTTTAAAGATTTATGGGTGGTTGGTAGCAATGGGTTCAATTTACAAACCACATTTAACAATATCATCTTCGTAATGGCGCTGTTATTGACCATGGTCTACTTCTTCTTCAGCGTGCAGCTTAAAGGACCGTTGTCACGAGTCAGTGGAGCGGCGCGGGTGTTCATGATGATCGCCTTCGGTTACTCCTTTGGTTCTACAGTTATGAGTCGTGTTTCCTTATTCCTTGGCCGACTCGAATTCTTGTTCGTCGATTGGCTGCATTTACTATAAGCTTTAATAAAAAAGCCGGTTCGCCGGCTTTTTTATGTTGGCATTTTAAGAGGGTAACCGCTTTGTAGAGAAAGCGTGCGTCGACTCCGATTGTAATATTTCAAGGTGGGGACAGTCCCCACCTTGAAATATTTCGCATTAGGGGTCTGACCCCTTCTGCGAAATAAGCAGGATTTCTTACACACTTACGGAATTAAATGGTAAATGAGTTTGAGGGGGTTCCACATTGAACATAGAAATTTTGCATTTGACGGCGGGTGCTGCACAGGCCAAAGGGATCGCGGTAATCATCGATGTTTTTCGCGCCTACACCACGGAATGCTGGGCGTTTTACAAGGGCGTGGAACGAATCTATCCTGTTCCCGAGGTTGATGCTGCCTTGGCCCTAAAAGCTGAGAATCCGGGCTGGTTATTGGCCGGTGAGAGGCATTCCAAGAAGATGCCGGGCTTCGACTTCGGTAACTCGCCTTACGAAATGAGCTTGCAGGACTTGCGGGGTAAAACCTTGGTCCAGAGTACCAGCGCTGGTACCCAAGGTATTGTAGCCGCGGTGCAAGCCGAGGAGATTTTGGTAGGTGCGTTGGTCAATGCTAAGGCGACAGCAGATTATATCGCCAAACAAAACCCCGCGCAGGTGAGTTTGGTGTGTATGGGCAAGGAAAACATCCACCCCGCGCCGGAAGACACCTATTGCGCCGAGTATATCAAGAGTTTGCTAGAGGGCACGGCGTTTAACAAAGCCGAGGCGGTGGCGGTGTTAAGGGATGGCGAGGGTGCTCGCTTCTTCAAGCCTGAAAATGCATCGTTCTCTCCCCCGCAGGATTTCGAGTTGTGCACGGACTTTGACCGCTTCGATTATGTATTGAAAGTGCGCAAAGACGAACTGGGCAGGGATTATGTGAGCAAAGAGTAGCGGGTGGTTGTTGCGCGGCTGCAGCTAAATATAAAGATGGATACTCGTACGTCTTACGAGTATCCATCTTTTGCATATTTCGCACCGGGGTCTGACCCCGGTGGTAAATACTTCGCAGTGGGGTCTGACCCCGAGTGCGAAATCTTTACTCTTTAATAAACAAGCCTACGATTCTCTGCCAGAGGGTCTTTGCTGCTACGACAACCTCTTCTGCTTCGGGTTCGGCAGGAATTTCTATTGCTTGTGTCTTGATCACGAATTGCACCAAGCTCACTTGCGTGTTCTTATCGGAGACAAAGGAGCCCACTTTGGCGTCACTGGGGGTGTAAGGCTCAAGCATGGCATCGATTTCCGCTTGCATACGGGCAGGAATCTGAGCAATGCCCCCATGAAGCTCCCCTAACCCACTCGCCAATCCCGCCGCTCCTTGCTGCAAGGGAGCAAAACCTGCATTGGCCTGCACTAAGCCGCCCTGCAATTGCCCGGCAGCCTGGCTCATCGGTTCGACAGCCGCAAACGCTTGACCTAAGCCGGCATTGAATTGCGTATATTGAGCATTCAAAACAGATAGCCCCTGCTGTATTTGCAGCAATGCCGGTGCCAACGGCCCCAACTGTGCCTCAACAAAGGCCGGACTGCTGGCTTCCATGGCTTGACTCAACTGCGCCAAAGCCGCTTGGATCTCCTCAGACGCTTGGTTGAGCGCTCCCACCTGCTGTTGCCACTGGCTCATGCCTTGCGCCAACTGCCCTGCTCCTACCGCCAACGCATCATATCCACCCGCCAAAGCTGCAATACCTTGGCTGAGTTGTTCTGCTCCTGCCTTCGCCCCAGCCGCTCCGCTGATCAAGGGAGCGAAACCCGCGGTCAAATTGCTACTATCGGGCAACTCCAAGCTCATCGAATACGGCATAGCGGTGATTTCCACTTCTGCCATTTCAAAGCCAGTAACCTCCGCCCGCACTACCAATTCCGCCTCTTTTTCCGGCATCACCGTGAAGACGAGGCGTTTGTTCTTGCCGGCATTGGCAATCGTCGCCGCAGCGGCATCTATCTGTTTACACAATTCCGGGTCCAGCGTAAACGAAATCTGCAGCATGTACGACTCAAAAAAGTCGGGCTTAACGTCCTTATTTTGCGTCACCCGCAGCGTCATTTCCAAACTGCCGCTCTTGCCGGCCATCTCTTCTGCCGATACTTCCTTACCATCGAGCGCGTATACAATCTCAAAGTTCCAGGGCAGTTGCGGGTTATTCAATTCACCCTGATAAAAGAAACGCTCGGCATCGGTTTCAATTTGGATCAAATCCTCCGTCTGGCTAATCGCTTCCTGCGATGTGAGGTTGCGCAAATTCGCATAATCGCCATAGTCCACAACACTGCCGCCGGCAAAACTATTGACCACATCCACGCGGTCAAGGCTGCCATCTGCCTGCAAAATGCCGTAAATTACTTCTTCTTTGGGGGTCGAGGCAAGGGGTGTGGACGAAGCAAAACTGGGCACCGACGCGCTCAGCAGCAAAATCGCAGCCAAGCTCAGGGAGATGATTTTCGTAAAACTCTTTGTATCTTTCATGTTCTTCACTCCTACTCTTTCTTCGAATCAAACATCATCAGCAACGCCGGCAGCACCAAAATGACCATCACAAACGATAGCAAGGTTCCGCGGCCTAAGAGGGTGCCCAACTCCGACACCATGGGGTTGCCCGAAGTGATGGCCAGAGCGTATCCTGCGGTGGCGAGGATGCCGGCCGAGACAAATATGGAGATGATATTATCGGCCAGGGTTTGTTCCATGGCGGCCAAACGCGGTAAGCTGAGCCTCGCTTCGCGATAATTATGGGTCAAAAGGATTGCGTAGTCGACCGTCGCGCCCAGCTGCACCGTGGAAATGATCAGGTAGCCGATGAAGCTCAACGATTGGCCGCTGAAATACGGTATGGCCAGGTTGATCCAGATTGCCGTTTCGATAACGAAAACCAAGATAATCGGTAGCCTCCCTGAGCGGAAGGTGAGCAAGAGCACAAGGAAGATGCCCAAGATCGCAGCCATGTTGACTTTGGTGGTATCGTTTTCGACCACGATTTTCATATCGTAGAGGGTGGCGCTGGTGCCGGTCAGAGAATAAGTGGGATAATATGCAGCGGCAGTGCTGTGCACCTGAGCCACGGTGGCAAAGGCTTCTTCACCTTCATCGGCCATGCTGGTGTAGAGCAAGAAGCGCGCGTAATGTTCGGAATAAAATTGATCCACCACTGAAGCGGGTGCATAGCTTGTGGGGATTTCGGCTCCCACGGCACTGACATAGCTGACCACCTGCTTGACGCGAGCGATGTTTTGCAAGGCGGCGCTTAAGGCCATCTCGTTTCCGGTGTTGCCCTTGGGGACCAAGAGGACCAGGATGTTCTCGTGACCAAAGCGTTCTTCAATGCGCATAGCGTCTTGTCCGGCGCGAGAGCTTTCAGTGACGCTACCGGTGCCATATTGGAAGCTGGTCTGCGATTGCGCCAGGAAGCTGGGCACGACCAAAATCAGGGCGAGGGCGAGAAAAACGTAGCGGGTTTTGAGCAGATTCTTACTTAGACCGCGGAAACTGGGGATAAAACTGCGATGTTTGGTTTTATCGAGCAACGGATAGATGAGCAATGTAAGGGCGGGAAGGAAGACCATCACGGTCAGGAAGCTAAGGATCACGCCTTTGACCAGGTTTAGGCCGAGGTCTGAGCCGATGCCAAAGCGCATGAAGAGCAAGGCGGTGAAGCCAAGCACGGTGGTGGCGGCACTGGCGGCGACGGTGGTAAACGATTGGCCCATTGCGATTTGCATGGCCTTGAGCGGTGGGTGTTCTTGGCGTAAGTCGGTAAAACGGTGCAGCAAAAAGATAGCGTAGTCCAGCGAGACGGCCAGTTGCAAGACGGGGCTGACGGTGCGGGTAATGAAGGAAATTTCGCCGAAGAAGAGGTTGCTGCCCATGTTGAGCAAGACGGCGATGCCGATGGTGATCAGGAACAGCAGCGGCTCCAACCAGGAGGTGGTGGAGATGATTAGGATGATCAGGATGATGGGTAGCAAAATGGCCATGGCGTTGATGACTTCGCTGACCGCCAAATCCTGGGTGCCTGCGGCATTGGCAGCACTTCCGGCAATCGGGGTTTGTTCGCCAAGGATGGCGCGCAGAGCGTGGATGGTGGTCGACTCTTCCCCGTTGGCGATGCTAATGCTGAGCAGGGCGGCGCCATCTTTATAATAGTTTTCGATCAGGGCGGGGTCGAGATATTCTAAGGGGACGCTGGTCAGATTGGCTTCGCCGATCACATCATCGAGCCAAGTGACAGCGTAGACCCCGGGGAGGGCAGCAATTTGTTGTTTGATGGCGAGGGTTTCCTGAATTGTAATCCCTTCCAGCATAATGCGGGCATTGGGGTTGTTGTTGCCGAACTCCTCTTCCATAATCGCAATTGCTTGAGTCGATGGTGCATCTTGCGGTAAATACTGCACCATGTCGTAATTGACCTCGGTTAGACCGATGAGCAGGGTGCTGGCGAGTGCCATTAAGACAAACAGCGAAACCACAATTCGCTTGTGCGTAGTAACTAAAACAGTGAGCTTATTCACGTACGGACCTCCTTATTTCGTATTCATTTCGCACTTGGGGTCAGAGCCCTTGTGCGAAATATTTTAATAGAGGGGTCTGACCCCTTGTGCGAATTTTTTGCTTGTGTCATCACATCATGCTGTAGTATACTAACACTGTGTTGTTTAATCAACAAGCAAATGGGTTCAATCTGAAAGATATCCAACACGAACGCACAAAAGTGTTAATTAGTTCACAAATCTTTAAAATTTCGCATTAGGGTAAACGCGTTCGTCGAGAAGGCGTATGTCTGACCCCAGAGCGAAAAAAGGAGTGTAGCATATGGCTGGAAAAAGAAATGATCGTCGGGTGCGATATACGAAGAAAGTTATTCAAGAAAGCTTTATACAACGGTTGGAGGACAAAGATATTGCTCAAATCACCGTCAAGGAGATCTGCGAAGGTGCCGATATTAATCGGGCGACCTTTTATGCGCATTATGCCGACGTCTTCGACTTAATGAAGCAGATCCAAGACGAATTGTTGGAGAATGTCAATGTTTACCTCTCCTCTGCAATGAAGGACGGAGCTCGTGCTATCTCATTGGAAATGGTGGAAAAGATCTTCGAATACATCCAAGAAAACGCACAAATTTGCAGACTTCTCTTGAGTGAACGAGGGGATTTGGCCTTTCAGAAACAGGTTTTGACCTTAGCATACGAGAAAAACATCGGTGCGATCAGCCAAGTCAGCACGATTTCTAAAGAGGATGCCGAATTCGTCTACGCCTTCACCCTGACTGGCTGTGTTGGAGCGATTCAAAAGTGGTTGAATGATGATATGAAAAAGTCGCCACAATTCATGGCTCGCATGATCACCCAATTTGCCACCGGTTTGCCGGGGTTGTTTCCGGTAATTTAGAATTTGAGGTTAAAGCAATTGTTCATATAGATGTACATGCACTGATTCACAGCGAAATAAACCCGGGTATCCTTACCGTCACAGTGGCGTAAGGTTATCCGGGTTTACATATTTTGGCTTCTACACTTTTAAGAGCTCATCTTATGAAAAATTATTCTTTAATAACGGGGTACCATAATTCATAGGTATAGTTGTCTTTGGGGAAGTCGTAATCATAGTAAACTTCGATGTCAGGTATGACGTTATCAGCACGTCGATATCCGGAAGAAGGGAACCATTCTTGCCACACTCGGTTGATGAGTCCCATAAAATCGCTTTCACCTTCAAAGATTGCCCAGGTTGTTTCAGGGATTTCAATCTCTTCTAGCCCCTCTGGGGTGGGTTTGGTGCTCGAAACGGCAATGTAATAGTCAAACTCGTGTTTACCATCGAAGTTGGCACAGAGTCCGAGCATGCCAGTGGGTTCATTGTTCGCTTGAGAAATTATTAGATCATAGGTTGCTTTGGGGAGGTATGTCCAAAAGTCTGGGATTTTGTTTTCGATTGCATCATTCCGATAGGTTTGTTTAACACCTACAATCTTAAAGGCAGGTTTTCTTTCGATTCTGCAATTCATGCTGCTCTCTCCTTTGATGTTGATTTGAAAGGAGATGCGTGGGTAGGTTGTAACGAAAATACCGCGGCTTCTGACGTACTGCGGTGACGCTTTGTGTTGATTTTGAAACGCTCGTGAAAACGCGGTTGGCGAATTATAGCCAAATTTAAGGGCGATATCGATGATTTTTTCGTCGCTGTTTTGTAATTCGAGTGCTGCAAGCGAAAGTCGTCGGCGCCTGATATATTCGCTTAGAGGCATACCAGTGATTACGGAAAACATGTTCGATAAATCATTTCGGTTACTAAAGGCCAACTTTGCGGCAATGTCTAAATTAATATCGTCAGCTAGATGGTTCTCGATGTAGTCAAGAGCGCGGGTGAGCCGTGTGTTCCAATCCATGTCCTCCCTCCTTTCAAAATGATTATAGTTGCGATGAGCAGCGCCGTCCTCTCTTTTCATAAGCAATGATGAGAGCTGCAACTATTGTACTACTTTTTTCGCATAGGGGACAGACCCTTTATGAAAAATTTCGCACGAGGGGTCTGACCCCTTGTTTAAAACCTTATTGTTCTTTTGCTTTTATTATGTTACAATTCGTTTATAATAAAAGGAGGGGTTGTATGCCACGTTTACCGAGAAAAAAAAGTAGCACAGGGATCTATCACATCACGATGCGAGGGGTCAATAAAAGCAACATTTTCCTCGAGCACGAAGATTACACAACGTTTCTCAATTATCTCCAGAACATAAAGGAATCTGCTGGTGTTGAGATCTATGCCTATTGTTTGATGACGAACCACATCCATCTGCTTGTGAAGGAAGTCAACGAAGACTTGAGCAAGACAATTCAACGTTTGGGGGCAGGATTCGTGGGGTGGTATAACCGAAAATACGAGCGCGTGGGGCATCTATTCCAGAGTCGATACGGGAGCGAAGTGGTTGAAACTGACGCATATTTGCTCATGATCTCGCGATATGTTCACCAGAATCCAGTAAAAGCCGGCCTCGCACGCAAAGTTATCGATTATCCTTGGAGCAGCATTCGCGAATATAGGGGTCGCCCACGTATTTGCAATACGCAATTCCTGTTAGCCTATTTTGGTAAACCGGATAGCCTTACGGCGCGGCGAGAAATGCTGTTAGCGCAAGAATATGAGGTTGCCGGTGAGAAAGAAGCCATGGACCGAGTTGCGAGCATCATTACGCCTGAAGAAATCCAGATGTTTTTCCACGAGGTTTGCAAAGATCTACCCTGGGAAGAGCGCGAGAGGATGAACAAAAACGAACGGTTGATTTGGGCTGAATTGTTACTCCGACATGGCGCAAGTTACAGGCAAATAGAAACAATTACTGGTATCAGCAGATTTATTCTAAATAAATATCGAACCCAATAAAAATTTCGCACCGGGGTCAGACCCCAAGTGCGAAATTTTTAATAGAGGGGTCTGACCCCGAGTGCGAAATCCCTCGTCAATTCTACTCGCTGCGGAGGGCTTCGACCGGGTCTTTTTTGGCAGCGGCGTTAGCCGGGAAGATGCCTGCGAAGAGCGTGAGTGCAATGCTCAAGCCCACCAGCAGCAGCGCACTCATCCAAGGCAAGGTCGCACTAACATCGTTGGTTTCGGTCAATCGGCGGATGATCCGGTTCAGCGGCACTTGCAGCAAGAGTGTCATCGCAATTCCCAACACCCCCGAAAACAAGCCGATGATGAAGGTCTCGGCGTTAAACACACGGGAAATATCTTTGCGGCTGGCACCAATCGCACGCAAAATGCCAATTTCTTTGGTGCGTTCCAAAACCGAAATGTGGGTGATAATCCCAATCATCAGGCTGGAAACGATCAGCGAAACCGCCACAAACGCAATCAGCACGTAGGAAATGACGTTGATAATCGAGGTAATCGACGAAGTCAGCAGCGCCACGTAATCGGTGTAAACAATGCGGTCGCTCTCCTCCACCGCCTCGTTGTAGTTGCTAATACTGAGGGCAATTGAATCCTTCGCTTCAAAACTATCGGCATAGATACTGATCGAGGTCGGCGCATCGTATTGCACCTTACCAAACGTCTTCATATTCTCGCGGTAACTGCCCACCGTAATATAGGAATCGTAGAGTTCGAGCATGACCGTTTCGTCCGGCTCAAGCAAATATTGGTCCAGCGCCGCAGCTAAACCCACTTCCGAACTACCCACGGGGCGGGTCATAACTGGCGCGGTCGGGGTTTCGGTAGATGTTTCAGCCAGAGTGTCCATGCGCATGATCAAAGGATAGATGGCAGCTTTCTCGGAAATGCTCAGATTGCTCAAGTAAGCAACGGCATCGGCTTGCTTTTCAGCATCGGAGGCAGGCGCAAATTGCAGCCCGGTCAAAATATCGGTGTCCGGGGTCGCTTCCTGCGCTATTACAATCGCACTCTCATTGGTGCGCTCAATCACCAAATTGGTCAAAGCAGAGGTGTAAGCCACAGCGGAGTTGATGGTAGCAAAGCTGGCATCGGGCAAAGGACGAATAACCCCACTCACAGTCAGCTCAATGCTATTTGGCAACAGCGCTTCTACATCATAAAGTTCTTCTCCAACAAAATGGAATCCCTCGGTCTCAGTCTGGGTGTAAAAATCGCTGGCCGGCAACAAGTAAAAGTGCTTTTGCAGCACATCTTCATAGGCAAACTCGGTGTCGGGGAAGTCAACTTCTTCGCCATCGGCCAATTGCTGCTTGATCACTTCATAATCTGCTTGCGGCAAAAAGCCCAGCTGATACAAAGTCCTGCTGGCGATGGTATTGTCTTCTTGGAGCACTAAAACGACTTCCGTCGCCGTAGCAGGCCAAGCTCCCTCGAGCAATTCGTAGCTATTGGCAACCACCGGACTGATGAGTTGCTCAGCACCGGGTAACATTTCTTCAAAATTAATGATACTGTCGGCCGATCCCCCTGAAAGATTAGAAAACGGTCCCGATTGCATGGCAGCAAACGGTGAAACGCGCGCATTTTCCTCTTCTTCTTCCGCACTGGCAGCAATTAGCACACCGGCGGGGTCTTTGGCATAGACGGAGAAGCGAACATCATACGAATAGACGACACCATACTCACCAATAAAGCTTTGAATTTCGCTTTCGGGGTTATCGAGATATTCTTTAAATGCTGCCAGATTGTTGGTGGAAATCGCCGAACCTGCAGATGTGGTTTTCTCTAAATCGCTGGGATCTGCATAGATGGCCGTCAGCGTCTCGTCTAACTCAGGTGCTAGGTCTCCACCCCCACCAAATCCGTTGCGCACGTTTTGTTGACGGGTTTCCATTATGCTTGCAATATCAATCGCCTCGGCGTCGATGGTGATTGGATACGATACCATGGTTTCCGACTGCAGTTCCGTGATGTAGGTATTAACACCCGTAGAAAGTGACAGAATTAGCGCAATACCAATGATACCGATAGAACCGGCGAAAGCGGTCAAAATGGTTCGCCCACGCTTGGTGAAGAGATTACTCTTTGAAAGAGCGAGTGCGGTGAAAAAACTCATGGAGCGTTTCGGGGGCAGGGCGTAGGGGCTATCCTGTTTTTCATTTGGCTCGTTCTCGGTGGGGCAGTCGTCGCCAATGATTTCGCCGTCTTTGAGGCGCACGATGCGAGTGGCGTAGGTTTCGGCCAGCTCTTGGTTGTGGGTGACCATGATGACGAGGCGGTCTTGTGCGATTTTCTTGAGAATCTCCATGACCATCAGGCTGGTTTCGGTGTCAAGGGCGCCGGTGGGCTCGTCGGCCAGTAAAATTTCCGGGTCGTTGACCAGGGCGCGGGCGATTGCCACGCGTTGCATTTGCCCGCCGGAGAGCTGGTTGGGCTTCTTGTGCATTTGATCGCCGAGATCGACCGACTCCAAAGCAGCGGTGGCTTTGCGTTTGCGTTCGTCCGCACCAACCCCCGATAAAGTCAGGGCAAGTTCCACGTTGGAGAGCACGTCCTGATGCGGAATAAGGTTGTAGCTTTGGAAAACGAAGCCCACCGAGTTGTTGCGGTAAGCATCCCAGTCGGTTTCCTTGAATTGCTTGGTGGAAGTGCCGTTGATCAAGACATCGCCGCCGGTGTATTGGTCTAGGCCGCCGATGATGTTGAGCAAGGTGGTTTTGCCGCAACCCGATGGGCCGAGAATGGCCACGAATTCGTTTTTGCGGAAGGTGACATTGACCTCTTTGAGGGCGTGCACTGGGATGCCGCCGGAAATGTATTCTTTACTGATGTTTTTTAGTTGTAGCATAATGCTTCCTTTCGTTTCGAGACTGCTTTGTTGGGGACGGTTCTCCGCTTTGTTGGGGACGGTTCTCCGCTGGTAATTCTCTGGATATTTCGCATTAGACTAACTATCAAAAGTCAAGCCCCAAAAATAAAAATATTGTGAAAAACTTCC
>CAYRNW010000017.1:0-56586 GCA_964425745.1 uncultured Eubacteriales bacterium | reverse complement strand
TACCTTGGGCTACGATCTCGAATTTACGACTGAACTAATATTGACAACTCCAGATCATTATGTCGATGAAATTGATTTTTCCGATGAGTATACAAACTTGTCGCTTGACTTAGTGATTTCAGTAAGCGATTCAAGTAAGGGTGCAGACCTAATCATGTATTACCAGGATGGGATGGATACCACGCTGTATCCTATTGAAGTTCTTGATCTCGATTCAGACCAGATGTATCAAGCGGGGAAATCATTAGTAGATGTGGTCGCGGCTGATTATGAGAGTAGTACTTATTCTATTAAGGGGTACAGCTCATATGACAGAGTTGCTTCGCGTGATTATGCTTGGGAATGGACAGGAGAAAACGTAACCTCTTGTTACGATGATGGTCCAACATGCCCCATTCACCAAGACAGGACTCAGTGGAACAATGATGAATACCCATATATCTCCAACCTAAAGCACGATGATTGCTGTGATTTTGTCTCTCAGTGCATGGCAAAAGGGGGCATCCCCGTCGATGATGGGAAATGGGAAAGATTTTTAGACGGCGACAATGGTTGGTCATGGACGTATGTTCCCGGTCTTGTAGACTATATGACCGGTGAAGGTTATTGGGATACATCAACATTTGCAGCAGCAAATGCGGGAAATGTCCTTCTTTGGGCGAGCGAAGGTCATGTGGCTTTGATTACTCTGAATGACACTGTTACACATAGGTATACAGCTCATACCAACGATGATCATAATACTGTTTTTTATGATAGTGCTACTTATGTTTACTACACCATAAAGACCACGTAAAAACATCCGCGAAGCAAAGCAAGACTTCAGTCTTTTGCAAAGAGCAGGGACTGAAGTCCTGTATTTTGATAGAAAGGAGCACTACATTGAAGAGAATATTTCTATTTCTTCTGGCTTTAATCATGGCACTATACGCTGGAGGTTGTTCACCAAGAATTCCAGTAACCACGCAGGCCTCACAACTTCAAAAATTGATCATGTTCAAGGCGGATGACGAGAATATTAGTGCTTTTGAGTTAGACATTGATCTTATTAAGCATAGCATTTCTGTAGATGCGGAGCCTTTATATGAAATTGCAGACAGTTCTAGTTTGAGAAATAGTAGGATATTTCCCCAATACATGTCCTCAAACGTGCTGATTCTTCGTGATTCTCCAATAAACACTAAATACGATAATATACAAATTTCAGAAGACGATGATATTCTTTACTTTGAAGATTATACTCTTCAATTTAACAATGAAAACTATTCGTTTCAAATTTATGAAAATAATGAGAGCATATGCGGCAATACCACGCTCATACATGAAAATACAAAAATGGTACCGGCCTGTTTCTTCGTTGATAAAGATGGAAAAATTGCAATTTTGTGTATGAGTTCAGCCTCGTTAATTGATACGGAAATGATTACACTTTTATACGCTGAAAACGATGGGTCGTTATTGTTGGAAAAAATGTATGAATATCCGACAATATGGGAAGAATACGACATATCAAAAATTCGGTGCCCAAATTATATGTCTAACCATACTAATACATTAGCCAATCCAGCACTAGGTTCGTTCTTATACAATGAAACAACAAAGATTTTTGAGATTTCGCCATATGACAGTAGTGTTGAATGCATACTCGAAGAAAAAAATGTGACATCCGATATGCCTTACCTTGACGCGCACAGAGAATACTATTCATTTTTCAGAGATGTTGGGTACCAAGATGGATATTACATAGCAACTTTCCCCGCACTAAACTCTTTATCAGGGGCCTACGCAGTTATTTATAGCAATAAAGGTGAATTTATGGGTGGCATTTTGTGCAGTAAGGATAATACGATTTTTTTTGACAACGAAAATACAGAACTTGATAAAATTGACGGTACTTATGTTCCTCAGATATACGTTCCCTCATATTTTACAAATAAATAAACTAATTTAGTCGTTCTATGTTTATGAGGAGTGAACAACGTGACAAGCGACATGTGAAAATCTTATTCGCTCTGCTTCTGTTTGCCATCATATTGCTTTCGGGTTGTTAGAGATCCTCTCATGAAGTAACCTTGGAATTCAAAGCCAACCGGAAAGATTCGTCATATTCTGATCATGAATGCAGTTAAAGTCCATTTCACCATTGAAGGATTCAATCCGTTTTCTGAAGCCGATATACACGAAATATTCATTGTTACGTCGAAGTAGAATTCCAAAATAAGACGAACCCTCCACATTTTGCAAAATGCAGAGGGTTCGCTCTATTTATTTTACCTATACTTCATTTCATGCTGCAAAAGCCATTCTTTGCGCCAGAGTCCGCCGCCAAAACCCACCAGTTTGCCGTTTTTACCAATCACTCGGTGGCAGGGAATAATGATACTGATCCGGTTTGCGTGGTTCGCTCCTCCCACCGCTCGTAAGGCCTTAGGATTTCCAATTAAGGTTGCTTGCTGCTGGTAGGTTCGCACCTCTCCAAAGGGAATCTTTCGCAGCGCTTCCCATGCCTGCATTTGAAACTTCGTGCCATGGTAGGTGAGGGGTACCGAAAATTCTTTGATTGTCCCCGCAAAGTATCCCTGTAACTCTCGCTTGGTTTGTTGCAAAACTTGAGGAAGTTGCGAATCGGGGAGTAACTTAGCAGGTAAAAAAGGAGTGGTAGAGGTTTCGCCGGGGAAATAAACACCGATGAGGGCCTCTTCGTCGCTTTGCAGTAATAACTCACCAATCGGTGTTAAAAGTTTCGATTCGTAGATCATCTATCCACCTCTTCTGCACATGAATTTGCTTCTTTGAACATCTTTATGCTGCTTATTGTATTCGCCAAAGGTTTAAAATCCTCCTGTATCTTCTTACGAAAAAATGCAGGGAAATTGTTAAGGATGGCGAAATATTTTCTTAGAAGATTGAACTTCAACAATACTAAAGGAGTGATCGTTTCATGAACCCCTTGTTATATCACTATCCTTCTCGTCGGCAGGTCGTCTTTGCCAAAAACGGGATGGTCGCCTCCTCCACACCTCAATCGGCTCAAGCCGGTCTAGAAGTGATGATGCAGGGAGGAAATGCCATTGATGCAGCCATTGCTGCTGCTGTAACCCAAACGGTTTGCGAACCCTGTTCCAACGGCATTGGAGCAGATGCTTTTGCTATTCTCTGGACAAAAGGTAAACTCTATGGCATCAACGCCAGCGGTCCTTCGGTCATGGCACAAACGTTAGCCGATCTAAAAGAAAAACACAGCGAAATGCCTAAATATGGATGGCCGGCAGTCAACGTGCCTGGCGCTCCGGCAGCTTGGGCTGCCTTAGCAAATCGCTTTGGCAAACTTCCTTTGAGTCAATTGGTGAAACCGGCTGTACGGTACGCTTCTCAAGGTTTTGCTGTTGCACCTACGGTAGGTTCAGCTTGGCAGAGTGCGCATGCTATGTATCAGAAAGCTCTCAAAGGCGAAGAGTTTGAAGGTTGGTTCTCGACCTTTGCTCCCAACGGCAAGCCCTTTGGCCCCGGCGACATCGCAACTTTACCGGATCATGCTCGCACCTTAACTGAGATTGGCGAAACCAATGCCGAATCGTTTTATCGTGGTGATTTAGCCAAGAAGATCGTTGCCTTCTCCCAAGCAACCGGGGGTAAGATGACCTTGGAAGACTTAGCTCAGTATCAGCCGGAATGGGTAGAACCGATTTCCTGCAATTACAAAGGCTACGATGTTTATGAAATTCCACCAAATGGACACGGTATCACAGCTCTCATGGCCTTAAACATTCTCAAAGGTTTCGAGTTAAAGGGTCGTGAACATCCAGATACCTATCATAAAATGATGGAATCCCTAAAACTGGCTTTTGTCGATGCTAAAAAGTATGTCACCGATCCGCGTAACATGACCGTGACCGTGGAAGAATTGTTATCGGAAGAATATGCTGCCAAACGTCGCGCCTTAATTGGCGAAAAAGCCATTATGCCCGAAGCCGGAGATCCCCACTGCGGTGGAACCATTTATCTCTGCGCTGCAGACGGTGAAGGCAACATGATTTCCTATATTCAATCCAACTATGCCGGCTTTGGTTCTGGCGTGGTCGTGCCCGGTACAGGAATTTCCTTGAACAACCGTGGCAACAACTTCACCTTAGATGAAGCGCACGATAACGTCTATGCGCCAAGTAAGAAGCCGTATCACACCATTATTCCCGGTTTCTTAATGAAAGACGGCCAACCGGTCGGTCCTTTCGGTGTCATGGGTGGCTTTATGCAACCGCAAGGACATATGCAAGTGGTGGTCAACACCGTAGATTACGGCATGAATCCTCAAGATGCCCTCGATGCACCGCGTTTCCAATGGACCGGTGAAAAGACGATTGAGGTAGAACAGAGCATGGGTATTCATGTTCAACAATCCCTGACCCGAAAAGGTCATAATATTGTGCCTAAGGTGACCAGCGGTGGCTTTGGCCGAGGCCAGATCATTTGGCGTATGCCCAATGGCACCCTCTGTGGTGGCACCGAAATGCGGACTGACGGGACCATTACCAGCTGGTAAGAAGGAGGTCAAAAACATGGTTGCATGGCAAAAATTGCAGGAGAATTTAGTAAAGAAGGGTTATAAGACCAGTTTCTTTGCTACCAAAGAAGAAGCGGCAGCCTACTTGACCGAACAAATTCAAGGGAAGACAGTCGCTTTCGGCGGTTCCATGACCCTAAAACAAATGGACTTAAGCACGAAACTTCGTGCCAAAAACTGTGTGCTTTGGCATTGGGAACAAACGGGAGCAGCCCTAATGCCTGCCAGACAAGCCCAAGTTTATTTGAGCAGTGTCAATGGCATGGCTGAAACCGGGGAGTGGATCAACATTGATGGCAGCGGCAACCGAGTTTCGGCAACGATTTACGGACCGCAAGTAGTTTATCTAGTGGTCGGGCGCAACAAAATCGCTCCTGATTTAGAGGCAGCTACTTGGCGTGCCAAAAATATTGCTGCACCGCTGAATGCCCAACGGTTGCATACCGCTACGCCCTGTGCTGTAAAAGGGGACAAATGCTACGATTGCGACAGCCCCGGACGGATATGCCGGGTCACTGCAGTGTTTGATTGTAAACCTAATGGGATCCCTCATTATGAAGTAGTTCTCATCGACGAGGATTTGGGCTACTAAGATTTCAGAGATAGCAAAGGAATTTCCAAGCGTTTCCGCGAAATCTTGAAGTAGGATGAACCCTAAAATTCGGAATATTGAACAGCCGACAGTGGTTTCATTGTCGGCTGTTTTCTATGTGGATGGAACATCTCAAATGATAAGACAAAAGATGGAGTACGATAGAACGGGTGAAGAGAATGAAAGAAGCTTGGGCAAAGATTCGCACAGATTACCCCTTGGCTTGTGGGGAAGAAGGAGAACGATTAGCGGTTTCCTTTGGTACGTGCCTGATTGGCAATGGCCATTTTGCCGTAGTCGCCGGCCCTTGTGCAGTGGAATCAGAAGAACAAATTCATCAGTCGGCGAGCGCCATCGCTCGCTTGGGTGCTTGTGCTCTACGAGGTGGGGCGTATAAACCACGTACCTCGCCCTATGCTTTTCAAGGGTTAGAGGAAGAGGGACTTCACCTTTTGGTAGCAGCCGGAAAAGCGGTCGGTCTGCCGGTAGTCAGCGAGATTACCGACGCGTCGCAGCTATCTTTTTTTGACGAAGTCGATATTTTACAGGTTGGAGCCCGAAATATGCAAAATTATGCCTTGCTGAAAGCACTTGCGGACCAAGACAAGCCCATTATTTTAAAACGAGGTTTCAGTGCCACCCTAACCGAGTTGTTAGCCAGCGCTGAGTATTTAATGACCCGTGGTAATACGCAAATCATACTTTGTGAGCGGGGGATTCGCAGTTTTGAGCCGTTGACTCGTAACACCTTAGACCTTTCGGCAGTGCCGCTGTTGCAACAGATTTGTCGTTTACCGGTGGTGGTGGACCCAAGTCATGGTACCGGGGTGGCCTCCTTAGTACCGGCCATGTCTCTGGCTGCCGTAGCCGCCGGAGCCGATGGTCTTCTTTTGGAAGTGCATCCGCAGCCAGAGCAAGCCTTAAGCGACGGTGAACAGAGCCTAACCTTCTCCCAGTTTGGCCAGCTCATGGCAGACATTCAGCGACTTCGCAACAGCCTTCGCAGTCCTTTGTTAGAGGAGAAATGGTGATGATTCGAGAGCGTATAGAAACCAGTCAGCCTTATACTGTGTTGATTGGCCAAGGAGCTTTGGCCGAATTGCCCCGAGAGATTCAGGGCCTATTTGGCATGCGCCGCTTGTTCTTAATTGGCGACGCCCATGTTATGAGCCTTTACGGTCAGGAAGTCCACGAAAATTTACAGAAAAGCGGTTTTCAAACCGACGTTTTAAGCTTTCAACCCGGTGAAGAGCATAAGACTATGCCTACTCTGATGAGCCTTTTGCAACGATTAGCCGATCTCAAAGCCGACCGTAAGTCGGTGTTGATTGCCCTCGGTGGCGGTGTGACCGGAGATTTGGTGGGGCTGGCAGCTGCTTTATATCAACGCGGCATACCGGTGGTGCAAGTGCCTACAACGCTTTTAGCGGCGGTGGATTCTTCAGTGGGAGGAAAGACAGCGGTCAACTTGCCTCAAGGCAAAAACTTGGTGGGCAGCTTTTGGCAACCTTCTTTGGTGGTTTGCGACCCCAATGTATTCCAAACCTTGAGCCCCGAACTTTGGCTCGATGGCATGGGAGAAGTGATCAAGACCTTCCTTTTGGGCGATGCAGTAGCCTTTGAACGCTTGGTCGCCGAGGATATTAAGTTCCCAGTGGAAGAAATGATTCAGCGCTGTGTGCAAATCAAAGCAGCCATTGTCTTAGCCGATGAGCGAGAAGAGGATGGCCGGCGGCTGCTCAATTTGGGTCACACCGTTGGCCATGCCTTAGAACAAGTGAGTGGGTATTCGGTGCATCACGGCCAAGCGGTTGCTTATGGACTATTTGTTATTTATCGCATTGCGGCAAGTTTAAGTGTTTGTTCGGCTGAATTGGCAAACAAGGTAGAAGGCCTCTTGCGCAAATTCGGATTCCCTCTACACTATGAGTTTTCTGTTGAGGCTTTAACCCTTGCCATGGTGCAAGATAAAAAACGCCAGGGTGAGAACATTACCGTTGTTCTACCGGAAGCGGTGGGAAGCTGCCGGTTGCATACCCTGCCCTTAGAGAAATTCCGCGACCTCGTTACGGAGGCCATTTATAAGGCAGGCGAACCGCTATGATTCGCAACATCGAGCCTGGTTTTCTAAATGGTGAGTTTCAAATACCGGTATCGAAATCGCAAGCCCACCGAGCCCTATTGGCCGCTGCTTTGGCAGACCGGCCCACCGAAATCAATGGGGTAGGCTCTGGCCAAGATGTGTTAGCAACGAAAGCTTGTTTGCAGGCGTTGGGTGCAGAGATACACGATTTGCCCAAGAACCGGCTTTGGGTGAAGCCCATTTCTCAAGCAGAGTTGGATAACCTACGCAACAGAGAAGTGAACTTGCATTGTAAAGAATCTGGGACCACGTTACGCTTGCTTTTACCTGTGGTCAGCGCTCTGGGAATTCCCTCTTTCTGGACCGGAGAGGGCAATCTTCCCGCCAGACCCATAGCTGATTTAGTTCAAGCCCTTACTCAACAGAGTGTCCAGATTCAACCCGAATCCTTGCCCTTCCACTTAACTGGGCAGTTGCAGCCGGGTTCTTTTGTCTTACCTGGGCATATTAGTTCGCAGTATTTTAGTGGCTTGCTCTTCGCCTTACCATTACTTCAAAGTGAAAGCTACTTGCATGCTTCCACACCGATTGAATCCTTGGGCTATGTTCAAATGACGCTACAAGTGTTGCACAGCTTTGGCATTGAGGTGGAGGAGACAGAGCAGGGGTATTATATTCCTGCGGTGCAACAATATATTTCTCCGGGAAGCTTTTTGGTGGAAAGTGACTGGTCCAACGCAGCCTTTTGGTTGGTGGCAGCCGGATTTTCTCCCCAGGGCATGCAGTTTAGAGGCTTAGACCCTTTAAGTCTGCAAGGCGACCGTGCTATCGCTTCTATTTTAGAACAATGGGGTGCTGAGGTCACTTGGCAAGGGCAAACCCTAACTGTGCGAAAGGGTGTAAAAAAGCCATTGCAACTTTCTTGTGAACAAATACCTGATTTGGTGCCAATCTTAGCCGTTCTGGCAGCCTTTACGCCGGGGTTAAACCGTTTGAGTGGCTTACAGCGCTTGCAATATAAGGAAAGCAACCGTATTCAAGGGGTTTTAGCGTTGGTCCAAAGCATTGGGGGTAAAGCCGATTACAACGTTAAAGAAGATTGCCTGTTGATTGTAGGGCAAGAGAGCCTACCAGGTGGTCTGGTTGACAGTTTGGGAGATCACCGTTTGGTCATGGCGGCGGCCGTGGCGGGTTCTCTTTGCCAAGCTGGTGTGCAGATTAAAGGTGCAGAATCGGTAGCCAAATCGTATCCGGATTTTTTCAAAGATTGGCAGAGCGTAGGAGGGGTTTCATATGTCGTCGCAAATGGGAAATAGCTTGCGTTTCTCCCTCTTTGGGGAATCTCACGGTGCAGGGGTTGGTGTTCTCGTGGAAGGCTTGCCGGCAGGAGTGCGTTTAGATCAAGAAGAGATTGCTACATTTTTGAAACGCCGCTCTCCCGGGCAGCGTTCGGGAACCTCAGCGCGAGTGGAGGCCGATTCGTATCTGCTGCAATCCGGGGTTTACCAAGGGGTTACTACCGGTGCACCCTTAGTGGCGTTTTTTCCCAACCATGATGTTCGTTCACAAGATTATGAAGCTTTTAAACACACCCCACGTCCTTCGCATGCTGATTATCCCGCCATGTTGCGTTATGACGGGTTCAATGATTTACGCGGGGGTGGTCATTTTTCGGCGCGCTTGACTGCACCTTGGTGTTTTGCCGGCGCTCTTGCTTTGCAGATTTTAGCCGACAAAGGCATTGTTATAGGCAGTCATATTGCCCAAGTGGGTTCTCTAAAAGATGAGGGGTTTGACCCGGTCGCGGTGTCGAAGGAGCAATTACAGGAGTTAAGTCAAGCAGCTTTGCCTTTCATACAGGAAAAAATTCGACAACCTATTTTAGATGCTGTGAGCCAAATTGCCGCCGATGGTGACTCCTTAGGGGGTATTATCGAGGCAGCTGCCGTGGGTTTTCCCGGGGGATTTGGAAATCCGATTTTCGAGAATTTGGAAAGCCGCCTTTCTTATGCGCTCTTCGCAATTCCCGGGGTCAAAGGGGTTGAATTCGGTAGCGGATTCCAAGTAGCTCAAATGCGAGGCAGTGAGCATAATGACCCTTGGGTTTTTCAAGAGAACCAAGTAAAAACCAAGACCAATCATCATGGCGGGATTTTAGGAGGCATTAGCAGCGGTATGCCGATCCTCTTGCGAGTGGCTTTCAAACCCACTGCTTCTATTGCCAAAGAGCAGGAGACGGTGGATTTACAGGAGCTGAAAGCAGCTACTTTAGAGATTCAAGGTCGCCATGATCCTTGTATCACTTTACGAGCCGCACCAGTGGTAGAAGCTGCTATGGCTTTGGTGCTCTTAGATGTGTTGCTGGAAGGGGGACGGTAAGCATGGACTTGCAGGAATACCGTCGCCAGCTCAATGCTATCGATGACCAAATGGTCGATTTGTTTACTCGTCGCATGGAAATTGTTACCGAGATTGCCCTATGGAAGCAAAAACAGGGCATGCTGGTGTTAGATCGTAGCCGTGAAGAAAGCATTTTACAACGCTTGGCAGCGTTACATCCAGAACAGGGAGAAAACATACGACGTCTGTACGAAGCGATGTTCGAAATTTCAAGAGATGCGCAAAGTGCACTTTTAAAGCCGACTTTTGGGTTATTGGGGCACCCTTTAGGGCACAGCCATTCGCCAAAAATCCACCAAGCATTGGCGGATTACACCTATACACTCTTCGATATTGCTCCTGAAAACGTAGATGACTTTTTTCGGGAAGGACATTTTCAAGGACTGAATGTCACCATTCCGTATAAACAGCGGGTTATTCAATATTGCGAAGAGCTCTCCCCATTAGCTAATCGGTTACAAGCGGTAAATACCCTGGTTCGAATGCCTAACGGAGCTATATATGGAGATAACACTGATTATGCCGGGTTGGTTTATGCATTGAAACGTGTGGAGATCGAATTACAGAATAAAAAAGTGTTGATTTTAGGCACCGGAGCCACTTCTCGCACTGCACATGCCGTTGCAGAAGATGCTAAAGCATGCGAGATTGTACATGTGTCGCGTCATGGCCCAGTTACCTATGCAGACCTGAGTGCGCATCATAATGCAGAAGTGATCATCAATACCACACCGGTAGGGATGTTCCCTAACAATAGTGAGAAGCTTGTTGATTTAACGCAGTTCCCGCAATGCCTTGGAGTGGTAGATGTAATCTATAACCCGCTTTGGACACCTCTGCTTTTGCAAGCAAAGGCCTTGGGAATTGCTCATACCAATGGGTTGGTGATGTTGGTTGCACAGGCAAAAGCGGCGGCTGAGATTTTTATGAACCGACCCATTCAAGATGTTAAGGTCGAAGAAACCGTGAGAGCTCTCCTATCAGAAGTCAGTAATGTAGTACTCGTGGGTATGCCGGGGGCGGGTAAGACGAGTTTGGGGTTGAGAATTGCTGAGCAGTTACAACGTCCCTTTTTTGACAGCGATGAAATCCTAGCTCAAGAACAAGGTTGCAGTCCGGGGGATTTAATCCTGCAATACGGTGAGGAAGCGTTTCGTAACTTGGAATCCGAGGTCATCGCCCGTCTGGCAAAGCGCCAAGGAGTGGTCATTGCTACGGGGGGCGGTTCGATTTTGAAACAAGAAAACCGGGATGCCTTGCAACAAAACGGAATTGTCGTATGGATTCAACGAGATCTTACAAAACTCAGTTCCGAAGGTCGGCCGTTATCGGGAAATTTGGAACACTTGCAGCAACTTTACACACGCCGTGCTCCTCTTTATGAAACTTCTGCCCAGGTGAAGGTAGAAAACAATACTTCTTTCGAGGAGGCGGTTTTGAAGATCCGGGAGGTGTATTATGAAATTCTTAATTCTCAATGGTCCTAACCTCAATCTCTTAGGCAAACGCGAACCGGGAGTCTATGGAAACAAAACCTATGAAGATCTGGTGCAATTCATTCAAAGTAGGGCTACAGAGCTCGAAGTAGAAGTGGAATGCGGTCAGACCAATCATGAAGGGGTTCTGGTGGACTGGATTCAGGCAGGCCAAGGAAATTTTGACGGCATTATCATCAACCCAGCGGCCTATACGCATACTTCGATTGCGATTATGGACGCACTGCAAGCGATTGACATACCGGCAGTGGAAGTGCATTTGAGCGATACCCGCCAGCGAGAAGTCTTTCGGCATCAATCGTATGCAGGCTTAGCTTGTGTTAAAACTTTTCAAGGATTAGGGTTCGAGGGCTACAGCCAAGCCATGGATTGGTTAAAACATTATTTAATCCAACGCGCAGAAAAAGGTCTTGGAATTGAAGTGCGACCCTACCGCGAGGCCGATTGGCCGCATTTGCAGAGAATCCATGATGCTGCTCGCCTGCAAGAGCTGACCCGTTGCCATTACGTCGATGGCTATGCTGATTTGCAGGCAACCTTTGAAGCCGAAAAACTCTTCGAGGGAGAAGTGGCAGTCTTACTCTATCAGGAAATACCACGTGGCTTCATTGCTTTTACCGACCAGGAAATTACTTGGATGTATGTAGAGCCGGGGTATCAACGACGGGGATTTGGTAAAGAACTGCTTTATTATGCTTTGCAACGCACCAAACGCCCCTTGTCAATTTGGGTGTTGCACGGCAATTTACCGGCGATTGAGCTGTATCGCTCCTTAGGCTTTGTCTTTATGGAAGAAAAGAAGGGTCAACTCATCTGTCCAGGTCGTGAATCTGTCTCAGCCATTGGACTACGGTATGCATTACTAGGCTAAGATTTCCATTTGCAGGATTTGGAGCAAAGGTTGCAGAAATTTAAAGGTCAGTATTTCTCTGCACTGCAGAGGTGAAGGAGCGATGAAGATGAGCCATCCTGTGACAGCAGTCATTTTCGAAGGCGGCAACCCCACCAGCAAGGTGGAGCTCAGCATGTTGGGCGTACGCAAGGCCATCTGTTTGGACAATATAGAAACCTTGATCCATCATAAAGATTATGATCGGGTAATTTTGGCGACCAATTATTCTGATCTAGCGGCCGAAGCTATTGCCCTGGGAGCCCAGGTGATTGATACGACCGAGTGGAAACCCTTTCACTACGGAACGGCCTTACAACGAGTCGTTCGAGAAAATCCCATGAAACGAGTTCTCTACTTTAGCGGCGCCAGCTCGCCGTTGATCAGTATTGATGAATTTACCGATATTGCCAAGGTTCTCAATGAGAACGAGAACGTGGTGTATGTGAACAACGTCCAGTCTGCCGATATCGTGGGCTGGTATCCGGCCAATGTTATTTTGGAAATGGATCCCCCCGATATGGATAACGCTTTAGGGTTCCAGATTCGGTATCAGAAGCACTTTACACGCTTGCTGATGCCGCATTCACCCGGAATTCATTTTGATGTCGATACCCCCACTGAGATTCTCTTCTTGAAACTGATGCCCAATTTAGGACCGCGCACCCGCAAAGAGGTGGATGCGATGAACTGGTCCACCGATACCTTAGAGCGTGCCTGGCATGTGTTATCTCGCAAAGGAGAGGTTCCCAGTGTATGGATTAGCGGCCGAGTGGGAGCGCCCTTGATTGCTCATTTCAATTTGCATTTGCGAGCTCGGCTGCGTGTCCTTTCGGAAGAGCGCGGTATGAAGGCGATGGGGTTGGAAGCGGAAGGGAAAGTCAAATCATTTCTGGCGGCTTTCATTGAAGAAGCAGGAATCGATGCCTTCTTCCGCTGGGTCAGTGAGAATTCCGATGTTGCCTTTATTGATACACGGGTGATTTTTGCGCATAAAAAACTGCATGCCAGTGAACACGACCGCTTCAATTCCGATTTGGGAAATTGGGAAGTGATTGAAAACCCCTTCATTCGCGAATTCACCAAGGCGGCGAAAGAAGCCCCTATCCCGATTGTTTTAGGGGGACATACTTTGATATTAGGTGGATTATGGACCATGGTCGATGAGATTCGATACCAAAGAGCTCTGCATCGCAGTGCCAAAGGAGAGTAAGCATGTTTGGTTTTGTCAAGAAAATATTTGGAGATCCCAATCAAAAAGAATTAGATAAGCTGCAACCGGCCATGAAGAAAATCAACGCGCTGGAAGCAGATATCAAAGCTTTGCCGGATGAAGGATTAAAGGCCAAGACTCCGGAGTTCAAAGCACGGTTGGCTGACGGAGCCAGCTTAGATGATCTACTTCCCGAAGCCTATGCAGTGGTACGAGAAGCGGCGATTCGAGTCATTGGTCAACGCGCTTTCGACACCCAGATTTTAGGGGCGATCGTTTTGCATCAAGGACGAATTGCCGAAATGAAAACCGGGGAAGGAAAAACCCTGACCTCGGTTTTTGCTGCCTATTTGAATGCGCTCTCGGGTAAAGGGGTTCATATAGTAACCGTTAATGAATACTTGGCCCGGCGCGACTGTGCCTGGATGGGCGAGATTCATCGCTTTTTAGGGCTAGAAGTCGATGTTTTATACCATGATTTAGATTATGCCGGACGGCGCAAGGCCTATGGAGCAGATATCACGTATGGCACCAATTCCGAGTTCGGCTTTGATTATTTGCGTGATAACATGGTAGTCTATAAACAAAATATGGTGCAACGGCCTTTGAATTATGCCATTGTCGATGAAGTTGACAGTATTTTGATTGATGAAGCCCGAACACCGTTGATCATCAGTGGACAAGGCGATAAATCGACTGATTTGTATGGTAAATTCGCTCAAATCGTACGCGGCTTACAAGTGGAAGAAGATTTTACCGTTGACGAAAAAGCCCGAACCATTTCTACTACCGAAAGCTGTGTCAGCAAAGTGGAGCGGGTTTTGGGGATCGATAACCTAATGTCTCCGGAGAACAGCGAATTGTATCACTTCTTGGTCAATGCGATTAAAGCCATGGCTTTGATGATTCGCGATGTCAATTATGTGGTTAAAGAGGATCAAGTGATCATTGTAGACGAATTTACCGGCCGATTAATGTTTGGTCGTCGTTTCAGTGACGGGTTGCATCAGGCCATTGAAGCCAAAGAGGGAGTTACGGTTGAGCGTGAAAATCAAACCTTAGCAACCATCACGATTCAAAATTTCTTCCGGATGTACAAAAAATTAGCCGGTATGACCGGTACTGCCGAGACCGAAGAGGGCGAATTCCGCGCCATTTACAAAGTAGATGTGGTCGTGATACCCACCAACAAACCCATGATCCGCGAAGACCTTGCAGATTTGGTCTACAAAACCGAATTGAACAAGTTCCAGGCGGTGGTAGAAGATGTGGTGGAGCGCAATAAAAAAGGGCAACCGGTTTTGGTAGGTACGATTTCGATTGAGAAATCGGAGTATTTATCAAAACTATTGGGTAGAAGAGGAATCCCTCACCAGGTCTTGAATGCCAAGTTCCACGAAAAGGAAGCTGAAATTGTTGCTGAAGCCGGGCAAAAAGGTACCGTCACCATCGCCACCAACATGGCCGGCCGCGGAACCGATATCTTGTTGGGGGAAGGCGTAGTTGAGTTAGGTGGTTTACATATCATTGGTACGGAACGTCATGAATCACGCCGAATCGACAACCAGTTGCGGGGGCGTTCCGGGCGTCAGGGTGACCCTGGATCCAGCCAATTTTACATCTCTTTAGAAGACGACCTAATGCGCCTGTTTGGTGGAGATCGCGTCTCGTCTCTCATGGAAACCTTTAAAGTCGAAGACGACATTCCCATTGAACATCCGCTGTTGAGCAGAGCGATTGAAAATGCTCAACGCAAAGTGGAAGCACGGAACTTTGATATTCGTAAACACGTCTTACAATATGATGATGTGATGAATAAGCAACGCGAAATCATCTATGGTCAACGCCAACAGGTGCTCTCGGGAGAAGATTTGAAGTCTGTAATCATGGGCATGGTGCAGAGTGTACTCAAAGAAAAAGTGGATCTCTTCTGCAACGAGCATAGCAAACCCGAGGATTGGGATCGAGCCTCTGCTTTGCGGTCTCTCATGGAAGTTTTACCTGCCGGTGTTGAGGCCTCGGTGAATCTTCATTTGCAGAAGAATGACCGAGCAGAGATGCTCCATCAATTAGAGGAATTGGCGAGCAAAGAATACGAACTTCGAGAACAGGAGTTTGGCTCCGAGATCATGCGTCAATTAGAACAGATGATTATGCTACGCACCGTTGACACCAAGTGGATGAAGCATTTGGAAGATATGACGGAGTTGCGAACCGGCATTGGCTTACGGGCTTATGCTCAACAAGATCCTCTGCAAGCCTACCAAGTGGAAGGCTTTGAGATGTTTGATGAGATGATTCACAACATTCAACACGATGTCGTACGACAAATGTTCCAGGTACAAATTCGAGTGCGTCAAGAACCCATTCAGCGGGAACAGGTTGCAAAACCGATCGATCCGGCACAAATGTCTTCCGACAGCAAACGAACACCGATCAAGAAAAGTACTACCAAAGTAGGACGAAACGATCCTTGCCCTTGTGGAAGCGGAAAAAAATATAAACATTGTTGCGGAAAATGAGCAACCTTACAAAAGGGAAAGGTGTGAATCGGGATGTTAGATGAAATCAAGCGAGAACTGACCACATTGCCGGCTCGTTTCGACGAGCTGAGGAGGTCTCTTTGACTACGATCAAAAGAAGAAGCACTATCTAGAACTACAGCAAGAAATTCAAAAAGATGGATTTTGGGACGAACCGGAACAAGCTCAACAAATGATAGCTGAGAGCAATGGTCTCAAAAACCAGCTCGATGCCTTTGAAGAGCTTCTAGAGCACTATCAGGAAGCGCAAGAATTAATTCAACTGCTGGAAGAACACGAAGACCCGGAATGGATGAAAGAATTAAATCTAAATCTTCGTACTCTGATGTCCGCATTCGATTCATTGGAGTTGTCGACCTTACTCTCTGAGCCCTATGACAACAATGATGCGATTATGACCATTCATCCCGGTGCCGGTGGAACCGAATCACAAGATTGGGCTGAAATGTTGTTACGCATGTATCTGCGTTATGCGGAAATCAAAGGCTACAAAGTGGAGACAGCGGATTACCAGGGAGGCGACGAAGCTGGGATCAAGAGTGTGACCTTCTTCGTTCGTGGTGAAAAAGCCTATGGCTATTTAAAATCCGAAAGCGGTGTGCATCGGTTGGTGCGTATTTCGCCCTTCGATACCTCCGGCCGTCGCCATACCTCTTTTGCTGCGGTTGAAGTTTTGCCGGAACTCGATGATGCCATTGATGTCACGATTAAAGCAGACGATGTGAAGATCGATGTCTACCGCGCCGGGGGAGCCGGTGGGCAGAATGTTAATAAAGTTGAAACGGCGATTCGCTTGACCCATATCCCCACGGGGTTGGTGGTGACCTGCCAGAATGAACGCTCACAGCATGCGAACCGTCAAATGGCGATGCGCATCTTGAAGGCGAAGTTATATGAGCGCGAACGACTGGCACGCGAAGCGGAAGCCAGTCAGGTCAGAGGTGGAAAATCCGATATTGCCTGGGGGAGTCAGATTCGCTCCTATGTTTTACACCCCTACAACCTCATCAAAGATCACCGTACCGGTGTTGAAATGGGAAACACACAGGCAGCGCTCAATGGTGAAATTGAAGGGTTTGTCCAAGGATATTTGCGTTGTTTGGCTACGGGCCAATGGTTGGAAAAAGAATAGAGAGGATGATTCGATGCCCAAGAAATGGTTTTGGCTCGTTGGCTTGTTAGGCGCCGGTATGCTGTTTTATCAAGTGCAGGCGACCACCCCGCAAGATCCCCTGATTTCACTCAGCTATTTGGAATTGCGACTGGATTCGCTCAAGCTCGAGGTTAAACAATGGATCCAAGAAGCAGTTCAATCGACGACACCTCCCGGAACTCCAACGGAACCGAGCACCCCCACCGATCCGGTTCCGCCGACGGAGCCAACGGAGCCGCCCCCTACAGAACCGTCCCCAGAACCAACCATAGAACCGTCCCCCACCTGGCAAGTGATTAACTTGCAAAAAGGGGATAAGGTTTTAGCGGAAGCCGGGTGCGAGATGATTTTACGTGCCGGGAAAGCATATGCCATTGCTTCTGCTCAAGGAGGACTGGCAGATCTAACTGCCGGGGTTGACATAACAACGGGTACTGAAGTTGCAACCAATCATCATTTGCTGATCCCGCGTAGCGATGGACGTGGCTTAAGTTTTACCGATGTATCGTATCTCATGATCAAAGGCGAATATGAAATTCAAGTAGCTCCATAAAATAAGAAAGCCAACGTTTCCCCGGCAATAGGGTTCGTTGGCTTTTTTGTTTTTTTATACGATGCGTTATTTCTTAAAAAAATGTTGAATGGTGTCCCAGATTAAGACCGGCACCACACCTAAGGTGTAATCGGCATCGATCCGCTCTAAAAATTGATGAGCATCTTTGCCGTAGGAGCCAATATTGACCACCGGCATGGAGATACGACCGATGAGATCAAAATCGGTTCTCTGCCGTTTGAGATGCGCCGGATAATTTTCGGTGTAGGTCGACAACGCAGCAGCGTCATCACTTAAACTTAAAAAGCTGGAGTCAGCAATGTAGGGGAAGAAGAAGCGAGTACTCAAGTCATAGGGCTTCAATAGGGTCTCATTGGCTTGAACTGCGTTTTCCACAGCTTTGATCAAGCGGGCATCTTTGGCGTTCTCACGGTCCAACTGAATTCTCGGATAATACATGCTGCCAAAAAAGAGAACGACCGCTGGACGTTTATCGGGTTGATATTGCCAAACAAACTCCACCATGGCAGTGTTGTATTCGCGTAAATCCAACTCTTCTTTCAATAATGCTTCGGCTTTTTCTTGTAGTGCTTCCTCAAAAGCGATTCCGTGCGTAGCTTTGGCCTTGACGATCATTTCTTTGTAAGTTAAAACTCGGATTTGCCAAGGGAGTGCTTGTTTGGGGAGATTGCTGAGTTTGCAGTAGAGGTCATAACGCTCTTGCAGTCGGTTTAGCGCATATTGACAAGCTTTGTCGGCGGCTTGTGCCATCTTTTGCAAAATGAGATCGGGGCTCCAATGATGAACGGCCAAATTGAAGTAGACTAAGGTGCTGACATTGGTTTGAACGGTATAAAAGCGTTTGAAGTCGTGAAGTTTCAAACTTATCGGTGGAGTTGCGACTTCACCTAAGGCGATGTCGCAGTACTCCGGATTGTAACTAAGCTCTTCAAGAATGGCAGCTGCCAAATAGTTGGGGTCCAATCCTCCGAACGGGTCGCCCACATGGGTTTCTTTACCAACAATATAAAAAGCAGGCAGTTGTTTGCCAACGGTCCCATAATACAGATAACGATTGTCATCACCGGGGTAGCGCGGTGCCGTATAATCGGCGTTAATAGCCCCTTCTAAATGCAGGCCGTGTTCCTTGCAGAGTTTTTCGATTTGGGGCAAGGCGGTGAGAACCCCGCGGGAATTGTCTTCTTCATCGCACTCTGCTAAGAAGAAGAGGTTTCCAGTGAAGTCTTTTGGCTTTTCGGCTGCAGCTTCAATGGCTAAAAGATGTGCAGCAACCCCGCTCTTCATATCGAGGATGCCACGCCCAAAGAGCCAATTCTCTGAATGCACTTCTTTGGCGATGCTCTCGGGGAAACTCATGCTTTTCAATTGCTCTTTCAATGAATCCGGAGAGAAAGCTTGAGTTTTGAGCTGATGATAATCATCGACACCAACAGTATCCATATGCCCCAGTAGTAGGAGTGCTTCTTTGGATTCCCTTTGTTCCCCTTTGACCAATGCAATCACGTTGTAACGCAGATGATCATCTTGTTCGGTTGGCTGCAGCATCAGCTGATTCGGATGTTGCTGGAAATAGGGCAGCTTTGCTAAGAGATCATAAATATAGTGAGCAATTTTAGCTTCACCGGGGCTCCCTACCACGCTGCCATGCCGGACTAAATCCAAGGTCAATTGTTCTGCTTTTTGACGAAGATTCACAGTATCCACCTCTTCTTGTTTTTCTGCCTCCACTATAACAAACCGCTCGTGAAAAAGCAATCAAAAACAAGAGAAAAAGCCGGGAGTTGCAGGAGGCAAGCAACTGGGTAGGGAACAAAGAACAAGAACTTCAAATTAAGGAGGCGATTTGTTTGCAACCCCTCGTCTATGATCATTATTATACTTTTGACGAACTTACCAATGCCTTAAAACAGATGGCAGCGAGTTACCCTCAATTCGCGCGCTTGAGTAATGTGGGAATCAGTCCGGAAGGACGGTTGCTTTGGTTGTTGACGATTACCGATTATTCCACTGGTGTACCGGAAGAGAAGCCGGCGTATTATATCGATGGTAATTTTCATGCCGGAGAAGTGACGGGTTCTATGGTAGCACTGTACACGGCCGAAGCCCTGCTCAAAAGAAGCACAGAAGCCGCCATCGCTCGTTTGTTGAAGGAAGTTACTTTTTATATCATTCCCAGAGTCTCTCCCGACGGGGCAGAAGTCTATTTAACGACCCCTGCCGGTCTGAGGTCTGTACCCCGTGCCTACCCGGAACCGGAGCAACAGCCCGGCTTGGTTGCTGAAGACATGGATGGGGACGGACAGATTGTACTGATGCGAGTCAAAAGTCCTTACGGGGATTGGAAAGTCAGTGCTTTAGATTCAAGGCTTATGGAAAGACGTCGCCCGGACGAATGGGATGGCGAGTTTTATCGCGTTTATCAAGAGGGCCGTTTAGAACAACCAGAAACTCTACAAGGAGATCCGCAACCGGCCCCTTCGCTTTGGGGGATGGATCTAAATCGTAATTTCCCTTGCAGTTGGGACGTGGAAGCCAAACAAGCCGGTGCTGGGGTTTATCCGCTTTCCGAACCGGAAACCAAAGCCGTTGCAGAGTTTATTATATCGCATCCGAATATTGGCTATGTTTCAACCTTGCATACAACCGGGGGAGCGTTGTTACGCTTGCCTGGAATAAAACCCGAAAAACAGGCTCCCAAGCTCGATATTGAGATTTTTAAAGCCATCGGTAGCATGGCAGCAGAAGAAACCGGATATTTCAGCATCAATGTCTTCAACGAGTTTTTTGCGGATCCGGCATTGGTTTTGAGCGGAGCTTTTGATGATTGGCTTTATTGTAATCGTGGGATTCCAGCTCATACGATTGAACTTTGGGATTTGGCGAACCGCTCGGGAATTACCGATATTTATCCTCGCAAAGAAAAAAGCGAAATCGAATTATTACAAGACAATTTAAAAATCATGCAATGGAATGACCGGATGTTACAGGGGAAAGCTTTTGTGAATTGGAAAGCATTTCAGCATCCGCAATTAGGAGAAGTAGAAATTGGTGGCTTTTTGACCAAAACTTTTTTACAGAATTGTCCTCCGGAATTTCTGGCGGCAGAATGTTCCAAGGTTTGCAATTTTTTAATCCGCAATGCCAAAACCTTACCGAAACTATGGTTGGAATCGTTTTCATGTAGCGCAATCGATGCAAACACTTGGCGTGTGGAGATTAAAGTTGGGAATATCGGGTATCTGCCAACACATCTGACCCAAGAAGCGCTTCAATTGAAAACAGCAAAGGAAGTCATTGCTGAATTGAAAGGAGCCGAAGTGGCAGATCATCTGCCGGCCATAAGAAAGCTGGGTCATCTTGCCGGAAGAGCCGGGCGCTCCGGTCGATTTATGGATGGTGGTTACCGGGGAAGAGTCGATGCCGATTGTAGCAAGAAAGTGATTTGGCTTATTCAAGGCCAAGAGGGAGATTCCTGTCAGGTTCAAATTTCTTGTCCGACTGCCGGAGTTCTTCGCCATGAATGGCGTTTGCAAAAATAAACTTTTTCGCGAGCAGGAAGAATAAATATTCGTGTAGAAGTATAAATATTAAATTTGATAAGGAGGTTCTCTATGCTTACTTGCACTTATGATCATTATTATACGTATGAAGAACTGACCCAAGCCTTAAAGGGTTTGGCAGAAAAACACCCCAAGCTCTCAAAACTGATCTCGATTGGGGTCAGCCCTGAAGGAAGACACCAATGGTTGATGCAAATTACCGATGAATCCACCGGACCTGCTGAAAGTAAACCGGCGTATTATATCGATGGTAATCACCATGCCGGAGAAGTGACCGGTTCCATGGTCGCGCTACACACAATCGACCATCTGCTCAGTGAATCGGAAAATCCGGAAGTGGCAAGTTTACTGAAACGCTATACCTTCTATATTTTACCGCGAGTCTCACCCGATGGTTCTGAGGTGTATTTGACGACGCCCGACATGCTGCGTTCTGCTCCTCGTATGTATCCGGAGCCGGAGCTGCAACCGGGGTTGATCCCTCAAGATCTCAATGGCGATGGCCATATCCTCTTGATGCGTGTCAAAAATGCCCATGGGGAATGGAAAGTCAGCCCTCAAGATGCCAGGCTGATGATCAAACGCCGACCCGATGAAGAAGAAGGCACCTTCTACCGGGTCTTCCAGGAAGGAATCCTTCATGAGTGGCAGGGCGGAGAGCCGGAGCCGGCACCTGCCAAATGGGGTCTCGATTTAAACCGAAATTATCCCTGCCAATGGGGTGTTGAATCCAAGCAAGCCGGTGCCGGGGTGTATCCTCTTTCAGAACCGGAAACCCGTGCCGTGGCAGATTTCGTATTGGCGCATCCCAATATTGGTAGCGCTTCGACCTTACATACAACCGGCGGTGTGATTTTGCGTCCACCGGGAATCAAACCTGAAAAGCAAGCCCCCAAGTTAGATGTTGCAATTTTCAAAGCAATTGGCGAAATGGCAACCGAAGAGACCGGGTATCCTTGCATCAACATCTACGATGAGTTTTTCTCGGATCCCAATAGCTTTTCCAGCGGTGCCTTTGATGATTGGCTCTATGGTCATTTAGGCATTCCGGCGTACACCATTGAGCTATGGGATCTGGCAAATCGCTCGGGCATTAAGGATATTTGGCCACGCAAAGATAAGACCGATAAAGTCCTGGAAGAAGATAATGCTAAAATCATGGCATGGAATGACAGCGCATTAGAGGGCAAAGGTTTTGTAAATTGGACACTGTTCCAACATCCCCAGCTGGGTGAAGTCGAGATTGGGGGCTTTTTAACCAAGACTGTTGTGCAGAACTGCCCACCTGCTTTTTTACAACAGGAATGTGAAAAGACAACTCGGTTTATGCTTCGACATGCAAAAACCTTGCCAAGAGTAGTGGCAGACGAAGTCAAGGCGGAGAAGGTCGATCAGCAGACCTGGAGGGTCAGCGTGAAACTGAGCAATGCAGGATATTTACCCACGCATCTCACCCAAGAGGCGTTGAATATGAAGACGATCAAAGAAATCACAGCCGAGATACAAGCGACCGTTGTCGATGGAGTACCTGCCAAACGCAAAGTCGGGCACTTAGCCGGCCGTGCCGGACGCAGTGGAAAGTTTGAAAGTGGTAACTTCCGCGGTGGCAAGGATCCTGTTTTCAGCAAACAAGTACAGTGGCTGATTCATGCGCAAGCGGGAGAGACGGTGACTGTTAAAATTACAAGTCACAAAGCAGGTAGCTTGGTGATTCCGGTCTCCTTAACGGAATAAGGTAATATTGCAAGGGTTCTCGTTTTAACGAGAGCCCTTTCTTTTGGAGTAAATCCTATAAAATGAGAAGGAAAGCACGAATGAAAAAGCGAAAGGGTAGGGAAAGAATACGGATATAAAGGCCAGAGAGAGGAGGAACTTCGTTGAAACTCTTCATTGATACCGCGGATTTCAAGGAAATTCAACAGGCAGTCGATTGCGGTATTGCCGTCGGTGTTACAACAAACCCCAGCCTGGTTGCAAAAGCAGGACATAAGGACTTCCACCAAGCGATTCGGCAAATTTGCGAGATCTGTTCAGGCCCTGTCAGTGCAGAAGTAATTGGGTTGACGTGGCAAGAAATGGTGAAGGAAGCGAAGGAGTTGGCTGCGCTCCATCCCAATGTGGTTGTCAAGATCCCCATGACGGAAGATGGGCTGAGAGCCACTCGGATTTTGGCAGAACACCATATTCACGTCAATGTTACCTTGGTATTCACAACATCTCAAGGTCTTCTGGCAGCACGCGCCGGAGCAGCCTATGTAAGCCCCTTTGTTGGAAGATTAGAAGATATTGGGGTAGATGGCTTAGCCGTAGTTCGTGATTTAGCCGAAATTTTTGCGTTGCATGGATTAGAGACGCAGATTATTGCCGCCAGCATTCGCAATCCGTTTCATGTTGTGGAATCTGCCAAAGCTGGGGCTCATATCGCCACGATTCCCTGGAAAACCATGCAGCAGATGATGCAGCATCCACTAACAACAAGTGGATTAGAAAAGTTTTTACAAGATTGGCAACAAATACAAGATGAAAAGAGATAAGGAGATCATAGTATGAACAGAGAACTTGCTTTAGAATTTGTGCGGGTCACAGAAGCGGCAGCAATTGCCTGCGGAAGACTCTTGGGTCGAGGGGATAAAAATGGGGCTGACGGTTTAGCCGTGGAAGCCATGCGTCGCTTGTTTGACAGCCTCAATATTGAAGGCACTGTCGTGATTGGCGAAGGGGAACTCGATGAAGCCCCCATGCTCTACATTGGCGAAAAAGTGGGCAATGGCAATGGCCCCCAGGTAGATATTGCTGTTGATCCTTTGGAGGGAACGAACTTGGTTGCCAAAGGCTTACCCGGTGCGATTGCTGTTTTAGCAGCAGCTCCTGCCGGATGCTTATTGCATGCCCCGGATATGTACATGGAGAAAATTGCGGTTGGTCCGGAAGCCGCTGGGCACATTGACATCACCTGGCCGGTTCGCAAGAATCTTGAAGCGGTTGCCAAGGCCAAGGGGAAGTCTGTTCAAGAAGTAACCATGATTTGTTTGGATCGTGAGCGGCATAGCCAAATCATCCGTCAAGCCAGGGAAGCCGGTGCTCGGATCCGCTTGATTACCGATGGCGATGTGTCCGCAGCTGTGGCCACTGCAACCCCGGAGAGCGGTATTGATATTATGATTGGAACCGGAGGTGCCCCAGAAGGGGTGATCGCTGCAGCTGCCTTAAAATGTATGGGTGGCGAGTTACAGGGACGCTTGGTACCGATGAATGATCAAGAAGCAGCACGGGTCGTGGAAATGGGTTGCGAACTAGGAAAGGTTCTCTACTTAAATGATTTGGTCAAAGGAGAGGATATCTTCTTTGCTTCCACCGGAATTTCCGATGGCGATTTTCTGAGAGGCGTTCGTTATTACGGCAACGGTGTCGCTCAAACTCATTCTGTGGTGATGCGAGGGAAGACCGGAACGGTGCGGTGGATTGAGGCCACCCATCACATGGCACAGAAACACTGGGATTTTTAAGATGAGATTCCAAAATTTGCGTCGCAAAAAAGTTCCTGATTCACTGCCGTACCGGTTGCTAATCGCCGATGCTGCCGGCACGATGAGCGATGACCCCCAATTGCGCGCCTTATTTCAACAGGGGGATGAACTTATATTACCCGACAAAGCTGATTGGATGCCACTCCCTTCCGGTGCAGGATTGATCTCGTTGCCCGGACGTAGTCCTTTGGGGTTGGATCCCCAGGGTGAAATCATTGAAGTTGAAGGGGCGACTGCGGTTGCCGCCACCCTTCCTCAGGGATATACAAGACTAGCGATACCGGCGTTTGAAACACAAGAAAAAGCACCTGAACTTCCCCTTTATGGATATGCAGCCGTAGCTTGGCATGAGGACGAAGTTTGGGTAGCAGCACATCCTACCGATGATTTACGGGATCGCTGGGACCCTAAGCATTTCAATACAGCCGATTTAGAAAGCTTGATCGTGCAACGGATGGCGGAATTCCCTCATAACAGAATTATTGAACAATTGGCACATTGCGCCTTGGAGTATAAGTGCTTTACGGCTCAGAACATGTTTTACCGACGTTGGGAAGCTGGGATTCCGGTTTCCCCAATTTGTAATGCTCGCTGTTTGGGGTGCATCTCCCTGCAAGAGTCGGAGTGCTGTCCATCCCCTCAAACCCGGTTGGCCTTTGTTCCTACGGTGGATGAGATCGTGAGCATTGGCAGTGCGCACCTGCAACATGCAGAAGACGCGATGATCTCTTTTGGCCAAGGATGCGAAGGAGAACCGTCCCTACAATGGAGAACGCTTGTGCCGGCGATACAAAAAATACGGGAGCGAACCCTGAAGGGAACCATTAACATGAATTCGAACCCCGGCAATACCGAGGCAATCCGTAGCCTGGCACAAAACGGTCTCGATGCGATTCGGGTTTCCTTGAATTCTACAAGACCGGAGTTGTATCATGCCTATTATCGCCCGGTTGCGTATCAGTTTTCCCATGTCTTAGAGTCGATGCGAGCATGCCAAGAGAATGCAGTCCAGCTTTCGTTCAATTTGTTAGCGTTCCCGGGAATCACCGATCGAGAGCGCGAAGTGGAATCACTAATAAAGATAATTAAGGAGTACGGAGTTCGGATGGTTCAGCTTCGAAACCTGAATATTGATCCGATTCTCTATTGGGAAACCATGGCAGTATCAAACGCTCGCGACGGAAAAGCACTGGGAATGTTGAAATTGATTGAGATTTTACAAAAGGAAACCGATGTTTTGGTGGGTTCTTTCTCGCGTAGTAAGAATTTTCTCCAAAACTGACCTAATGCACTATAGATTCTACTTGATTCACTAAGAAGAGTATGTTATAATTGTTCCATTCTAACAACGTACAGAATTCGAGGTGAAGTACAAGTGAAAGACAAAATCCATCCTAAATTATTCGAAGCAGATGTTATTTGCGCCTGCGGTGAACGGTTCAAGGCCTTTTCCACTAAGAAGGAAGTTCACGTGGAACTTTGTTCCAAATGCCATCCTTTCTTTACCGGAAAACAAAAGCTGGTAGATACCGGCGGTCGTGTTGACCGTTTCATGAAGCGTTGGGGCATCAAAGACGAAACCAAAGCGTAGCTATGAAAACAAGCAGTGGTTGGGTTTCTCCAATACTGCTTGTTTCGCTATGTACCGAAACAAGCGGAACATAGAGAGATAGGAGCCTGACGATGACAGAAAAACAAAAAAAACAATACACGGCGTACGGTGGTCAAGCGGTCATTGAAGGCGTCATGATGAAAGGTCCCGACGGTAAATCAGCAGTCGTTTGCCGGCGGAGCAATGGAGAACTGGTGACCGAGTTGCGTCACAGTATTCCATTGACTAAAAAGTATCCACTTTTAGGCTTACCCGTTTTACGAGGCGTAGTTGCCTTTCTTGATTCCATGATTGGGGGCATAAAGATTCTCAGCTATTCTGCTGAGCTCTATGGTGCTGACGATGACGAAGAGTCTTTGAGTGAGTGGCAAATGCTTTTGGCGGTGGCCCTATCATTGGTATTAGGTGTGGGTTTGTTTATGATTCTGCCCACGGTGATTTTACGCTTTTTACCGCTACAACAGATTACCCATCCATTTCTTCGGAATTTGCTGGAAGGGTCGGTCCGGATTCTCTTTTTCTTAACGTATTTAACCGCGGTTTCACGTATGAAAGACATCCGCCGAGTTTTTGAGTATCACGGTGCAGAACATAAAACCATTTATTGCTATGAAGCAAAGCTTCCCCTAACAGTGGAAAATGCACGTCAATTCAGCACGTTGCACCCTCGTTGTGGGACGAGTTTCTTGTTTATCGTAATGGTGGTGTCTTCGTTGTTCTTTTCCCTTTTCGGGTGGCCGAACCTTTGGCTGCGCGTGACTTACCGGTTGCTGTTAATGCCATTGGTGGCGGGCTTTTCCTACGAAATCTTACGTTACATGGGAAAAATAGCCGGAGATAATCCTGTCATGGATTTTTTGATTCGTCCCGGTCTTTGGATGCAGAAATTGACGACCCGAGAACCCGATGATTTACAATTAGAGGTGGCGATTAGAGCGTTAGAGGCGGTCTTGCCACAGGAGGAGGTCCAAAAGCATGTATGATAAATTGCAGTCTTTAGCCGATCGTTATCACGAACTGACTCAGCTAATGGCTGATCCCGATATTTTCAATCATCAAAAGGAATATCAGGCCTATGCCAAAGAGTTATCTTCGTTACGTGATACGGTTGCCGCTTATGAAGAATACCAGAAGGTGAGTCAGGAGATTGAGGACAGTTTAGAAACGCTGAATTCTGACGATGCCAATGACGATGAGTTTGCCGAATTACTCAAAGAAGAAGTGGCCACTTTGCGTGCCCGCAAAGAAGAGCTTTCCGAAGAGTTGAAAATTCTCTTATTGCCCAAGGATCCTAACGACGATAAAAACGTCATCGTTGAAATTCGCGGTGGAGCCGGCGGTGGCGAAGCGGCCCTTTTTGCCAGTGATTTGTATCGAATGTATACCCTTTATGCCGAGCGTAAAGGATGGAAGATTGAGCTGATGGATCTCAACGAAACAGATCTGGGTGGCTTGAAAGAAGTTATTTTCGCAATTCAAGGTCAAGGAGCCTATAGCCGTTTGAAATTTGAAAGTGGAGTTCACAGAGTTCAGCGAGTTCCCGAAACCGAGGCCTCTGGACGTATTCACACCTCTACTGCCACGGTAGCTGTGTTGCCGGAAGCAGAAGAAGTAGAGATCGATGTCAACCCCAATGATATTAAAACCGATATCTTCTGTTCCGGTGGAGCTGGTGGTCAGAATGTCAATAAAGTTGAAACTGCTGTTCGCCTAACTCATTTGCCAACCGGCTTGGTTGTGATTTGTCAAGATGAACGGTCACAACTAAAAAACAAAGACAAAGCCATGCGCGTGCTACGAGCTCGGTTGTTGGAAATGGAACAACGAAAGCAAGCGGCCTTGGTGGGAGCTGACCGAAAGAGCCAAGTAGGGACCGGAGATCGCTCGGAGCGAATTCGCACTTATAACTTTCCACAAGGACGCATCACAGATCACCGCATTAATATGACGGTGTATCAATTAGAAGCATTTCTCAACGGAGATATTGAAGCCATGATCGATGCACTTATTGTTGCCGATCGAGCAGCAAAACTCAATGGAGAAGGACAATGAGTTCAAACTCAAGCAGCACACTGCGTCAACTACGTCAACAGGGTGCTGATTATTTAAAAGAGCGTAGCTTTGAGCAAACCGCTTTACGCGATGCCGAATTATTGCTGCGAAAGGCGCTGGGGCTCTCCAGGGCCTCTTTTTTTACGCATTTGGATGATATTTGGGAAATAAGCGACGAATCCTTAGCATACTATGAGTCTTTGCTGATGCAACGTGCGCAGAATCAGCCCTTACAATATCTGTTGGGTGAACAAGAGTTCTACGGCTTGCGTTTTTTAGTGCGTCCGGGCGTGTTAATCCCCCGACCGGAGACAGAAACCCTGGTTGAAGCGGTACATACCCTGTTGTATCCTCTTGATTCTGACGGGGAGGACCTGATCATAGCAGAAGTAGGTGTTGGATCCGGCGCGGTTTGTATTACCTTAGCCAGTCTGCTTCCTCATCTGAAGATTCATGGCAGTGATATAGCAGAGGAGCCCTTGCAGCAAACCCAAGAAAATGCAATCTTGCATCAACTGGAGCCAAGGATTTCACTGTACCGAGGAGATCTTTTAGCACCTTTACCCTTGGAGCACTACGATGCAATCGTCAGTAATCCGCCCTATATTCCCACATACGATATTCCTGAGTTGGCGAAAGACGTACAAAAGGAGCCTCACTCCGCGCTCGATGGAGGAAGAGATGGACTCGTTTTTTATCGCCGGCTTTTAGAAGAAGGGCGAACACGTCTCAACAAAAACGGGTTCTTGGCTGTTGAAGTTGGAGATGACCAATCCGAAGCGGTTATGCAGATTGCACAGCAATTGAATTGGGTAATATTGAAGAGTGTGAAGGATTTACTTGGAATTACCCGTGTATTGATCTGGTCTCCTCCTGAAAGCAGGATTATGACGCAGGAAAAACGAAGTACAGATGAATAGGCTTAAAAGAAAGTGGGAATAACAATGGGCACTGTTGCTTTTTATCGCGGCAGAATAATGACCCCGGATCAGGTGATTTCCGGTTCTGCTTTGTTAGTGAAAGAGGGTAGAATTTCAGGATTCGTATCCGAGAATGAAATTCCGGCGGAATATGATAAAGTACATTTGGCCGACAGTTGGTTACTGCCTGGCTTCATTGACGTGCATGTCCACGGCGGCGGCGGAGCCGATGTCATGGATGGCACGGTTGAAGCAGTGCGTCAACTGGCAAATTTTCATTTGCAGCATGGGACAACGGCAATTTATCCGACGACGGTGACCCATAATCGTGGAGTTTTAAACAAGGCGATCGAAGCGGTGGAACGAGCGATGGATGAGCCGGATATGAAAAAGAGAGTTTTAGGGGTTCATCTTGAAGGCCCTTATCTTTCTGAAAGCCGTCGCGGAGCACAAACTGCTGATTTTATTAGAGTTCCTCATCCTGAAGAATATGAGGCGTTTTTCAATTCGCCAGCGGTAAAACTTATGACATTAGCACCTGAGATTCAAGGGAGCGAAGAAATGGTTCGCTTGGGAATTACCAAAGGAATCCGCTTCTCGGCAGGGCATTCAGCGGCAGAATATGATTTAGGGATTCAATCCATTCAATGGGGAATGAGCCAAGTGAGTCACTTATATAATGCTATGACCGGTTTAGATCGTAGAGCCCCTGGGTTATCGGCAGCAGCATTGGTCAGTAAAGAATTGCGAACTCAACTAATCTGTGACGGAGTCCATGTACACCCGGCGATGATGAAATTAGCAATGAAGGCAAAAGGGGCAGAAGGGGTTATCCTCATCACCGACGCTTTAAAGGGAACAGGAAGTACAGAAGAATTCTTCTACATGGGAGATCAACGTGTAACTGCGAAAGAACAAGCATTCTATTTGGAAGATGGTACTTTGGCAGGCAGTCAATTGACCATGGATCAAGCGGTGCGGAATGCCGTTAAATTAGGTGGTGTGGCCTTGCAAGCAGCCGTGAAAATGGCGTCATTAACACCGGCACAAGCAATGGGCATTGACCATTATAAAGGAAGCATCACCCCAGGCCGAGATGCCGATTTTGTGGTGCTTGATGATCGCTTAGAGTTAAAACAGGTTTGGTGTATGGGCCGAAAATGTTGGTAACAGCGGTTTCGAGCCAAAGGGAAGTGAATGAGAATCATGAAAACCAAAATGATAGACTGCACTCAAGGCCCATGTGAGAAGGAAATTCAAGATGCTGCTCTGCTGTTACTGCAAGGGCAGTTGGTCGCTTTTCCTACAGAAACGGTTTATGGACTTGGGGGTTCAGCCCTCGATGCCACAGCAATTCAGTCAATTTATCAAGCCAAAGGGCGACCTTCAGATAACCCTCTCATTGTTCACGTATCTTCCATTGAAATGGTATCTAAGGTTGCGCGTTTTGTGCCTGAGATTGCCATTGAATTGATGCGTAGATTTTGGCCCGGACCGTTAACCCTGGTTTTACCGAAAGCTGACCAAATCCCTTTAGAGATTACTGGGGGGCTAAATACGGTTGCGGTTCGTATGCCGGATCATCCGGTTGCATTGGCTCTGTTGGAAGCTTCTGGCTTGCCAATCGCGGCTCCCAGTGCTAATCTTTCGGGCCGTCCCAGCCCAACCACAGCCGAGCATGTGCTACGAGATCTTGAAGGAAGAATTCCCATAATCCTCAATGGGGGACCTTGTCGGGAAGGTGTTGAATCGACCGTGCTGGATTTGAGTCGGGAGTCAGCAGTGATTTTGCGTCCCGGAGCGGTGACGTTTGAGATGTTGCTTCCGTTTCTCCCGTATCTAACGGAAACTACCGGAGCGGTTTTGCCTCAAGTGGAAGTTCCAATGGCTCCCGGTATGAAGTATGCTCATTATGCACCGAAAGCACCGATTACGCTTTATTCCGGTTCGGAAGAAGCGGTTTGCCATAAAATGGTAGAAGATGCTCTAGCTGCGAAAGCAAAGGGAGAGAAAATCGGGGTAATCATTACGCAATATCCGTGTGGGTTGGTGGCTGATGTGATTTTTAATTTTTACCATCCCGATGTAAACATCATGTTACACCAAACCGCGCAACAGCTATTTCAAAGTTTCCGCGCTTGCGATGATGACGGAGTTCATCGAATTCTGTTACAAGGTGTGAGTGAGAAGGATTTAGGACGTGCTGTGATGAACAGAATGGTGAAAGCGGCAAAGGAGTGGATACGTCTTGACAGACTTGACTCATAAAAAACCTAAACATGAACCAAAACCGATCAAGGTTTTATTTGTTTGTACAGGAAATACTTGTAGAAGCCCTATGGCACAAGTGATTGCCAAAGATTTACATCTTAAAACCGGACATTTACCGGTCATCCACTACTCTTCTGCCGGATTGTCGGCAACAGAGGGAGACAAAGCGAGTGCTTATGCCAAACAGACGGTGGCAGAAATGGGATTATCCTTAGAAGATCACCAAGCTCGCTTGTTACAAGAAGAATGGTTACAAAATTCGGATTTGGTTTTTACCATGACCAATCAACATCGAAGCCAGTTGCTCAGTCAGTTTCCGGGATATGCTGCAAAAACCTTTGTCCTGAATCGTTATATTGGGGTGGAGCCGATTGATATACCGGATCCCTATGGTCAATCCTTAGAAACGTATCATCATACAGCCCAAGTTTTGAAAGACAGTGTTACCGGGCTAATGAATAAGTTAGCCCTGCTGCTTCACGATGAATAGGAGGAGATCCCTTTTGAAAATTGCGTTAGCTGCCGATCATGGTGGGTATGCATTAAAAGAAGAAGTCAAACAACATCTACTAAATAAGGGGTTCTCTGTAGAGGATTTCGGTTGTTATAGTACTGAATCCGTGGATTACCCAGATTATGCAATTCCGGCAGCCAAGGCGATTACGGCCGGTCAAGCAGATTTAGGGATTTTCGTTTGTGGTACTGGTATTGGCATGAGTATTGCTGCCAATAAACAACCTGGGATTCGTGCTGCTTTAGTTCATGATGTCTTTACTGCAAAAGCGACCCGAGAGCATAACGACAGTAATGTTTTATGCATGGGAGGTCGCATCATTGGACCAAGTCTGGCTTTGACCATTGTCGATACTTGGCTTGAATCAGAATTCAGCGGTGGAAGGCATCTGCGACGCATCCATAAGTTAGAAACCCCAGCCAATGCTCCCGAACAAGCCAAATACACGTTGGCCGAGTTGACGCAACAGGCCGATGATCTCGTGACCGAAGCCGTGATGAAGGGTCGAGTTGCTCCGGGGAGTCTATTTGTAGTAGGTTGTAGCACCAGCGAAATCCGAGGTAAGCGAATTGGGTCCGATTCCAATGCCGATACAGCCGCTGCGGTTTACGAAGGATTAACACGTGCTGCAAAACGGTTGGAATTGCAGTTAGCTTTCCAAGGCTGCGAACATATTAACCGTTCCATCGTGGTTCAGAAGAGTACAATGGAACAATACCGGTTGCAACAGGTTTCAGTGGTACCGGTTGCTCATGCGGGTGGAGCCATGGCGAGCCATGCATTTCGCACCATGCCAGACGCGGTAGTCGTGAGCAGTGTAGAACATCAAGCCCATGCCGGCATTGATATTGGTAATACCTTCATCGGTATGCATTTACGCCCGGTTGCCGTTCCGTTGCGATTGACTCATAAAACCATTGGTGAAGCCACCGTGCAAGCGGCTTATACCCGTCCTCCTTTAGTGGGTGGGAAACGAGCGGCCTATAGTTTGGAACAAGAACAAGAAGTCAACCGAGAATAATTCTTTCTTTAGTGTGCTGTCTTCTGAACTCAGAAGAATGCCAATAGAAACTTGTGAAATATGAGGAGGAGAACCCAATGAAAATCAATGAATTTCCAGAATTACGTGCCTTTGACCCCGAAATCGTAGAAGCGATGGATCTTGAGCTAGGACGTCAAAAAAGCCATATCGAGCTGATTGCTTCCGAGAATTTTGTCAGCAAAGCCGTTATGCAAGCAGCCGGGTCTGTCATGACCAACAAATATGCCGAAGGGTATCCGGGTAAGCGTTACTATGGTGGTTGTGAATTTGTCGATCTTGCTGAAGATTTGGCGCGTGACCGTGCGAAGGCTTTATTTGGTGCAGATCATGCTAACGTTCAACCTCACTCCGGTTCTCAAGCGAATACCGGTGTTTATATGGCCGTATTAAGCCCCGGGGATACGGTACTGGGTATGGATTTATCCCATGGTGGCCATTTGACCCATGGTTCTCCGGTCAACATTTCCGGAATCCTCTACAACTTCGTTGCCTATGGCGTTGATAAAGAAACCGGAAAAATCAATTATGACGAAGTATTACGCATTGCCAAAGAATGCAAACCCAAAATGATTGTTGCCGGTGCTTCGGCATATTCTCGCGAAATTGATTTTAAGCGCTTTGGCGAAATTGCCCAGGAAGTCGGCGCAATGCTCATGGTCGACATGGCTCACATCGCTGGTTTAGTTGCTACCGGACTCCACAACAGCCCGGTTCCCTATGCTGATTTTGTGACGACCACAACTCACAAAACCTTACGTGGACCTCGCGGTGGTATGATCCTTTGCAAAAAGAAATATGCCAAAGCAATCGATAAAGCCATGTTCCCCGGAATCCAAGGTGGACCTTTGATGCATATCATTGCTGCCAAAGCCGTTGCTTTCAAAGAAGCGATGTCCCCTGAGTTTAAAGTATATCAACAGAATGTGATTAACAATGCTCAAGCACTAGCTGCCGGGTTGGTAAAGAGGGGCTTTAATCTAATCTCCGATGGCACCGATAATCATCTTATGCTGGTTGACTTGCGCAACAAAGATATTACCGGAAAAGATGCTGAAAAATTATTGGGGTCAATTCATATTACCTGTAATAAAAATACAGTACCTTTTGAAACTGCAAGTCCGTTCATTACCAGTGGTATTCGTTTGGGAACCCCGGCTGTGACCACTCGCGGATTCGATGAAGCCGCAATGGATGTGATTGCTGAAGTCATTGAGTTGGCAATCGCTAACCGTGATGATGAAGCTGTTCTAGAGCGTTGCCGAACCATGGTTGCTGAACTTTGTGCAAAATTCCCCCTGTATAACGAACAATAAAAAAATGAAACGGCCGCGGATTTTCCGCGGCCGTTCTTTGAAGGAGAATGAGGATGACCACCATCTATTTCATACGCCATGCACAATCGGATAATACCAATCGTAATCAGATGCTGAGACCATTGACTGAAAAAGGTCTAGAGGGAGCTCAAAAGGTGGCAAAGGTGCTAAAATCAATCCCGATTCAAGCAATGTATGCCAGCACCTACTTACGCACTCAGCAAACTTTGCAACCCTTAGCAGATCAGCTGGGCTTAAAAATTGTGCCCATCTATGACTTGCGAGAACGAGAATTACAAGAAGAAATCTTTCAAGGTGATTTTGATCAATATATGGCACAACAATGGGCGGACTTTGATTTTGCAGCACCCGAGAGTGAGTCCTTGCGAACCGTTCAACAGCGGAATCTCAAAGCCATAAGGAGTATTCTGAGAATGCATCCGAATCAGATCATCGCCGTGGGAAGTCATGGTTGTGCTTTATCAACGATACTAGATTCCTTTATTCCGTTTGGCTATGAAGGGTATTTAGGCATGCGTCCCAAAGCCCCCTGCATTTACCGATTGCAATTTGAGGGAGAAAGCTTTATCAGCGCCGAAGAGATTCCCCTTATTGAGGCGTAAAGCTGGCTGAGGCTTTTTGGACCTGTCCTTCAATAAGAGCCGTCACATCGACCTTTACTTCAAAACCAATCGTAGCTCCTCCCAATAAAACCTGGAAGGGCACTCCACAGTAGCCCTGGATCGCTGAATCGCGAGTTCTGAAATGAAAGATGGCGGTATAAGGGGTATTTGCCGGCCCTTCGACGTTGAGCTTGACATATCCGTCTCTGGCTGGGTTTTCCGGAGTAATACTGACTTTGAGTAGAGAGTCCGCTGGTGCGGGCTCTTTTGACTCTTCCGGTTCAGACTCCGGGGGCGGCTCCGGTTTGGGCTCGGGAGTGGGTTCGGATTCGGGCTCCGAAACAGGAGTTTCCGGACCCTGCTTAACTTCGGGTTGCTCGCCTTCCGGAGCCAGCTCGGGTTTTATGACATCGAGGATGCTACCGTGTTCTTCCGGGACGATGGGTCGTACATAAATCGAGCAACCGCTCAACATGCTTAGCATGAGCAGTAACACTATTGCTTGAATCGCTCTTTTCATGATCTTCCCCTCTCCAAGAACTACTTCAACATTACAGCTGTACCTGCGGCAATCATCCGGTCTTCCCATTCATAATCAAAATGCTGGATCTGATTTCGCTGCACCGGTAAAAATTCGCGAATCGGATTTTCTGCAAACCAATCCATGGTTCGCTTTAAACCGTGAGCAATATCATACTTTTCTACATATCCTAACGCTTCCAGTTTTCCTACCGCTTGGGTAAAGATGCCCGGATTCGCACAATTGGGGATGTTGGGGAAAAGGGGTTGGGGCAAGCTGTATAAGACTACATGTTTTCCGGTGATTTCTGCAGCTGTTTCAACTAAACGACGATACGTAGGCGTGTGTCGATGCCCAGAATTATAGATTTGATTATGACTTTTGGTGGTAGTCAATAATAAATTGAGCTGAGCCCCTACGTTGCCTGCATATTCACGATGATACACACCACATCCACCTTCCGGTAAAACAATATGGGTGCGCTGATCCAATAATCGTTTGATAAAATACCATTCACGAGCTTGATGATCATATTCGCCGTAAACCGCCGGCAGTCTTAATACAGTAACGGGCAAATCGGTTTGCTCTGAAAAGCGGAGTGCGGCTTCTTCGGCTAAGATTTTTTTACGACCATAGGCAAGTTTTGGATCATCATCATGGATGACGGCATCGGTTTCGTGCATGGGACTGCAATGAGGCTGTGCATACACGGAAGCGGTGCTGATCATCAGGTAGCGATCAACATGGGGTTCCACTTGTTGCAAGGCTAAAAGAGTTTCCGGTGCATCATAAGCGACCATGTCAATGACTGCATCGAAATAGCGATTGGCAAGAACTGCGCTCAAAGCACCCGGAACCATACGGTCGCCGTAAAGGGATTCCACTTCCAAACCTTGAGTATTTTGTGGGTTGTTCCCGCGATGAAACAAAGTAACGATATGACCGGCATCTAAAAGTTCGCGAACAACATGTCGGCCAATAAAGCGAGTACCGCCGATTACTAAAATTTTCATACTACGTCCTCCTTTTTTCCTTGTAATGGGAATGCTTTCCTAATTCCTCACAGTAGGGAGAAAGTCCTTTTTTGAGAAAAACCGAGGAAGCAAGATATTAATTAGGTTTCAATGGATATTTGTGATGATACATCCCTTTTTTACGTGTCCTATTCTCTATGAAAAAACAGGAAAAGCAAAGTGGCAGATTATCTAGACCATTCAATACATACAATGAAAAACTTCATATTTATTTCCTTGACTTTTGTACGACATTCGCTATACTTATAGATAATAGCAGTAGTCTTTTATAGCGAATTAGCGCTATGAAGGGTGCTGTAAAATGATGAGGAGGTTTTTCCTATGAATGCTTATATGCAAAGAGTGCTCGAGCAAGTGAAAACCCGTAATCCCGGAGAACCGGAATTCCATCAGACCGTGGAAGAAGTATTCAAAAGTTTGGAAGTCGTTATTGACCAACATCCCGAATACGAAGCCATGGGCTTATTGGAAAGAATGGTAGAACCGGAAAGACAAATTGCTTTCCGAGTCACCTGGGTAGACGATGCCGGCAAAGTCCATGTCAATCGTGCTTTCCGTATTCAATTTAACGGAGCGATTGGACCATACAAAGGTGGCTTACGCTTCCATCCATCCGTCAATGTCAGCATCATGAAATTCCTGGCATTTGAACAAACATTCAAAAATAGCTTAACCGGCTTACCCATTGGTGGTGGTAAGGGTGGTTCCGACTTTGATCCTCGCGGCAAATCCGATGCAGAAGTTATGCGTTTCTGCCAAGCTTTCATGACCGAACTGTATCGTCACATTGGTCCGGACATCGACGTTCCCGCCGGGGATATCGGCGTTGGTGGTCGTGAAATCGGTTATCTCTATGGCCAATACAAACGCATCACCGGTACTTGGAACAATGGCGTTCTCACCGGTAAAGGTTTGAGTTATGGTGGTTCCTTATTCCGTCCGGAAGCTACCGGTTTTGGCGCTACTTATTACCTGAGAGAAATGCTGGCTCACTTTGGCGAAACCATCGAAGGCAAGACCATTTCTTTATCCGGTTTCGGTAACGTTGCTTGGGGCGCTGCTTTAAAGATCACTGAATTGGGTGGTAAAGTTGTGACTTTATCCGGTCCCGACGGTTATATCTATGATAAAGATGGCGTCAACACTCCCGAAAAGATCGAATACCTCTTGACCATGCGTGCCTCTGGCCGTGATAAAGTTCAAGATTATGCCGACAAATTCGGTTGCGAATTCCATGCCAAACAAAAACCCTGGGGCGTCAAAGTTGATGTTGTTATGCCTTGCGCCACTCAGAACGAAGTCCGTATGGAAGAAGCCAAACAAATCGTTGCGAACGGCGTGAAATACTACGTCGAAGTTTCCAATATGCCCACAACCAATGATGCTTTGGAATATTTGCAACACAATGGTGTTGTCGTTGCTCCGTCTAAGGCTGTTAATGCCGGCGGCGTCGCTACCTCAGCCATGGAAATGTCTCAAAACTCCATGCGTTACAGCTGGACCGGTGAAGAAGTCGATGCTAAATTGTATGGTATCATGAAGAATATCCATGATGCTTCTGCAGAAGCATCTTTAGAAGCCGGATTAGGATACGATCTTGTTGCTGGTGCTAACATTGCCGGGTTCAAGAAAGTAGCCGAAGCTATGATCGCTCAGGGTCTTATCTAAAATCGATAAGAATTGAATTACAAAGCTCCTCGTATGAACGCTTCGGGTTCATCACGGGGAGCTTTTTGTAACAGCAATGTAAAATAAAGCAGTCCTCACTGAGAAGGTAAAGCATGGAGGATGGCGAATTTTCTATGAGATATTCCAACTTGAAGGAAAAAGGTGAGCATAATGTCACAACTCAAATCCGGCTTTCGTAACTGGTTGACCGGATATTTACCCGATGAAACGCTTCGAAAGAATGTTTGGTTTAGCAATCTCGATGCAGCCTTTGTTGCAATCGTCATGGGCTTGACCGGTTCTTTTATGTCGGTTTATGCGTTGAAGTTAGGCGCTACCGAGCAAATGTTAGCAGTGATGTCATCGGGTCCTGCTCTCATGGCGTTATTAGCACAAGTTCCTTCTGCCATGATGACGGAGCGAACCGAAAAGAAGAAAAAGCCGATTTTGGTTTGGGTTATGCTTCACCGTATTTGGTATGCTGTTTATGCCATTATTCCGTTTTTACCCATATCTCCCATTCACAAGGCATGGCTCTTCATATCGCTCGTCACATTAATGAATTTCCCTGCCAATGTCGCCAATATTATGTGGACGCAAATGATGGGGGAAATTATACCCACGGGAAATCGTGGACGTGTTTTTGGAGACCGGAACTTTTTAGCAGGTTGGTTTTCCTTAGGCAGTATGATGGTAGCCGGGCCGCTTTTAGATCATATTCCGTACCCGTATAACTATACTTTGCTTTTTGGGCTTTCGTTTTTCTCTTATGTGATGTCGACAATCTTTTTGGCTCGTATGGATGAGGTCAAAGCAAGCGAAGCACCCTCCAGTAGTGTTCGTTCCTCTGGTGTCTGGGAAGGGTTTCGATTTATCTTTAAAGACAAGCAATTTATGAGCTTCGTTCTGGCCGCCTTTGTGTTTAACATGGGCTTTGGGATCAGTTCCTCCATGTGGACCATCAACTATGTGCGGGATTTACATTTGACGAATACTCAAATAGCGTTAGCTTCAATCTTAAGCTCGCTTGCAACAACTTTGAGCTACCCTTTTTGGGGTAGAACCATCGACCGGATTGGCAGTAAGAGTGTGTATTTGATTTCCCTCTTCATCTTTATATTTCGTCCCTGGATCCAAGCTGTTGTGACTCCAGAAACCCTATGGATTATGTTCTTATTTAGCTTTTTAACCGGTATTGCGCAGTCGGCATATAACTTATCACAGTTCAACACTCTGCTGGTGGTAGCCCCCGATCCCAACATGCGCCCGAGTTATTTAGCTTTTTTCAATATTGCTGTGCAAACTGTTACGTTTATCTTCCCAATGGTGGGGGTGCAAATCTACAAAGCTTTTGGGAATCAGGTCGCACCGGTGTTCTATCTCTCAACAGGGATTCGGGTAATCGGTGCCTTGATTTTAACATTATCAATTACCCGAGCCGCAAAAGCAAACAAATAGTTGGGGACGGTTCTCTCCCCTTCGATGCCGCGCAATTTGCCGCTCAAAAATCCTTCCGGGCTCAAGTTGACCTTCGGTCAAAAGTCGCCCTTCAGGAAACTTTTCGCTTTAGTGCTTGAGGTCGAATGGGCAATCGCTGTTAATAGTTGGGGACAGTCCCCTCCCCTTGAAAATTTATGCGTTTGTGTAAGCAAAACTCAATATAGAGGAGAGGGTTTCAATGGAGCAAGCAAATGCAGTGATGGGGAAGGGCATCAGCCGTACTTTTCTCATGGGAGAAACGCCGGTGCGTGCTTTACACCAGATCAACATTACGGTGGATGCTGGTGAACTCGTGATGCTTTTAGGGCCATCCGGTTCCGGCAAGACGACCCTACTCTATACCCTTTCTGGTTTGGAAAAGCCTGACCAAGGGGAAGTTTGGGTAGACGGGGTGTCGATTTATACCCTTAATGACTGGAAACTATCTAAATTTCGTAGTCAATGTTTTGGATTTGTCTTTCAGTCTTTCAATCTTCTCCCTACCTTGAGCGCGTTAGAAAACGTACAAATCCCTTTGCGATTGCTGGGCAGTAAACAACCGGTCAAACAAGCGACAGAAATCTTGACTCGCGTTGGATTAGGCGAGCGGATTCACCACAAACCCGGACAATTGTCGGGCGGGGAGCAACAACGGGTTGCCGTAGCACGAGCTTTGGTGGCGAAACCTCGTATCGTTTTTGCTGACGAGCCCACTGGTAATTTAGATTCGCACACCAGCCAAGAAATCATGGCACTGATCCGAGAATTGGTTTCAGAGAATAACTCAGCTTGCCTCATGGTTACTCATAATCAGGAATTCTCGTCTTTAGCAGATCGAATTCTTCATATGCGCGACGGCGAACTATTATGATGAGTTTAATGCTACGGTTATTTCAATGGAATATGCTACGAAGCCGAGTTCAGCTGGTCATTATGGCCTTGGCTGTCTTGGGTTCGTTGAGTAGTTATGTACTTTTGGGCACGGCTTTGAGCGAAATGTCGGTTCAAGTAATGGATGCGATGCGTTCCGAATGGCCGTATGACTTTGAAGTACAAGGTTGGTTCGATCAAGATTTGGAAGATCAAATCACCACTTTGCCAGGGCTTAACCATATTGAGATCGTGACAATGACCGATATTTTCTTTTATTCTGAATCACTCCGTTTGTTAGCTATTCCTGAACAGGAAACCGCTCTGGTAATGGAACTGCAAGAGGGAACCATGGCGAGCACGGCTGATGAAATTGTCATTCCGGCTGCTCTTGCTCAAGGCTATGGCATTCGTGTTGGTGATGTAATATCGATTCAATCTTCAAAAACAGTCAATCAGCCTGTTCCATTTACAGTTTCCGGCATCTTAAGCGGGAAAAAGGGCGTGCTGTTGCATCCGCTTAGTAGTTATGAAGGGCTTACACGCTTAGTTTCCGCAGATCGACTAACACCCTCTGCTTTACTTCAATTGGATGGACGCACGAATCTGCTCAGCTTCCAAAAGAACCTGGAGAACATCGGGCGCGGATTGGTGATTAAGGCGATTGCCGAGGAGTACAGTGACGCTCAAGCAAATTTAACGCTTTCGGATTCTTTGGTTACAGGGTTAAGAGGGTTGATATTAGCGATTACGGCGTTATCGTTAGCGGTCTTACTCTATATGACGCAGCGCAGTGGTTCGTATCAGGTAGGTGTTTTACGCGCGATTGGATTACCGAGACCTTGGTTATTGCTTCCCGCCTTTATGCAAACGCTGCTGATTTTCATTTTCGGTTATGGCACAGCGTATTTGAGCTTGCCTGCGATTGCCACTGCAATTGGCCTAGAGTCCAATCGAGTTGCCCTTTTACAACATCTTTCGGGAGATATTTGGATATTTTTAGGCGTTGGCTTGTTCAGCACCCTGGTTGTACAAATTCAATTCTTGTTCACTTCTGTGCCTCGACTTTTTAAAGAAGCATGGTAAGGAGGATATGATATGATTTGGATTACTTGGACAACCTTCTACCGAAGCCTGCGAACCTATGCCTTGGCCATCATCAGTTTAGCTTTGGCTGTTTTGGTCAGTTGTTTGGGGTTGTCGGGGTTACAATTATTGCAACAAGCTACCTTACAGCCCTTAACCTTGGTGGGCGGAGGACAGGTTATCATTGTAGATGCGAGAACAGAGTTTAAAACATCGTCTGCCATGATCTATGCGGATCCATTGGATATTCAAGCGTTCCCGGCTGAACAGGCAGAACGCTTAGTTGCTGCTTTACCGGGTACTCAAAAAACTCAGCAAGTTTTGATTGCACCCATTACGCGCCTAGGGAATCGACAGCAAGTGCTGTGGTCGTATTTAGGGGCAAGAGAAAATCCGAAGGGAACCTTGAGTGGATTATCGATGTTATCGGGAAGTTTGGCAGGTTTCGACGAAGAGAACACCATGATTGCAGCAGGGCATCCGAGCCGAGTCAACAAAGAAGGACCCGTTTCATATGATGGAACTCAATTGGGAAATTGGGTAAGTTACTCTGTGCCACAATTGACAATTCTGGATGATCAATATCATTGGACCGTTCAAGAAGTACGAACAATTATATATAAAGTCGCCGGAGTTTATAACGGTGCAAAGGCTATTTATGGAATCAATTGGACCGAATTGGCGTGGTTGCAAGCCCAGATTGGAGGAGAACGACCCATCTCATGGATGGGTATTGCGGCCCCTTTGGGTGAAACTCAAGAACTGAAACGGCTTCTTGAAGAAGAAATTGAACGTCAAGGTTATGATTTGAAAATCTTAACGATACAAGATTTGGGCCGAATGCTGATCGGCGATTTTGACCGTTTCGAGAAAATGGCAGATTATTATACGCCGGTAATGTTGTTTGTCGCGATCTTGATTGTTTTAGTCAATGCCATAACCCTGACCATGGCACGACGCAAAGAATTGGCACTGCTGCGTATCTTGGGCTTGAGTATGGTTCAAGTTCAAGCGATGTTTGTGCTCGAATGTTTCATTGCATCTTTAATTGGAGGCTTAGCTGGCACATTGATCGCTACCGCCATGGCACTTTCGTTAGCCGGGTCGATTCAAGTCAGTTGGTTGCCGTTCTGGATCACGCTGGCCGCAACCTCAATTGTAGGAGCCGTGTCTGCAATGGTGCTCACCAATGGCAAACTTTCTAACACCTTACGAAACCCAATGGGAGAGTAAAGGCGCGCATATTGTCGCTCAAAAATCCTTCCGGGCTCAAGTCGACCTTCGGTCAAAAGTCGCCCTTCAGGAAACTTTTCGCTCTTGCGCTTGCGGTCGTAGGGTTGGGGACGGTTCTATGCTTACGGACGCGAAAGCAAAATGTTTCTCGTAGCGAACCTTTGTCCGAAGGACGACAGTGAGCGAAGAGATTATTTTGCGAGAGGGAAAGACCGCAATGAGCGACAGTAGGAGGATTTTTCCAGTGCTTTCGCTAATAAAGAAAAGATGGATATTTTTTAGCGAATACATTGTAGAGGTGTTTAACCATGGAGACGAGAGAAAATTCGAAAGAATTCCTTGAAGCCTATAATCGGTTGGATCATTACATGAGAAAACTCATGAAACGAAGTCCCGGCAAGGATTCCCATTCCTTTTTACTTCGGGAAATGGCCAAACGAGGCAATTCAATATTTCAAAAAAACTTGCATGAGTTGCTCTTGTTTGCAGACTTGCGGAATTCCATGGTTCACAATCCCTACATGGAAGATGCAGATCCGATTGCAGAACCTCATAATTTCATTGTAGAGAAGTACAGAACGATTGTGGATTCCGTAATGAATCCACCGCGTGCACTCGGCACGATCGCAATTCCGGAAGAGAAAATTTATAAGATTTATCCAAAAGATTTGGTCATGGAAATCATGCGAACCATGAGTCGTTCAAAATATAGTCATGTACCCATTATGCGCGACGGGCGGGTGTTGGGGGTGTTCAGTTCGGACACCATCTTTGATTACATTGCCGACGGAATTGGACGCATTCCTTTGAATGAGGAAATGAAAATTCGAGATCTGATTCAATATACAAAACTGCAAAATCACGCCAATGATTTCTTTAAGTTTATGTCCGGTAGTGCGAATTTGACGGAGATCGAAGAAGAGTTTTCTCATTCCCCTGTAGCCGGAAAACGGACTGCCTTGATTTTTCTGACCGATACAGGTAAACAAACGGGATTGCTTTTGGGAATGATTTCCCCTTGGGATCTGCTGGAAAGTACGTTGATGAAATGAGGTGACTACTGATGAAATATCAAAACTATAGTGTCGAACAACTGATCAAGCGCATTGAAGAACTAGAATCTTTGAACCGGGTTTTTCACGAAGAGAAAGAGCAGGAAACCCGCCTGGAATTTGCCTGGAGTGGAAACTTAGGACAGTGGTATTGGTATATGCCAACCAATTCTGTAACCTTCAACCCCTTAAAACTTACGACCCTTGGTTACGAGATGAGCGAAGTAGAAGCGCCGATTGATTATCAGTTTTTCACCGAAAAATTGCACCCGGATGATTATGAGAAAACCATGGATTCCATGCGAAAGCATCTGCAAGGGAAAACACCGGTCTATGAGGTCGAGTATCGAATCAGAGCCAAAGACGGAAGTTATAAATGGTATTATGATCGCGGTAAGATCACCCAATGGGATCCAGATGGCAAACCTATGTTTTTAGCCGGGATTGTATTTGACATCACCGAAAGGAAAGCGATGCAAGCAGCATTAGAGCAACAGAATCGCTTGTTGGAAGAGATGTCCGCTTTGGACAGTTTGACTCGAATTGGCAATCATCGGGCGCTGATGACCCAGTTAAAATCAGAAATGGCGGAGATCAGTCGAATCTACCGCCCCTTATCGATTGCGATTTTTGATATTGATGATTTCAAGAAAGTCAATGATACCAAGGGTCATATTTTTGGCGATCAGGTACTGATTGAAGTTGCAGAATTGATTCGCAAGAACGTTCGGAATTATGATCATGTCGGACGCTATGGTGGAGAAGAATTCATGGTCATTTTCCCCAATACAGAGGCAACCAAAGCGCAGAAAGTTTCAGAGCGGATCCGGAAAGCGGTTGAAAAACATCGATTTTCCGACGGATCCAAGATTACAATCAGTGGTGGTGTGCAGCAATATAATGGAGAAGCTGCCCCGGATTTCATCCATGCTGCAGACTTAAAACTTTACACTGCCAAACGGCAAGGAAAAAATCAAATTGTTGTATAAACTATGAGGAAGAGTGAAATGAAGTATTTTACAATCGAACCCTCCTTTTGGACGTTATTTCCCCAATGTAGTATCGGGGTCGTAATTTTAGAAGGAATCCAGAATCAAGTGAAACCGGACTCGGCAACTCAAACATGGTTGGAGAACGAATTGGAAAAAGCAAATCAAGAAGCGAAACAATTCCTAACCGAAGAGGTGTTAAGTCAAAACCAAGTTGTATCAGTCTGGCGTCAGGCATTCACAAAATTTAAAACCAAAAAGAACGCCCGTTCTTCCATCGAAGCCTTGCTCAAACGTGTGGAGAAAGGGAAAGAAGTTGGAAGTATCAATCCTTTAGTGGATTTGTATAACATCATCTCTTTACGATATGCATTGCCTGCCGGAGGTGAGGACTTAGACCAAATGGTCGGCCTGCTCCGATTAAAAGTGACCGAAGGCGGCGATGAGTTTATGGCCTTAGGGGAAGAAGAACGAGACGATACCCTGCCCGGCGAAGTCTGTTATGTCGATGACATGGGTGCCGTTTGTCGATGTTGGAACTGGCGCGAGGGACAGAGAACCATGTTGACGGAGCAAACAAAACGGGCAATTGTTTTATTTGAATCGGTTGACCCGGATCGTCATCTGGTTTTACAACACGCGATGAAAGAGTTTATCGCCTCTGCCGAACATGTTCTGGGTGGCCAAGTCGCAAAAGCGGTTTTCCTAGATCGAGAGCATTGCGAGGTGTGAAGATGATTCTGAATTTTCAGGATTTTGTTCGAGAGCTGCTCCATGCCGGATTTTCAATGGGAGGCGGCAGTAACCAAGGTGTTTATGCCGTCATTTCTTGGAGTTGGAATGAAGATCCCCCCTACCCAACCCCGGTTCGTTGGCACACCGGAGATGCCGAGACCGATCCCTGGGAATGGCGAATGCGGGTTGTTGAAGAACGTAAAGACGTGGCTTATGGTAAGTTTTTCAATAAGAAGAGTGGCTTTATCACGAGAACATGGTTGCCTTTATTTTTGGCGGTTCGTCAGGTTGAAAAGAGCTTTGAAGAGGCCTATTACGAAGGCAAATTCAGCCAAATGGCGAAACGAATTTATGCGCTCTTAGAAGAAGAGGAGGCTGTGGCCTACCACGACATGAAATCGCTTCTCCACGTTTCAAAAGAAGATTCGAAAGAGTTCGAACGAGCTTTGCTCGAACTACAAGGAAAGCTCTATATTACCATTAGCGGTCGTCAACAAAAGCGCTCCGCTACCGGTGAACCGTATGGATGGTCCTCTACAGTATTTTCTACCACAGAGAAGTTTTTTGGTTCAGACTTGATCAAAGAAGCAAAAGAATGGGATCGGGAATCTGCGATTAAAAAAATCACGGCTCAGGTGATTACACTCAACCCCCATGCAGAGGCAAAAAAAATTAAGAAATTCATCTGCGATTAGTTTATAATCTTTATTGCTAAAAAGCCAAGAAGTCGTTTGCACACGGCTTCTTGGCTTTTTTTGTACGTTTCACTTAGATCATCAGCTGAGCAACAAAGAGCCCCTTTTCGAGCTTGAATTCCACAAAGCCGTTTAGTTTCTCTACGGTCATGACAATGCTCTTAATCCCTAATCCGTGTCCAGCTTTATTCGTTACCGGGTAGTTTCCATCGAATTGAACGACTTCTGAGTAGTTGTTTTTCACTTGACAAAAGAGTTTCCCGTTTTGTTGTTTGGCTTCAACATAAATAAAGGGGTCAAGCTCGACCTGCTTACTTGCTTCCAAAGCATTTTCTAAGAGGTTTCCCAAGATGACACAGCAATCTAGCGAAGAACGCTGTTCTAAGGCCTCCCGGCTTAGGTTAACTTTAGTTTCGAATCGGATGCCGGCATGCTCTGCGAAGGAAGCATAGGATGAAAGAATCAAGTTAATCGTTTCATTTTCGCAAAAGCGTTTGATTTCACTCGCTTCTAAGGTGTGATCGAGTTGCCGTATATATTCTCTTGCTTGCTGAAATTCTCCACTTTGTAAATGGGTATCCAAATAGCGAAGGTGATGTCGAAAATCATGTCGGTAGATTGCTGCTTGCACTTGCGATTGCCGCAAATTTTCTAATTCCTTAGCAGCTTGATTGATTTGTATTTCGAGCAGTTGCTGATTGATTTTAACTTTCGATCGTTGCTGTAGTTCAGATGCTGTTAGCAATACGAAAATAAAATACGCAATCGAAAGCAGGGATGGCATAAATTCTACTGCTACCTGACTGCCTTTATATAGGATATCGCTGTAGACTGTTGTCATGTAATCAAAACAATAATAGAAAAAAGGCACGATTCCAAATAAAAATTGAGCCCGCCTTGATTGTTTCATCAAACTTTGAACCGGCTCGGCAACGTATTGGGTCAGAAGATAATAAAGCGGAACAGTAGCTATGATTTGCATCGAATACCAAAAAGCCACATCATCGAAAACCAATAGAATTAAGCTCCCGAGCCAGCGCCGGGTTTGACAGCATAGATAAGCCGCAAAGACTGCGGAACTAGCCATGAGGGGTGGAACTTTAGAATAGTACACTAAAAATAAAATCAGGGGAAGATGAACAAAAAGCGGATAAAGTTTTGCTGTAATTTCTTTTCCCAGTAACAAAAACAGGAGCAGTTGAACAAGGGTCGTAGCACTGCAGAACAGTAGCACTCCCCATCGGTTTTTACGAGTGATCTTGACTCCCGCAAAAGAGATTGAGACAAAAATTCCAAAAAGGAGGACCGTTTCATAATTGAGAAGTTCTAAAAATATGGCGATTGTCATGCATCGACCTCTCGAAAAATCTGGGATAAGAAGGCATGAGCGATCTCGTCATGGCGCCCTCTTGCTAAAGGGAGTTGCGTTCCTAAGACGGTGATAACTTCTTTTTTGGTGACCTCTTTGACATGCCTGAGATTTACAACATAGGAACGGTGCGGTTTTATCAAATAAGAAAAGCGAAGCAGTTCTCGTTCCAATTCAGCTAGAGTTCCTTCCGTTTTCAAGATTGTGCCATTGATAAGCGTTATTAGAATTGTCCGCTGTTGGATTTCACAATGAACCAAGTCCGCAAGAAGAATCCGCTTCAAGCTTTTGCCATCGTGGAGGATGATGCTCTCTTCTTCCTTTTGCTTGGAAGTATGAAGAAAGCGTTGTAAAATTTCGAAAAAACTCATCTTTTCCACCGGTTTGAGCAGATAGTATGAGGCCCCCACGGCATAACTGTCCACTGCGAATTCGGAGGATGAAGTTAAGAAGATGATTTTTACCGCCTCGTTGAATTGACGAATCTGTTTGGCAGTTTGAATTCCATTCATCCCTGGCATTAAAATATCGAGAATGATAACATCAAAATGGTTGTCTTTCTCGATTGCGTCAAGTAAATAGAAGCCGTTTTCAAAGTGCTGTACCTGGAAAGCAATACCAGTTTGCAGGCTGTATTCAATAAAGAACGAGACTAACCGGTCACGTTCTTTTTTGTCGTCGTCGCATAGTGCGATCTTCATGACCTCACCTCATTTCTGTCTAAGAATCTCCATAAATTATACCATAACATTTCGTGTCATGAAATAGGCATTTCGTGATAAAAAGAACAGAATGTGTCTGCTTTGTGTTATTTTTAATCAGGGTAAGGAGGTGGTTTCATGGTTCCTTGGCTTATTGCCTCAGGAGCACTTGTGTCCTTTATTTTGCTTTGGTTGCGCACAACACAACGTGAGCTTTTACCTTTATGGGAAGGGGTTCAAGGCGCAGAAAAGCAGGTGCGTTTGTATGGGGATCTTCTTGGTCAATCTCAAGAGGACTTGGAGAAAAAAGTCTATATGGAAGAACGCTACGATTTATGCTGCTTTATGTATGCATCACAAGTAAGGCGTTATAATGAAAGCCTTCAAAACCGCTTCAATGCACCGGCAGCATGGATTTTAGGATATCGCTCCGTCCCGGAGGTGATTGAATTTGATCTATAGTTGCGAACAATGCCATTTCGTATTTCAACGGGTTGGCAAAGTTGAGGTCTGTCCACTATGTAACAGTATTCACTTACAGGTGAAGCAAGAGGGTTCAACAGAAAAAACTCAAAGGATTTCAGAAGATGAAAGGACAGTAAAAGAATGATTAAACGAAAACTCCTCAGTTTGTTACTAATTTTTAGTATGGTATTGACCTCTCTACCGATTCGGATCCAGGCAAATGAGCCTGTACATGAAGATTTGGTCGAGAGCACTGCCCCCAACTTCTTTTCCGATGTCAATGATTCCGATTGGTTTTATGAATCTGCCTTCTATGTATGGAGCAATGGGCTATTTCAAGGAATCGGGGAACATGAATTTTCTCCCCAAGGAAGCATGACCCGTGCTATGTTTATCACCGTGTTGGGACGGATGGCAGAGATTGATACAGCCTCTTTTACCGAGATTTCATTATTTCGCGACGTGGAAGCTAAGCAATGGTATACCCCTTATGTGCAATGGGCAACCAAATTGGGGATCACCACAGGAATTGGGAATGACCAATTTGATCCCGAAGGGTTGATCAGCCGCGAACAAATGGCTGTCATGACCGTGCGTTTCTTTGAAGCGATGGGTATACCCTTACCCGAGCCACAAAGAGAAGGCGTTCCCAGTGATTGGGATGACGTTGAAGAATATGCCAAAGACGCAGTCCAAAAACTATGGCAAGCAGGGATGTTGCAAGGGGATGAAAACGGACAAATAAACCCTCAGCAACAGGCGAATCGTGCCGAAGCAGCTACGCTCAGTGCTCAGACCGACCAGTCTGTAGAAAGATGGTTTGTGGAAAGCGGTCTTAAGCCGACTGAACCTATTCCTGAGGAGCCCAAACCAGAGGAGCCCAAACCGGAAGAACCCAAAAAAGAGGATGAAAAACCCAAAGTTGAGGAAACCGAAGAAGTTGTTTATGTCGTGACCTTCGTCGATGGCTTACGGATTATCGAACGCTTTGCCACTTATGAGGGTTATCCCTTAGGTCGAGTTCCTGGTCCAGATAAGACGGCGAAGGCGAATGCAATTTTTGCCGGTTGGTTTACCGATGTGGGGTTTACCACTCCTTTTTATTCGGAAGACCCGGTTATAAATCATAAGACTGTTTACGCTAAATATGAACCCATAGTCAAAGAAGTAGTGACCTTGGCGTCATTTGCTCAAATTGATCAGAGTCCAAATTTATCTTTCCAAGTCGAAAAGCGAGAAACTGCCAATCTAGAGCCAAGCTTGGCAATCGTTCTTACCATTATGGATGGTACTGAACCGGTGAATTTAGAGATCATTGATCAGGAGAACGGAACGTATCTCGTTAAAGCACAAAACGGCTTTAATGAAGGCTCTTCCTACCAATTGAGTTTAGCCGATGGATACTATTTCCTTGGAAAATCAGATTCGATTCGGGTTGCCTCCTTCACCATAGCCAAAACTCAGGTGGATAACCTTCTCCTGAATGACGATATGGTCTTCATACAAGATACCGAAGACATGAGTTATCGGATTGGCTCACAAGAGTCCGTTCCTGTTTTGTCTGCAGGTCTAATGAATAGTGATACAGGAGATAAAATTTCCGGAAGTTTCGATTATGCCACTGCAGCAAGCCTTCAGGTCGGACAGGTTTTATGTATTTATCAAACCATTGATCCGAGAGAAAGAGATTATGCCCAGAATAACTATTCTGATGATGCTGCAGCCTATATCGAAATTACGGCAATCCAAGGGAATACGATTACCTTTACTAGTCTTGATGAAACCGACGTTGAAAAAGTTGTTTTTATGCCCGATACTTTACCCTTCTCTGTAACAGAATTACCGACGGAGAACACAGGAAGTATTGACAGTAGCACGATGGATAAAGTCGCGCGAGTCTTCATGGGTTTATCTAAAAGCGCTACAGCAGAGGTTGGCGATTTTCTGGTGTTTTATCAAGGGGTAATGAGTGACTTAACCGCGGAATCACCAGTCTATTACGGTGTAGTAACGGCTGTGGAGGGAAACAACCTTTCTTACAAGCAGACCACGCGCGAAGAGATTGAAAGCGCCATGGACACCTACTTACAACAGAGTCAAAAGGGCGATGATTTGCTTGATAATGTTGACATCTTAGCTATGACCGAGCAAATTGAACAACAGGTTGCAGAGAGTGGTTTTGCTGAAGATGCCGCAGAATATTTAGCGCTCATGGCAACCCAGACCGATGGGTTCAAGAATTTGTCGGGAATCGAAGATTTTTCCGCAACTCAAAAGAACGGAGAACCCTTGGATGAAGAAACACTTTCCTTGTTGGGAATCGGGGGTTCATTACAACTGTCCGATGACGTGGAGATCACAGTGGAATTGGACAGCAGTTCCAAGTATTTTACCGATGGCATTCGATTGGCCTTAGGGATTAAAGCTGAATTTAGTGTCGATGTTGGAGATGAGGGTGAGCTCAAAATTGATTTATCGGCCACCTTTGTTGAAGAAATTGCTATTGATGTTACGGTAGGTGCACGTGCCGACATTACCTGGATTATCATTTTCCCCAAATTCAACGAGCTTTCGTTTAGGACTGCCATAGATCTGAAAAACTTTGCCGGCATATCGATTGATGTAAAGATGTACACGGTAGAGAAGGAAGAAAGTTCGCTTTGGGATAAGTTAAAGGGAATTCAAGGTGGAGAATTCGAGCAGATTTTTGAACAAATTGAAGATGTTAAGAATAAAATCGAACAAGCCAAAGGGGCTTACGATAAGATTCAAGGCTACCAGCAAGATTTGCAAGCGCTCTGGAATGGGGTTCCTACCGATTTGACGAACCCGTCAGAATACGAAAACTTGCTAGGAGATTTAGGCGAATTGAACGTGACCGAAGAGTTAATGGGTATGCTCAATTTGACCAGCCAGACTGAATTAGACGCGGGAGTGCAAAATCTCATGGACAGATATGCAGAAATGCTGACCAACGAAAGCGATTGGATACAGCTTTTCAACCAGGAGATTTTCCAGACTGATATTACTATTTATATCTTTGCCATTGGTATTGGGGCTAATTTTGTCGTCAAGGGGAACCTGAATTTAGCCTTAGGTGCGAATATGGAATATGTAATTGGCAAACGCTACACCTTCTGGTTCGATATCATTTCTAAAACCAGCGGTAGTTCAGAAATGGATTTACTCGATGAGCGTTTTGCCTTCCAATTCTATGTCATGGGCGAATTGGGTCTAAAGATGGGCATAGAACTCGAAATTGCTGCGGGTATTATATCCACCAAAATTGGTAGTATTGGTGTTACCGCCGAATTTGGTCCCTACGTTAAGATGTGGGGCTACTTTATCTACGAGTATCAAAAGCTTCGTCCAGCCAATACAGCAACATGGAACAAAGAAGAACGCATGATGGGTGCTCTGTATTTGGAATTTGGTTTATACCTTGAGATGACTTTCAAAGCCCAAGTATTAGATGGTCTCTTCGCATATGAACCCACCTTACTCGATAAAGAATGGCCATTGTTGACGGCAGGTACCCGAAACAACGTCTATGACTTCGCTTATGAAATGGCTGTGGGAGAAATCGTTCAGCTTCTAGACGAGGATGCGAATCGGACCAATGGTATTACCATGACCTTGCCTGAAAGTTTCCGATTGATGCAGTACATTGATTTGTGCGAAGGGGTTATGGAACAAGAGATTTATGCCAATAGCAAGTTCCATTATACCTTATCTAATCGTTATTTCGAGTTAGACGAGCAAACCGGACTGATTACGGTGACGGTACCTGAAGGTGTTCAATACATGGAATGTGATTTGACCCTGACTTGGAAGACCGATAAGTTAGCCTTCAGTCTCTATGATCTTACAGTGAAAATTCCTCTGGTCTGGACGAATCTAGCTTTAAGTGAATTGAACCAACGTTTTACGGCGAGTGTCAAAGTAGGCAACCAGAACGATGGCTACACCACGATTTGGAGCCAACGTGTCGTCAAAAACGCTGCTTTCAGCTTGCCAACTACAGATGAAGTGAAAGAACTCCTAGATGTTGAACGCTTTCTTGATGCGGCAGGCAATAATCTAAAATACAGTGCCATCAGCGGTTATGGAAGCCAAGATACTGAGGAACTGACCATTCTCAAAGATACTGTCTACTACTTCGAGGTAACACCACGTCAGTTTACCCTTACCCTTCAAGGCGTGGAAAACACCAACGGTAGTAAGCAGAGTATACAAAGCACTGCTGCCTATGGAGAGTCCTTCACATTCCCCGGTCTTGAAAACAGTGGTACAATAGACCGAACGAATAAGGTTTTCACGGAATACTTGAAGACCGAAGCCAAAGACAATGTTGGGACAGTTATAGATCGCAATATTACGCAACCCATTGACAAAGGCTTTGCCTCAGAGTTACTCAGTGGCGCAACCTATACTGCCAAGTATACCGATGCCTCCATAACTGCCACATTCCGCTTTGAAGGAATTGACGCAGACCCAGTAAATGTGACCCTTCGTAAAGGCGATGTGCCCTCAGCAAGTAGCTTTGAAGGGGTGTTACCCAGTAAGAATGCTATTCTCTTAGGGTTAAGTCCAAGCTTTGCCCCGATTTATACTTCGACCACCTATACCATTGCCTGTGAGAGCACCGATGTTCCGATTGTTTATAGCACGATTACCTACAACTCCAACGGAGGGAGCGATGTAGCAACCGAAGTCCACGCTGCCGGATCTGTGATTTTTAAACCCGCTGATCCAGTGAAAGCCGGATATACCTTCGATGCTTGGTACAGCGATGCTACTTTGAACACACTCTTCGATTTTAACACTGTAATGTCGGAAGACGATCAAACCCTGTTTGCCCAATGGGCGCCTAACAGCTATACCTTGACCTTAGACGTGACCGAGGGCAGACCCTGGGCGGATGCCTCAGGAAGCAAATTGGTGACCTATGGGCAAGCCTACGGCTTCTTAGCCACACCTACCCGTGCAGACTACAACTTTGCCGGTTGGTATACCGCCAGAGTTGGGGGAAATCTCGTCACAGCAGAAACGTTGTGGCTGACACCGCAAAATCATAGCATTTATGCGCAATGGATTCCCAAAACCTTAATTGCCGATACTGATATACAAATTGATGCAAATCAGAATCGCGATTACGATGGCACGACCTATACCTTGATTTATAACACAGGAGATCATGCTTTCACACCCGACGAATTTACGGTTTTGTATAAACGCCAAAATCTTGATTCAGAATGGAGTAGCGAAGCCGTCCATGCCGGACTCTATGATGTGAAAATCACCAGACCGGAAGATGCTGTATATCAGTCTTTCGAAAAAACCTATACCTCGGTGATTACCATCCACAAGATCGCACGTAGCATCAACACAATTCCTACAGGAACCACCTTGAAGGCCAACCTGCTGGTATATGAACTACCGCAAGGATCTTATCCGGGAGATGGAATCGTTGAATATGCAGTATCTACTTCAACAAATACGCCAATTTCCGGTTGGCAAACTTCAAGAGCTTTCATGAATCTGGCAGCAGGCCAGTATTACGCCTTTGTGCGCGTGTTACCGGGTGAAGACTATTTAGCTACGGAATCAGTTAGAACCGAGCAAGCGCTCAGTGTCGTTGGTATTGTAGCGAATGCTATGGGGTATTACCAAGTCATGCAAATTAAGACGAGCGATATCTCAAATGCTGGAACCGATTCCAGTATTTACGGTCAAATCTACTATGTGCATGGTTTGTCGAGCTCCAAGACCCATTTTGACAGCGACGAAAATGATTTTGAAAGAAACGATACCAGAGAATATGCTGTGTCTGGGGTCAACGCAGATCCTTGGATGATGTCGAGTTTGACAATCTATTATAGTAAAGGCGGATCAGCACCGGGCTGGCATTGTGATTACGTGAGACCTATTGTGTTTACCGGATTCCTATCCAATATTGTCGATGGAGGTACGCTTACAGTCGATTCATGGTTTGGTGCAGAAGATAACAAAGGAGATGATCTCTCCTGGAGCTCTTCCTTTACATCTTTCAAACGAAATATCACATCTGTAGGAAACTTTAACGATCTTCCAAACCAAGTTACCCTTGCTTCTACAGATGCTGCCTATGATTTCACCTATGACGGGTTCGTTATCGATCAATACGCGAAAGACGGTGTCGCTTACAATGCTTATGATCATAATGATGCCCCACAGATCAATCTACAAACCAACAAAGCAACCTATAACTCCTATGTAACCTACGGAATCAACAATTTCCAAGTAGACCGAAGCGGGCTCTATGCTGCCATGGTCGCCAATGGGGATACCGAAATGACCTTGACGGTAACCCTACAATTTGCAGAACGTTCAACAACCGCAGCTACAGCAAACCATACGAAGGTCATAACCTTTTCTCTAGCCGATTAGCTGTAAAACGAAAACCGCCTTCGGGCGGTTTTTGTTTTTTATGCTTTCCCTTTAAGATGATATTTGTTATACTACAACTATAGATATAGAGGTAAAGAAGGTGGAACTTATGAGATTACCCAAAATGCACTGGATGCTTTGGATTCCAGTAGTGTTTTTGATTCTTTGGTTTGCGGCGTCCAAAATGGGAGTTCTTGAACAAATCGTGATTCCCCCAGACGAACTTGCCCCTCAATTGAATGTTTCGGATCAAACTCTCGATTTTCAACAGCAATGGGATCCCTTGGAAGGGGTGACTGCTACCGATGAAACCGACGGGGATCTGATTCAAAAGGTGCAATGGCAAGGAGAAGTCTTTACAGATCAACCGGATGATTATGAAATCTTATATTGGGTTGAGGATGCAGCCGGAAATCGAACCGAAAAAACCAGCATCGTGACCGTGATCAATCCGTTCATAAACGATATGCCTGGTTATGAGGTTTTCGTAACTCCCACCGAAGCAAACATTCAGATTTACCAAATGGTCAAAGAACACTTCAAAGATGATTGGGATAAAGTTGGCTTCTATTATGAAGATTTGACCACCGGAGAAGTTGTTGCCGTTCGGCCAAACGTTCAATACCTCACAGCCAGTACGGGTAAGATGATGGTGCTGATGCCGTTGATGGACCGAGTCAGCAAAGGAACCGCCGATTTAGACGAGATGATTCCCTACCTGCCACAAGATTTTACCTTTGGCACCGGCGCAATCAAATATTTTGATTTAACGAAGCCTGGGCTTGCCTTCAGCTTAAGAACGCTTGCTCAGTATGCATCGGTGAATTCCGACAACATTGCTTTCCGAATGTTGTGGCGTTATTTGGGAACCGAAGAAGTTTATTCGTTTTATGAAGATGTGATTGGTCATGAAACGAATCGGGTAGATTTAGAGACCAGTGCTGCAGATGCAGCTAAAATCATGAAATTGTTGTACTATAGTGAAGGAGATCATTACGATGTCTTGCGCTATAACCTCAAGAACTCGCTTTATCCAATTTTGATTGCCGAATTGTTACCCGCCGGAATCACAGCCCACAAGGTAGGCTTTTATGAGGGTAATATCCACGATACCGCCATAGTCTATGGTCCTAACGGGGACTATTTACTCAGTATTTATACCGATATGTTGTTGGAAGGCTATGAATCGATTCCGGAGATCTCATTGAAAATCTATAATTTCAAGAATCCAGCGCAATAAGTAAATAAAAAGCCGCCCACTAAAGGGCGGCTCAGACTGTCAAAAAAGTCCAGATGAACGCGAGTTCAGCTGGGCTTTTAGTA
>CAYRNW010000016.1:0-61110 GCA_964425745.1 uncultured Eubacteriales bacterium | reverse complement strand
AAGAACGCTGCTTCTCCGTTTTGAGACACAGCGTTCTTTGACAGTCTGAAGCTGCGCTAATAAGCGCAGCTTTTTCCTATTTTTTTTGTAGGAAAGGCGGAATCGAAAACTCCGTGTTTTGTTTACTTTGAGCCTGACGGAATGCTGCGTTGAGATTCCTGTCATCATGTAATTCAGGCTTTTTATTGGGATCAAAATAAGGTGCTCGTGCTTTTTGATCAAATCCCGTTGCCACAACAGCTAACCGAACTTGGTCTTTAAGCTTTTCGTCGATTGAAGTTCCCCAAATAATCTGCGCATCCGGGTCCACTGCCTGGGTTATGATGTCGGCTGCCTCTGTGGTTTCAAATAGGGTCAGATCCGGTCCACCAGCGATATTCAATAAGACCCCACGGGCACCATCGATTGATGTTTCCAGCAACGGACTTGATATCGCCATTTTTGCTGCTTGAACAGCTCTTCCTTCCCCCTGCCCATAGCCAATTCCCATGATGGCTGTTCCGGAGTCCTGCATGATAGATTTGACATCGGCAAAGTCTAAGTTCACGATACCGGGAACGACAATCAAGTCCGATATTCCCTGTACCCCTTGCCTTAATACTTCATCTACCATCTTAAAGGCATCCAGTAGGGTTGTCTTTTTGTCAATGACCTGCATTAATCGATCATTGGGAATTGTGATCAAGGCATCCACTTCATCCCGTAAGCGTCCGATTCCACCATCGGCTTGTACAGACCGACGCTTTCCTTCAAAATGAAACGGTTTCGTGACAACAGAAATCGTTAGCGCCCCTAAGCTCTTAGCGATTTCCGCAACAACGGCAGCTGCTCCGGTTCCTGTACCTCCACCCATGCCAGCAGTCACAAACACCATGTCTGCACCCTTCAATAGCCTGGCAATTTCATCTCGACTTTCCTCGGCTGCTTTTAATCCTACTTCAGGAATGCCTCCAGCACCTTGCCCTTTGGTCAATTTGGTGCCGATTTGCAACTTTTGACTAGCTAAAGAATGCTCCAAAACCACTCCATCGGTATTAATCGCAATAAACTCAACACCTTTTAGCCCGGCTGCAATCATCCGATCAACGGCATTGCTACCACCACCACCAACCCCGATAACTTTGATTCTTGTTATTTCCTGCATCTCCGATTGAACTTCCAGCATCTTTCCACCCCTTATCCTTAAACAGACATTCTTTGGTCTGCATCTTTCAAATCTTGTTTATAATTCGTATTGCACCCGGTAAATCCTTCTTTAATCAACAGGAATAAAAACGGGTACTCCCTCTTGTAAAATTACGGTACCCCGTTTCCCCTGTTCTCTCATGAATAAAATGATTGCACGCATATCTAAAAACTGCTGTTCATCAATTGTGGCATCCACTCGCATCTGATAATTATCAGATGTTTGCAAATAAAAGAAGTTATCCGTTCCAAGTTTGCACTCACTGATCATTAGCCGAACAGAGGAGTCCATTTTTTGGATCAGGGTTTCTAAATCCTTTAAGAACTCGCTGTGGGGCATTTTTTCTCCTAATGCTAAGAAAGGTAAATCTACCCCGGTAAATAATAGGCTATTGTGAGGTAAAACATTTGTTAAAGCTAGTGTCGTTCCATCGGCCGCTACAGCCAAAAAGCTACCATAATAAGGTAAATAGATTAATACCTCCCTTTCTATGATTTGAATCTCCAAGGTATTGGGAAGTTGAACTTGGACATCCGCATGTAAAACCCAGGGATGAAGAAGTAAGCGTTCTTTCAAAGGTTCAACAAACATTTTCAAGATTGGTTTGCCAACAGGTTCTTCTAATAGCACCATAATTTCATCTGTACTAACATGCTCATTTCCCTGAATTGATATTTGTGAAACTTTGAATCCGGGCAAAAACCATACAGCCAACAAAGCGATGAACAGAAAAAACGGCATGGCGAGGAGGCTCCTACGAAGATACGGAAACCGAATCCATTTCATAAAATCCTCCTGACTGCACCTTCTATTTCTGCAAAGCAAGTTCAATAAGCTTTTCCACTAAATCGGCATAGGAATAGCCAAAGGCCTTTGCGGAATCTGGCACTAAACTTGTATTGGTCATACCCGGTAAGGTATTGACTTCAAGCAACCAACATTGGCCATTTCGATCGGCAATAAAATCAGATCTCGAAATCCCCTCACATCCCAAAGCTCGATGAGCGGTTAACGCCATGTCTTGGGCTTGTTGTGCAACACGAAGTTCGACTTGTGGTGGAATCATATGACGGCTCATATTCGCTGCATATTTAGCCTCGTAATCATATAGTTCATTTAAAGAAATGATCTCAACGCAAGGTAGTGCAATCGCATCGCGATTACCCAGAACCGGTACTGTTAACTCAGAACCAACAATTGCCTCTTCAATAAGAACCTCATCATCGAAACTCATTGCTTTTTGTAAGGCTTCTTCCAGATATGAGCGATCTTTGATTAAACTCAAGCCAATCGTGGAACCTTGGGAGGAAGGTTTGACAATCAAGCGTTGATCCGCAGAGAAAACCGCATCAATTTTGGCTTTCATTTCCAAAAAAGATTCTCTTTTATGAACCGCTACCCATTTAGGTGTCTTCAAGCCTTCATACTCAAAAATTTTCTTTGCCATAATTTTATTCATAGCCAATGAACTCGCCAATACACCCGAACCGACGTAAGGGATTCCCATGATATCAAGTAAACCCTGAATAGTTCCATCTTCACCAAATTTGCCATGGGAGGCGATAAAGGCGGCATCAACCTTGAGTTCATTTAATTTCTGAGGAAGCAGCGCATCAATCTCCAGTTGTGTCGTGCGGTAACCCCGGGCATGAAGTGCAGCAACAATTCCTGTTGCTGTCATTAAAGAAACCTCCCGCTCTGAAGAGCTTCCTACAAGAACTACAATATGTTTCAATCCCTTTCAATCCCTTTCCTTTATGCTTTCATCTTGCACTTGAAGGGCCTGGTTGAGCTCAATCCCAATTTGATTGATATCACCAGCTCCAACAAACAACACTAAATCACCAATTTGCAGCATCGGCATCAATTCACGAACTAGATTTTTCTTATCGGGTACGTAAATCACCGAGCGTGAAGGATCCCACTGGGCAATCGCTTCTACCAAGGTCGCTCCACTGATTCCTTGCTCCGGCCTCTTTTCACGAGAGGCAAAGACATCGGTCAAAACCACTACATCTGCATTGGTAAAAGCCTGACCAAATTCATCTTTAAAGGTTCTGGTTCGAGAATACAAGTGTGGTTGAAAAACGATTACCACACGTTTACAGCTTTCGGTTTTCGCTGCAGAAAGCAATGCTCTCACTTCTGTAGGATGATGTGCATAATCTTCGATAATTGTTATTCCTCTTTGTGCTCCAATCAATTCATAACGTCGTTTACTTGATTTGAATCGAAGCAATCCCTCTTGGATTACTGTTAATGGTACGCCAATTTCCAAGGCGATTGCCGTAGCAGCCATGGCATTCAAAACATTATATTCACCGGGAACCGCCAATTGAACTAATCCCAGAAAATCACCGTGCCAATACAGCTTTGATTCCGAACCCCCATGATAGCATTCTACTTCTCGTGCCTGAAGATCAGCATCATTCGAGAACCCAAAAGTTTGGTATCTACAAGTTAACTGGGGTAAAATTTTGCGCACACTGGGGGAATCAATACCTAATATAGCAAGACCGTTTTTTGGAGTTTGGTTTAAGTACGTAACAAAAGCATGCTCGATCGCTTCAAGATTTCCATAATGGTCGAGATGATCCGCCTCAATATTCGTAATAATAACATAAGGACTATTCAAGCGAAGGAAACTCCCATCACTCTCGTCGACCTCAGCTACCAAATAATCCCCGTCACCCCAGCAAGAATTCCCTTCAAGGAGTGATAATTCTCCCCCTAAAATGGCTGCAGGTTCCTTTTTAGCATGAATCAATAACGTAGTCACCATAGAACTGGTCGTCGTTTTGCCATGTGCTCCGGTAACGGCAATACTAATTTTCTCATTCATCAACGCAGAGAGTAAGTCTGAACGATGCCATATTGGAAGTCCGAGCCTTTTTGCTTCCTCCAATTCTTCATTCTCATATTTTATAGCTGAGGAAACAATCACCAATTCCGCATCGAAGAGTTGTTCTCTTTTGTGACCGATGTAGATGGTGGCCCCTTTTCTCTCTAGATCTTTGGTTAGTTGAGACTCTTTCTCATCGGAACCACGAACGTCCATTCCGCGGCCAATTAAGATTCGCGCTAAAGCACTCATGCCAATTCCACCAATGGCAATAAAATGTACTTTCCGAAAATCTGACAAATATAGCAAATTAATACTTCCTTTCAATGCCTACAATTTGCTCATTGGTGATTCGTTTCTAATCAATTGTAGGGCGATGTCTACCATTTCTTGGGTAGCTTTCGGTTTTGCTAAAGCAAATGCTGCCTGTTTCATTTGTTCTAAACGTTGTGGTTGGAATACTAACTCTTGAATCATTTTCCAAAGGACTTCCGAGGTTAATTCCTTCTCTCTCAGCATAATTGCAGCGCCCTGACTTTCAATTGCTTTTGCATTGAATTCCTGGTGATTATCCGCCACGTAAGGAGAAGGTATGTAGATTGCAGGAAGACCACAAGCATTGATTTCGGCAATCATTCCACCGGCGCGAGAGATGATGAGATCGGCTGCCTTGAGCCCTGCCGGCATATCATATAAGTAAGGGATGACCTTGTTGCCTTCTTTGATCTCAATCTTGTTTGTTCTAATGTAATCTTGTACTTGATCAAAATTGCGTTTACCCGTGACAAAAATAAATTGTAGCTTTTCTTCTTGTAAGCCTTGAATCAGCTTCATAACCGCATTATTAATCGGTTCGGCGCCATTGCTTCCACCAACAATCAGAATGGTCTTATTATCTTTTGTAAGCCCTAGTTTTTGAAGAGCATCTTCTCTGCTGAGTTGCAAAATCTCTCTTCGAACTGGATTTCCTGTCACAAATATCGGCTTTCCACTAGGAAAATAAGGAATTGATTGCTGAAATGAAACCGCAATCGCCGTGACAAACCTCGCTAACAAGCGGTTTGTAACACTCGGTAGAGCGTTTTGTTCGTGAATCAAGGTCGGTACCCTTTTTAAAGCTGCTTGTAAAACCATGGGACCTGCCACATAACCGCCGGTTCCCACGACTAGATCAGGATGAAAATTCTCAATGATTCGTTTTGCTTCAAAAACACCTTGGCCAGCCACCCATATCGTTTTAAGGGTATTTAGCGATATCTTGCGTCGAAATCCCCTCGAATGAATCGCTGCAAAAGTGATGTTTTCCTTTGAAACGATGTCGGCTTCCATCCCTTTTTTTGTGCCTACATAGAGAATCTCAACCTCAGGGATCCGCGTTTGTAATTCTCCGATGAAGGCAAGTCCGGGGTAAATGTGTCCGCCCGTTCCGCCACCCGTCACTAATACTTTCATCGTCCCTTACCCTCCGCCAAGGTTTGCACCTTTGTTATATTCCGAGAAACATTCAACATTAATCCCACTGCAACCATTGAAATCGCCAAAGAAGTTCCTCCGGCACTAATGAAAGGCAGTGTAATACCTGTAGCTGGTATTGTTGATGTGGCGACACCCATATTCACTAAAGATTGCAGACAAATCATGGTCGTAAATCCAAATGCAAGAAACATTCCATAGGTATCTTTTGCATTTCTTGCGATTCGAAACCCGCGCCATAGGAACAAAACATACAAAATAATCAGCACAGAAGCACCAAAAATCCCTAGTTCCTCAACCACAATTGCAAAAATAAAATCGCTCATAGCTTCAGGTAAGTAGCCATACTTCTGACGGCTCTGCCCAAACCCCAATCCGGTTAATTTACCCGAAACAATTGCGTAGAGAGATTGTATCACCTGATATCCATCACCGGAAGGATCTTTCCACGGATTCAAGAATGTCATAACCCGATCGCGACGATAATCTTCGGAGAACGCTAGAAAAGCTAATCCGCCACCTCCAACAATGGCCGCAAAAAGTGTATAAATCCAAGGAAGACCGGCAATGATTAGCATAACTCCAGCTGTACCCGCTAAAATTAACATGGTGCCATAGTCCGGTTGCAACAAAATGATCCCTGCAGGAATCAGCAAAATAAGACCACACAATACAATATCTTTGATTTTTCGCAATTGGCCTTTGAGCTTGGAGAAAAGATGTGCCAACATCATAACCATACCGATTTTAACAACTTCCGAGGGCATGAAGGTCGTGAAACCCAGATTAAACCAACGAGTGGCCCCTTTGATTTCAACTCCTAATCCGGGAATATAGAGGGCAAGTAAAAGTACGACTCCTAATGCGTATACGGGTATCGACATTTTCTGAATCCACTTCAAAGGAAAGTAGATCGCTACTCCCATGGCGAGAGTCGCTAATCCAGCCCATTTTGCTTGCTGAAAAAAATAAAAGAAATGGTTCCCCTGGGTTAATGCTGCATCCACAAAGCTCGAAGAATAAACCATGACCAATCCATAGGCAACCAAAGCAATGACGATGATTAAAAGCCACAAATCGGGCATGGCTCTGGTTTTCCTTTTCATTGGACGAACCTCATTTCCCGGTTACTTCCCGAATAAAGTCATCTCCACGATGCTCAAAACTTGGATACATATCCCAACTGGCACACGCCGGAGATAACAGAACCGTATCTCCGGGAATGCTGATTTTTTTCGCAGTAGCAACCGCTTCTGCCATGGATGATACAAGATAGATCGTAGTTAACCCATACCGTTTCAAAGCCTCAGCAAGACGTTCCTTGGTCTGACCCAGCAAAATTGCAGCTTTACAATTTTGAGCAGCCTTTTGCGCTATTTCATCTACATCTTGACCGCGGTCCAATCCACCGGCAATCCAAACAATAGGGCTTCGAGGCAATTCTAGAGCTGTCAGAGCTGCTTGTGAATTGGTCGCTTTGGAATCATTGATGTACAATACATTATTGAGCATATCAACAATTTGGAAGCGATGGCGTACGCCTTTGAAACTTTGGAGCCCTTTGCGAATAGCATCCATAGAAGCACCAGCGCTGAATGAAATTAATGTTGCAGCCAACGCATTTTGAACATTATGAGCGTAGCCGATTCCTAATTGATTAACAGGTAATACGACTTCCTTTTTTCCATTAATTCTCATCACGAGTTGATCTTCGGCGACCCAAGCCCCCTGGTCAACCGGATGCAGGCTACTGAAAGTTAATATTCTTGACTTTATTTGTGGTTTAAGTGACATTGCTTCTAAATTGTCGGCATTCAGAATTGCCCAATCGGATTCATTTTGATTTCGGAAGAGATTACTTTTGGCTTTCAAATAGTTTTCCGGAGTGTGATGCCAATCAATATGAGCCGGATAGATGTTCAATAGTGCCGCTACATGAGGACGAAACTCAGAAACATCGTTAAGTTGAAAACTCGATAATTCTACGATGACCAGATGATCGTTTCCCAGTCCGTCGACCTCCTGACTGAGTGGTAGTCCGATATTGCCGGCAATGTGAACCTTGTCGCGCGCATATTGCATAATCTCCCCTACCCAAGAAGTGGTAGTGGTTTTCCCGTTCGAACCAGTGATGCCAATAAAAGGAGCTTTTGTTACTTGATATGCTAACTCAACCTCACTAACTACAGAAATCCCCCGTTTTCTCGCCTCTGCTAAGAAAGGTATATCATAAGGAATTCCAGGGTTTTTCACGATCAAATCCAGTCCAAGATCTAATAATCGCATTGGATGTTCACCTAAAACAACTTCTTGGCAAAGATCTTGAACTTCAGCCAAATCGGCCGCCAATTTTTCGGGTTTACCGGCATCATTCGCAATTACAGTAGCGCCGTGACGATGTAAGACTTTCACGGCTGAAACGCCACTTCTGGCTAATCCTAAAACTAAGACTCGTTTTTCATTGAAATCCATTATGACACCCCCATTGTCAGATAAATAAGCCAGCCAGAGACTGCAAAGAATAGTCCCCAACCCCAAAAGATAACAACGATTTTCCACTCGCTCCATCCGGACAACTCAAAATGATGATGAATCGGGCTCATTTTAAATAGACGTTTTCCACCGGTTTTTTTAAAATATAACACTTGAGCAATCGTAGAAAAAATATCTACAATGAAAACCATACCAATCCAGAGCATTAGTATTTCGATTTTTAAATAAAAAGCTAAAACGGCTAAAGCAGCTCCTAACCCCAAAGATCCGGTATCCCCCATGAAAATCTTGGCTGGATGGCGATTATAAAATAAAAACCCCAGCAAAGCCGCCGATAATGCAGCAGCGAAATAGACCAAATCCCATTGACCTTGATGCAAGGCCATAAATCCTGCGAGTACTGTCACAATAAAAGTCTGTCCGGTGCACAATCCATCGACGCCATCGATAATGTTAACAGCGTTGCTGAAAAAGACCATGTAGACCATTGCTATAGGCCAATACAAAATTCCAAACGGGATTTGAAAGGGCAAAAAGGGGATTGCAACTGTGGTACTGGCGTTTTGCATGCTCATAAAGACCACTAATAAAAACGCCATGGAGAATTGACCTAGCAACTTCATTCTTGCCGATAATCCCTCGGGATTTTTTAATGCCGATTTGATGTAGTCATCTGCAAAGCCTAAAAGACCGTGGCCGACCATAATGCCCATTAAAACAGCGAGTTGTGCAGTCCATTGATTTGCTATCAAAAGGCCGATAATGAGCGCCGCATAAAGCGTGAGTCCTCCCATAGTAGGTGTTCCAGCTTTTTTATAATGACTTTGCAGCCCCTCTTGACGTATACTTTGTCCAAACTTTAACCGATATAATAAAGGTAGTAGAAGAGGCATACTCACCAGTACTACTGCAAAAGAAATAAGAAAAACCGGTAAAACTCTATTCATGATGTTCACCCCAACGTTGAAGTAAACGGTCTGCTAAATCATCCAATGCCATGCTTCGAGAACCTTTGATTAAAATCAAACTTCGTGGAGGAACAGTCTCAATAAGGTAATCTGCAATCTCCTGATTGGTTTCACAGTGCTTATAGAGTACATTCTGATCCGGTTTTTGACAAAAGGTCTTCCCTATTTGTGAAGCCAAAATCCCTTTCGTAATCAATCCATTATACTGCGACGTTGCCAACATTTCTCCAACAAGTTGATGCTCGCTTACTTCCGATGTACCTAATTCTTTCATATCGGCCAGAACTGCCACAACAAATCGATCTTCCCGTATATCATTAACAACCTCTAAAGAAGCACGCATCGACACAGGACTTGAATTATAACAATCATTAAGAATGATTCGATCTCCAGGTGCTCGCAACAAACTGCTCCGTTGTTTCATGGGCTGGGTATTGGCAAGTCCTGACACGATTTGCTCTGTTGATAATCCTAGGAAATGTCCGATTGCCGCTGCTAAGCATGCGTTTTCAACCATATGCTTCCCAGGCAGAGGAATTTTTGCATTTAGCTGTAGCTGCTGAAAAATACGTAAAACAAACTCCGAACCCTCGAGTCCTTGACTTTTCACATCCGAAGCTGAAAAATCGCTTTGGTCGGAGAAACCATAGGTATAATACTCTCCTTGAACTTGTTGTACGAGAAAATCCTTCCATGGCTCATCATGTCGAAAAAAAGCAATCCCACCGGGGTTTAGACCTTGAAAAAGTTCTGCTTTGGCTTGAGCAATCGCTTCCATACTCCCTAATCTCTCTAAGTGTACTCCGAGAATGTTTGTTATTGCTGCATAATCCGGAGGAGCGATTTTGGTTAGGTGGGTGATTTCCCCCAACCCTTGCATTCCCATTTCAAGTACCACAACTTGATGTTCTTTTTCTAACCGGTATAGGGTGATTGGCAACCCAGTTTCTGTGTTCAGGTTCCCTTCTGTTTTGAGGACATGAAATTTTTCTGACAAAACCGAAGCAATCATCTCTTTGCAACTGGTTTTACCAACACTACCTGTAACAGCAACGATTTTTACCGGATGAAGCGCTAAGCAAAAACGGCCTAAATTCGCCATTGCTTCAATGCAACTCTTTACCTGAATTACGGACCAGGTTGACGCATCGGGTGTCTCTTCCGATAAAGCAGCCACAGCTCCAGCATCTAAAGCTTGTTTTATGAAACGATGACCGTCGAAGTTCTCTCCGCGAATCGCGATAAACAACGACCCCTGTCGAACATTTCGACTATCTGTAACAATATTGGTGATTTTCTTGTCTAATTGATTTCCCCAAGTGTTGCCTTTAACCGCTTGAGCAAATTCCTCAACCGTCAATTCAGCCATTGCTCTACCCCCCTTTAGGATGGATCATCACAATGATTAATCATATTCGATTTTACACCTATCGTCAACACCCTCAACGAAATAACGAATTCAAAACCGCCCTCGTATACGAGAGGCGGTTTCCTGCAACATGAAATTTAAAAATCCGGTTGCAGACGGATTTTTTTTAGTCAATGGTATTACGCAATGTATTTGGCAATTGAAAAATCTGATTTTGACTGGGTTTTGCAAAACCTAAGGCGAGTGCGTGTGTTTCTACATTCTCAAGAGAAGAAACTTCGGCAATTTCGATCTTCAATAAATCGTTTTGATTGCGTAAAACAACCATTTCTCTTTGAATGTTTTCAATCCCTTGAGAAACAGAATAAAGATACGAGGCGCGAGTTGACAAAAACAATCCGGTAAGCATGATTAGGACAGTAATGGTGCAAACATACCTAAGCAGCGAATAGTTAAATAAAGGAGCAACCAGTTCGTGCTTCTTTGGAAAGATGATGACGTTTTCTTTTGGACTTGGAAACGGAATTGCTATTTGATCTGGCTGTAATATCAATAACTCTTCTTCTACTCGTCTTGCTAAAGCCATGAATCTCACCTTTCACTTTCTTCTATGTTCAGTTTAACAGCAGCTCTGAGTTTGGCACTTTTTGATCTGGGATTTTGATCAACTTCAACAGCACCGGCAATAACGGGTTTACCGGTCAAAACACGAAGTGTAGGTCGACGACCACAGACGCAAATTGGTGCCTTTGGAGGGCAAATGCAAGGATTGGCTTGTTGCTTAAAAAAATGTTTGACAATTCGATCTTCGAGTGAATGAAACGTAATCACTACAATAACTCCACCGGGTTTTAGATGTTGAATCGCTTTTTCTAAGCCTGTTTTTAAGACTTCAAGTTCTTGGTTAACGGCAATTCTTAATGCCTGAAAACTACGTTTAGCCGGATGTCCTCCTTCTCTACGAGCAGAAGCAGGGATCGCTGCTTTTATGATATCTACGAATTGATTGGCGGTTTGTATCGGTTCTGTCTTTCTAGCTTCGATAATGAATTGAGCGATACGCGATGCCCACTTTTCTTCTCCAAAATCGCGTAATATCGAAGTTAATTCAGCCTGTGTGCACGTTGTTAGGATATCTGCTGCCGTATATTGCTGCCGTTGGTCCATTCTCATGTCAAGCGGTGCATTTCCCCAGTAGCTAAATCCTCTTTCTTCAAAATCCAATTGAGGAGAAGAGACACCTAGGTCAAATAAAATGCCATCGACCCTCTCCATGGGAACTTCTCTCAAAGCCTGATCCAAATCTTTAAAATTGTATCGTAGTGCTTGAAAGGTTGAACCAAATCGTGCTAACCGGACTCGAGCAGCCTCCATGGCTGTTTCGTCTTGGTCTAATCCAATTACCAAGCCTGTACCGTTAAGCTGCTTCAAAATTGCTTCGCTATGCCCGCCAGCACCCAAAGTACAGTCCAGAAATACCTGGCCGGGTTTAGGGTTTAGAAACTCCATTGCTTCCTGCAACAATACACTTGCATGTAAAAATTCATTCATGTTATCCCTCCTATATTGAGGGCAACAAACGCTCTAAGTGCTCCGCCGTTTGTTCGTAAACATTCGCTGCTTGTTCTTGATACTGATCCCATTGCTCTCGGCTCCAAATTTCGACACGGGTAGAAACACCAACAACAACAGCCTCTTTCTCTAATAAAGCGTGTTTCTTCAAATGCGGAGGGATTAGAATCCTTCCCTGCTTATCGGGCTCGCATTCTAAAGCGTTCCCAAAGAAGACACGATTAAATGCTCGCGCTTCACTGTTGGTCATGGGTAATTTTCGCAGTTGTTCTTCAAGTTTTTTCCATTCGTCTAAGGAATATACGAAGATTGCTCGATCAAGACCTGTTGTAGCAAAAAAACGATTGCCTAGGCCTTCGCGGAATTTTGACGGTATCGTTAATCTGGACTTCTCATCCAAAGCATGCTGATAGTTCCCCAAAAACATACCGTCACCTCCTTAAAATCCCCACTATGACCCACATAGACCCATAATTCAACACTCAGAAGGAATCTCCTTCTTGTTTTTTAAAAAAATTAAAAAAAGTTCACGCTTCGCTTTCGCGAAACATGAACTGTTGATTCTATAAAATTTATGGGTTGTAAGCTTCTTTACTTGGAATGGATCTGTTCTAATCCTCTCCAGAGTTCATCCCCTTCTGGTGATGAAACCTCTTGCCATTGACCTTGCTTGAGGATCCTTTTATCCTTATTGTGCTTAAATTGACCAATTACACTTGCCGCGATTCCATGGTTTTTTATATGTTGAACAAGTTCTTGACCATTGGTAGTAGAAATCAACATGCTCCCGCTTGATAAAAACCGGAGAACATCGAGTTGTAGGTATTCGCAAAAAGCTTTAGTTAAGGGATCAATCGGTATCTGGTCGGCAAAAAGATCAAACCCTAACCCCGCACCAGAAGCCATTTCATACGTAGCTCCCAGTAACCCACCTTCGGTAATATCATGCATCGCGTGAACCCCATACGAAGTTGCAGCCCGCCCTTCTGCTACCACGCTGATTTGATCAACGAGCATACTCGCCCTTTCGATATCTTCTGCACTGAAACGTTGTAGCATATAGTCTTTAGCATCTTGTGCTAAAATCGCTGTTCCTTCAAGCCCAATAGTTTTGGTCACGACAATATCGTCACCCGCTTTCGCACCATCGGTTCGTAAGATGCCTTTTCGGTTGGCCTTGCCTATAACAGTTGTAGATAATACAATTCTATTGACTGCTGAAGTCAACTCTGTATGACCACCACTGATTTCAATATTGAGTTCGGTTGCTGCTTTTGCAGCGTCCTGCATCACTTGTTCGATTTCAGCCATGGGACAATCGGGAGGTGCTAAAATTGTCATCAGACAGCAAACCGGCTCTGCTCCATTGGATGCAACATCATTGGCTGAAACATGAACAGCTAGCCACCCGGATTTTTGAGAAGCACCCGTAATAGGATCGGTTGACATCACACATAAGGAATCTCCTAAATCCAAAAGCGTAGAGTCTTCCCCTAATGCAGAACGCACCAAGATTTCCGGTCTTCGCTGAACCAAGTGACGAAATACAAATTGGTTCAGCTCATCTGGGGTTAATTTTCCTACCCGCATAGATTTCATTCCTCCGCCGTTAACAGGTTTACTTTTTAGAGCGTTATCAGTATAGCAAAGCTCACAACCGGTGTCAAATAAAGAAATACTAAAAAAAGCAATACCGGAGCTTTGATCAGCTCCGGTATTGAACATTTTTATTCTTCTTTTTCGAATTGATCTTTCCCTACACCACATACTGGGCATACCCAATCTTCGGGTAGATCCTCAAAAGCGACATTGTTTTCTTCTGCTGGGTCATAGAGATATCCACATACGATACAACGATACTTTGCCATTGATAAAACACCTCCTCAGTTGATTCTTACTGTAATATTCTTGCTATTTTTCTAAATTCCTTCTAGAGAAAATTTGTTTTAGATAATTCTTCGATTTCAAACCAATTTACACATTCTCTGTGGTTTTCCAAATCATACAAAAAAACATACAACGCTTTTGGTGTTGAATATGGGGTTTCGAATTGATCTCCTATAGCTGTCAGCAGCTGATGCTTTGTCCCTTCGAGCCATACTCCTCGGACCTTCCACTTTTTTTTAGATTGAGGTCCCATCCATTCTCGCAGAGCGTTTTGGATGAGACGCTTTTCTTCTAGACTTGCTTTTTCTTCTAATGCCTCGATTGGAAAATCTTCATCTGCAAATTTGAGATAAAAATCAAGCTTCATCCGCTGCAAAAGTCTTCGTTTGAGCCAGTGATCTCCGGGTGAAACTTCAATAAATTGCCACAATCTCTGCCAATGAACCCCTTCACGCACCGGATGAAACAGCCACCCTTGTTTCTGAAACATCTGTGCCATTGCTTCATAACAAGCAAAAGCCCCCTCATAAAGCTCAATCAATCCTTCCATGGTAAAAGAAAACTTTCCCGAATTGTCATACCTTTCAAAAAGCTCTTCTATATGGTGGAGCCGGAGCAGTTCTTCAGGTTTCAAGTGCGCCGTTGCTAAAATCTCGTAAGGCGGTTCTTGATCATAAACCAACCCATAACTTTTTGCGTTGGTTTCCATTGCAGTCCCGGGAAGAACTTTAAGAAAACCTAATTGAAGCATATGGCTACCTAATTGGTAGACGTCATCAAACGATTTACCAAAGCTACGAAAATCTTCACCGGGTAACCCAGCAATGAGATCCAAATGTAGATGGATCGTCCCAAGCTCACGGATTTGTGAAACCATTTGCTTAATCTTCTCAAAATCGGTAATGCGTTGTACTAATGCCAAGGTACGTGGATTCGTACTCTGAACCCCAATCTCAAATTGGAACATGCCTTTGGGAACTCGTCTTAAAAGTTCAATGTCTTCTTGCTCCAACAAATCCGCTGCTAGCTCAAAATGAAAATTGGTTTGACTGTTCTTTTCTATCAGATATCGCCAGATTTCCCTCGCTCTGCTTCGATGTGCGTTGAAGGTGCGATCGACAAATTTTACTTGGCGGACCCCAGCTTCAATAAATTGATCCATTTCACGAAACACTCGTTGTAACGGGAGAAAGCGGACCGGTTGATGCACCGAGGACAAGCAATACTGACAGGAATAAGGGCAACCACGACTGCTCTCATAATATAAAATCTGGTCTTTTAGCCAAACAAGTTCAGCAGTAGGGTAGGAAAAGGCGATTTGATCTAAATCAGGCACAAAGATTGGTTTTGTATCTCCTAAACATGCTCCCTCTTCAGTCTTTACAACGAAGCCTTCTTGAGGAAGAAGAACCCCTTTTTGAAAGAATGTTTTCATGACGCTCGGAAAGCTTACTTCCCCTTCCCCACAGAAGATTCCATCAATCCAAGGATAACGTCGCAAACTGGATTCGGGAGTAAAGCCAAGCTCAGGACCGCCTGCTAAAAGCTTAAGATTTTGACGCCATTGCTTGAGGCGCCTCGCGATTTGATCAATCTCCTTCATGTTCCAAATATAACAAGAAAACAAGACCACTTCTGGTTGCAAAAAGAAAATATCATCCGCAATCTGACGCCAGTCTTCATTAATGGTATATTCCTTTACAATCAAATCACTGAAACGTTCTAATCCTTTTTGTATATAGGCTTGTCGTAGCGTTCGTACGCTCAAGGATGTATGAACATATTGGCTGTTAAGAGTAGCGAGTAAAATCTTCATGTCAGCGCCTCCTCAGCTCTCATTATGCACAACCAAAGGAGAAATGTCCAGATATTTTAGCAATCGACAGCATCTTCTCCGGTTTGAGAAGGAAATCACATTTAGAAAAGAGAAGTTGAAATCAGCATCATAAATCGAGTTCATAAAGCTCGGTCTAATAACAAGGAGGTTTTCCCATGAAAGAAAATATGCAATATCTTCTGGACACCATGGATGAACTCAAAGCTACAGGCCTCTATAACTCCATTCGAACCATTGAGTCTGCTCAAGGAGCCTGGACTCAAGTCGACGGAAAAAAAGTTCTGAACTTATGTTCGAATAACTATTTAGGGTTAGCCAATCATCCCCGTATGGTCCAGGCTGCTAAAGACGCAATCGATACCTATGGTGTGGGACCGGCTGCGGTGCGTTCTATAGCCGGAACGCAAACGATCCATGTTCAATTGGATGAAGAAGTTGCCCGCTTTAAAAAAGTGGAAGCGGCATTGACTCTTCAAGGTGGCTTTGTCGCAAACCAAGCCGTTATTTCTCCTTTGGTCGGAAAAGCCGACACGATTTTGTCCGATGAATTAAATCACGCTTCAATCATTGATGGAGCACGCTTATCCGGAGCAAAAATCAAGGTTTTCCGTCATGGAGATATGCAACACTTAGAAGAGTTGTTGCAAGGCGAAAACGCCGGGCGTGTCTTGGTCATTACCGATGGAGTCTTCTCTATGGATGGTGATGTTGCCGATTTACCGAAAATTGTAGAGTTGTGTGAAAAATACGGTGCATTATCCATGGTCGACGACGCTCATGGTGAAGGCGTGTTAGGCACGGGCGGCCGCGGAATCGTCGATCATTTCGGTCTTCATGGCCGCTGCGACATTGAAATTGGCACCTTTTCTAAAGCAATTGGAACAGTCGGTGGCTTTATTGCCGGTTCTTCTGTATTAATCCAATATTTAAAACAGAAAGCACGACCCTTCTTATTCTCTTCAGCTTTACCTGCAGCTGATGTTGCAGCAACCTTGGAGGCTATTCGCATCCTCAGTGAAAGCACGGAATTGGTGGATCGTCTCTGGGAAAATGGCCGCTTCTTCAAAGAAGGTATGAAGAACCTGGGCTTTGATACCGGTAATTCGGCTACTCCAATTACACCTGTCATGTTAGGTGAAGCAGATATTGCTCGGAAATTCAGTGCCAAGTTATTTGAAAAAGGCATTTTTGCCATGGCAATCGGCTTCCCCACCGTGCCAAAGGGGAAAGCCCGAATTCGCGTCATGATCTCGGCCTCACATCAAAAATCCGATTTAGAATTTGCTTTGGAACAGTTTGAAGCCGTCGGTAAAGAAATGGGTATCATTTAAAAGAAACATAAAAGCAGAGGCAACCTTAATGGTTGCCTCTGCTTTTATGCATTTTATGCTTTTTTTGCTAGTTCCAAGGCAATTGCAGTGAAAATCGCGCTGCCTAACGGCAGACAGGCTTCATCGAAATCAAAATCAATGGTGTGAGCGCCTCCCTCAACTGCGGAAGCCGAAGCAGAACCTCCGCTACCCAATTTTGCTCCTAAGCCCATGAAAATTGCTTGGCCACCGTTTTGTTCAACTCGCTCCATCATGTAGGTATAATCTTCACTGCCTCCTACTTTACCGGGCTCCGTAGAGATTGTGTGGAAACAACCCAATTTTCTGGCAACCTCAGCAACACGTGCCATCAGTTCACGATTACTAATCCCACCTTGAGCAGCTCCCATAGGTTTGGTTTCCAGACCACAATCGTGCATTTCAGCCGACGTTTTGAGAATCCGCATTGCATATTCATACATATGCTGATTCAAAGCACTGGTTTCTCCCCGCGTTTCCAAAGATAACAGAGCATGATCCGGAATTACATTACGTCCGGTTCCTGCTTGTAATCGGCCAACATTTACGCGGGTCGCACCGGATTTGTGACGAGGAATGGCATATAGATTCATAACTGCTGTTGCAGCAGCCAATAAGGCATTTTTGCCTCCATCGGGATTACCACCGGCGTGAGCTGCTTTCCCAGTAAAAGTGGCATCTATTTTGCTGGTTGCTAACATCCCGTCTTGACCGGGTGTAAAAGTCCCCACCGGTGCTCCATTGCCGATATGTGAACCTAACATATAATCCACATCATCAAGGATTCCCGAGCTGACAATTGATTTTGCTCCTCGGACTCCCTCTTCTGCTTGTTGGAACACCAGCTTTACAGTACCACTAAAGTGCTCCCGATACTCCAACAAAAGTTCTGCAACCCCTAGACCTATCGTCGCATGTCCATCGTGACCGCAAGAATGCATAGCACCGGGATTGACCGAAGCAAACCCTTCTCGTCCGGGTCTACGTTCTGTTCCTTGGGGTTCGTTCATCTCTACGGCATCAATATCAAAACGCATACCAATTACGGGGCCTTCTCCGTTTCGAAGGATCGCTACTACACCGGTGAACCCGTCTTTAAGCTTTTCAGCATATTCGGGGATTGCGCCTTGAGCCAAAGCTCGTTGATAATGTTTATCTAGATTTTCTTGAGAAGGTAAGCCCATTCGATCTTCTGCAACAATGACTTCGCGCCCCATTTTTACTTCATAGCCGAGTTCAACAAGCCGCCTGGCAATAATCGAAGCTGTTCGAACTTCCGTCCAACCGGCTTCCGCATAATGATGAAAATCTCGACGAAGTTTGATTTGTTCTTCCTGTAAACGCTGAGCGCGCTCTACTAACGATTTCATAGTCATCCTCATTTCACGGGAGAAGGTTGTACCCCGGCCGGAATCGGACACACATATCCTTCCGGACCGACGCGGTCCGCTAACTCTGCTTTGGCTTCATTTAATAAACCCGGATTCAAAAATAAATCTAAGCCTACTCCTGCCATCGCTTTTGCAGCAGTCATCATCCCGCCATGTGCCCAATTGTTTTTACCTTGAGCAACCAACTGCCAAGAATGTCCCGGAGTATTCAGTGCATAACAGCTGGTATTGCATTGAACGGTAGGGGCAATCCAGGAAACATCTGAAACGTCGGTTGATCCTGACATCGCTTTGTCAGAAGTCTTGTACGGCCAAAGCTTGTCATTCAATAGAGGTTGAGTTAATTGTTCACGTAATGTTCTGGCTTCTTTTTCCCCATATTCTTGAACCAGCGCTTTTAAGGTGCTTGCTTTTTCTTCTTCCGATAAAGTTTTCTGAATTTCTTCAGCAAAGGCCAATTCTTCTTCACTAGGAACACGAGTCGGAATTAGTTTCAAATTTTCATTCATCAATTTTTCGAGGGTTTCATTAGGAATCAAGTTGGAGCAGGCTTTGTCAATTTGGAAAGACATTTGGGTAGATGTCATCAAGGCCGCACCGCGAGCGATATCGCACACTCTTTCGAAAATATCTTTGACTTGTTGATTTTTGGGTGCCCGAATCAGATACAACACTTCGGCTTCCGGTTGAACGACATTAGGGCTCTTCCCTCCGGTGTTTATGATGGCGTAATGGACCCGAGCTTCAGTAATGATGTGCTCGCGAAGATATTGAACCCCAACGTTCATCAGTTCGACAGCATCTAAAGCACTGCGGCCTAGGTGCGGTGAGCCGCCGGCATGGGAGGCTCTGCCAATATACTTGAAGTAAACTTGAATATTAGCAAGAGACGAACCAGAAGAAACGTTTGTAGTAGTTCCTGGATGCCAGGTTATCGCTGCATCTAATCCCTTAAAAACGCCTTCTCTTGCCATAAACGCCTTACCCGAACCCCCTTCTTCGCCAGGGGTTCCATAATAAAGCACCGTTCCTGCGATTTTTTGCTCGCTCATGTACTCTTTTAATGCTACGACGGAAGCCAAAGAAGCGGTGCCCAACAAATGATGTCCACAACCGTGGCCGTGACCACCTTGTTTGATTGCCTCACGAACCGCAACATCGGCTTTTTGGCTCAAACTGCCTAAGGCATCAAACTCCCCTAAAAACCCGATTCGAGGAGAACCGGAACCCCATGTCCCAACAAAGGCATAAGGAATGTCGCCTACATTTTCTTCTACTACGAACCCTTCCTTGCGTAGGAGATTAATCAACACCGCTGAAGAAAGCTTTTCTTCATACCGTGTCTCTGGATGAGACCAAATTTGATCCGCAGCTTTCGTGTACTGTTCTTTCTTGCCTTCAATGAGGTCAAATAAGCGTTCTTTAGACATACCGAGTTCCTCCGTTCGTTTTCTAACTTTTTGGTTTGATTAAGGGTTGGTTTGCTAAACACAAAGGGCAATGCTCTGGATCATAGCTACTGATTTCGATTTCCATGAGCGAAACAAATGGAACTTCATTAAATTGCACTTGACCGGCAGTACGATCAAAAAGAGCTGCAACTCCTACCAGTGTAGCTGGGCTTTGCTCCACCACCTCAACAACTTTGCGAATCGAACCGCCGGTACTGACCGCGTCTTCGATAATCACAACTCGATCTTCTTCGGTGAGAACAAACCCACGCTTCATCGCCATTTTGTCTCCGTCTTTTTCAGCAAACATTGCTCTACATCCCAAAGCTCTTGCTAATTCGTAAGCCAAAATCACCCCTCCCATTGCAGGACCAATCACCACCGTCGGTTTTAAGTCTCTGATTTTTATAGCAAGTTCTTTAATGAGCTTTTCAGTAGCATCAGGATGCATGGTCAATTGACTACAAAGCAGAAATCGGTCACTGTGACGACCGGAAGTCAACAAAAAATGTCCTTCGCGTAAGACATGAAGTTCTGTTAACAAAGTTAGAATCTCTTGATTGTTCATGCTAGTCCCTCTTTCATATTGGCTATAATATCATCAAAGGCCTGAGATGGGTTTGCAGCATCATAAATCGGTCTGCCAACCACAATATAATCGCTGCCTCCAAGCATGGCTTCCATGGGTGTTGTCACCCGCTTTTGATCTCCATGCTCAGCAGTCATGCGTATGCCGGGTGTTACCGTGATAAGCCCCCCGCCGGACATCTTCTTGATTGAAGCAGCCTCTTTGGGTGAACAGATTACACCATCCACACCATGGGTTTGAGCAAAGAGGGCTCTTCGAATGACCAATTCTTCCAGTCCCACTTGAATACCATCGGTTTGCAAGTCGGTCTCATTTATACTTGTCAGAACAGTCACTCCTAAAAGGAGAGGTCGCCGAATCCCTAAAGCTGAAGCTCTGCGCTCGGCTGCCTCACGAGCAGCTTCCAACATTGGGCCTCCTCCACTGATGTGCAGAGTTAGCATGTCGATACCATAGTTTACAAGTTGCTCTACTGCTTTCGAAACCGTGTTCGGAATATCATGTAATTTTAAATCCAGAAATAGCCTTGCACCTTTGCTTTTTGCCAAATCGATTCCTTGTCTTCCGGATGCATAGTATAATTCATAGCCGATTTTGAAAAAACAAACCTTATGCCCAATTTGGTCAAACAATTGCTCTGCTTTTGCCAAACTGGGAACGTCCATAGGAACAATAAGCCTATTTTCTACCGGAATGATGTCCAAGCGCTCCACTTCCTTTGCTGTTCATTAGAGGAGTAATTCTGCCTTTTTAGAAGAGGTTCCTTCTTGAATCATAAAAATTGACACAATCAGACATCGTGTAGCGAGCTGATTCGTGTCATTTCTCTTCATAATATGAGGAAATAGAATCATTTTCATTCATCGATCAAACGGTACTTGAATTTCTTGTGTGAATTCTATATAATAAGCTTCATAAAAGGATGAAGGTTCGGTTTCCGAACCGGAAACAAGGAGTGTTTAGTTATGAAAGAAATGCTACGTTATGCAGCGATTCTTGCTTTAATTGCAGCCATCTCGGGAGGATCCATCTCGGCTGTCGTTGGTGTTACTTCGAAAGTTGTTGAGGCACGCAAGGCCGAAGAATTAAAGGCTGCTCTTGGAACATTGCTCCCTTCTGCAGAGCGCTTTAGCCCCGTAGACGCTGAGGGTGTCATTTATTATCAAGGGTTCATTGGTGATGACACTGCTGGGTATGTTGTGACCGGCAAGGGTAGCGGTTATGGCGGTGCCTTAGAAGTATTAGTTGGCTTTGACGCCGACAACCGTATCACCAATGTTCAAATTGGTAGCAATGGTGAAACCCCCGGTATCGGTACCAAAGTTACCCAAAGTGCTGATTTTGTAGCTCAATTCTTGGGTAAAAGCATTCAAGACCCATTGACACTGGGCCAAGATATTCAAGGGGTCAGTGGAGCTTCAATGTCGAGTGATGGTGTCACTCAAGCAATCAAGAATGCTGCTGATTTCTTAGCGATGCAGACATCGGGGACAGATTTCGCCTCACTTTTGCCCGAAGCGGACTCTTACATCCCCACTGAAAGCAATGGCGTTTCCTATTATCTGGGTGAAAAAGAAGGTGTAGCCGTTGGATACATCTTCACTGGGAATGGAACCGGATATAATGGTAAAATTGAGGCGATGGTCGCATTCAATCTCAGTGGTGAAATTCTCAACTACCAAATTAGCAATCATAGCGAAACAAAAACAATAGCTACAACTGTTTTTGAAAACACAGACTTCAGCAAACAATTTATTGGCAAAACACCCGACAATGCTTTAAGCATTGGAACCGATATCCAAGCAGTCAGTGGAGCGAGCGGTACAAGTGCAGGTATCACAGACGCCATTAAAGATGCTGCTTCACAAATGCAAAGCCTGTTGGTAGACCCCAACATTTTACAACTCCTTTCCGAAGCAACTAGCTTTGAAACAATTGAAACAGAAGAACACACCTATTTCCTTGGTTTGAACGAAGGAGCAACAGCCGGTTATCTCGTCATTGGAAAGGGAGCCGGATACGAAGGACCCCTTCAAGTGTATGTCGCGTTTGACAACGATGGTGTTATTACCGGAATTCGCGTTCTTGATCACAACGACACACCAAGCATGATGAAGAAAGTCACCTCCGATGCGGTTTTCTCCGAACAATTCGTAGGTAAGGGTATCGATAACACCTTTGCAATGGGCAGTGAAATACAAGCGGTTGCCGGTGCCAGTTTCTCCAGTGAAGGGATTGCTCAGGCTGTGAAAGACGCTGTCACCTTCCTTCACGAATCAGTTCTGAAATAAATAACCTCAAAAAAAGCAAGAACTTGTCGAAAAGTTCTTGCTTTTTTTATGGGCTTTCATACAAGACTTCATTCGGCCATCGCGGTTGACATTGGCTTAAGGAGGTCAAAAAGAAAACTTTGATTCGATCTGTTTCTTCAGAAAATGGAATCTCAACGAGCAATTGACAACGACGAAATTCGTCTGGAATCGCGGTTTTGAAAAGCAGGCTTTCCATTCGTCCCGATACTTGGTATCCGCTAATTAGTACTTCAACGGTTTCTCCAATCGGCATTTGATACAAATCCAGCTGCCAGGTTTTGCTTTGCTCCGATTCTGAAATCAGAATAGAGGTCATCCTAAAAGTCGTAATTCGGTCCATAAGAGCATCGATCTGGATCAATCCATACCCATAGGAAGTGTCATATCCAACCTCCCCTAAATCTTTCGCTGTTTCAATAAGAGCCTCCTGAAATTCTTGCGCGGTTAGAGTCGGCTTCGCTTGTTTAGCTAAAGCGGCGGCACCAGTAACATGAGGAGCCGCATAGGAGGTTCCTGAACCCGATACAGTATTGGGGTAAAACAAGGAGGTATTATCTAACCCCAGTAAAGATTCTCCCGGTGCAACGATCGTGAGTTGATCATTCTTTTGAGAAAATGCTGAAACGACTTCACTTTGATTGACCGAACCCACCGCAATTGTTCTTTGATGAGCAGCCGGATATTGATACGTGGTATCACCGTCATTTCCGGCGGCTGCGACCAAAACCACGTCCTCCGGTAATGACTCAACAACCTGCTTTAAAGAAATCGAATCTGAAGTAGTGCCCATGCTGAGGTTTATCACATCACATTCATACTTTGTTACAGCATCTTGAATTGCTGTAATAATACGCTCAACAGTGCTTGAGTTTTGATTATCGGTTACTTTCAGGGGGATAATCGTCGCCTCCGGAGCTACGCCATCGGTTCCGAGCCCATTTTGTGGAATGGCCGCAATAACACCGGTAACAAAGGTACCGTGACCATGTGTATCTGCTGTATCGGTGTTAGCAAGTGCATAATTCCATCCCTGTTCCACTTTTGAATAATCAAGATCCGGCTGATTTGGATATAGTCCAGTGTCAATAATCGCGACTCGAATCCCTTCACCGGTCCACTCGTTCCTTGTGACTTCCATATTCAATGTGGTGATGTTCCAAGCAATCGGATATTCCGAATCCTCCAATAACGTTACTTTATAATTCGGTTCATAAAATGCAATCGCTTCCTCAGGGAACCAGTTTTGAACAACAGATAGATCTGAAAAGTGCATGATTCGGTGGGCATTTGATACATGCTTGGCAGCTGCCACAGAAAACACTCTAGGTAGCCTTTGATAATCTTCCCAGTATCCTTCTCGAATCGAAACTAAAAAGCCATCGTATGCAGGTTCGACTTCTTTCTTTTCCTCGGTCACATCTGCATAAGCAACGCTCGAAAACAGCAAGCTAGAAACCAGTAAAAGAGTACAAAAAATTCTATATTTTTTGTGGTTCATTGAACTCTCCCCCTTTCGCTGATTTTTTTAGAAAGGACTATTTCTTGCAATCTCAAGGATATCGGTCAAGATCGTAGCTGCAGTTCCTTTCCCAGTCCCACCTTTACTGATATGAATCTGATCTCCATAATTACGCGTCTTCATCCATAAAACTTTATCACGCCAATCACCCATAGCTAAGGGATGTTTGAGTGAGAACTTTTGTGGTCCGACTGTGACCTTCCATTCTTCACCCATTTGGAAAACCCTTCCTACTAAGCGCCATGTCTCTTGCAGTGCTACCGCGGTAGCGATTTCCTCTTGAGTTAGATCGGTGATACCGATTGGGGTCACATCTTTCAGGTGTAATGCTGTTCCCAAAAATGAATTTGCTAAAATCAATGTTTTCATTGCAGTGTCCCATCCTTCGATATCGACACTAGGATCTGTTTCAGCAAATCCTTTCGCTTTTGCATTGCGGATTGCCTCTTCAAATGAATTTCCATGCTCCATCTGATCCAAAACATACTGACTGGTGGCATTAACGACCGTAGAAAACTCCAAAATTTCCCCATTTTGCCCCAAAAATGCACCCAACTGCAAAACGGGTAATCCGGCACTGGCCGCAGCTCCAAATCGAAGTTTTTTCTGCCGTTCTTCTGTAAGAGCCCTTAATTCCTCCCAAGCAAAAACCAGCGGAGCTTTATTGGCACTGACGACATGTTTTCCCAATTGTAGGGCACGAGTAATATGAGAAAGAGCCGGTTGTCCATTATTTAAATTCGCCGGAGATGCTTCTATTACAAGATTAGCGGATGTCGCTTCGATCATTTCCAAAGCAGACATATTTTTTACACCATAGGTTGGATAATGAGCGACTGAACCGGTATCCCATTTAATGGTCATCAGTTTGTTAATCGGCAAGCCTTGCTCACAGAGGACTGAACCTTTGCTGTCGGATGCGGCAACAATCAAAAAAGCGATTTGATACTCTTTCCAGATGTGTTCTTTCTCCAAATCCAACAACGTCAGAAATGATTTTGCGACGGTTCCAAAACCGGCTAAAGCAATTCTTATAACTGTAGCGATTGTGATCACCTCTTTCATCCATTGATTTCGATTTTCAGCTTAAAATTCCTTTAATCTTCTATTTGAAGGATAAACCGCTTCGTTTAACGAAATAATACAGCACTTAAAGGAGGTAGTATTATGCAAAAAAGACCCATTGAAATCAGCGATTTGAAGAATGTTCGCTGGATTAGTGATCCTCAATTCTCTCCTCAAGGTCACCAAATCTTGTATGTCCAGAAACAAGTCCATCCTACCGAAAAAACCAAATATACAACTCAAATCTGGTCTGTAACACCGAAGCAAGAACCCAAATTACTGACCGGTGAAAACACAGTAAACTCAACTCCACGCTGGTCTCCCTGTGGAAAAACAATTGCTTTTGTTTCTGCTCGTTCCGGTAGTAACCAGATTTGGCTGCTCCCGGTATCCGGTGGTGAAGCTCGCCAACTTACAAAATTCAGCAGAGCTTTGAGCTTGGTTGGCTGGAGCCCAGATGGAAGCAAACTTTTAGCGAGTTGCAAATGCAAGCCTTCGGATTTCTCAGAAAAGAAGGAAGAAGTTAGCGATGTCAAGGTTATTACGAAGTTACATTATAAGATGAACGGTGCTGGCTTCCATGATGATCGCAACACTCACCTTTTTGTCGTTGATGCCAAAACCGGTGAAACCAAACAATTGACCGAAGGTGAATTCGACCACGGTTCTGCAACATGGACTCCAGATGGATCAAAAGTTCTCTTCGCTGCCAAGCGCTATGAGGATGCCGACTATGTACAACATAATGATCTTTATACCATCGACATCAGCAACAACAAGGTTGAGCAGATCACTTCAGTGCAAGGGCAATATTCTTCACCCAGCTACAGTCCCGATGGTCAATTTATCGCATATTTCGGCCACCAACATGAAGCCGGACCGGCAACCATGTCAAAACTGTATTGCATTCCCGCTACCGGTGGACAACCTCAGTTATTGAGTTTGGACTTTGATTTCTCCGTCGGTAATGCGGTAGGGTCCGATATGACCTCAGCCAGCGAAACTCGTCCGGTTTGGAGTTTAGATCAAAAGGAACTATACTTCACTGCCACAACCGGTGGGGTTTGCCGACTATTCAGTGTAGATGCGAAAGGCGGAATCCCCACTCCCTTAACCCCTTCCAACAAAGTGGTCTACGGAACCAGCTTCCACCTTGAATCGAATCAAGTTGCAGTCATCTACAACGAACCTTCTAACATGGGTGATTTGTTTGTGCGAAACTTAAAAAGCGAAACGGAAGAACGTTTGACTTCTGTCAACCAAGCCTGGTATGACGAAGTCCATGTCTCGCTACCAGAACACTATAGTTTTAAAGCAGATAATGGAGCTACCGTTGAAGGTTGGTTATTAAAGCCTTACGGATTCCAAGAAGGAAAAAAATATCCGATGATTCTCCAGATTCATGGTGGCCCTCATGTTGCCTATGGATTGACCTTTAATCACGAAATGCAAGTTTTATGTGGTTTAGGATATGCGGTTCTCTACACCAACCCTCAAGGATCTTTGGGTTACGGACAAGAGTTTAACAATAAGACCCATCACGACTGGGGTGGTCAAGATTATCGAGACCTTATGTTAGCGATTGATGTAGCATTAGAGAAATGGTCTTGGCTGGACGAAGACCGCTTAGGTGTAACAGGCGGCTCTTATGGTGGTTACATGACCAACTGGATGCTTGGGCATACAAACCGTTTTAAAGCAGCTGTTTCGCTTCGCTCCACCAGCAATCGTTTCTCCATGTTTGGGACTTCTGATGTTGGCTACAATAATGGCAATTTTGAATTCGATGGTAAACCATGGATTAATTATGAGCATTACCTCATGCACTCCCCTATTATGTATATTGAAAATGTTCAAACTCCGGTTCTGCTGATTCACAGTGAGCAAGACCTTCGTTGCCCCATTGAACAAGGCGAACAGTTTTTTACTGCGTTGAAATTCTTGAAAAAAGAAGCCATGTTTGTTCGCTTCCCCAATGAAAACCACGAATTATCTCGCTCAGGTCAACCAAATCATAGAATTGAACGTTTACAACATTTAACCAATTGGTTCTTAAAATACATACCGGCTTAACCACAATCGGAGGCTATGATGATTTCAAGATGGATCGATCTCCACACACACAGTACAGCTTCAGATGGCAGTGACTCCCCCAAAGACCTTATTGAAAAAGCCGTTCAAAATAAGGTTGCCTTCCTAGCCCTGACCGACCATGATACGCTTGCCGGTATTAACGAAGCTTTTGGGGCAGCTGTGAATTATCCCATTGTATTTCTTCAAGGGGTGGAGCTTAGCACGCACTATGCTGGTAAAGAAATGCATCTTTTGGGTTACGGAGTGGAGCGAACTTCTGCTTTCCAACATTTTCTAAACGAAATGGTCGAATCTCGCAACCGGCGTAATCGGGAGATGATTGAGAAGCTTCATCAAATCGGCATTGATTTAACTCTTGAAGAAATCAGAGCCAAAGCAGGAGGCGAGGAAATTCTTTCACGTCCCCACTTTGCTCAAGTATTAGTTGAAAAAGGCTATGCTCAATCTCGGCAAGATGCCTTTACACTGTATTTAGCGGAAGGGTCCTCTTGCTATGTTCCAAGAAATCCTGTTTCGTATGAGGAGTGCATAGAGGCCATCCTTCGTGCCGGAGGTGTCCCGGTTCTAGCTCATCCTTATTTGTTGCAACCTTCTCCCTTGGCTTTAAAAAACATTGTTCGCGTCTTAAAAGAAGCCGGTTTACAAGGGTTAGAAGTGTGGCATAGTGATCACCCTCAAGACATGCAGCAGTATTATGCACAAATTGCAGAAGAGTTTGGGTTGATCCCTACAGGGGGGTCTGACTACCATGGAAAAAACAAACCTCATATTGAATTGGGTCGGGGACATCAGAGAAATGTCAGTATTCGTGACACAGGTATTGTGGAAAGGCTTTTAAAACAAGTTCAACTCAATCAAAATATAAGAACAGGAGGTCTGTAATGAAACGCGTTCTGTTAACTGGATTTCAGCCCTTTGGTGGCGAAACCATCAACCCTGCATGGGTTTCGGTCCGTGAATTGACTGGAAAAAAGATTTTGGATTACGAAATCGTAACCGGAGAGATTCCGGTCACACGATATTCTGCCTTAGAAGAAACTGAAAAGTTGATTTTGCAGTATGAACCTGAAATTGTTATCAATGTAGGGCAAGCAGGAGGTTCCTTGGAAATGAGAGTGGAGCGTATTGGCATCAACTGCGATGACTACTCCATTCCTGACAACGATGGGAATCAACCCAAAGGCGAACCGGTCTTCGATGAGGGACCCGCTGCCTATTTTGTCACTGTCCCTATAAAGGCAATGGTGCGGGAAATGGTAGCCGCTGGTGTTCCTGCAATCGTATCAAATTCTGCCGGCACCTATTTATGCAACCACATTTGCTATGGCGTCGCTCATGTTGCAGCGAACCGCTATCCTCATATTCTGACCGGGTTTATCCATATCCCCTTCTTACCAGAGCAAGCTGCCGGTAAACGAGGTAGACCGAGTATGGCTCTTTCAACATTAGTAACGGGGCTGGAGGCCGCTGTTACCGCTGCGATACAATTCAAAAACGGGGATATCGATGCTGAAGGCGGGGCACTTCAATAATATAAAAAAGACCGATTACATTTATTAGTGTAATCGGTCTTTTTTGTTTATTCTCGGTTCTGTTTTAGAAACTGTTTTCTAAATACATAATGGAAAAGAATCGCCGTGAGTGTGCCTAAGAAACCTCCAATACTATCTAACATCAGATCTCTAAACTGAAAGGCTCTGCCATCGACAAAGATCTGATGAAACTCATCTGAAAAAGCGTAAGAAACTGTAAAAAACAGAGCAATCATAGCTGGATACTTCCAGCCCTGAACAAAGAATGTTGGATAAGCCAACAGTCCAAGAACGAAAAACACACCGAAGTGTGCCGAATTTCGCAAGAAACGATCAAAGGAATAGATCATTTGAGGAGTTGGATCCTCTTGAACGACCTCCAAAATCTGCTGACTGATCGTTCTGCTGGTTTCTGCAGAAAGCGTTGCCGGTTGGTCTGAAAGATGAAAAATGAAGAGCATCCAAGCAATGAGCGCTACCCACAAAATGATTCTAACAATGCGAATTGATTTCACGGGTTAGCACTCCTTTCATCCTATTTATATTGATTCGATACGCTGCTCGGCTTGTATATACTGCCTACGATTATACACCGATAAAATCCCTGCTATTAGGAAAGCAAAAAGTGCTGCAATGAAGGGCAATTTTGGATTTTGTGCAAAAACCAACCCCGAGAACAAGGGACCCAAGCACATTCCCAGTGCTTTAATTGCATTGAAGAGTCCAGAGATTTCTCCCTTACTACCACTCGTGTTACGAACAATCAATCCTTGCTGCATTGGTAGGTAGATTGCATTGAAAATATAGAACACCAATGCTGAAATGAAAAATAAGATCTGACTCTCTACCACGACCAAGAAGACCAATGAAACCGAGCACATTAATAATACCGGGATGATGGACTTCCGTAAATCGGTTCTTCGACTCAACCAGATATTCAATGTTAAGTTCGCAGTTAAGGCAATTAATCCTACGATTGCTTTAAAAACCCCATTATAAGAGGGTGGGAATTTCAACTGGGCTCTCAGAAAATAATTAAAGGATTGATCTTGGGCATTAGTTGCAAAACTGGTTAAAAACGAAATCAGTAAAAAGAGAGCTAAAGGACCTTTGATCAAAGGTGCACTTTTCATGATGCTACGCAAAGGATTGATTTGAGATAAACGAAAAGGTTCTGCGCTACGTTGCACTTGGAGTTCACCCACCCAAGGCCAAATCAAGGCAATCCCCGAAAATAAGCCAATAGCCTGAACATAAAAAACTGGACGGACACTTTGCCATGCATTTAATGCAAAATCGCCTAAAAACCCACCGATAAAATAGCCTAACGCCGCACCGACAGAGGTTAAGGCTGCAAAAAGCGCCATATACTTGGCTTTTGATTGGTTATCCTCGGCATCAGTAGCCAGATAAGCCATCACATTAACGGCGTGCCCGGAAAGAAAACCACCAGCAATAAAACGACCCAGTAATACCAATTCAGGACCATTAGCCTGTGAAAAGACCAACTGACCGCAGGTATAACCGAAACAAGCAACACTCAATCCTTTTACATAGCCATATCGATCTCCAAATGTGCCCCAGAAAGGCGCCATGAGAAAATTGGCGATTGCCATAGTTGCAAAAGCGATTCCAAACATCGAATCAGGACTCCCTATACTTTGCAAAAAAGCAGGAGTAATGGGATGAACAATGTTTGAGATAAAGCAGAGTACAAAATAATAGCCTAAAAAACGTGTAACTGATGTCTTCTTCACAATCAAACCCAGCCTTACTTTTTTAAAAATTGTATAATTCGAACTGAGATATTCCCCTGCAATCTTCCTTTTTGCTTTTGCATAGGAATCAAACATGCATACTCTGTTTCATCAAGCCAGCCAATCTCTTTAGCAGATTGGAGTAACCGTGGCCAAAGTGTTTCGGAAATCCGTTGGGTGTCTGCAAAAACCCATACGGATCTGCCATCTTTATGTAACGTTCTGTTTTGCTCCCGCAGAACCGCAGTCATCGTATGCTGCCATTCATCCGGTGTAGAAAGACTCGGCATCGTTGGACCCCACTCTTCTCTTTTTATCCCGTGGTACCACAAACGGAGCCAGTGCTCCTCTGCATAGGATTGAGTGTTTAACTCTGGCGGAACTGTGAAATGCAAATGAATACTCTGATCAGGAATTCCCGAAAGATTGGAAGCTTCCTGGCTGAAACAAGTTACTTTGCTTTCTGAACCCATAAATGCACTTTGATAATGACGAAATCGGTTCATTAAAATTGTTTCAACATCCTTTTCCGGTTTGCCTGTTGGATATCGTAATCGATTGCGTTGGGCTTGTTGCTCTGGCTGATTCATCCGACCGATTCCCGGAACAGACACCGATAAATAATGTGCTCCGTTCCCCAGCAATCTCTCGGTCACCAAAAAGCGAAGACAACTTTGAGCTTCTTCCTTTCTTGCATCCTTCGTATTAGACAACAAATAGGTGCGTATAGACCAAAGTTGCTGTAATGTTTGAGGAGCAAAATAAATACCAAAAACTCTTGCTTCTTCCTCTGTCATAGGATCTGCTTTTGTTTGTATTGCTTGTCCCAGTACCTCGTTAAACTCTTGTTCGGTAGTCGAGGTAATACGACCTTTGATCAAAATAGACGAAAGAGGATTGATATCATTCGCCATAACATTCCGACCCTGTTGAAAGGCGGAGATCGCAGTCGTACCACGCCCAGAAAAAACATCGCAAATATGATCACCGGGTTTCGTTAAGGAGTGAATGAACCAATCCGATAAGCAAGCCGGTGTGGAAGCAAAAAAATCCACCTGCTGTAAAAGAGATTCTTGCGTTTCCTTTTTGTCGAAACGTAAGAGGACTTTTTGACTTGGCATAACGTTTCTCTTCCCTTCGATAAAAAGAAAAGCCGCGTAAGGAACGCGGCTAAAGTAGCATTGGCTCCACAAGTAGGATTCGAACCTACAACCTACCGGTTAACAGCCGGTTGCTCTACCGTTGAGCTATTGTGGAATTTCAGATAACGCCGGTATTATAACAAATGACCTTATGCTTGTCAAGGTTATAGAGCGCTCGTTTTACACATTTTCAAAGGTTCCCCAGATAATGGGTTTCCCATTTTGAACCATGCATTTTCCTTTCGCCCACACTTCATCAATCCCAAATTGAGCATCGGTAATTACGAAATCGGCATCAGCACCGACCTGAATACATCCTTTTTTCCCTTTTAGTCCAAAAAATACTGCTTGATTCACTGAAATGGGATGTAATGCTTCAGTTACCGTCATACCGGAAGCCAAAAACTCAAGGAAGCAGCGATAAACAGTTTCAACAGAGCCGACTCCTAACCCCGCATAATTGCCCTTTTCATCAAACTTTGGCAAAGATCCATTACCGTCCGAACTGATCGTAACGCGATTTAACGGAGCTCCTTGTTGCAAAACATAACGAACTGCTTCCGTTGCTTTGGGACCAGCCGTAATGTCGATATGTCCACCCATTTTAGCAAAACGCACCCCTTGATCTAAAAGCATAGTGCTTCTTGCCATATGTGTAGGTAGCAAATTTTGAATCGGTACATCACAAACTTCTAAAAGATCAAAGAGTGGTTGAATCCCAGCTTTGCCAGGACCCACATGGAAATGGGCAATCCCGGGTTTACCACCGATTAAGCCGCCGACTCTTGCTTCCATGGCTAGGCGTCCAATTTCATCGAGTGAAGGATGAGCAGAGCGATGATCGGATATCGCCACTTCACCAACTCCAATCACTTTTTCTATGAGAATGACATCATCGCGTACATTTTTGGTAATGGTCGGGGTAGGAACTTCATAGGACCCCGTATAACAAAACGTCGTAATTCCTTCTAACTCCAGCGCTTTTGCTTTTGTGATCAGGGATTCCACCGACCGGGTTGTGCCATCGGTCCCCAACACGCCAAAAAGTGTTGTTACACCCCAGCGAGTGATTTGTGATAAAGTAATCTCCGGGGTTCTGGTCGCAGGTCCTCCCTCACCTCCACCCCCTAATATGTGAACGTGACCATCGATAAAACCGGGTAACAGGTTTCGCCCCTTCCCTTCAACGACTACGACCTCACCCAGACCTTTTGGTATTGGAATGTCTTTCGAAATGAACGCAATCTTATCGTGTGTAACGAGAACATCCAGCAAGCCTAAGTCCTCTGGTGCATAAACATGAACATTCTTAATAATCTTGATCATTTGTTTCACCCTTTCATATGTTGTTCTTATCTTCGATTTTCGCAGTGTCGACTCCTGCAAAAGAAGTCTTTCGAAGTAGGGAAAGCAAAGGAAGTCCCAATCCATAAACAATAATGGTTTGAGATAATCCGATATAAAGCGCTGTACTCCAATAGGGTAATGATAATAGAGATGATACATAAGAACCTACCAGCAGTCCATTGACCACGACCGGCATCGCTAAAGCCAAAGGCCAACGTTTCCTCAACCGATAGGTCAATACCGCAGCAATGACAGTCGCTGCGGTCCCCAATCCCCAATCATAGATACCAAACGGACTCGATAGATTGGTTAAGAAGCATCCAACCCCTAACCCCCAAATCGCTTCCGGAAAAAGAATTGGGAGAACAGTTAAAACTTCTGCTATTCTAAATTGGAGGGCGCCGTAGGAGATCGGTTGGAAGATAAAGGATACCATTACATAATACGCCGCAATCATACCGGCTAAAGCAATACTCCGAATTGTCCATGTTTTCATAACGAACTTCCTTTCCAGTCAAAAAAGGGAGCCATGGCTCCCTTTGACGGTCCATAGTTTTGTTTTACGGCAGGAGGATTTCGAACTGCCGATATTCAATTATCATAATTATACCAAAGGCCTTCTTGCTTTGCAAGAAAGGGAATTCTTCCCTTTCTGTCGAAGGAATCAACATAATTCAGGAAAATGGTGATATGATGCAGAATTTGATCAAACCGATCTTACAAAAACCAGACCACATATTTTTAACAGATCATTTTGCCGTGGTCGATATTGAAACGACGGGTCTTGACCCTATCCAAGATAAAATCGTGGAGATTGCCTGCGTTTTAGTTGCAAAAGACCGTATTATAGGCGAATTCAGCCTTTTAATGAACCCAGATCGTCCAATCCCCAATGAGGTCTCACAAATTCATGGGATTTTTGATGAAGATGTTGCTTATGCATGCCCTGTAGAAGAAGGTTTAGCCCGATTCGAATTTTTTATTGGTAACCTGCCGCTGCTTGCCCATAATGCTACCTTTGATTTTGGCTTTATCCAACAAGCTTTGGGATATACACTACCCAATGCTCTTTACGATTCAGTTGCTTTAGCTAGAAAACTCTTACCTTGGCAAACTCAATTTGGCTTGAAAGCTCTTTGCAATCAATTTCAAATCGAAAACGAACGTGCACATCGTGCATTATCTGATTGTCGCGCTACTGCCGAGGTCGTATTAGCTTTAAAGAAACTAAAAATCCAACCCGACGAGGATAACCAGCAAATTTTGTACAAGGTGGTAGAAAATAACACGTATGCGATTCGGGACCAATTAAAAAAAGCCGGCTTCCGTTGGTACAAAGATCATCAAATCTGGGGAATCTTGCTCGCAAAAGACGAGCTCCCCAAAGAAGAGGGTGAAATCATTTTGAAGGGTTTTCGCTGCAAACCTTATTCCGAGACTTCTCCGTCTCTGTTCTGATGCAGAAAGCGCTCCGCTGCCAGCAATCCTAGCCAACTTTTGCTGTCATTGCGGATTTCCGGATTTTCGATTGCTTCCTCCAATGTGAGATAAACAACCTCCAAATGCTCATCGTCATCCGGGGGCAGTGGATCTGAAATAAGTTCCTCTGCTAAAAAGAAATGATACTGTTCACTGCAATAACCCGGTGAAACATAACAAGAACCCAAAAATTGTAGTTTTTCACTACGGCAACCGATTTCCTCGCGAATCTCGCGCTCCGCAGTCTGCCTTGGGGTTTCTCCCTCATCGATCACTCCTGCAGGCAGCTCCAACATAACCTGTTCCGATCCTGCTCGCCATTGACGAACCAATACAATGCTTCCATCTCCTCGGCGCGGAATCAATACCACAGCGGGGCTTTTCTTGACTACGACTCTTGAATACTGCTTTCCCCAAGCATCAAGTACAACTTTTTTCTCCACTGAAAAGATCGGTGTTTTGGTAAGTTCTGTTCGTTCCATTATTTGACATTGTAGTTGTTTCATAGAACCTCCTATAAGAATGCCGCTGTCAAATGACAGCGGCATTTGTTTTATGCACGGCTTTTCCACTGAGCAACTCCTTGCACTAATCGTGCCGTTGCTTCTTCTACCAAGGCACTTGAAGTTGCCACATTGATTCTTACGAAGCCTTCTCCACCTTCACCATAGAGAGTACCATCGTTAAAAGACAATTTCAAATCTTCAAAGAACCATTTCATTAAATCCGGTTGACTCATCTTTAATCCACTGCAGTCGACCCAAAGCAAATACGTTCCTTCAGGGACATAAGCTCTCATCGGAGCACATTGTTGATTGATCACATTCACCATATAAGTCAAATTCTGATCAATGTGTTGTTTCATTTGTTCTAACCATTCTACCCCTTTAGTGTAACTGATTTCTGTTGCAAGCTTACCAAAATAATTTCCACCGGAACGTCCGGTTCTAAATTTTTTGTAAGCATCACGAATTTCATCATTGGGAATCACAACGTAGCTGGTTCGTAAGCCCGCCAGATTAAAGGTTTTAGAAGCAGCTGTCAAAAGGGCCATTCTTTGTTCGACTTCCTTACCAAATGTCCCTACTGTATGATGTTTGAAGCCGGAACGAACGATATCGAAATGGATTTCATCGGAGATGATGAAGCAGTCGTGTTTGAGAAGTATGTCAAAAAGACGTTGCAGTTCTTCTTTACTCCATACGCGTCCGGTGGCATTGTGAGGGGAACATAGGATGAATACTTTCGGTTTTGGCTGAGTACCATTAAAAAGGCTCTCCAAATGGTCATAGTCCATCATATAATTGCAATCTTCACATTTCAAAGGATTTAAAATAATATTACAACCACAGTTTTTGGTGGATGCATAAAACGGAGGATAGACCGGATTTTGAATGATAACGCCGTCACCGGGTTTGGTTACAACTGACAGAACACTAAAACAACCGTCCATAACTCCAGAATTAAAATCGATCCATTCCGGTTTTACTTCCCAATCAAACCGTTCTTTTAGCCAGTTCTGTATCGCCGGGATGAGCGTTGGTCGATCCGAACTATAACCATAGGCACCTTGTTCAACATATTCTTTCAAGGCATTGACGACTTCCGGACATGTGGGAAAATCACTGTCGGCTACAGGCATGGGGATAAGGTCCCCTTTTTGATACGCCCGAGTGTTTTTGCTCCATTTAGATGAGTTGCTCAAGAGACGATTGGGGATTTGATTAAAATCATACTTCATAAAATCTTCCTCCACTTTCTATATTTGCTATTCAATTTGTACTTCGGTGACCAAAACCCTTCTGTATTTACAAAATAAATTAAAAAAACAGCGATAACCTACGCTATCGCTGTTGCAATAATTTCACCCACTAAAACTTCATCACCAATTTGCTTCTTTTCTGCCAAATCTACACGACCTTTTGGCCAAAGTAAGATGACTGTTGATCCAAAGTCAAACCAGGCGATTTCTTGACCTTTTTCTACTTGATACCAATCTTCTCTGCCATTGCTGGCCTTTGGATTTGTCATTTGAACAGAACCGACTTGACAAGAACCTACCATGACCAAGCTATGTAGGCCGTGTGGGGAATGAAAGTAAGAAATTAAGCGTTCATTTCTAGGATACAATTCACCGATGCGCAACCGACTAAATCGGTTGACCGGAAAACGCTTGCCTTTGATCGATCTGCTGTCAACCAATAATCCATTCGTAGAAGCATGAACTCGATGATATTTTCCCGGTGACATATAAATGGTCAAATAATTTCCGCCTTGAAACGCTTCTGACATGGAAGGTGAATCTAATAAACTTTGTAAAGAATAGCTGCTCCCTTTGACTTGTAATAGCTGTCCTTTGCGTATTTCACCTTTTGCAATAATTACTCCATCTACCGGACTGGTAAAGGTATTCGTCTTTTTATCAATCGGTCGAAATTCCATTTGGATATGTCTGCAAAAAAAATCTCTCAAACTGCGATATGCCCACAACGGTTTTTCTGCCTCCTCTACACAGACATCAAACCATTTGCAATAGAGGGGGAGAAAAAAATAACTGATGGGCTGAGAATAGAGAAATCGCAAGAATTTTGATAAGATTGGGTACGATATCAGCCATAACAAAAAATGATCTACCCAAATCCGAATCTGTTTCACGTATCATCTACTCCTATTCTATAAACCCTCATCTACGAAAATATCGAGTCGCAAAGGTGCCAATCTGACCATAAAGTCCATTACGACTTTGCTGGGTCAAATACTCCAATTGCTGTATTTCCGTCATTTGCCAAAGACAGTTGAACATGTGATAAAATTGCGCTTTGACCTGTTCATTCATTTTTGATTCTAGCTGAGACCGTTGCATTTGGGCCATTGTACTATATTCTTGAACCAATTGAATACAGGCATAGATCGATTCTTCCGATAAGGTTTCCACTCGCTCTGTATAATGGGAGGTTCTTGTTTCTCTCCTGCTTCGCTCCTCTAATCGCTGTTGGCGTTTCGCCTCGCGTTCAAGGTCGTAATCCGAAGATGGGTTCACACGTGAGGTACGAGCGGTAGTGTTATTTTTATTTGATTTAATCAACTTATTGCCGATGACCGCTAATATTATGATACCGATGATATCCATCCTCAATCCGCCCTTTCTTCAATGTCGTGACAATTAATCTTACCATATTTTCTGAGATATGCAAGTCATCTCAAAAAAAACCTCGTAATTTTCCTCTTGACACCTCTGCCAAAACAAGCGAAAATGAGGACAACACCAGCAAAGGAGGGTTGCTCATGGATCGATGGATGGAACGGTTTCAGCTACCGATGTTGGCAGGCGAGATCTTGCTAATCAACGGGGCCGAGATCTTTCGAGTCGAACAAACAATCGAGCGTATGGCGAAAGCTTTGGGTGCACAGAGAGTCGATGTTTTAGCAGTCTTATCTGGCATACAGGCCAGCTTTTCGATGAATCAACAGGTTTACACCTACATCCGAAGAGTGAAAATGAGAAGAACGGGCTTGCGACTAATCGCGCAGGTAAATCACATTTCTCGTGAATTTTGTAATAACAATCTTTCGTATGATGATGCCTTATTCCAGCTAAATGAGCTCTTAGTAGCCCCTCCTCACTCTTTCCCCTTAAGAAAAGCATTAGCCTCTGCTTGCGGTGCTTTTGCTTTCTCTCTCCTTTTCCAACTCCGTATGCCGATTCCTCTCTTCTTTGCCACGATGAATGGCTTTTTTGCCAGCTTAATGGTCGATCTTTTGAACAAATGGAAGATCCCCGAGTACCTTTCGACCTTTCTCACAAGCTTCATTTTAGCCATGGCGACCCTTTTATATCCCTCGCTCGCACAAACTGCGGTAGACCGAGTTCTTTTGGCGGCCTTATTTCTTCTCTTGCCGGGTGTCCCTCTTACCACAAGCATCCGAGAACTAACAAATGGGGACTTGATTAGCGGCACAGCTCGATTATCGGAAGCTATGATTTCTTTAATTACCATTGCGGCAGGAGTGTATACTGCTTTTACAATTTTGCATGGGAGGTTATAGTCATGGAACTTGATTTCCTCTTTGCCTTCCTTGCTGTCGTTTGCTACGCTTATTTGTTCGATGTTCCTTTACGCCCCACTCTAATCGCCGGAATTTCCGGTTCTTTAGCTTGGATGATGTCTAAATATTGGATATCACACGATATTTTTGGAACAGCTTTCGCTGCGTTCACCATTGGTGTTATCGCTTATCTCTTTGCACCTCGCTTACACCAACCGGTCACCACTATGATTATCCCCGCCATTATTGTTTTAGTTCCGGGAGCTGCTGCTTATAACGCTTTGCGATTTGCTATTGAAGGAAATTCAAGCTTAGCCGGCCAAGGTGTCATCAGCGTCATCTCCTCAACTTTGGCCATTGCCGGTGGATTGAGCGTTTCAGAATTGATTATGCTCCGCTTTAATCGAAGTTGGAGAACTTTTTGGGAACATCGTCGTCAAAAGAAAAATCTATAAACAGATCACCGGCTCGATTAAATCGAGCCGGTGATCTATTTATTGAAAATCCTATACTTCAAGAACTTCAGGTTCAACTTCACCTAGATATTTCTTAAACCAATTCATCATATAATCCAGTCGGGTCAAACGATTCGCTGGTTTTCCGCCACGAGACAGCTCGTGATTTTCACCTTTAAAGATGACCATTTCAGTCTCAACCCCTAATCGTTTCAGAGCAACATAGAATTGTTCTGCTTGCTCTAAGGGGCAACGGAAATCTTGATCACTATGGATAAAGAGTAAAGGCGTTTTTACCTTCGGTGCATAGCGAATCGGTGAACGCTCCATGAGCAAGTCTTCGCTATCCCAAATATCGGCACCACCCATACCTCGTTTATCGTGTGTCCAACCGTTATCAGCCGTTCCATATTTGCTCAGCATATTCGACATACTTCTCTGGGTAACCGCTGCTTTAAAGAGTTCAGTGTGACCTACCAACCAGTTGGTGAAGTATCCTCCTTGACTTCCACCGGTCACTCCCATTCTTGTGGCATCAACCCAATGCAACTTGCTAACCTCATTCGCCATAAAGAGTAAATCGTCGGCATCGACGCCACACCAGTCTCCAATGATGGCTTTTGCAAACTCTTCCCCATAACCGGTCGAACCTCTAGGATTGCCGTAGAAAACACCATAGCCCAAGCCAGCTAAAACTTGGAATTCGTGAAAGAAACTATTACCATAGGCCGTATTCGGCCCACCATGAATCTCCATAACCAGAGGATATTGTTGTCCTTCTTCATAACCGAAGGGTTTTAACAACCACCCTTCCAAAATGGTGCCATCGGGATGATTAAAATGGATCACTTCTGCTTTTGACACCCAACGGTCCGCAAAGAGAGCTTCGTTGATTGCTGTTATGGGATGGAATGTTTCTCCTACTTTCAAATCTGCTAACCATAGGTCTGCTGTTGTTTCAGGAGTGGTTTTATTTAACACACAAACACCTTTAGCTTCATGAAAGCTAAATACAGCCATATCTCCTTCCCCATAAAGAACGTTGATTTCACCGGTTTCTAAGGTAAGTTGATACAAATACGCATTACCCCCGTTGGTTGCTGTAAATAGTACATACTTGCCACAGGTTGCAACACTGGGTCCGTTATTCCCGCTGTCCATACGAACGTCCGAACCTGCTGCGGTTCCCACCATGTATGGGAAATCGGGAGTCAACAAGGTGTGCTTCCCTTTGAGGTCAACGCTCCAAATTTCAGCTTGAGCCCCAGGAATCGGTCCCTTGTGGTGTCCGGCATAAACTATGCCTTTGCTGTCTTTGAGCCAGGAAATGCCTTGGAACGCAACTTTCTGCTGAGTCAAATTGGTTAAATTACCATCGCTCAACGATAACAACCACAAATCATTGATCGTGTCTTGCTCTTCCCCAGTGCGATTCGAGGAAAAAGCCACCCATTTTCCATCGGGAGACGGGTGTGGTTCTCCACAATGAAAGTCTCCGTTGGTCAATCGATCCATTTTGCCGCTTTCTAATTCAATAGACCAAATTTGATTCCAAAAGCGATCATAGTAGCCGACTCCATTCATTTTGTAATGTAATCGGGTCACATGGGTGAAAGTAGAGCCTTCACGGGGTTTATCTTCCGGGGTTTCTTCTTTCCCGGAAATATAGATTTTTTTGCTATCGTGCGCCCATTGAAAAGAACTAACTCCCTTAAACAAATTGCTGACCTGCCGGGCTTCTCCCCCAACCATGGATAAGACCCATACCTGATTCGTACCACTGCGATTCGAAATAAATCCAATCTGTGTAGCGTCGGGAGACCATTTGGGATTATTATCGCGGGTTGCTGGTTTTTGGCCATTGGTTAAGGGTAGCCGTTCTTCCCCTTTCTTGAGCCAAAGGCTAGAACGATATCCGTTCTCTTTTTCTAAAATCTCACTGACAACATAAACAACTTGCTCACCATTGGGGGATACTACAGCAGCACCCACTCCTTTGAAATTGGTTAAATCATTCACTCGAAACGGTTTCATTAGTAAATCTCCTTTTCTGTTTTAGCGAAACAAGGAACTGATTACAGTAATCGTCATCGGCAGTACCATAGCTGCCACTAAAATCCACACTAAAATCTTTTTTACTCGATTATTCATAACCCTCATCCTTTAGCGAATCAAATGTAAGCTTTTTTGTCTGCCATCTAAAAACCAAGCATGCTCATCTCGGATTAAAATGGTTTGTTCCAACGCCATAGTTACTTCTTGATCATCCCACTCAGGCACCGGGAATTTTACATTCAACTCAAGCGCGTGACAGGTTGATTCATACAGAGGATAATCCCCTCTTCCCGGAACACCTTCTTGCATATCGAATAAGCCAATCGTTGTTCCCGCTCCATGTCCGTGATATCCAATTGGATGATTATAAATTCGTGGAACTAACCCTTCAGATAATGCAATCTCTCTGGAAGACTGCAAAATCTCATTACCGGTTCGTCCCACTCTCATCTCTTGACGAACGATATCTTGTAAACGATTCGCTGCCTTTAAAGCATTCTTGAGCCCTTTTGGTGCATCTTTTTCGCCGCGTCTAAGAACATAAGCATTCTGTTGTGTATCGGTGTTTAGGCGCAGATACCCAAAGCCAACATCACAATGCAACAAATCTCCTGGCATGATGATCTCATTTGAGGATACACTCCCCAACCCGACCGCTCCCCGACGTTGAATAGAAACGCTGGGTTGGAACCATGGTTTTAACCCTAGATCTACAAAACGCTGGCGAATCCACCAAACCACATCTTCTGCAGTCGTTATCCCGGGATGAACGACACGAGAAGAAAAGGCCTCAGAGATCACCCCGTGTGCGATTTGCATAATACCTTCATACGCCACGGTTTCTTCATAGGTCCGTTCTTCAAGCCAACCAACCGCTAAACGTTCTGCAGATGCACAACGAGAAGCGAAGGTTTCTCCGATAGCCGACATCATTTCTTCATAGAGAGCATGTGTAAGTCCATCTCCAAAGGCAAAAGTATGACCCACATTGATTCCAATTCGCTTCGGCTGCCGTTGTTCAAGCATGGCTCTGAGATTTGTCCATTGATCCCCTAATTCTTGATTCCAGACAGGTTGATACAAATCGCCACCTATACCGGCCCTTGCCAAAACAAATCGCTCTACAGTCCCATCTTCTTGTCTGTGGAACACCAGCACCGTTAATCTTCTGGCGCTCATCCCGGGTTCAGGAATAAGCGACATAAATACGGGATCTTCATTATATTCCCTGCATGCCACGATCCACATGTCGAAATCTTCACGTTTCATGATTTTGGGTAAAACCGTTTCCAATCGTAAGGTTAACCAACGATTGATGACCTCTGCTTGCTGTCGTAAAGGGAGAATCTTTCCAAACCAATCCCCGTCAAAATTACCATTTTTATGTTGTTCTGCTCGATAAGCCATGATATCCCTCCTCTTCTTAATGACCTTATCAATTTCGCCGGCACAGTGGAATCTACCTGCAATTTAAATGCGATTTCTGGTGAAAAAGATGATTTCTTTCGACAAAGGCAATATTCGTTACTCGGAAGGATTTTGGAATCAACCCCGCGAAATATTGCATGACGAAAAGAATAGGAGGGATGAATTTGACTAAACTAACGTTAACCTATGATCACTATTATACCTACTCCGAAATCGAATCTTTTTTTGACACCGCGGTAGCCGAGTATCCGACGCTTGCTGAGAAAATAAGCATCGGCAAGAGTCAAGAAGGTCGTGATATTTGGTGCCTGATTCTCACCAACAAAGAAACTGGTCTTCATACCGATAAACCCGCAATTTACATTGACGGGAACATTCACGCGGGCGAAGTCACAGCATCCCATGTTTGTTTACACACCATTTATGAATTATTGCATTTGTACGCTCAGGATGCACAAATAAAACATTTACTCGACCAACGAACCTGGTATATGATTCCCAGGGTCAATCCCGATGGTGCTGAATTGTACTTGAATTCTCCCTTCATGCTCCGTTCCGTGACCCGATTAAATCCCGATTGGGAAGATCGAATCGATGGTGCTCTTTATCCCGACGATTTAGACAACGATGGTTTGGTTCGTTTCATGCGTGTCAAAGATGAATTGGGTATTTTCAAAGTCTCTGAAAAGGATGCTCGCCTTTTGATTCCGCGAAATCCGGGAGATTTTGAGGGTGACTTCTATAACCTTTACTTGGAAGGGACCATTCATAATTACAAGGGAGGCCCCATCACGCCGGCTCCTGATCAATGGAATTTAGATATGAATCGCAACTTCCCATCGGGATGGCAACCCACACAAAGAGGCGGCGGTGCTTTCCCATTATCGGAACCGGAAGCGCTAGCAATGGTGAAGTTCATCCAAGACCACCCCAATATCGGTGCTCTGCAAGCATACCATACGATGTCAGGTGCCATTTTACGTCCTTCGGGCAACACTCCAGATAAAGCCCTGCCCAAAGCAGATGTCATGGCGTATAAAGAATTAGGAAAAATCGGTGAAGATCTAACCGGGTATCCTTGCATTTCCATTTTGGAAGGCTTTACTGGAGACCCGATTTATGGAGTCTTTGTCGATTGGTCCTACGAACACCGTGGTTTACTCGGATTTTCAACGGAACTATGGGATCCATTGCAACAAGCCGGAAAAACCGGTAAGAAAAACTTCACCGAACGTAGTTTCAGTGAAGAAGATGAATTATTGAAATTGAAATGGAACGATGAAGCCTTGAACGGCGAAGCTTTTATGCCTTGGACTCCTTTCCAACACCCACAACTTGGCGAAGTGGAAATTGGTGGTTGGCATCCTAAGTATTTTGCTCAAAATCCATGGCTAACGCGTCTCCAAGACGAATGTGAGAGGAACCATGCGTTCAGCTTAAAACATGCAGCCGCTCTTCCTGAAATCATGATTGAAAAGCTCGAGATTCGAGCTGAAGAAGATCAAATTTATACGATAACATTGGATTTGGCGAACCGAGGATGGTTACCCACGAATGTAACAACAAAAGCTTTACAGCTTAAAATGGTCAAGGACATCACCGCTATGATTTCCGGTGATTTTGAAATCATTACCGGAAAAGACAAAGAGAAGCTCGGTCAACTCGACGGATTCATGTTTGCCCGTGAAGGGTGGTATACTTTCGGCCGTGCAGGATATCAACGCAACATGCGTAAACGTGTGGTGTGGACGGTTCGAAAAACCAAAGAAAATGCTAATTTAGTGATTCAAGTTCAATCGGATCGCGCTGGGAATCTAAATGTTGAGAAGAAATTTTAATTAAAAAAACCCGCCGAGGCGGGTTTTTTTAATTAAGGTTTAAAGATTTCAAAAAGGGGCTCTAAAACAGAAACTGAAGTCAGTTGGTAAACTTCTTTTTTTATTCCTTCCGCTAAGGAGCGAACCCCTTCCGCCCCATTAATTTGCCGATAATCTTGCTCAGTTTCAATCAGTAACGATCCTTTTTCTGTGTGTAACAGAACCTGGTATGATTTCAGATCGCGCCAGACATAGTATTCTTTACTATTGTAAATCGTTAAATGCCATCCTTGATCGATTTCTGCCAAAATCATTTGCACCGCAAAGGGTAAAGCCTCAAAATCGAATTCTTCTTCAAGCAATGCTTTGTCAGCAATGCTTGTCTCGGTTGCCAAAACAAGAAGAGGCCATAAATCTTGATTTTCGCCAGACTTCTCAACATACTTTCGCTTTGCAAATTCTGCTAAATTCTGCTCATCTTCAATCATTGTAAAACGGGCTTCCTGTAGACCTGCATCAGGCAAGGTGAGAACATTTCCGTTATCATCAAGCAATTGCAACAGATAATCGCCTGCAGAACTGCTGTAATCCTCAATTTTAAATACAAATGCAATTTGACTTTCAGCTGCAACTTGAATCTTGGTTTGAGCGACTGGTATGAGCGTCTCTCCAAGGGGGGTTAATAAGTTTACCGACATCCCTTGGTCAGCCGATACAGAACGGTAAAAATAAAGATCTTCTCCACGCAATGTAATTCCTTGTAGATTCTTCGTGGAGGGATAATGAAACACCCATAACCCCAATTTCTTGATCATTGAATAGGATTCTATGACATTTTTGTCCTTCAAAAAATAGGCATAAAAATCATCCGTTTTATATTCCAATATGATTTCAGCATCACTCGGTTTTTTCATATCAGCAACCCCTTCGGTTGAAACAAAGAGTTGTCGGACATGTGCACCATCTGTTACAATATAAACAAATGAAGAAATGGCTATCGCCAAAGCAGCAAAAATCAATAATGCTCGAATTGTGCTAAAAGTTGCCGGTTTTATCGCTTTATCTTCCAAGTTCAGTACCTCCGTAATTTTTTAAATTCAGTTTCTAACGCATATCGTATGTCAATTCGAACCAATGGTGGTTTTATCCTTCTTTTTTGTGTAGGGTGATTGCCTACTTCTCTTCAAGCATGATTTATGATAAGATAATACCAGTAACATGAAGGAGGTTTTTTTTATGAATATTGCATCCATGATCGATCATACCTTATTGAAACCGGAAGCCACCTCCACACAAATCGAAAAATTATGCCAAGAAGCCTTGGACTTTGAGTTCGCATCGGTGTGTGTAAACCCTAGGTTTGTTGAACTTGCAGCAAAAATACTGAAGAGTAGCCCTGTAAAAGTATGTACCGTAATCGGTTTTCCTTTAGGAGCTACCCTTACTGAAGCAAAAGCACAAGAAGCGCGCTTGGCTTTGGAACATGGAGCAGAAGAATTAGACATGGTCATGGCCATTGGTGCAGCGAAAGCGGGGCAATGGTCTTATGTTGAGCAAGATATTGCAGAAGTTTGTGCAGTTGCCGGAAATGCTGTTGTAAAAGTCATCTTGGAAACCTGTTTGCTAACCCATGAAGAAATCATTGAAGCTTGTCTTTGCGCAAAACGAGCCGGTGCCCATTTTGTCAAAACTTCCACTGGGTTTTCTACCGCTGGAGCGACGATTGAGCACATCACCTTAATGCGAAAAACTGTGGGACCTGATTTCGGGGTCAAAGCTTCCGGAGGCATCCGTACCTTTGAAGATGCACATAACATGATTACTGCCGGAGCCACTCGCATCGGAGCAAGTGCGGGACCCAAAATTTTGTCCACATCAACGGCAAAAGAGAACTCTTAAAAAGAAAGATGAACAATTCAAATATTGTTCATCTTTCTTTTTAAGTTTTAAATTAAATTTGTTTGATCTTCTCCATAGCATCTTCCATGGACAGCTCACCTTTACCTAACTGTTCTAAAATAGCCCGGCGACGAGCCGCTTTTTGATCTTCGCTGTCGGGACGATCCACCGTATACCCCAAAGCCTCAATCACGGTATCCAATCGGTTTCGAACCGTTGGGTAAGAAACCCCCAATTCTCGTTCCACTTCTTTAATATTCCCCCGAGAGCGGATGAATACCTCAATAAATTCTTTCAACTCCGGACTGAGCTGGCAAAATTTACATACATCGAAATCTCCTTCGATTGTTGTGCCACAATTATTGCAATGGAGTCGGGTCACCGATAATGCTTCGTAGCATACCGGACATCGTCCCAGTACTTTCCTCTTCATAAAATCCATCCTTTCCGAAGTTCGGCTAAACTCTTCTTTCTAATTCTCTCTTTTTTTTCATCATTTGTCAAGGAACTTTTTTCAAGATCTGATAATCATCTACAATCATTCATTGTTCGTATTTTTGCTTTGACAAGGTGAATGAATCGTGATATAATGCTCTTGTAAAGCTATATATACGAACGTTTTTAGGGTTTAACCCCTTCGAACGTTCGCAATAAGGAGGAAAAGCAAAATGAAAAAGGTTTGGTTGATTATGGGTAGCGACTCCGATTTAACCTTTATGAGCAACGCAGCTAAAACATTAGAAGAATTTGGCGTTCCTTACGAAATGACCATCGCTTCCGCACATCGGTGCACTGATTTCGTGACTGACAAAGCTAAATCATTAGTTGAGAACCAATTCGGTGTCGTTGTTGCAGCTGCCGGTATGGCAGCACATCTTCCGGGGGTAATTGCCGGAAGCACTCCTTTACCAGTGATTGGAGTTCCTCTGGCTTCCGGTCCTTTACAAGGAGCCGATGCATTACATTCAATCGTTCAAATGCCAACGGGTGTTCCGGTGGCTACAGTAGCGATCAATGGCACCAAAAACGCCGCTCTTTTAGCAATCCAAATCCTTTCTCTTACCGATTCAGACTTAGCAACGCGTTTTGCTTCCTATAAATTAAATTTAGCCAAAGAAGTGCTCAAAAAGAATGAACATCTGCAAAAAGTAGGCTATACGGCTTATTTACAGGAGAAAGGGATGGTTAGCAAATGATCGATCGTTATTCCAGACCCAAAATGGCATCTCTCTGGTCCAAAGAAAACCGTTTTCAAAAATGGCTTGACGTAGAAATCTTAGCAACAGAAGCTTGGGCAGAATTGGGTGTTGTTCCCCGTGAAGCAGCCGTTGCGTTACGCAAAAATGCCAAATTCAATGTGCTCAGAATTGAAGAAATCGAAGAACAGACCCGCCACGATGTTGTGGCTTTTACGCGTTGTGTTGCTGAAAACTTAGGAGAAGAATCCAAATTTCTTCATTACGGTTTGACCTCTACCGATGTCGTAGATACTGCACTCTCTGCAGTTTTGCAGGAAGCGGTTAGCATCATTCAAGAAGATTTGGACATGTTTGCAGAAGTGTTACGTAGCCAAGCAGTACGTTATAAAGATACCGTTTGTATGGGGCGCACTCACGGTGTTCATGCTGAACCGACCACTTTTGGGTTAAAACTAGCTCTTTGGTATAGTGAAACCCGCCGTAACATCGAACGCTTAGCTCATGCCAAAGAAACAATATCTGTAGGCAAAATCTCCGGTGCTGTCGGAACTTATGCCAATGTTGACCCCTTCGTGGAACGCTATGTTTGTGAAGGAATGAAATTACGTCCTGCCTTGATTTCTACGCAGATTTTGCAACGAGACCGTCACGCAGAACTGATGACGACCTTAGCAATCATTGCCTCTTGTTTAGATAAATATGCAACGGAGATTCGCGCTTTACAGAAAACCGAGATCCGTGAAGTAGAAGAACCCTTCCGTAGTGGTCAAAAAGGCTCCTCCGCAATGCCGCATAAAAGAAATCCGGTCAACTGCGAGCAGGTCAGTGGCTTAGCCCGTGTTGTGCGTGGAAATGCCATGGCTTCCTTGGAAAATATCCCTCTTTGGCACGAACGCGATATCTCCCATTCATCGGTAGAACGCATCATTTTGCCCGACACCACCATCCTCATGGATTATATATTGGTGAAATTTACGGGGATTGTCAAAGACCTTTTTGTGTATCCCGTTAACATGCAACGCAACATTGAAAAGAGCCGTGGTTTAATCCATAGCCAACAAGTCTTATTGCGTCTCGTTGAAAAAGGTCTCTTGCGTGAAACCGCCTATGATTTGGTTCAAAAAAACGCAATGCGTGCTTGGGAAGAAGAAAAGCCATTCCGTGAACTGATCGGGCAGGAATCCTTGGTCATGGAAAGATTCACTCCTGAAGAGCTGGATGATTGCTTCGATATTCAGCATCATTTGAAACATGTCAATGACATTTTCGCAAAACTGGGATTGTTATAAGAAAGGGAGAAATAAATCATGAAATTTAAAGCTTCACTCAATATTACTTTACGCCCCAGCATTTTGGATCCGCAAGGTTCGGCTGTATTAAAATCTCTGAAATCTCTCAACTATACTGCCGTTGAATCCGTACGTATCGGAAAATTCATGGAAGTTGTAGTAGAGGCAGCCGATGCATCAGCTGCGGAAAAAATGGTCAGAGATCTCTGTCAAGTATTGCTCACCAACCCGGTCATGGAGGATTACACCCTCACCCTAACGGAGGTTTAGACATGAATTTCGCTGTCATTCTCTTTCCCGGTTCCAATTGTGAAGTCGATTGTGTGCATGTGATCAAAGAAGTTCTGCAGGAACCGGTCACCACCGTTTGGCATAAAGATACTGACCTCTCCCAATTTGATGCTGTGATCTTACCGGGAGGCTTCTCCTATGGAGATTACCTACGCTGTGGAGCAATTGCTCGATTTTCTCCGATTATGGATGCGGTCATCGCTCATGCGAAAGCCGGTAAGCCGGTGTTGGGTATTTGTAATGGCTTTCAGATCTTAACAGAATGTGGTCTGCTTCCCGGTGTACTTCTGCGCAACCAAAGCCTGCAGTTTATCTGCGAAGATCGCTTTATCCGGGTTGAAAACAACCAAACCATGTATACCTCTCTCTACACCAAAAATCAGGTTTTGCGAATTCCCATTGCTCATGCAGAAGGAAATTATTATGCTGATCCCGAGACCATTGCCGCCTTGGAAGCTGAAAACCGAGTTGTATTCCGTTATTGCGATGCCCAAGGCAACCCAACCCCAGAAAGCAATCCCAATGGTGCTATTAATAATATTGCCGGCATCATTAACGAAGAAGGAAATGTTTTAGGAATGATGCCTCATCCGGAGCGTTTGTCTGAAGTCATTTTGGGTGGCGACGACGGCTTGGCACTCTTTCAATCCATGCTGAAAACCTGGAGGAACCAACTATGAAAACAACCAAAACACCTTGGCAAGAAATGGGTTTATCGGATTCCGAATACGAAAAAGTCTTATCCATTTTAAAAAGAGAACCGTCCCTGCCAGAACTGGGGATGTTTGCTGCCATGTGGAGTGAACATTGTTCTTATAAAAATTCTAAACCGATTTTACGCCTCTTCCCTACCACCGGCAAACGCGTTCTGCAAGGTCCCGGTGAAAATGCCGGTGTCATAGACATTGGCGACGGACAAGCAATCGCTTTCAAAGTTGAAAGTCATAATCATCCCTCCGCAATTGAACCTTTTCAAGGAGCCGCAACCGGAGTCGGCGGTATTATTCGCGATGTTTTCACCATGGGAGCTCGTCCCATTGCCTGCTTGAATTCTTTGCGTTTTGGTAATTTAGAGAATGCCAGAGTTCGTTACCTGCTTAACGGAGTAGTTGATGGTATTGCCGCTTATGGCAACTGCATGGGAATCCCCACGGTCGGCGGAGAAACCTGGTTTAACGACTCCTATAGTGGTAACCCCTTGGTCAATGCCATGTGTGTTGGCTTAATTGAGAATGGCAAGATTCATAAAGGCATTGCTAAAGGCAAAGGCAATCCGGTCATGGCCGTCGGTGCCCGTACCGGTCGAGACGGTATTCACGGAGCGACTTTTGCCAGTGAAGAATTGAGTGAAGAATCTGAAAATAAACGACCTGCTGTGCAAGTTGGCGATCCTTTTATGGAGAAGTTGCTCTTGGAGGCTTGTTTGGAGCTCATGGAAACCGATGCCGTCGTTGGGATTCAAGACATGGGTGCAGCGGGTATCACCTCTTCCAGCTGCGAAATGGCTGCTCGCGGAAATAGTGGTATCGATTATGATGTTGCTCTAGTACCTCAACGCGAAAAGGGTATGACACCTTATGAAATATTACTGTCAGAATCACAAGAACGAATGCTGGTCGTAGTGGAAAAGGGCCGCGAATCTGAAGTTACCGCCATCTTCGACAAATGGGGTTTAGAAGCCGCGGTCATCGGTCAAGTCACCGATGACGGTTATGTGACGGTCCGTGAACACGGAAAGATCGTATGCCACATCCCTGCCAAAGCTTTAACCGACGAAGCACCAATCTACTATAAAGAGTCAAAGCGTCCGGCATACCTAGATGATACTGAAAAGTTTGATCCTCTATCTTTGCCGGAACCTCAGGATTATAACGAAGCCTTGAAAAACATGATGACCTCCCCCAATATTTGTTCTAAAGAATGGGTGTATCGTCATTATGATCATATGGTACGAACCTCAACTGTAACCCGCCCGGGTAGTGATGCCGCTGTGTTGCGCATTAAAGGTACTCAAAAAGGACTGGCGATGTCTCTCGATTGCAACAGTCGCTATGTCTACCTAAACCCAAGAGAGGGTGGGAAAATCGCAGTAGCGGAGGCAGCTCGGAATGTGGTTTGTAGCGGAGCTGAGCCCATGGCAATCACCAATTGCCTAAACTTTGGCAACCCGGAAAAACCTGAAGTTTTTTACACCTTCCGTGAAGCCGTGGAAGGAATGGCCGAAAGTTGCCGCGCCCTTGAAACTCCTGTAACCGGTGGCAACGTCTCTTTCTACAATGAAAATCAACATGGGGCGGTCTACCCCACCCCCACTGTTGGCATGATGGGTTTATTAACCGATATCAACCATGCAACGACTCTGTCTTTCAAAAACGAAGGAGACTCGATCTATCTGGTTGGAATCAACAAAGATGAATTGGGTGCTAGCGAATATTTGAGTCATGTGCATCACCTCAACACCGGAAAAACCCCAGTTTTAGATCTTGATTTAGAAAAATCTGTGCAAGCAATCGTGCTAAAAGGCATCCGCAATGGGTTGGTCAATGCAGCTCACGATTGTGCCGAAGGTGGTCTAGCAGTTGCCTTAACCGAAATGGCTATCACCGGCAATTTAGGATCCAAGGTAAATTTAGAAGAATCGTTACGCAGTGATGTTTTACTGTTCGGCGAAAGTCAATCACGGATCATCGTAACCATCCCTCAAGAAAAACAAAGTCTCTGGGAAGAATGGATCAAGAACAGCTCAACCCCAATCCAATATCTCGGCAACGTTGAGGGGAAAACCATAGAAATTTCCCAGCAAAATCAATCAAAAATTAATGTTTCCTGTGAAGAATTATACAGCCTTTGGAAGGAGGCGCTTCCTTGCATCTTGAGCAAACATTAAACATTCATGTCCCCGCTGATCGTCCAGAAGAAGCCTGTGGAATCTTTGGAATATGGGCTCCCGGTGAACCGGTCGCTCTCCAAACCTATTATGGTTTGGTTTCATTGCAACACCGTGGTCAGGAAAGCGCTGGAATCGTTTTAGCAAACGAAGAAGGTCTCACCCTACATAAAGGCATGGGTTTGGTTACTGATGTTTTTGAACACAGCCCACTTTTAAGGGAATCTGGTTATGCCGCCATTGGGCATGTGCGATATCCGACCAGTGGCGTATCAACATTGCTCAACTCTCAACCTTTGTTAATTCAATACAAAGGAGGTCAATTAGCGTTAGCACATAATGGAAACTTGGTCAATTCCAATGAGTTGCGTCAAGAGTTAGAACAAAAAGGTTCTATTTTTACATCGACTATTGACAGTGAGGTTTTTGCTCATCTGATTGCTCGCAGTAGCTTTGACGGGCTTGAAACTGCTTTGACCGAGGCTGCACAGCGCATCCGTGGCGGCTATGCCATTCTCTTCTTGACGGCAGACAAAATGATCGCCATGCGAGACCCCAACGGAATTCGTCCCTTAGCCTTAGGGAAATTGGGCGACCATTATGTAATTGCCAGTGAAAGTTGTGCCTTTGATACAATTAACGCTACTTTCATCCGTGAAATTGAACCGGGAGAAGGCATCACCATTGATAACAATGGGTTACGGAGTTTTCACGCTGCCCCAGCCGGCCGTCACAATCTCTGCGCTTTTGAATACATCTACTTTGCAAGACCCGATACAACCATGTATGGTAGCAATATTCATGCGATTCGAAAACTTTTAGGCAAACAGCTCGCAAACGAAGCTCCTGTTGAGGCCGATTTGGTAACCGGTGTTCCTGACAGCAGTATTTCTGCTGCCATTGGCTATGCAGAGGCCAGTGGCATCCCCTACGAAATGGGTTTAATCAAAAATCGTTATATGGGTCGAACCTTTATTAAACCTACCCAAGAAATGCGAGAAACTGCTGTTCGTTTGAAATTGAACCCGGTGCGGAGCATAGTAGAGGGAAAAAGAGTCGTCTTAGTTGACGACTCCATCGTTCGTGGTACCACTACCAGCCACATCATCAAGCTCTTAAAAGAGGTTGGCGCTAAAGAGGTTCACGTAAGAATATCTTCTCCTCCGTATCGTTTCCCCTGCTACTTCGGAATCGATACCTCTTCTCGAGGAGAGCTGATTGCCGCAAACAACACCATTGATGAAACCCGGGACATCATTGGAGCAGACAGCCTCTATTATTTGAAGCAAAGCTCTCTTACAAAAATTTTGGCAGACAAGGGAATTCCGATTTGCGTAGGTTGTTTCGATGGCGATTACCCCGTCAAGATTCCCAACATGAACCTCTAAAGGAGATATAAGCATGGAAAAGAAAGAATCATTACGCTATGCCGATGCCGGAGTCGACGTCGATGCCGGTAATCGTGCAGTGGAGTTAATGAAAGAAAAAGTTCGTTCCACGTTCCGTCCCGAAGTCATGGGGGATTTGGGCGGCTTTGCCGGCTGTTTCCGCTTACCCAAGCGAGCGATTCAGAATCCCGTCTTAGTTTCCGGAACCGATGGTGTGGGCACGAAACTCAAGTTAGCCTTTGAAACAGGCATTCACCATACAGTGGGTCAAGATTTGGTTGCCATGTGCGTCAATGATATTTTAGTCCAAGGAGCAGAACCCCTGTTCTTCTTGGACTATTTCGCTTGCGGAAAAGTAGAACCGGAGCAAGTGGCGACTGTGGTCGGTGGTATAGCCGATGGTTGTCGCTTAGCCGGTTGTGCCCTAATTGGCGGAGAAACCGCAGAGATGCCGGGCTTTTATTCGGTTGGCGAATACGATTTAGCTGGATTTGCAGTCGGATTAGCCGACGAGGAAAAATTAATCGACGGGCGGACCATACAAGCAGGTGACTGGATTTTAGGACTACCCTCCAGCGGTGTTCATTCCAACGGCTTCTCTTTAGTGCGTAGAATCGCTGAAAAAGCTGGAATCCAATGGAATCAACCTTCTCCTTGGGCAGAGAAAACCTGGGGCCAGGCCTTTTTAGAACCAACCCGTATTTATGTAAAGACCATCTTAGCTTTATTAGAGCAATTTTCCATTGAAGGGATGGTCCACATCACCGGCGGTGGTTTCCAAGAAAATATTCCTCGGGTGCTACCGAATGATTTAGATGCCGTAATCTACAAAGAGGCTTGGCAGGTTCCTCCTGTTTTTCAATGGCTTCAAGAACAAGGGAATGTCGAAGATTATGAAATGTACCGAACCTTTAACATGGGAATCGGTTTCATGCTGTTTGTCCAACCCGAAGTCGCGCCCTTGATTTTACAGGAATTAGAAGCCATGGGAGAAACTGTTTATCATATGGGGCATGTGGAAAAGGGAGACAAAAAGGTCAGATTCCTGGAGGCGCCACTCTCATGAGACACTTAAAAATCGCTGCCCTCGCTTCGGGATCCGGCAGTAATTTGCAGAGTATTCTTGATGCAATTGAAGATGGTACGTTAAATGCCGAAGTGAGTGTTGTCATTGCCAGCAAACCTCATATTCCAGTGCTGGACAGGGCAGCACGCTATGGCATTCCAGTCGTAGTAATCGCCCGTAAACATTATAAAGAGGACATCGAAAACTTTAGTCTTGCCATAGAAAGAGCATTGGAACCCTATGGAGTCGATGTCGTGGTGTTGTGCGGCTTTCTATCTTTTTTGAGTGAACGATTTTGTAAGCTTTATGAAGGAAGACTCTTCAATATCCACCCCTCTCTCCTACCGGCTTTTGGTGGACAAGGGGCGTACGGAATCAAAGTACATCGGATGGTGCTAGCCCATGGCGCAAAAGTCAGTGGATGCACCGTGATGTTTGTGGACCAAGGCCATGACACTGGACCTATTATTGTGCAAAAATGCGTTCCAGTCATGGAAGATGACACCGAAGATACTCTTGCTGCCCGAGTTATGGAAGCAGAGCGGCAAGCGTATCCTGAAGCACTTCGGTTATTCGGCGAAGAGAGATTGCAAATTGTCGATAATCGGGTTCGAATAAGCAGAAAGGACTGAGTTCAAATGGCGATCAAACGCGCTTTGTTAAGTGTTTCCGATAAAAAAGGATTAGTCGAATTAGCACACGTGTTACATGCTAAAGGGGTTGAGCTGGTCTCCACCGGCGGAACTGCTAAAGCAATGGAGGCAGCAGGCATCCCGGTCCGACCTATCGATGACTTAACCGGTTTCCCGGAAATGATGGATGGGCGAGTCAAAACATTACACCCCAAAGTACACGGAGGGCTCTTAAACCGAAGAGATCTCCCGGAAGATCGAGAAGCGATGGCAAAACATGGCATTGTCGATATTGATTTGGTCGTGGTAAATTTGTATCCCTTTGTCGAAACGGTGATGAAACCCCAGGTCACCTGGGCTGATGCCATTGAAAACATCGATATTGGTGGCCCTTCTATGGTGCGCAGTGCCGCCAAGAATCATGCCTTTGTAACCGTGGTCGTGGACCCTAACGATTATCCCTCATTAATCCATGCTCTGGAAACGCAAGGGGAACCTGATCTTGCAGAACGAAAAAAATATGCCTTGAAAGCGTATCGACATACGGCGGCATATGACAGTGCTATTGCCGAATGGATGGGTGATCAATTGGAAGAGGGGTTGAAAAGCTTCCCCAAAGAAGTCAGCTTTGCCGGGGTTTTACAGCAGTCGTTACGCTATGGTGAGAATCCACATCAACAAGCTGCTGTTTACAAACAGCCCTTATTCCGCGGAATCAGCTTGCTGCAAGCAGAACAATTGCAGGGAAAAGAATTATCCTTTAATAACCTCAATGATGGTAATGCCGCTTTGGAAATGATTCTCGACTTCGACAGAGGTCCTGCCGCGATTGCTGTCAAACACACCAATCCCTGTGGAGCCGCCTATGGTGAAACTTTAGCTGATGCTTTCCAACGCTGTTATAATGCAGACCCCGTTTCCATCTTTGGTGGAATTGTTGCTTTAAATCGCGTAGTCGATGCTGAAACCGCACGATTATTGGCAAAAATTTTCTTGGAAGTGATCATCGCTCCCGACTTCGATTTGGAAGCACGAAAAATTCTTGCCAAAAAGCCCAATCTTCGTTTATTGGTCTTAGGTAATTTAGACGAACTTGATCAGAACACTATGGTTCAACTTAAACATATTCGTGGTGGATTGTTATTACAATCTGCCGATCAGGTTCCGGCCGATGCCTCAACCTGGCAATTTGCAGCAGGTCCTCAACCTAGTCAGCAACAGCTACTCGATGCAGAGTTTGCTTGGACTTTAGTTAAACATGTTAAATCAAATGCGATTGTACTGGTCAAAGATGGTGTTTCTTTAGGAATCGGTGCCGGTCAGATGAATCGAATCGACTCCACCCGTCACGCGATTCGACAAGCAGGAGATCAAGCCCAAGGAGCGATTTTAGCTTCCGATGCCTTCTTCCCTTTTACCGATAGCATTGAAGCAGCTGCTGAAGCTGGCATATCCTTGATTATTGAACCGGCCGGAGCTCAGCGTCAACAAGAAGTTTTAGATGCTGCTACAAAAGCTGGAATCACCCTCATGCTCAGCAAGGAACGACACTTCAAACATTAGGAGGCCGCTATGAGAGTTCTTGTCATTGGAAGCGGCGGCAGAGAGCATGCTTTATGCTGGAAAATTGCCTCCTCTCCCCTCTGCAGTGCATTGTACTGTGCTCCCGGTAACGATGGTATTGCACAAGTTGCCGAACTCCTTCCCATCGCTGTCAACCAACAAGAAGCACTTCTTGAAGCAGCCAAACGCCTGGAGATCGATTTAGTGGTCATTGGACCTGACGATTGTTTAGCCAATGGTTTAAGTGACTTCTTACGTGATCATGGATTAACAGTCTTTGGGCCGTCTAAAGCAGCTGCTCAGTTGGAATGGTCAAAAGCATTCTCCAAAAGCTTTATGCAGCGTCACAACCTCCCCACGGCAACATGGCAGGCATTTCAAAACCCCGATGAAGCTAACGCTTATCTAAAAACCGTTTCCTTCCCCATTGTGATTAAAGCTAGTGGCCTAGCCTTAGGAAAAGGAGTGGTCATCGCTAACAATTATGCAGAGGCAGCAGCTACTGTGTACGAGATGATGACCGAACAGCGATTTGGTTCCGCAGGAGAAACGGTTGTGATTGAGGAATTCTTACAAGGACGCGAGTTTTCTCTATTGGCTTTCTGCGATGGCAAAACCGCTCGCGTAATGCCACCTGTTGAAGATCACAAACAAATTTTCGACGGTGACCTCGGCCCTAACACCGGTGGTATGGGCACGATTTGTCCTTTCCCGTTTTTAACACAAGAGGAAACTGAAAGGATTCAAGCCGACATCATACAACCGGTAATCAACGCCATGCGTTCAGAAAGCACCCCCTTTCAAGGTGTACTATTTACCGGATTTATGTTGACCGATTCCGGTCCTAAAATTTTGGAGTTTAACGCTAGATTCGGTGATCCTGAAACGCAACCTTTAATGCTTTTATTGGAGACAGATCTCATAGAAATCATGCTCTCCTGTTGCCAAGGCACCTTAAATCAGCAGAAGATTCAGTGGAAAAACCAAGCGGCTGCCTGTGTGATCCTTGCTTCACCGGGATATCCAAACTCCTACCCAAAAGGGTTACCGATTTTCGGCCTTGACCAACTCTCCTCCGAAATCATTGTGTTTCATGCCGGAACCAAATCCGAGCATGGAAATTGGCGAACCAATGGAGGTAGAGTCCTAGGAGTTTCAGCCACCTCTTCTACCAAGGCTAATGCTTTAAAAAAAGTTTATGATGCTATTGAATCGATTTCATTTCAAGGAATGCAATATCGTAAAGATATCGGACAAAGAAAGGAGCTCAGACGATGAATTGGAAACATGAATTAGAACACATCGGCCCAGCATTAGAACAGTTGGCTCATAAGGGTGGCGCGTTTCTCACCGTAGGTCAAGGAGATAAACTGAATACAATGACCATTGGTTGGGGAGCCGTTGGCTATTTCTGGAACAAACCCTTTTTCATTGCTGCAGTTAGAATATGCCGATATACACATGATTTTTTGATGGAAAAACCTGAATTTACGGTATCGTTCCCCCTCAATGAAGACTTCAAAAAAGCTCTGGCCTTCTGCGGAACCCGTTCCGGGAAAGATCTCAACAAATTCGAACAGGCCAGTCTAGAAATCTTGCCTGGCCATACCGTGGCAACACCGGTTATCAAGGGTGCTTTCTTGCAAGTGGAGTGTATTTCCCGTTTTCAACAAGAAGTTATGGAAGAGGACCTCTCACCTGAAATTCGTCAACGTTTTTATGCTGAGGGCATTCGAGAGCAACGACACATTCTCTATTTTGGAGAAATCACCGATCTATATCGAACCGAATAACCTTAAGTACTGTATACCTCGGTTTTCAAAAGAGAGCCGAGGTTTTTATTTATATTATTGCAGGGATTATTTACCTGTTTACCGAAAAGAACATCACTACATAAAGGGAGGATTTATCATGGAATATTTTTTTGGAGGACTCGTATTGCTTGTTGCTCTATTTGGTGTCACTAGCTACAATGGTTTTGTTGGCTTGAAACACAAGGTCGAAGAAGCCGAAGCCACCATGGATGTCTATTTGAAAAAGCGTTCCGAACTAATCCCAAACCTCGTTGAAACCGTAAAAGGCTATGCTTCTCATGAAAAAGAAACCTTGGATCAGGTCATGAAAGCCAGAGCCCAAGCAATGCAAGCTACCGGTCGAGAAGAAAAACAGACTCAAGAAGCTGCTTTAGCAGGCTCAATACGGTCGATATTTGCCTTATCCGAAAACTACCCTGAATTGAAAGCCGATGCTGGGTTTCGTCAATTATCGGATCAATTGATGAGTTTAGAAAACGAAATATCGCAATCTCGTAAATATTTCAACGCTGTGGTCAAGAGCTTCAACAGCAAAATTGGCATGTTTCCAGGAAATGTGGTCGCGGGAATGATGAACTTACAACCCTACGAATATTTTATGATTGATCCCCAAGACCGAGATTCCGTACAAGTAAAATTTTAGTACTATGAAAAAACGGCACGTACTACTTTTTATACTCCTTTTACTGAGTTTCAACTTTACCGTTGCTGAAGCCAGAGAAGGATTTACCATCCAGCACTATGATATCGTATTGGATGTTCGTGACGATCATTCGATTTTGATTACGGAAACTCTTGATGTAGCATTTCAGGAAACGCTGCATGGAATTTACCGTACAATACCTTTACGTACTCATTTTGATACATGGGCAAGAATCAATGAAATCAAACTGCTCAGTGGACATCAATTTGCTACTTCTCGTGAGGGAAGTGACTACAAAATCAGAATTGGTGATCCTAATGCCTATTCGCGCGCCCAAGAAACCTATGTAATCCAGTATCGTTTTCATTTGGGCGACGATCAACTCACAGATTTGGACGAACTTTATTATAACTTGATTGGAACCGATTGGAATACGAGTATCGATGGAGTTACGTTTAGAATCAATATGCCACACCCTTTTGATTCCACTCCTCTTTCCTTCACCTACGGTTTAACCTTCAGTCAAGAAACGGCTGCCGTCGAATATTCGGTGGAAGGTCAAACGATCACCGGAAGTTTGCAAAGAGCCTTAGGGCCATACGAAGGACTTACAGTGGCTTTAACCCTTCCCCAAGGCTACTTCTCTACCATGCCAAAGAGCACCGATTATGTTGGGTTGATTGACCGATTTTCCCCCCTTGTTTATGCGCTGGTTACCGTTTTGGGAGGGCTTCTGTGGTTCAGAAAAGGACGTAATCCCGAAGTGATCCCCACCGTAGAGTTCTATCCTCCGCCTGAGCTCACTTCGGCCGATATCGGTTACATTTTTGACAATCAAGTAGATACAAAAGATATCACTTCTCTAATTCTCTATTGGGCTTCTAAAGGGTATTTAGCCATTGAAGAAACCATGGAGAAAGTATTATTTATCCAACGCAGCAGCTTCACTTTCGTCAAACTTCGCGAACTCGACGAAACTGCAAAATCATATGAAAAAAAGATGTTCCGAGATTTATTCCATGTCTATGGCGACGGTGAACGTGTTACCGATGAAAGCTTAAAGAACAAGTTTTACAAAACCATTGAAGAATCAAAACGGCTATTGCTCTATGGCTTTACCCACAAAGCAGAAGATCGTATTTATAGTCGTTGGATTCCTTTGGTCAAGGTGGCACTTCTTCTGTTAGCCTTAATCAGTAGCTTTTTAGCACATATGGCTTTAGCCTCTACATTATTCAATGATCCTCCGGCTGATTTGGCGATGATTGCTCTTGTTGTCATGCCGATTACCCTCATGCTAAGCTTTGGTGGCCTTTATTTGTTCATCCGGGCACGCCGCGGAGGAGGGAGAGGAGCCTATTTCTTCGCCTTGATCCTACTAGCATTGCTTGTTGGACTACTAATTCTCTTTGCGGGTTTTGCCTGGACCGCTAATCGCTTTCTGCCGGTAATTCTAGGTTTTATCAGCTTCATAGTCCTCGTAATTGCCTTCTTTAATGCAGATCAACGTACGGAACTTGGAAACCGAACCATGTCCCGCCTTTTAGGCTTTCGTACTTTTCTGATGGATGCAGAAAAAGACCGTATCGAACTATTAGCCAATGAAAATCCTGAGTATTTTTACGATGTTCTTCCCTATGCTATGGTCCTAGGAGTGTCCGAAAATTGGGCCAAAAAATTTGAACATTTGACTCTAATGCCTCCCACGTGGTACGTGACAAATCGTCCTTACGGAAACTTCAACTCACTTCTCTTCTACCATAACTTCAATAATAGTATGGCTAGCCTTAATGCTTCTATGACCTCCATGCCAAATCAACGAGGGGGCGGAAGTGTTGGAGGAGGCTTTAGCGGCGGCGGTTCCGGTGGTGGCGGCGGTGGTGGTTGGTAATTCAATTGTTACATAAAATGCAAAAAGCTGCCCTAGGGCAGCTTCAGACTGTCAAAAAAGTCCAGATGAACGCGAGTTCAGCTGGGCTTTTA
>CAYRNW010000015.1:0-64299 GCA_964425745.1 uncultured Eubacteriales bacterium | reverse complement strand
ATTACTAAAAGCCCAGCTGAACTCGCGTTCATCTGGACTTTTTTGACAGTCTGAGGGCACGGATCGTTTGATCCGTGCCCTTTTTGCCAACTTACTTCAGACCTAATGCTGCATTCAGGTTTTTGACTAACGCGTCAACGTCAATCCCATGAGCCATGCAACCTTGTTCTAACGTCTCAAACTGAGCCGCTGCACATCCGAGACATCCCATGCCTGATTGCATCAGAACCATAGCGGCAGCAGGATATTTCTGCACTAATTCAGTAATGCCAATTGTTTTTGTAATCATTGTATTCGCTCCTTTAATTTTTGAAGTCACCATAAGTTGGTAATCTTTCTGTATTCAGATTATATCACACTTTTCTATAAAGTAAAAGAGATTTGAATCACAAAATATAAATCGCCGAAAGCTTTTCTTGACAAACTCTGAATTTGAGAGTAGAATGAAAACATTGTGGTAGAACGTAAGCGAAGGGAGGGTTGCCTTTGTTAGAAATTATTTCTACCAAATTGATTCTGCGAGATATGCATGAAAAAGATGTCGAGGATTATCTTCATTGGTACACTCTCGATAAAGAGTGGATGGAATGGGACGCTCCTTGGGAAGCTTCTGACGATATTGACCCAGAAGCCGTGAGGCAATTTTATTACAAAAGAGCTATGACTCCTCCTTCGGAGCAAAGACACCGTTTTCAGATTGAAAATTCACAAGGGATTCATCTGGGCTGGGTAACTTCCTATATGTTAGAAGATAACAAACCGGCCATTGGTATCGACATACCCTCTCAACAACAACGTCGTATGGGCTATGGAACGCTCGCCTACACTCTCTTTCTACGATATTTTTTGTCCTATGGTCAGCAAGAGATTTTTACTCAAACCTGGTCCGGAAACGCTGCCATGATGGCACTTGCCGAGCGAGTGGGATTTGTGGAAGTGGAGCGAAAGCAAAACCAACGGCTTGTTCGGGGTCAAGCTTATGATGGTATTACCTATAAACTGGCGGTCGATCAGTTTTACCAAAGTCAAGGCAAAAATCCTTTGTGGGTCTTGAGCGATGAATGGGATGAAGAAGCGATTTGGGTAAAAGACCTTTGGCAAAACACCATTGTTGCGGTGTTAAATCCAGACCTAAGCTGGGGAATTCACCAAGATGCGCGCTGGCAGGGGATTGAAGAGCGAATATTCAAAACAGCCATGAAAAGGGCTCCTGAACTTACTTGGCAGGATTTCTGTGAGCGAGATACTGCTGGAGCCTGCCTATAAACACAACAAAACCGTGCTTTTGAGAGCGCGGTTTTTATATATATAAAAAATAGGTATATAATACAATTAAAAGAAGGATAAATGAACCAACCGTGGAATATACGTTCGCGGAGGTGATAGGTTTGATCTTACAAAAACCGATTCATTGGTTTGCAGCGGGTCTTCTTTGCGGTGCTTTGTTGGTGGGGGTTGGTTCGTGGCAATGGCAACGTTCAAACACGCCGGTTTTTCTGGAAGACGATCACTCCTTGTCTCAACATACTTATGAAATTGCTACTCCGGAAAAAGAAAAGCCCCTTTCAGAAGAAATCGTAGTCCATATCGCAGGTGCTGTGGTTGATCCGGGCTTGCTAACGCTGCCAGCGACTTCGAGGTTGGGAGAAGCAATCGAGAAAGCCGGAGGAGCATTGGTAGAGGCGAATCTAGACCAGCTCAATTTGGCAATCGTAGTACAAGATGGAGAACGCTACTACATTCCAACCATAACGGAGCAGCATGAAGAATCGGTCATAACAGATGTCGAGGATGCAAGCTACAATGGGAAATTGGATTTGAACCTGGCAAAATTGACAGACTTAATGGAATTGCCACAAATTGGAGAATCCAGAGCAAAAGCTATCCTCGAGTACCGCGAAAAGCAAGGTCGGTTTCATTCCACCGATGAAATCATGAAAGTCCCCGGTATTGGTGAGGGCATCTTCGCGGTGATTCAAGATCAGATTACGGTGCGTTGAGACATTCCCATGAGAAAACATCCTACAGCGGTTGTGGTGGTTGCCATGGGCTTTTGCGGGGGCATCCTTTTGCGGGGGATTATGAAGCCTGGGTTGGAACTCTTTGTTGTTACTAGTATCCTAATGACCTTTGTATTTGGATTAAGGCTGTGTAAAATTAAATGGGATGTTCGTTGGTTTTTGGTTTTAATCAGCGTGACTCTAGGCTACGCTTGCAGCCATCTTCATTATTTACAGCTGGACGATCCCTTACCCGAAGCCTGGCATGGACAAGAAGCATGGCTGGAAGGAGAAGTTGATGGGTTTCCTTACAGAGATCAAGAGGGTGCTTGGCACTTGAAGTTGATTCGTGTTCAAAAGTGTGATCATGAAGACCGGCATCTCGCTATTGCAGGTGTTTTACAGGTGACCTTGGACTGCGAGGACTCTCTACTGCCAATTCCGGGGAACCGAATCAGACTTTTGGGAAGTTTCAGTTGCCAACCCGGGCGGATCAATTTTGGAGATCCGAACTGGCAGGAAATTCAATACCGGCGCAATATTGTTGGCCGATTCTATGCGGAGCAAGCAGTTGATCTGAATCAGGAAACCACTTCGTTCCATCTACTTCGCGGAATTTGGAGTTTTCGGCGTTATCTTTATCAGGGGCTCTATGAACGTATGCAAACCGGTCAAGGACGGCTTAGCAAAGATCATGCCTCCTTTTTAATAGGTCTGACTTTGGGGGTCGGTGACGATTTACCGGAACAATGGCAAAAGGATTTTCAAGTAGCGGGGTTACTGCACCTTTTGGCGGTTTCGGGAGGGAATGTAGCATTCTTCTTAATGGGTTTAGGATATTGCGTACGGTTTCTACCGCTCTCAAGACGAGTAGAATTGGGCATATTCATAGTTGCAGTAGGTTTTTTCATTGTGCTGACAGCCATGGAGTCATCGGTCGTTCGGGCTGGGACAATGGCTGGCTTGGTTCTCCTCTCGAGATTGTGGTTGAGAAAAACGCATTGGCCGTCCTTAATGGCGGTTTCCGTCCTTATCATCCTTTTGTTTCAACCCTTCATGATCTATGAAATGGGATTTCAATTATCGTTTTTTGCTGTCTGGGGGCTTTTTGTATGGGCAGGTCCTTTCATGAAATTCCTCGAAATACGGTTGCATTGGCCTGCCTGGTTGGCTGCCACCATGGGAGCAACCTTAGCGGCTCAGCTGGCGGTCTTGCCGTACAGCCTCGTATTATTCCACCAAATTTCACTGATCGCTCCGTTTAGTAATCTACTCTTTGCTACTCTGATCATTCCGGCGTCCCCTTTGCTTGTGCTGTTACTCTTGTCAATACCGTTGGGGCCGGTCATGGGTTGGCTCTTCGGGCTCAGTAGCCTTTATTTAGAACTTTTGATTCGAACCGGTCGCTTTTTTGCCGAGTTTCCGGGAGCTTGCTTGCAAGTTCCGGTACCCCCAATTTGGATGGTCATCACAGCGTATTTGCTCCAGTTTTTACTTCGCTACAGACCCTGTAAGCTTAGCATGATTCTGTGCAAAAGATTGGCCTGGGGGTTTATAGCGATTGTTTTCATGTCCTGGTGGCATCCTTGGCCGTATCCTTTGGAGGTCGTCCTCTTGGATGTTGGACAGGGAGATAGTGTTTTTATTCGATTTCCCAACGGAAAAACGATGCTTGTTGACGGAGGAGGCTCGATGCTGGGAGAGAGCCAAATTGGAAACCAAGTTGTAGTTCCTTATCTGCAACGTTTAGGGGTCCGTGCACTGGATTTGGTCGTTTTGACGCATGCCCATGGAGACCATTATCAAGGACTATTGCAGGTAGAAGAGGAAATTCCGTTTTGCCTTTTTTTGCATGGCTTATCCGAAGAGGCGAGTCTACCCCCTGATTTAGAAGTGTGGCTAAGAAATCAGCCCCAATCCAAAGTACGTCTGTTAGAAGGGGGTGAAAGAATTCGGGTAGACCCCAACGTTCTTCTCGAGGTCAAGCAAGCCCAATTCTCAGGAGATGGTTCCAATAACGATTCTGTTGTGCTATATCTTCGCTTTGGTCAAACAGAATTGTGGTTAACAGGGGATATGGAAAAAGAAGCGGAGGCGGCCCTGAAAGTAGGGAATGATTTTTCGACAACCGAGACTTTATTGAAAGTGGCTCACCACGGAGGAGCTACTTCAACCAGCGAAAGGCTGCTGAGTAGAACTAAACCCGAAATTGCACTGATCTCTGCGGGTCGGAGTAATCGCTACGGACATCCATCACCCGAGGTTGTTGAACGGCTGAAACAAGTGGGGTGTGAGGTTTATATCACCGCATGGCAGGGGGCCATCGCTTGTAAGAGCAATGGCCAAGAATGGGAAATCCGAACCTGTCGACCTTCTTCGTCGATAAAGTAGAAGGATTTTATCGAGTATAAGAGAATAACAGTGAAGGAGAGGTGATAGGTATGGACTGGAGACAGCTGCAAAGAGAACTAGGAGCCGGGAAGGTTTCCTCTCTTTATGTGATTTATGGAGAAGATACCTGGCAGGTCGATCGCAGTCGCTCATTCATTACCTCTCTAATTCCCGAGACCGAACGAGAATATAATGTGGTTCAGCTCGATGGTTCCGGGTTGCGTCTCCCTGAGTTGGAGAATCAGCTCCAGTTCAGCTTATTAGGGGAACGAAAAGTGGTCATGATCGAAAATTTGCATTTATTAAAAGGGAAGGGTAAAGAAAACGAAGAGGAAGAGGCCACCGGAAAACTCCCCCCCCAAGAGGAGTCGCGTTGGCTGAGCCAACTTATGCAACAGGATCATATCCTTGTTTTGTATTTTTATCAGAATATCGATAAACGCAAGCGCTTTGTCAAGCAGGTGTTGACGTTGGCGAGTTCGGTGGAGTGTCCCATGCTCAAGCGCGATGATATGATTCGTGCTGTGCAGGAATTTTTTCAAAGTTATAAATTAAAAGCAGATTATGCGCTCGTTGATGCGCTGGTTCAAATTTCCGGAAGTCAATTGGGAATTGCCGAACAAGAAATCGCTAAATTGGCGTTGGTCTTTACCGATGGCAAACCCATTCTCTTACGAGATGCCGAAAAGTATCTTTCGCCTTCCGCCGAGCTCAATGTTTTTCAGCTCATGGAAGGGATCACAGGCCGAAAATATGCGGCAGCTGTAGACCTGTTGACAGAAATTCTGAGGCGGGGAGAGGAGCCGTTTCGCTTACTGGGGTTGTTACGTTATCAACTACGACAACTCGTGCGAGTCCGTCAAATGCAAGAGGCGAAATATTCAGAGAAAAAAATGTTCGATACATTGGGGCTGGGAAGTTATGCCTTGCGTAGGACATCTTTACAAGCCAAGGCCTTTCAAATCGAAGATTTATATGATTTACTAGAGGTTTTAGTGAATACGGAAGAAGCTATGCTCAGTGGTCGCCTAGAGAAAACCTTTGCTTTAGAGTTGCTGGTTGCGGAGATGATTGCCAAAGTGGGTTCTCAGGGCAAAAGTAAATAGCGCTGTCCACTTTCCCTAAGGGGAAAGGTCCAGCGCTTTTCATCTTTTCATCATAAGAAAGCAATTAATTATACAGCTGCTTTGTTGAGTCGCTTGGTTAAGCGAGATTTCTTACGATCAGCATTGTTTCTGTGTAGAATGCCCTTGGAAACTGCTTTGTCAATCTGGCTGATTGCGTTTTTCAAAATAGCTTCAGTGTTATCACCATTGGTAGTAACAGCAACTTTGAATTTACGAATAGAATTCCGGACCTTGGAACGAATAATGTTGTTCCGAGCAGTTTTTTTGGCGGTGATTTTCACGCGCTTAATGGCAGATTTATTATTGGCCATGCGTCTCACCTCCTTCATTTAATCAGTTATATCCGTTCATTGCGAGGCAGCAGTTATAGGATAAATAGCACTCAGTTATTGTAACACGCTTTTTATTACTTTGCAAGACGATTTGTGAACTTTGAATGTATTTTTCTGAGTTGTGTTATTTCTTTAACTTTTTTATGACGATTCTTCGCAAGTCAATGACATCCTCATAGAGCCGTGCTATAATGAGGCATATTTGAAGGAAAGACAAGGAAGGAGGGCGGTTCTCGTGGATCAGGATCCCCATAAATACCCATCTTTTCTCGTATATATGATCATCCTTTTTTTATTGCTCTTCGTTTCGTTTGCAATCTGGAATCTGAAAGCATCAGAGCAAACACAGAACCTTCAAACCACTGAAATAGCAGAAGAACCGAAAGTCTCCGTGCAAAAACCGGAAGACACTTTGACTACCACCACGAATCCGTCTCTTCTTAGCGAAACTCAGCCGGTTGTTTCTGAGAATCCGAATCCTATAAGCACGACGAATAACACTGAAAGTCCGGGAACCGAGTTCCCTGTTATCAATAGTAGACCTCCAACGAGAGAAGAGGATATTATTCCTGCCTGGGTAGCTGAAGAGTGGGTGAAAACCATTGGTGGTGTTTATCCAATTGCGGCATATCATGGAGTCAAGACGGTCTCTGAAAACGGAGAGCCCCTACCTGTCTTAGTCTTACATTCGCACAATGCGGAAGCGTATGATCAACCGGGTGTTCCACGGTATGTTGATTATGACGACACTCTTACTGTCATTCAAACCGGTGCTTCATTTGTACAAATGCTGGAAGAACGCGGTATCCCAGTGGTTCATGATACTTCTCATTATATGGATGAGGATTATGATTTAACCTATGTTGAAACCAGGAAAATGTTTTTGGAACGCTTACCACAAGAAGAATTCGCCATGATTCTGGATTTGCATAACGACGGCATGGACCGAAGTTATACAACGGTCGCTGGACCAGACGGAAAGGAATTGGCATCCTTCTTATTTGTGATCAGCAGAGAAGACGTAGCCAATGGGCCTTATGGTACCAATGCTGGGTTTGCTTGGGATTTAGAAAGAGAAATGGAAGAACAGCTCTATGGGATTTCTCGAGGAATCTATTATAACTGGGATGTCTTTTATAATCACGATCTACATCCTGCTTCTGTTGTGATTGAAGTAGGTGGCTACATGAATACCGTTAAAGAAGCCTTACGTTCCTTAGAATATTTAGCCGATGCAGTCGCTGCTGTCTACGAACGAGGTTGGCAAGAGTAACCCGGAAGCGCAAAGACTTCCGGGTCTATTTTTTTAAAATAATGAAAAACAAATCGTAAAATGCTTAGGTTTAGGTAGCATCCTTCCCGAAAAAGTGCTATAATCGCTAGTACGTGAAAAATGGTGGGTTATACCCAAAGGGAGGACGCGACATGGCAGCTGAGACAGGCAAATTAAAAAATGAAGATCGTTTATTTCGCGAAGCATTGGTGGAGTTTGCTGCTCGCAGTTATGAAACAGCGTCAATCAACGAAATCCTAAAACGAGCCGCGGTTTCTAAGGGGAGCTTTTATCACCATTTTGAAGATAAATTGCACCTCTATTTAGAAGTACTGGACCGGGTCTCTAGCATCCAGGCGGAGTTTGCGCAACAACGCTTTCAAGAGATCCGCCCTGTAGGTCGATTGGACTTCTTCATTTTACTAAAAGTTCAAGGTCGCTTGATTCTGGATTTTGCCGATGCTTATCCGCTGGAAGCTGCTTTCTTACGGAATGTACGTAGCGAGCCTTCTACTTTGCAAGAGAATATCGCCAAACGCTATTCCATCGAAGGAATCGAATATTATAGCCACATGATCGAACAAGCCATTGCGCGGGGTGAATTACGCAAAGATGTGCCGATTGAAGTGATGGGCCGGTTGATCAACCATGTCATGATCAACTTGCAAGACTTTGCGCTTCCCAAAAGTAATTTTTTAGGGATGCGAGATGAAGCTTCCATTACAGCGCAGCTGGATTACTTGCTGAGTCTGCTCCGAAGTGGCATGCGCCGCTAATTAAGCCTTTAGGAAAGTAGGAATAATTCGTGAATCGAATGAAACACATCCGCAATTTTTGCATTATTGCTCATATCGACCATGGTAAATCAACCTTGGCTGATCGCCTTATTGAATATACCGGTACCCTTTCTTCGCGGGAAATGGAGAACCAAATTCTCGATTCCATGGACTTGGAACGCGAACGAGGAATTACCATCAAACTTAAATCGGTGAGGATGCAATATCAGGCCAAAGACGGAGAGATTTACCAACTCAACTTAATCGATACCCCGGGACACGTCGATTTCAATTATGAAGTATCTCGATCTCTTAACGCGTGTGAAGGGGCAATCTTGGTAGTCGATGCTTCACAAGGCATCGAGGCACAAACCTTGGCTAATGTCTATTTAGCGTTGGATCACAATCTTGAAATCATACCCGTAATCAATAAAATCGATTTGCAAAGTGCTGAACCGGAACGCGTCAAAAAAGAAATTGAAGATGTGATCGGCATCGACTGCTCTCGGGCTGTTATGGCATCTGCCAAAGAAGGCGTCGGTATTGCTGAAATTCTGGAACAAATCGTAGAACTGATTCCTCCACCGCAAGGCGATGAATCAGCACCACTACAGGCCTTGATTTTTGATTCGCACTACGACAATTACCGGGGAGTCATCTGTTATATTCGTGTCGTGCAAGGCGAACTAAAAGCCGGCATGAAAATTTTGCTTATGGCAACCAATAAATATTACGATGTTTTAGAGGTGGGTACATTCCGTCCGGGAATGCAAGCCCTGCCTTTGTTACAAGCCGGCGAAGTGGGCTATGTAACGGCAACCATTCGCACCGTGCAAGACACCAGAGTCGGAGATACGATTACCGATGCAGATAACCCTGCTGCGGAACCGCTACCGGGATATCGCAAGGCAACACCTATGGTTTTCTGTGGTATTTATCCTACCGAAACCAGCGAATATCCCGCCCTTCGAGATGCCCTAGAAAAATTGCAACTGAACGATGCTTCCCTTTCTTTTGAAGTTGAGACCTCGGTGGCATTAGGCTTTGGCTTCCGTTGTGGCTTCTTAGGTTTACTTCACTTGGAGATTGTTCAGGAGCGGTTGGATCGTCATTACGATATCGACATTATCACCACTGCACCGACCGTTATTTATCAGGTCACTAAAACCAACGGGGATGTCTTGATTCTCGACAATCCTTCGCAAGTACCACAACCCACGGAGATCGAAAAAATTGAAGAGCCCTATGTAAAAGCAACCATTTTCACACCGGATACCTATATTGGAACCGTCATGGAATTAGTCCGTGAGCGCCGCGGTGTCTATGATCATATGGACTATTTAGACGAACATCGGGTTACGCTTTTATATGTCCTGCCCCTTTCCGAGATTATCTATGATTTCTTTGATCAACTGAAATCCAGAACCAAAGGGTATGCCTCACTTGATTATGAGTTGATCGGCTATAAGGAAGCAGACTTAGTTAAAATGGATATTTTAGTTGCCGGAGATCCGGTCGATGCGTTAGCTGTCATTGTGCATCGTGAAAAAGCAGTTCCACGGGGACGGGCCATTTGCGAACGCTTACGCAAAGTGATTCCCAGACAGCAATTCGAAATTCCTATTCAAGCAGCATTGGGTAACAAAATTGTAGCTCGAGAAACGATTTCCGCGTATCGGAAAGATGTTTTGGCGAAATGCTATGGTGGCGATATTTCGCGTAAGAGAAAGCTGCTTGAAAAGCAAAAAGAAGGGAAGAAGAAGATGCGGTTGGTGGGTAACGTCGAACTCCCCCAAGATGCGTTTATGGCTGTCTTGAAAATTGATAAATAACCTACAAGCTGTGCCGGGAACAAGGGCATTGTCCCTGGCATGGCTTTTGTATTAGGAGGTGCTTTCAGTGTCAGGAATCTATGTTCATATTCCTTTTTGCCAAAGCAAATGTTTCTATTGTGATTTTGCTTCTCAGGTTTCTTCGCAAGAGACTATTGAACAGTATCTTCAGGCACTGATTCAGGAGATGGCTTTTTATGCGCAAGACCAAAGAGTGCAGGGTAGGAGCTTTGAGTCACTCTTCATTGGAGGTGGAACCCCTTCGGTTTTAAGTGAAAACCAACTTGATCGGTTGTTCCAAGCCATCTTCTATCATTTTAATTTTGTAGAAGGGTTTGAAGCAACCCTAGAAGCAAACCCGGGTAGCTTGACAGAATCTAAAATTCGCATCGCTCAGTCCTATGGGATTCAACGATTCTCTTTAGGCATTCAGAGTTTTGATGATACCCTTCTTAAAAAAATCGGTCGCGGTCATACGGCACAATTGGCCAGAGAGACCATGAATGCTTTACAACAGTGCCGAGTACAAAACTGGAATATCGATTTTATCTACGGGTTGCCCGGTCAAAGCCTTGAACAATGGCAACAGACCTTGCAAGAAGCGATTGCTTGGCAGCCAACGCATCTTTCTCTGTATAACCTGATCGTGGAAGAGAACACCCCTTTTGGTCAAATGCAAAAACAAGGACGACTAAGACTCCCCGAGGAAGAGGAACAGCTCCACATGATGTCGCTGGCCAATACCCTCGCTTCTGAAGCCGGATACAAACATTATGAGATTTCAAATTACTGTAAGCCTGGATTCGAGTGCCGGCATAATCTAATTTATTGGCAGAATCGAGAATACTTAGGATTAGGATTAGCGGCATACTCTTATTTGAATCAGCATCGCTTTTCCCACACTGCAGATTTGAAGCAGTACTTAAAACATTGGCAAATTCACCATACACCGCTGGTCAGCGAAGACGAAGTTTGCACACCGGAAATCGAACGAACCGAAACCATCCTCATGGGACTGCGTTTACTAGAAGGGATTTCGTATCAAGAAATGGACCGACGTTTTCACATCGATTTTCGCAAAGAATATGAAGAGGCAATTGCGTTCAATCTTAATAACGGTTGGCTGGAAGAAACGACGGACGGAAGGTTGCGTCTGACTCCGGTAGGTGTGCCACTCAGCAATCAGGTTTTGATCAAATTCCTGAAAGAAGAGTGACTTTGACCTTTCCTGACTTTTTTTGATCTAACCCCTTGACAAATCCGACAAAAGGGTGTATCTTTTCATTGTTAGCACTCAACGTCTTCGAGTGCTAAATGAATCGACCATTATGGAAAGGCAGGGGACGTTGTATGGAATTAGATGCACGAAAACAAAGGATTTTACAAGCGATTGTGCGGGATTACATTCTCACAGCAGAACCTGTGGGTTCTCGGACGATTTCCCGAAGATACTTAAGTGATGTCAGCGCGGCAACCATACGCAACGAAATGGCAGACTTAGAAGAAATGGGTTATTTACAGCAACCCCATACGTCAGCCGGACGGATTCCTTCAGAAACAGGATATCGTTTTTATGTAGATCACTTGTTGGACGAGACGTTTCTGTCTGCGCAAGAACGGTTGGCAGTTCGTCAGATTTATCAGCAACAAGCACAGGTTTTAGAAAGTGTGATTCAACAAGCCGCTCATTTATTGGCTTCGTTGACCGATTATATGGCCATGGCTTCCGGCCCGCAACCACAAACCAGTAGGTTGAAGAAATTGCAAATGATCGAAATCTCGGAAGGGAAAGCCTTAGCGGTGGTCGTTGCCGAAAATGGCTTAGTGGCAAACCGCATGATTTCGGTGCCTCTGTCCATGGGGCAAGACGATTTAGATCGAATCTCCAACTTTGTTAATCGCAAGTTTCATAACGTAACGTGGAGTCAAATGTTGCAGTCAGGCTTAAATACCGTTCGCAACGAAGTGGGACAACTGATCGAACAGTTCGATCAAGTCATCGATTTGATCCAACAGGTTCTCCTGGGGGAACAGAATAGTGACTTATACTTAGGCGGTACCGCTCGAATGTTGGGTCAACCGGAGTTCCAAGATGTGAATCAGGTGCGCAGTATCTTGCAATTGTTGGATCACCGCGAAACCATGCGAGCGCTTGTAGGAGAGCGTGATCATCATGACAAAGTACAAGTGACCATTGGTTCTGAAAACCAACTTCAAGAAGTTGAAAATTGCAGTTTAGTGACCGCAATTTATAAATGGAATGGTAGCCCTGTGGGTTGGATTGGTGTTTTAGGTCCTACACGCATGGATTATGCAAGGGCTGTAACTGCAGTTCGAGAGGTTAGTAACCTCTTGACCGATATTTTCACAAAAAGCTAAAGGAGAATGAACCTATGGCCAACAATACACCTGCTCGAGACGGCGAAGAGCGTGCGTCTGCTTTAACCAATAATGCAGCCGCGATTCGAGCCATTGCTTCCGCGGTTGAAGGAACGATTGGTCCCAAAGGGCTCGACACGATGTTGGTTGATCGCTACGGAGACGTATTAATCACCAATGCCGGAGTCACCATTCTAGAAAAAATGGATGTCAGTCATCCCGCGGCACGACTTTTGATTAACGTTGCCAAAGCTCAGCAAGAAGAAATTGGCGATGGCACGACAACGGCAACAATTATGGCCAGCGCATTGATCAATGAAGGAGCCGAGCAAGTGCAACGCGGAGTTCCCATTGCAAGGGTCATTGAAGGAGTCCGGTTTGGCGTCAGTCATGCGATAACCTCCATGATGCGACATAGCCGTCCGTTGACGACCATGGATCGGACCTTGTTAAAGCAAGTTGCTTTAGTAGCCGGGCGCGAGCACGACGATATTGCCGATTTAGCGGTGGAAGCTGCCATTTTAATGGGTAGAGAAAAGCTGTCAGATCCAGCCTTCAAATTGGCACATATGATTCTAGCAAAAGAGGGTGCGCAGAACGAAGTTCTTTTCGGTGTTATCATTGAAAAAGAGCCCCTAAATAAAGATATGCCTCGTCAAATCGACAATGTTAAGGTTCTGCTTTTTGATGATGCATTAGAACCGGAAGAGATCGATGAAGAGGCCTTGGCAACGGAAAGTGGCTTCGCTCGTTATATGGCGTTGCAAAACGAATTCCGTGAAGCCGTTGAAAAGATCATTCAATTAGATGTAAATCTAATCTTGACTGATAAAGGGATTCATGCCCTGGCAGAAGAGGCCTTTACCGATGCCGGCATTATGGTTTTGACCCGAGTTCCTGCTAAAACCGTAAGGCAAGTTGCAGAACACACTGGTGCGAAACGGATTAAACGCTCTGCTTTACGACGTAGCGTGAGCGAATTAGAGACCGTGGTCGGGCGTGCAACCAAGGTTCAGCATGATGAGAGATTGGGTCATGTGCGGGTGCTCGGTGGCATCGGCAAAGCCATAGCGACGATTTTAGTTGGTGCTTCAACCGCTGAAGTTGTTGGAGAACGCGAACGCATCGCCAAAGATGCGGCATCCTCTGTTCAAGCAGCGGTCAGAGGTGGAATCGTCCCCGGCGGGGGTGCTATTGAGATCGCTGCAGCGCGTGACATTATGAAGTTGCGTGATCAGCTGAAAGGCATGTCTGCTTATGGATTAGATTGCGTCGTGGAAGCTTTAAAGCAGCCCTTAGCACAAATCATTGAAAACGCTGGCTTTAACCCGCTGGAAAAAGTTGAAGAAACTTTAGCAGCACAAGCCAATGAAAACAACGATTGTTTGACCATCGATTGTGATACCGGGCTAGTGACCGATCTTTTTGAACAGGGTATTATAGATCCAACTTTAGTAAAATTACATGCCTTAAAGGCAGCGGGCGAGGTGGCTGAAGCCATCTTACGCATTGACACGATCATCAAGAAGCGGGATCAAGAACCGCAGTTAGGACAGGGTCTTGCGTGATGAAGCCCTTTACGTCCAAAGTCAGAAAGGAATGGCAAAAAATGTTTCAAGGGAAAGACGAGAAAGTAAATCAAGAGAATATTCCTTCCGGAGGAGTCGCTGAGACCGAGGAAGTGTTGGAAGCAGAAACCATTGTTGAACCAAAAACGGTTGAAGTAACTGCGGAGATGTTTCAGAAGATCACCGAGAGCATGGAGCGCGTTAAAGAGGCGGAAGCCCGAGCAATGCGACTGCAAGCGGATTTCGATAATTTCCGTAAGCGTACTCAGCGCGAAAAAGAAGAGCTCAGTCATTATGCTTCGCAAAAAATCATTACAGCGTTGCTTCCGATTTTAGATGATTTTGACCGAGCGATGCAAGCTGCTCAAGGACAGTCGGAGTTACACGAAAGTTATTGGACCGGGCTGGAAATGGTGTATCGTCAGTTACGAACCGTACTTGAAAAAGAAGGACTCGAAGAAATTCCGGCGTTGGGACAACCTTTTGATCCCAATATCCATGAAGCTGTTATGACATGTCCGGCTACCGATGAAATTGAAGATAATACTGTAGCCCAAGTACTTCGCAAAGGCTACAAAATGAAAGATAAAGTGATCCGTGCCGCTATGGTACAGGTTGCCCATAAATAATCAAACAAATGAAAAAGAAATAATGAATTAGGAGTGTATGAAATGAGCAAAATTATTGGAATCGACTTAGGAACCACCAATTCCGTGGTTGCCGTTATGGAAGGTGGTCAAGCCACCGTTATCCTGAATGCCGAAGGAAGCCGCTTAACCCCCTCTGTTGTTGCCTTCCGTGGAGAAGAGCGTATGGTCGGACAAATTGCCAAGCGCCAAGCAGTTAGTAACCCCGACAATACAATCACTTCTATTAAACGTGAAATGGGAACCAATCACAAAGTAAAAATCGAAAACAAGACCTATACCCCTCAAGAAATCTCTGCCATGATTCTGCGCAAATTGAAAGAAGACGCAGAAGCGTATTTGGGTGAGAAGGTTGACAAAGCGGTCATCACCGTTCCAGCCTACTTTAATGACTCTCAGCGTCAAGCAACCAAAGATGCCGGTGCCATTGCCGGTTTAGAAGTCTTGCGAATTATCAACGAACCGACTGCTGCCGCATTGGCCTACGGCATGGACAAAGAGGACGATCAGATCATCATGGTTTATGACTTAGGTGGCGGAACCTTTGACGTTTCCATATTAGAGATTAGTGAAGGTTTAGTTGAAGTCAAATCCACCAACGGGAATACTCGTTTGGGAGGCGACGATTTCGACCAAAGAATCGTTGACTGGTTGGTTTCCGAGTTTAAGAAAGACAGTGGTATTGATTTATCAAAAGATCGTAGTGCCCTGCAACGTTTAAAAGAAGCAGCTGAAAAGGCGAAAATCGAACTTTCCGGCATGCTCAGTGCCAATATTAACTTGCCCTTTATTACTGCCGATGCCTCCGGTCCCAAGCATTTGGATTTGACCTTGAGCCGTGCTAAGTTCGATGCCATGACGGCGGATTTGGTGGAGCAAACTATGGGTCCAGTACGTCAAGCTTTAAAAGATGCCGGCATGAAACCCGCTGACATTCATAAAGTATTATTGGTCGGAGGTTCAACTCGAATTCCTGCTGTGCAAGAAGCAATCAAAAAATCCTTAGGCAAAGAACCTTTCAAGGGTGTTAATCCCGATGAAGCCGTTGCCGAAGGGGCCGCCATTCAAGCTGGTGTTTTAGCCGGAGACGTCAAGGGAATGGTGTTGTTAGACGTAACTCCGTTGTCCCTAGGATTAGAAACCTTGGGTGGGATTTTTACACGCTTGATTGAGCGTAACACAACCATTCCTACTTCGAAGAGTCAGATTTTCTCTACCGCTGCCGATGGACAAACCTCTGTGGAAATTCATATTTTGCAAGGCGAACGCGAAATGGCAGCCCACAATACCACCTTAGGTCGTTTCATGCTCGACGGTATTATGACGGCCCCCCGTGGTGTTCCCAAAATTGAAGTTACCTTCGATATCGATGCAAACGGAATCGTCAATGTCAAAGCAAAAGATCAAGGAACCGGCAAAGAACAACACATTACCATTACTGCTTCTACGAATTTGAATAAAGAACAAATCGAGCGCATGGTCAAAGAAGCCGAAATGAATGCAGCTGAAGATAAAGCCAAACGCGAAGAAATCGAAATGCGTAACCAAGCTGATAACCAAGTGTATCAAACCGAAAAGACCCTCAAAGATTTAGGCGACAAAATCAGCGCTGAGGAAAAAGCAGAAGTAGAAGCTTCCATTGAAAAGGTTAAGGAAGCTCTCAAGGGAACCGATACTGAGGCGATTAAAACTTCGTCTGAAGAATTAACCCAGCATCTCTACAAATTATCCTCCAAAGTTTACGAACAACAGCAAGCAGAGGCTGCACCGAATGCAGCGAACCCGGAAACCCCGGAAAATGAAACGGTCGTGGATGCCGATTTTGAAATTGACCCGGAAGATCCGAAATTCGAATAAAATGATTCAGGTCTGCCTTAGAGGAAAGTGATGAACTTTCCTCTTTAGGCTGCCTTGAGGGGTGTGTAGTAATGGCAAAAAAAGACTTTTACCAGCTGCTGGGTATTGAAAAAAATGCCGATGAAGCAGCAATCAAAAAAGCATATCGCAAACTGGCCCGGGAGTACCATCCGGATGCGAATCCCGATGACCCTACAGCCGCGGAGAAATTCAAGGAAGTCAAAGAAGCGTATGATGTGCTTTCTGACAGTCACAAGCGTGCTATGTACGATCAATACGGTCATGATGCCTTTAATCAGGATCAAGGGATGGGTGGCGGCTATGGAACAGGCGGCTATGGAGCCGGAGGATTTGGAGATATCAGCGATATTTTTGAAACCTTCTTTTCCGGTGGCATGGGCGGTATGGGTGGCCAACAACGCAATGGTCCCGTCAAAGGCAATGACTTACGAGTTAATTTGACAATTACATTTGAAGAAAGTTTCTTCGGTGTGGAAAAAGAAATCCAGGTCAATCGGGAAGAAAATTGCCCCACCTGCGGCGGTGACGGAGCCAAACCCGGCACAAAAGTGGAGACCTGTCCGGTTTGTAAAGGCAGTGGACAAGTTCAAACAGTACAAAGAACGATGCTGGGCAATATGATGAGTGTTCGTACCTGTAGCCATTGTGGAGGGAGCGGACAAATTATTACCGAACCCTGCACCACATGCAAAGGCAGCGGTAAGGTTCGCCGTCGTCGACCGGTTAAAGTAAAAGTTCCGGCTGGTATTGAACATGGACGTCGCTTGCGTCTCAACGGCGAAGGAGAACCGGGAGAACGGAACGGCCCCAATGGCGATCTCTATGTTGTAATCAGCGTACAGCCGCATAAACACTTTACACGTAAAGCGGATGATTTGTTTATGGAATCCACAATCAGTTATACCCAAGCTGTTCTCGGTGGTGAAATCAAAGTGCCTACCATGGAAGGTACGGCTACGTTAAAAATCCCTGAAGGTACTGAATCGGGCGTCATCTTTCGTATGAAAGGCAAAGGATTTCCTTCCCTAACCGGATATGGAAAAGGCGACATGCAAGTACAGGTGAAAGTGGAGATTCCGAAAAAACTGACCGAGAAACAACGAGAAGCGCTGGTTCAATTTGCAGTTGCCATGGGTGATGACGAAGCTGGCAAAGGCGGAAAAGGCTTCTTCGATAAAATGAAAGACATTCTCAAATAAGCAAAAACCGTACCTTGCTTTGGGTGAAAGGAAAATACTATGGAATGGATCGAAGTCAGTGTTTCCGTTCAACGAGAAGCCGTTGAAGCGGTTTGCGCAATTCTAATGGAAGCCGGAGCTGCCGGCGTTGCGATTGAAGATCCTGCGATCTTGTTTCAACGTAGAGAGCAACCGGGGGATTGGGATTATGTTGAAATACCCGAGGATGTTGACCGTGAAGGTGAAATCGTCATCAAGGCCTGGCTCCAGCAAAATGTATGGTTGGCAGAGGCAATCCAACAAATCAAGAATGAAGTTGCAAAGTTAGCAGAATATGGCTTGGAAGCCGGTTCCTGTGCTGTTCACAGTGAAGCGGTTGAGGATAAAGATTGGGCGACTGCTTGGAAGGCGTATTACAAACCGATTCGCGTTGGCAAACGTTTGCGCATACGACCCATTTGGGAAGAGAGCGAAGCAGCCCCCGGCGAATTGGAAATTGCCTTAGATCCCGGACTGGCTTTTGGAACAGGGACTCATCCCACAACACAGCTTTGTTTGCGTTCCCTGGAAGATTATTTAAAGCCGGGTGATTCGTTTCTCGATGTCGGATGTGGGTCAGGAATCCTAACCATTGCTGCCGGCTTATTAGGTGCAGAGCCAATGACCGCTGTCGATATTGATGAACTCGCTGTACACAGCACGCGTGATAATCTCCGCCTCAATCAGATGCAGGATCGAGTGCGCATTATCCATGGCAATTTGGTGGACCAAATTCATCAGCCGGTTAACGTTGTTACAGCGAATATCGTAGCCGATGCAATTTTACGATTGCTTCCCGACATTACCCCTTTATTACTTCCAGAGGGAATTCTTATTACCAGCGGTATTATTACAACCCGGGAAGAGGAAATCGTAGAAGCGACTCTTGCTTTGGGACTTCGTTTGTTAGAAGTCAGACTGGAAGGAGATTGGGTGGCTGTTCTCGCCCAGAAAAGTGAATGAACCGATTTTTTATTCAAGAGCAACAGCGAGTTGAAGACCGGATTTTTTTTACCGAAGAAACTAGTCATCAAATGAAACGCGTCTTGCGCTTAAAGAAAGATGATCATGTGCTTTGTCCCAACGGATGGGGTCAAACCTATGTGGTGCGCCTCCTCGAGGTCGAAACAAAGCAGGCGGTTGGAGAAATTTTGCAGACGCTTACCGAACATACAGAACCCAAACTCAAACTTACCTTGCTACAAGGATTACCCAAGGGAGAGCGCTGGGATTTTATCTTGCAAAAAGGTACGGAATTGGGAATTCACCACTTTCAACCCTTATTGACCGAGCGCACAATCGTCCGCCTCAACTCTGAGGAAATTGACAAAAAGTCAACACGATGGCAAAAAATTATCTTAGAAGCCGCTGAGCAATCCCACCGAGGGATCTGCCCGAGCATTGCTCCGGCACAGACGCTACAACAGTGGCTGAAGAGCAAGTCGAATTATGACTTGCTCCTTTTGGCATGGGAAGAGGAGAAGAGTTGTTCTCTTTCAACGATTTTACAACAGGTTCCAGAGCCGGAAACAGTGGCCTTATTGGTAGGACCGGAAGGCGGGTTCAGTGCAGAGGAAGTGAACATGCTCAGGCAAGCGGGAGCGAGATCGGTTTCATTGGGTCCGAGAATTCTACGCACTGAGACGGCTGCCATGGCTTTTGCGACCATGGTCCTGTATCACTATGGACAAATGGAGGTGTAAGTCATGAAATCGGCAGCGATTTTTACCTTGGGATGCAAAGTCAACCAGTATGAAAGCGAATCGGTAATGGCCCAGTTGGAGCAAGCAGGGTATACGATTGTTGATTGGCGCCAAGAAGCGGACCTCTATATTGTTCACACCTGTGCAGTCACCGCCCAAGCGGCAGCGAAATCACGCCAACAGATCCATCATGCATATCGAACCAATCCGGATGCCCAAATTGTTGTTATGGGTTGTTATGCTCAATTAGATGCGGAGACCATCTCTGAAATGCCGGGGGTGCGTTTTGTTGTTGGCACTACGGAGCGTCAAGCGTTTTTGGAAAAACTTACCCACAATCAACTGATCAGTGCAGAGGATCAAGTACAAAACTTTGTTCGTGGCTTTGAACGGGGAGAAACGTTTGAGGAAATGAAAGGCTTAGATCAGGCCGACTATAGTCGCCCCATGATTAAGATTCAAGAGGGATGTAATAACTACTGTAGTTATTGCATCATTCCTTATTTGCGTGGCCCGGAGCGAAGCCGTTCGCTCGAGCATATCGTTTCTGAAGCGGAAGGGTTGGTACAAATGGGGTACCGCGAACTCGTTCTTACCGGTATCCATCTTTCAGCTTGGGGAAAGGATTTTCAACAACCGCAGCATATCACTACGCTCTTTGAAGCTTTGGTCAACATAGAAGGATTAGAACGACTACGGATTTCCTCCGTGGAACCAACCGATATCGATGCTGCTTGGATTGATTTCATGGTTAAGCATGAAAAGTTTTGCCGTCACTTGCATATTCCTTTGCAAAGTGGCTGCGATACCGTGTTACAAAGAATGAATCGGAAATATGATACAGCCATGTTTCGGCATCTGATTCAATCGTTGCGCAAGCATATGCCAAATATTGCAATCACGACCGATGTGATTGTGGGGTTCCCCGGTGAGAGCGAAGAAGAAGCCGAAGCAACCTACCAATTTTGCCGTGAAATAAAATTTTCCCGGATGCATGTCTTCCGTTTTTCTGCCCGAAAAGGAACCGTAGCGGCAAAATTACCGAACCCGGTCGTGAAAGAAGTCCAAGAGAAGCGCAGTCAAGCATTGCGCTCTTTGGGAATTGAGATGGCTCATTCCTATGCAAATTCGTTTATCGGCGCAGAGTTGGAAGTCTTACTGGAAGAGAATAGTGTTTCAGAAGGAGTCGCAGAAGGGTATAGTCAAGAATATATTCGAGTTCGTGTTCCCTTTTTAAAACCCATAAGCAAAGGTGGCCTTCTCGTTCGTGTTATTGCCGAAAAAGCAATACCACAGGGATTATGGGGAACGTTGGCCTAGGGTTTACAAAAATAAAAACAGCCCGTCGAGCAATCGCAATGCTCGGCGGGCTGCCTTTTTGCAAATTCTTTTATTGCTTTTTTTGACAGATATGAAACAGATTTGATAATAAAAAAGATAATTTAGTACACTCAGAATGAGTAAAAAGTTACTACTTAATGTGTAAGAAGTTACTATTGATTCTACTAAAAGATGTTTTATACTGATATAGAAGTCTTCAGAAACTTATGGACTTCGTGGAGGTGAAATAGATGTTGTTGAGAGCAGGCTATGATTTAAAAGTGGATCAACCGACCTTGGTAGGCTTCGGATGTTGCGGTCTCATGGGGTATGAAGTTCAACAAGTCGAGTTGATACTGCCACCAAATTCCTAAAGGTATGAAAATTCTAATGTTAGAGGTGTGGGATGATTCTTTCAAGATACAGCTCGATCTTTGAATTAGATGAATTTAAGGGTCAAAAGGTCATTTATAATTTATTGAATCACAGTATCGGTCTAATTCGAACCGCTTCTTTGAACGAGTTGGAACGAGGTTCCAGCAAAAGTATTCCCAAAGATGATTCTAAAACGTTGAGAGACATGGATGTTTTGGTAGAAAACGAGGAGGATGACAGCGAAAAGGCCTTGTATTATACAAGGAAAATTCCTTTCACCAGCCGCGCGGGCTACTTAACTCTTTTAACCTGTCTTGATTGTAATCTAAATTGTTATTATTGTTCGCAAAAAGGAATCATCGATGGCAAAGTTATGGATACCACAACGGCGAAAAGTGTGGGACATTGGATTCAAAATTGGATTCAAACGAATCAACTTCAGCATTTAACCTTGTCGGTGATCGGTGGAGAACCGCTTCTACATTTAGAACCGTTGGACGAGATTTTGCCGATGATCAAAGAGACAGGGATTACCTGCCGCTTCATGATGATCAGCAACGGCGTTTTGCTCGATGAAAAGATGGTTGAATCTTTAGTATCAAAAGGTTTTGAACGAGTTCAGGTTACTTTAGATGGGGATGAAGAAGCCCATGATAAAGTCAAACGGTATCAAGGGAAAGGTACCTTCCAGCGTATTCTCCAAGCAATTAATCTCTGCACGGAACACGGTCTGGAAGTTGATATTCGTATCAATTACCCCAGATCAAACAAAGAACAGGCTCGGAATACGATCCGAGCCATCGCCACTTTAAAAAATCGAGCGCAGATTCAAGTTTATTTTGCGGTGTTACAAAGCAATAATTTTTTCTGCACCAATGAGTTGGCAACCGTAGATCCCGAACTTTATGAATACGCATTTTATACTGGATTCTCCATTCCAGGCCCGTTTGGCGCTTTATTATGCCAGGCAGAATCAGATTATGGGTTCACGATTGATCCAGACGGCAAAGTGTTTAAATGTTACAATTCAGTAGGCAGATATGGAGAACAACTCGGAGCCATTAAAGAAGGTCTCCTGTCGGTTGAAAATCATGCTCTGCTGAATAATCATCCGGTCTATGAATGCCTGAAGTGCAAGTATTTTCCGATTTGCCGTGGAGGTTGTAAGTTCTTGCGTCGAGCCCGGCATCTTGCTCCGGCCACAAAACTTTGTGCCCTTGAAAATTATAAGGTTGCAGAAAAAAAGATTTTGCCCTTCTATGTACAATCTCTATTACGAAAAGCTCTTAAGTAAGCAGAGCAGAAATTCGTTTTTTGCGGGCTTCTTGCATGGTTGCTAATTGACTTCCATCTCGGCCGTCAGCAGCGTAAATCCCGGGTAAGTAGCTTAAGCCATCGTTCAGCAGACGCAGAAGTTCTTGATACTTTTCCTGCTTTTCCAAAATACCGAAGAGACGGTTATAGGTGCGAATCAGATCATAGGGAGCCATAGTGCTCCCTCCTTTTTTGTACGTTTCCAATACTCTTTTAGCAATGTTCTCTGCTCGGTCATAATGACCCAATGCTGCCAAAGCGTCGATATGATAATATTCAAGGTTTTCCTGAGGGTAGTGTGCCTTGGCTTTTTCATACCATTGCAAGGCTTCTTTGGGCCGATCTGCCAACAAGTAAATTGAAATGACGCGCAGGTAACGCATAAAGCTGGGCGACTCTTCTAGTTTTTGTAAGCAAAGTTCGATGATTTTGCTGACACCAAAGGAAAACATTAGATCTTGCAGACTCATCATCGCCATTTGATGCATAAAGTGAGGATGATTTCCCTGGTATTTTCGTCCAAAAGCGTCAGCTTCTTCTACCAGTTGGCGAGCATTGTTGATTAGCTGAATATTTTTCATTTGCCAAATTCGAAATTCAATTTCCGCATCTTCCCCATGACGCTCTAAATAGGTTTCAGCCTGATACAAGATTTCATAAAATTTATCGGACTCTAAGTGAAAAGCATGGCGGGTGATTAACGTCAATAGATCTTCTTTTTCGTCGATCTGGTATAAATCATCGATTCGTACTTCAAAAAGCCGGGCCAATGCAGGCAGAAGTTCGCTATTGGGGGAAGCAGTGCCTTTTTCCCATTTGAACACGGTGGACCTGCTGACACCAAGGATCGATGCTAAATTTTGCTGAGTCAATTGCCTGGCTTCTCTGAGTCTGGAGATCTTTTCTCCCATAATTCGCTTCATACGAAACCTCCTTAACCCAAATTTCAATATCTCCAAGGTAACATATTTCCTTTTAACTGGCAAGTGAATTTCCTTGACTTTCACAGTGAAAAGTGGTTAGATTATAGTAAATCTATCAAAGGGAGGCAAAAACTATGGATTATGATTTTACGACCGTTGTGAATCGCCACCAACAAAACTCGTCAAAATGGGCATTGATGAAAATGAAAAATCCCAATGTGCCCGACAATATTATTCCCTTGTCGGTTGCAGATATGGAGTTGAAAAATGCACCCGAAATCATTGAGGGCTTAAAAACCTACCTCGATGATATGATCTTAGGTTATACCAGCCCCGGTGAGGGTTATTACCAAGCCCTGATCGACTGGATGAAGCGCAGGCATCAGTGGGAAATCCAAAAAGAATGGGTCCTCTTTACCACCGGTGTAGTCAGCGCTGTTGCAGCTTCCATACGAGCCTACAGTAATTTAAACGACGGTGTGATTATCCAGCAACCCGTCTATTATCCTTTCAAAATGATGGTTGAAATGAATGGTCGCCGTGTTGTCAACAATCCTCTCAAACGCGTGGGCGATCGTTATGTCATGGATTACCAAGACTTAGCGGAAAAGGCCAAAGATCCGAACAATAAAATGATCATCCTTTGTAGCCCGCATAATCCGGTCGGGAGAGTATGGGACAAAGAAGAACTTGAAAAGCTGGTAGACATTTGTGTTGCCAACGATGTTATCATCATCTCCGATGAAATCCATTTTGATTTAATTCGTCCGGGGTATCATCATACCGTTCTGGCGACCTTAAGCCAAAAGGCCGCCGATCATTGCATCGTTTTAACCGCTCCTTCAAAAACGTTCAATTTGGCAGGAATGCATACTTCCAATATTATCATTCCTAACCAGAAATTGCGCGAGTTATATGCCCCTCATGCCGCACGCTCTTTGACGGTACTAGGGTTCAAGGCCTGTGAATTGGCTTACACAAAAGCGGAAAATTGGTTGGATCAATGTATTGAGTTATTATTCCACAACGCGGATCTTGTTGAAAATTTCTTCAGAGAAAAGATGCCTATGATCAAAGCTCTCCCCTTAGAAGGAACGTATCTACAGTGGATCGATTTCAGCGCCTGGGGCTTAGACCATTTGGAATTAGAAAAATTCATGCTGGAAGAAGCGTTTTGGTTCACCGATGAAGGCTATATTTTCGGAGACGAGGGAATTGGTTATGAGCGAATCAATTTAGCTGCTCCTACCTGGGTTATTGAGGAATCCTTGCAACGGTTATACAGTGCAGCACAAAAGCGTGGTTTTGTGAGCTAAATCACACAAGAAGTTCTTTGCAAATAAGAATCTTTATCGTATAATAAGACTGCAAACAAATGTTGTTTGTAGTCTTATTTTTGAAAGGATTCGTGATTATTGATGATAGAAGTCATTTATTTAGCAGGAGGTTGCTTCTGGGGATTAGAAAAGCTTATGCAGAGTATACCGGGTGTAAAAAATGCAGTCAGTGGATATGCCAATGGTAAAGAAGAGATCATTCCTACCTATGATTTGGTTTGCAGTGGCAGAACTGGATATCGGGAAACAGTGCGGGTGGAGTATGATTCGGAGCGCATCAGTTTAGATGCCATCCTTTTTGCTTTTTTCAAAGTTATCGATGTGACGTTGACCAATGCCCAGGGTCATGACTTTGGCAGTCAGTATCAGACCGGTATTTACTATACCAATCAACGCGATCAAAAGATTGTAGAAGGCATTGCCAACATCATTCGGGCGCGCAGTAAGAAATTTGCCGTCGAGATCAAGCCTCTGGAACGTTTCTATGAAGCAGAGGAGTATCATCAAGATTATCTCGATAAGAATCCTCGAGGGTATTGCCATATTGCTCCTCGTGAGTTCAAAGAAGTGCAAGAAATGATGATCGACCCCGGTCAATATCGCAAGCCTTCGGATGAAGAGATTCAATCAAAATTGACTCGTCAACAGTATGGAGTTACCCAACAAGCCGATACCGAACCCCCCTTTCACAATGAATATGATAAGCATTTTGAAAAAGGGATTTACGTGGACAGGGTGACCGGGGAGCCACTTTTTTCATCGAAAGATAAGTATCAAAGCGGTTGTGGCTGGCCAAGCTTCAGCAAACCGATTGATCCTTCGGTGGTTGTACCATTGAGAGACTTAAGTCATGGAATGGTTCGAACCGAGATTCGCAGCCGCAGCGGTAATTCGCACTTAGGCCACCTTTTTGACCATGAGCCAAACTCCCCAACCGGAAATCGCTACTGCATGAACAGCGCATCCTTGCGATTTATCGCTTTTCATGAAATGGAAGAGCAGGGGTATGGTTACTTAAAGCGATTTGTTGAATAATTCCTTGGTGTCTTCGAGTACAGTAGGAGTTCTCAACCTGAAAGCCGAATTAAAGGGTGATTTGGTACAAAGATTACAAGTGAGGTGATCGCTTTGAGCATCAGTATTTTCGATGTTTTAGGTCCCATCATGATCGGACCCTCTAGTTCGCATACCGCCGGTGCAGCGAGATTGGCTTATATTGCCCGTCAAATCGTAGCAGCTCCCTATCATCACGTTGACTTCTTTTTGCATGGCTCGTTTGCTCAAACCTACCGTGGTCACGGCACCGACAAAGCCTTGGTCGCAGGTGCTTTAGGGCTAAGAGAAGACGACGAGCGCTTGGTTGATTCGTTTCGCATGGCAGAAGAGGCGGGTTTAACGTATCGTTTCTTGCCGATTGAATTGGAAAATGCGCATGAGAACACCGTGAAGATGGTTTTCCGTTTAGATTCGGGCAGCGAGAGTGTGGTCATTGGTTCTTCTTTGGGAGGGGCCCAGATTTTGATTACGGAGATCGATGGATTCCCCACGGAATACAATGCCACCTCACCCACTTTGTTGATCACACAGCAAGATACCCGGGGGATTATTAGTAAAATCACAGCAGTGTTGGCAGCCATTGAAATCAATATTGGAGTGATGAAGCTCAGTCGAAAAGATAAAGGAAGTTTAGCTTCTTGCATCATTGAAACCGATGATCCAATTCCGGAAGAAGTGGGAGAAATTCTGGCTCGCATCCCACAGATTCATCGTGTCCGCATCATTAACACCTATTAGGAGGGCAACAAAGCGATGTATACGACCACAGCAGAACTTTTGCAGGAAGCACAACAAAAGCAGGTTGCTTTATCGGATATCATTCTAGAAAGCGAAATGGCTTTATCGGGGTTGAGTAAAGAAGCGGTTTTAGACCGTCTGCGCCAGACCTTTGGAGTGATGAGCTTGGCAGCAAGCCATGCTTTGTCACAACCCTTACCAACGGTGGGCTCGTTAATCGAGGGAGTCGCCCAAACCCAATTTCAGTACAGTCAAAGTGGTAAAACCCTCTGCGGACCCTTGTTAAACCGGATGATGGCACGTGCTTTTTCTTGTTCGGAAACCAATGCCGCCATGGGACGAATTTGTGCAGCACCGACAGCAGGAGCCAGCGGCATTATTCCGGCCGTGATATTGACCGTTGCCGAACAACTGGGAGGCAACGAAGAAATGGAATTGCGAGGATTGCTGGTATCTTCGGGAATTGGAGCAGTCATCACCCGCAATGCAACGGTTTCCGGTGCAGAGGGTGGATGTCAGGCGGAATGTGGGGTAGCAGCCGCCATGGCAGCGGCAGCTGCGGTGGAAATGAGCGGAGGCAGTGCCGAACAGGCGCTTCATGCTGCTTCTTTTGCGCTGATCAACATCATGGGCTTAATCTGTGACCCCATTGCCGGATTGGTGCAAATGCCCTGTGCTCAACGGAATGCATCGCAAGCGATGAATGCCATGCTCAGTGCGGATTTTGCATTAGCAGGGCAAAAATGTCCCATCCCTCTCGATGAAGTCATCGACGCCATGTACAAGACCGGTAAAATGCTTCCCATGCAACTCAGGGAGACGGCATTAGGTGGCATAGCAGCAACCCCGACCGGAAAACGCCTTGCTGCACAAATTTTTAAAGTTTAATAGATTTTGGTATAAAAAAAGCCGAGGCGCTGAATTCAACAACAGCGTCTCGGCTTTTTTATATTTTTTATAGAGTAGAGATGTAGCGTTCGATTCGCTTCAAGGCTTCTTTGATCTTTTCTTGAGAAGAAGCATATGAAATTCGAACATGGTCTTTCCCGCAATCGCCAAAGGCATCGCCTGGAACAACAGCTACGCGCTCACTGCGCAAGAGACCTTCGACAAAATCGCCACCGTTATCGGCAAATTTGCATACGTTGGGGAAGATATAAAACGCGCCTTGCGGTTCGAAGACATCGAAGCCTAAACCCTTTAAGCCGTTATAGATTAAAATCCGGCGTTCGTTGTAGCGATCACGCATGTGTTCAATGTCGGGAATCCCATGTTTTAGCGCTTCTACACCGGCATATTGTGCTGCTGTTGGGGCACACATGAGAGCATATTGATGGAGTCGGCCAATGTATTGCATTAATTCAACCGGTGCACAGCAGTAGCCCAAACGCCAGCCGGTCATAGCAAAAGCTTTGGAAAAACCACTGACTAAGACCGTGCGTTCTCGCATACCGGGTAAGGAGGCAAAACTGGTGTGCTTAAATCCATAGGACAACTCAGCATAGATTTCATCGGCAATCACCACAACATTGGTTCCTTCCAATGCTTTCGCAATGGCCAATTGTTCTTCTTTGGTTAAAACAGCACCGGTGGGGTTGTTGGGGTAGGAGAGAATCAATAATTTGGTTTTGGGAGTGATGGCTGCTTTGATGTCGGCAGCTTGTACTTTAAAGTTATTCTCTTTTGTAGTGGGGATCGTAACAGGTCTACCCCCCAAAATCGAGGTCAAAGGACCATAGCAGACAAACGCCGGTTCCGGTAACAAGACTTCATCTTCGGGACCCACAAAGGCACGAATACACATATCAATGGCTTCAGAGCCGCCGACGGTGGTCAAAATCTCTTGGGCCGGATCATAGGAAACATGGAATCGAGTTTCCAAATAATGGGCAATTTCGCGTCTCAGTTCGATTAAACCATAGTTTGCCGTGTAGCCGGTCTTTCCAGCTAGAAGAGAATTGATTCCGGCTTGAATGATGTGCTGCGGTGTGACAAAATCCGGTTCGCCAATGCTCAAAGAGATAACATCGTCCATGCTAGCGGCGATATCAAAGTATTTGCGAATTCCCGATGGTTTGACTTCTGCAACCACAGGGGTGACAACTTTAGAGTAATCAATCATTATGAACCCTCCGCTCAAAAAAATATTTTCACAACCTAATTATCTTTTCTACAGTATAACATCGGGATTTGAGAGTTGCAATACATTTGGATTCAAAGATACTGGGGAAGTACGTGACTTTTCGTTCTTTATTGGCGCTGATAGATCGATTTGATTTGAACTACTAATTGTTCCACTTCTTTTGAATTTTTCGATAAGACTGTATCCAAGACGGTTTCATCGGCAGGATACGGCATGGAGATACGGTTGATTCCGTCCTCATGGTAGAGCTTGTTCCATTCATCGGCGGTTTGAAGGGCATTTTCATTGCGAGCCCAAGCTCGACGAGCAACACCACTCATGACATCCCAAGGCATTGCCATTTTTAAAATCGTATCGACGCGGTCTGAGCCATCTAAGACCATCCCAAAACCACCATTGATTGCTTTGCCAATCCCGACTCCACCGCCATTGTGTAAGGCAACCAAAGACATGCCGCGCGCGGCGTTGCCGGCGTAACATTGTACAGCCATATCGGCAGTAAGGTTAGAGCCATCTTTAATATTGGAGGTCTCTCTAAAAGGAGAATCGGTTCCTGAGACATCATGGTGATCGCGGCCCATCATAATCGGCCCCACCTCACCATTCCGAACCATTTCATTAAATTTCAAGGCAATTTTTGTGCGTCCCCAAGCGTCCTGATACAGAATTCGCGCTTGTGTGCCAACGACCAAACCATTCTTCTTCGCATCGCGAATCCAGACCCAATTGTCGCGGTCCTGATACCGACGATCGGGGTCAATACAGGCCATTGCGGCTGCATCGGTTTTAGCCAAATCTTCTTCTTTTCCGCTTAAGCAGACCCATCGGAACGGACCATACCCAAAATCAAACAACTCTGGTCCTAGGATGTCTTCCACGTAAGAAGGCCAAATAAAGCCATCGAGGGTGTTTTCTCCATTTTTGGCAATCTCTGTCACTCCGGCATCAAAGATTGCTTTCATAAAGCTGTTGCCATAATCAAAGAAATAGGTGCCTTTCTGAGTGAGTTTGACCAGGGCTTGATAATGTCGATGCAAGCCGATATCGACTTGACGACAAAATTCATTGCGATTTTCTGCTAACAGCTGGGTTCGTTCTTCAAAACTCATTCCAACAGGACAATAACCGCCTTCATAGGCTTCATGACAAGAGGTTTGATCCGATAACAAATCGATGGGGTAGTCCGTTGCAAGAGCATATTCAAGCAAGTCTACAATGTTTCCTACATAGGCAATGGCCGTTGCTTTTCTCGCTAGCTGATATTCCTTAGCGAACTCGAAGGCTGCCTCGGGGGTATGGGTGACGTGATCGACCCATCCTTGCTCAAAGCGTGTTTGTACCCGGCTGGCATCGACTTCGGCAACTAAAGCGACTCCACCGGCGATTTTTCCGGCTTTCCCCTGGGCACCGGACATCCCCCCTAAACCGGAGGAAACAAAGAGCAGTCCAGTCATATCTTCAGCTCCCGGTTTGATCCGGCGAGATGCGTTGAGAACGGTGTTATAGGTGCCATGAACGATTCCTTGCGGTCCTATATACATCCAACCACCGGCTGTCATCTGACCGTAGTTTGAAACTCCCAGTGCAGCTAAGCGCTTAAAGGATTCCAAATTGTCTGCAATGCCAACGGTTAAACCATTGGTCAAAATTGCTCGCGGAGCTAGCGCGTGCGAACGGAATAATCCAACCGGATGTCCGGACTCCACTACCAATGTTGTATCTTCGTTGACTTCAGCTAAGTATTTTTTTAACAGTCGATATTGCATCCAGTTTTGACAGACCTGTCCGGTCTCTCCGTAGGTTACTAATTCATAGGGATACAATGCAGTAGCGAAATCAAGATTATTATCAATCATGACTTGAAACGCTTTGCCCTCCGTAGATTTTCCGGGATACTGATCAAGCGGTTTACCCCAAATCCGACCTTCGGGGCGGAAACGATAGCCATAGATGCGTCCATGAGTCAAGAGTTCTTGCAGGAATTCTTGGGAGAGTTCTTCATGAAATGCGGGGGGGATGTAACGCAAAGCGTTTTTTAAGGCAAGACGAATGTCGTTGGCAGACAGATTTGCAGTGCGGCGCGGGGCTCGGCGAATGTTTTCTACGAAGGCGGGTGTTTTCGCCGGAACATCTGCTTCCGTTAAGCGTAACAAGTAAGGTGCATCATACATGGGAAAGCCTCCTAATCATAAGGTTTTATTCCATCTTATATTCCTCAAAGTAGGGCTGATATTCCTTCTTTTGAAGGATTTTTCTGAAAGAAAGCGAAATGAAAGAAACGGATTGCAAGAGAAACTGGCAATCGAAAAAGAGGGAGGAAAAATCATGGAATTAAAAGTTAGAAAAATGACATGGGCAGATTTAGATCGTGCCTGCGAGGTGGAGACCGCTTCAATTAAGGGAGTCAAGTACTTACGCGATGTTGCCGATGAATTTATCAACGATACCATCGGAGAATTGGGCGTTGTAGAAATTGACGGTAAGGTTGTAGGCGTCGGCAAATATACGATTCTCTATGATGGCGGAGCATGGTTAGAGACATTGCGCGTTGACCCCGAATATCAAGGTCGCGGGGTTGGCAAAGCGTTTTATAATCGATTCTTTGAACTGGCAAATCAACAAGGGGTCAACCGAATGGGGATGTACACCGGATATACCAATGTTGTGAGCAAGGGGCTTGCTCTACGGTATGGCTTTCAGGTCACCGGTCGGTATAGTGGAGCCAATCTCGCGATCACGGGTCAGGAGAAGATTTCTGAAGAAATTGCCAACGATTTTCGTTTGCTTTCAGAAGAGGAAGCCGTAGAGAAAATGGCGGTCATGGCAGAACCTTGGGAAGGTCACATGATCATGAATCGAACCTTTTATCCCATGAACCATGAATTGTATCGGGGATTAGCCCGCGATCAAAAAGTCTACTACGATGCCAAAGGTGATAACCTGGTGGTTTTAGGAGCACGTTTTATGCCGCAAACCGCGTTACACATCGGTTTGTATCGGGGTGACGCCAAAAAGATTCTCGCTTTTGCGAAATATATGGCAGTAAAACGCAATGTTCCCAAGATTACCATCATGTTTCCGCCTGCTTTAACGAAAATCAAAGAGGAATTACTGTCTGAAGGCTTCATTTCAGAAGCAGGTGACTGTATCGTTTGTGAATGGCATCGTTCATAAAATAAACATAGATTTATTTCGATATTGTCTTGCACAAAAATAATCACTGTGATATACTAAGAATAGGAGGTGGGATAATGTTTGAATGGGTGAGAAATAAGAACCGCGAACCTTATGCAACGCTCTATGAAAGTAATATCACGCTTAATAAAGCAGCTTGTGATTTCGTGGCCGATGCTCATTTTGTCATGCTCGGTATCGCTACCGATTGCAGTGCAATTGCAATGAAAATCACCGAAGACGATGAAGAGGGAATTTCTTCGAGAGAACTCGGTATTTTCCGAATTACAATTTCACGGAGTTACGGCAGAGTCACGAATCGCATGTTTATGGAGATGATTCGAGACCGCTGCGGAATCAAACTCAGTTATTCGGCCGGAACGCGTTACCCGGTAACGTTTGACAAAGAAAACAAGCAGCTCCTGATTGATTTGAAGAATCCTGAAAGTGGGGAGATGTAACATGATGACCTGGGTTTGGCTTATTGTTATTCTAATTAGCCTCATTGTTGAAGTCTTGACGCAGCAATTGGTCAGTGTCTGGTTTGCGGCGGCTGCTTTGATTTCATTCGTGGTGGCGTTAAAGAATGGCGCTGTTGCCTTACAATGGACACTGTTTGTAGTTTTCTCTCTCTTATTTATGTTCCTTATTCGGAATTATGCTAAAACCTGGTTAACACCTACTGTAGAAGCGACCAATGTCGACCGTTATCTGGGAAGAGAAGCTCAAGTCGTGCGAGCCCCTGAAAAAACCGGCCGAGGTGAAGTTAAAATCGATGGTGTTGAATGGACGGCTGTCTGGGAGTATCCCGATACCATGGTGGAAGCAGGAGATCCTGTAGAAATTGTAGGTGTCGAAGGCTCAAAATTGATTGTCCGCCCCCGTTAACTACAAAAATTGACCCCCTCCTCGGAAATTTGTCAATGTGGAAAGGAGTTCTATTATGACTGCTGCGTTAGAAGGCTTACTCACATTTTTACCGATTTTGATTTTAGGTATCATTTTGTTATCGGTCTTAGTAACGTATATCAAAATCGTACCGCAATCTCAAGCCTATGTGGTAGAGCGTTTAGGAACGTATCACACAACATTGGGTACTGGCTTGCATTTTATGGTGCCCATTATTGATCGCATCGCCAATCGGATTTCCCTCAAAGAACAGGTGGCCGATTTTCCACCTCAACCCGTCATTACCAAAGATAATGTGACCATTCAAATCGATATGGTTGTTTATTACTTCATCACCGATGCCAAATTATTCACCTATGGAATCAATCAGCCGATTTTGGCCATTGAAAAAATGACCGCGACCACCTTGCGTAATATCATTGGCGATTTGGAATTGGATGAATGTTTGACTTCGCGTGACACCATCAATGCTCGAACCCGTGTCATTATTGATGAAGCAACCGATCCCTGGGGTATCAAAATCAACCGTGTTGAATTGAAGAACATTCTTCCTCCCAGAGATATTCAAGAAGCTATGGAAAAACAAATGCGGGCAGAACGCGAAAAACGCGAAAAAATCCTGCGTGCAGAGGGTGAAAAACGAGCTGCAATCATGAGCGCCGAGGGTGAAAGCGAGTCTTTGGTTCTTCGTGCCGAAGCCCGTAAGTCGGCCGCAATTACCGAAGCCGAAGGTCAGGCTCAAGCAACCTTGCTCATGGCAGAAGCCCAAGCCAAAAGTATTGAGAAGATCAGTCAAGCGAACCCGCATCCTGCCTATGTAACCTTAAAAGGGTATGAAGCATTGGAAAAACTGGCCAATGGCCAAGCAACCAAGCTAATTATTCCGACGGATTTACAAAAGATTGCAACCTATACAGCGGCAATTACGGAAACCATGTCAGCCCTCAAAGGGGATGCCTCTACTGTAACTGCACCGGAAGATCTGTGGAGAAAGAATCCACCCAGTAATGAAGCTTAAAATGGATCACATAAAGAATTTCCCTGCTTTGTAAAAGGCAGGGATTTTTTTATTGGCAAGAAACCGTTCTTGTGCTATGATGAGAACAAGATTTTTGTGTATTTAGGGGGAGAAGCTTTTGTCAAAACATATCGCCATGTATCCCGGAACGTTTGATCCGATAACGAACGGACATTTAGACATTATCAAAAGGGCTTGTAAGTTGTTTGATGAAGTCTATGTTACAATCATGAATCATCCCACCAAGAAGACTCTTTTTGGCTTGGAGGAGCGATTAGAACTCTTAAAATGTGCGATTGGAGAGAATCCCAAAGTTAAGGTGACCCATTATACCGGGTTATCGGTGGATTATTGCCATGATATCGGAGCCAGAACCATTGTTCGAGGACTTCGAGCGATGATGGATTTTGAATACGAGTTTCAAATCGCCGCCGCAAATCAGTATTTAGACGATGATATTGAAATGTGTTTCTTGATGACCAAACAAAACCTAGCGTTCGTTTCGTCATCTACAGTCAAGGAAATTGCTTCCTATGGGGGCAAGCTCGAAGATTTAGTGCCGGAGTGTGTGAAAACTGCTCTTTACGAAAAATACAAATAAGACATTCATAATAAGAGGGGAGGTGAAATCATGCCAACTTTAATTTTCAAAGGGGTCAAACAGAGTGATTTGCAGGTTTTAGCAAAACCTCTGATCGAACAATTAGCTGAAACCGTAGAATGTCCCAAAGATTGGTTTACTTTAGAATGGACAAATCCCAGTTATTTCGATGAGAACGGGCTCGTGGAATGGTATCCAATTATCAATGTCAATTGGTTCCCTCGTAGCAAAGAAATGCAAGACAAGGTTGCTCATTTGGTTGGAAAACTTTTCAGAGACCATGGGTATGCCCGCGTAAAGATATCGTTTACAATCATGGATCGCGAAGCCCATTACGATTTCAAATGATCCAAAGCCGTTAAGGAGGAGTTTTTATTGAACTATCAAATCCAAGCCAATCGCATCGCGAACGATCTGGCAAACTTACGGCAATTTGGCAAAACCCCTTGGGATGGAGTTACACGCTTGCCCTTCACGGAAGAAGATCGAGCTGCAAGAGAGTATTTGCTTCAAGAGATGCAAAAAGCGAACCTGCAAACCTCGGTCGATGCAGTCAGTTCTATTATTGCTCGGAGAGCAGGTTCAAACAACCAAGAAGGTTCTATCATGGTGGGATCTCACTACGATACCGTCATCAATGGCGGTGCCTATGATGGAATCTTGGGTGTGGTTTGTGGGCTGGAAGTGATGAGAGTTCTGCAGGAGCAAAACATCCCTTTGAGAAAAACGGTGGAATTGATTGCTTTCAACGATGAAGAAGGGGTGCGTTTCAACCGTGGATTTACCGGAAGTAAAGCACTAATCGGCCATGTTACCGAGGAAGATCTTTGGAAAACTCGAGATCGCAATGGAATTAGCTTGGGACAGGCCATGCAGCAAAGTGGTTTTGATCCTGCACAGATTCCTCAGTTGAAACGTAAGCCAGAAGAAGTATCTGCTTATCTCGAATTGCATGTTGAACAAGGTCCTGTATTAGAAGCGGAAAATTTGGACATCGGTATCGTCACCACCATTGCCGGTACATGGCGTACTTTTGTAGAAATCATTGGTAGACCGGATCACGCTGGCACTACTCCCATGCATATGAGAAAAGACCCGCTGGTTGCGGCGGCGAAGTTGATTGCAAAAGTTCCCGAATTCGCTCATCTGGTTGATCCACAAGGAGTAGCGACGGTGGGAATCCTTCAAATTGAACCCAATGTTGCCAATGTAGTTCCTGCCAAAGTAACCTTCTCGTTAGACATTCGCTCACAATTTGGGGGAGCGGCACGAACAGTTACGCAGAGAATTTTAGAAGAAGCTCGAACCATCTGCGGAGAAACATTAGAGTGTAATGTTCGTATGGCCATGGAAGAAGAGCCGGTTCATACCGATCCCCTCTTACAACAGGCCATAGAAGATGCCACTTTTCTCAATGGATATACCGGAAAACGGATGTTCAGCGGAGCCGGTCATGATGCTCAGATTATGGCGTTGCTCTGCCCGGTAGGAATGATTTTCGTGCCAAGCCGATCGGGACGCAGTCACAGTCATTTAGAGTATACATCTCCCGAAGCCATTGCCAAAGGGGCACAGGTTTTACTCGACACGGTTATTAAACTTGCCCAATAATGAAAAACCGATGCTACCCTTATAAAAAGGAAGCATCGGTTTTTTATGTTTTAATGGTGTAGTCCAGTAACGGGAGCAAGCGCTTGGGAATATCGGGGGTTCTGCCACTTCGGTAGAGTGCTCTCAGCAGTAAAAGTGCGCTAAACCCAATCGCCAAGCCACTCATGCTACCGGCGATTATCAAGATTGGCAAGTAGACAATCAACCCCAAGGTTTGCATTAAGACAACAGAGACAGCGATTTGGGCGACGTTGTGCATCACTGCACCGGCAACACTAATGGCTGGTACAGAAAGAGCACGAGGCCAGAAATAGGTCAAGATCCACATCACCGAAAAACTTAGGAGCCCTCCGCTGACCGAGTAGAGGAAAGCAGAAAAGCCACCCCCAAAAAAGCTGGCCATGAGGCAGCGCAGAACGATTAAAGTCAAGCCGTGCCCCAAAGGGAACCAAAAGATGGCTGCTAAGCTGACCAAATTCGCTAAACCCAGCTTGACACCCGGAAAGGGAAGAGCCGGCAAGGGTAACATGCGTTCTACCACATGCAGAGCCAGCCCCAAGCTTAAAGCAAGGGCTAAGCGTAATAACTGTCTGGTATTCATAATTTATTTGTTCCCCCATTGATAATTCTTGGCAGTGAGATGAAACTGCTCTCGAACGGTTTTGCTTGCCCAGAGATTCAAATCCCGATCAATCAGTAAATAGTCCATGGATTCAAAGTTCTTCAATAGAGCTTCACCTTTTTCTTTTCCTAAAACAAAGGTTGCTGTTGAGAGGGCATCGGCCAAATCTCCATCGGCTCCGAAGATACTGACACTGATCAAGTCGCTTTCCGCCGGGTAACCGGTCTTAGAATCAAGCAGATGATGATAACGAACCCCTGCTTCTTCAAAGTAGCGCTCGTAATCCCCTGAAGTAGCGACCGTTACATCTTGTAGAGCAATACTACCGACAACCTGATTGCTCTCGCCTCGGGGGTCAACAATGCCAACATTCCATAAAGCACCTTCGGGGCGTTGACCGCAGATCGCAAGATTACCGTTCACGGAAATCAATGCACCAAGGAGTTGGTGCTTCTGACAGAGCTGTAAAGCTCGTTCTGCAGCATAGCCTTTGACAATGGATCCTAAATCTAAAGCCATGTTATCGAGCAGAAATCGCACTTGTGCCGGTTGATTTTCCAGAATCATATGTTCGGACAGCAATAAAGGAAGGGCAGAGCGGATTTCCTCTGGGAAAGGCACGCGAGCATTCTCAAAACCAATATTCCAAAGTTTGACCAATGGACCAATGACCGGGTTAAAAGCATCTTGGCTGGCTTGAGCAATCTCGAGGCTCAGCTGCAAGATTTCCAACATCGCCGGGCTAATAGTGACAGCCTCACTGCTCGCTTTCGTGTTAATCAAACTCAAATGACTGTCGTCCCGATTCGCACTGAATTCTTGATCTAAATCCAAAAAGAGCTGACTGATTTCTTCATATGCTGCAGCGGTTTGTTCTTCACTGCCATAGAGTTTATATTGTATAATTCCGCCCAAGGCAAAGCCGGCATATTCCTTATAACTTGGTGACGGGAGTGGAACTTGACACGAGGTCAAAAGCATAGCAAAACTTAAGAGGAGAAGGAGAAGAAATCCCTTCTTTGGCTTCAACAATACAAACACTCCTCTCGTGCAAATAAGCTTTACTAGATTCGACCTGAAAGGAGAATCCTCCTTTGAAAAATATTATTACGTTTATGGAAGGATTTTTGGCCTTCCATTGCTAATTAAGAAAAGAAGAAATTCAAAATTAATAAAGGAGTGAAAACATATGAGTCATGCTAAGATCACTTCCCCAGTAAGTTTTTTCGGGCATCAACCCGGAGAAGATCGCAAATTGATTCGTTGGGAGAAAATCGTTGAATACTTCCAACACATTGCCAAAGAAACCGACCGGATGATTTTACAAAACGTCGGTCCCTCCACCGAAGGACATCCGTTTCTGGTAGCTTACATTTCCTCCCCCGCCAATTTAGCGAAATTAGAAGAATATCGCCAAATCAATGCCAAAATCACCGATCCACGCGGATTAGATCAGGCCGCCTTAGATGAATTGATCAAAAAAGGAAAAGCAGTCGTTGTACAGACCATGAGCTTACATGCCAGCGAAGTTGGCGGTACCCAAATGGCACCGGAACTGACCTATGATCTTCTGACCACTGAAAGTGAAGAAGGATTACGAATTCTAGATGAAGTCATCTCGATTATGGTACCTTGTTTCAACCCGGATGGTCAAGTGATGGTAACCGACTGGTATAACAAATATCTCGGTACCGAATATGAAGGTTGCGGCATGCCTTGGTTGTATCACAAATATTGTGGACACGACAACAACCGTGACGCCTTTGCATGGAACTTAATCGAATCCCGTTATGTCGGGGAAATCATGTTCCAACAGTGGCACCCCCACGCATTCCAAGATCACCATCACATGGGGTCCAACGGAGCCCGGCTCTACATTGCGCCTTATAGTGATCCCATTCATCCCAATCCAGATCCTTTGGTATGGAATGAATTGAGAATGTATGGTTCCCACATGGCCTACCGCTTGGAAGAAGAAGGTAAGAAGGGAATCTTAACCGGCGGACAATTCCCGGGTTGGGGTCATATGGGCTTCCACTGGTTTACCAATCATCATAACATAGCCGGTATGCTCACCGAGTCTGCCAGTGCTAAGACCGCTACTCCTCTTTACATACCTCCGGAACAGCTCACCGGTGCCAATGAACGTGTTTTCCCAGCCTACCAACAGCAAGTGAACTTTGTTCATCCCTGGGAAGGTGGTTGGTGGACCTTACGTGACATCGTCGAACAACAAAAGATTTCTGCATGGGCTCTGTTAGACTGCGCAGCCCGTAACAAAGATATTGTCTTACGCAACGCTGTCAAAAAAGCTCAACGACAAACCGCATTAGGCGCATGCGAAAAACCGTATGGTTATGTCATCAATATGGATCTACAAAATGACTATGCGACCACCTACAAACTGGTGAAAGTCTTAGAACAACAGGGATTTGAACTTCATATAGCAGAAGATCATCTTCACTTTGGCGATCAAGTGGCTCCCGCCGGCAGTATTGTAATCTACACTGCTCAACCAAAACGAGCAGCCATTCGTACGCTTTTAGGCCGAACCTTCTTCAATGACAACTGGTTCAGCCGCCGTTTAGACAACACCTCCAATATCTATGATACCACGACCGACACCTATGCCGAGTTTATGGGAGTTACGGTCTTGGAAGCACAGGAACCGATTCATGGTCAAACCAAGAAGCTCGACAAAGTTCCGCCGCTAATCGGCAAATTTGCCGGTGAATCTGAGGAAGGTTATATGTTTGCCAGCAACCTCAACCAATCTTATCGCTTAGCGAATCGCGTTATGGCTGCCGGTTATCCGGTTTGGCGCACCCGTCTCTACGGCGACTTTGTCACAGAAGCCAATGCCAAAGAGGTTCTCGAAGCCGGAGCCAAAGAGCTGGGCGTAGACGTAGAAGCGTTTGATGGATTATTGGCAGAAGCCGATATCGTTTCCTACAAACCCAGTCGTATTGGGATGTATCGCCGCTATTTGGGCGGTTCTATGGATGAAGGCTGGTCTCGTTTGACCCTCGAGCAATTTGAATTCCCCTATACTACCATTATGGATAAAGATGTTTGGGAAGGCAATCTCATTGAGAAGTTTGACGTTATCTTTATTCCGGCAGATCGCAAAGCCATGTTGACCGATATCACCAAAGAAGCTGCATTTGGAATGATGCGTCGCTTTATTGGTTCCGTACCGGAAGGCTATATGAGTGGTTTGAAAAAAGAAGGCATCGAAGCCTTGAAGGCCTTTGTCAAAGCCGGTGGTCGCTTGGTCGCTCAAGCCGGATCCTGTGATTGGGTGGTTGGCGCCTTTGAATTAGGCCTCAAAAACGTTGTCGAAGGTAAATCTGTAGACGAATTCTTCACCCATGGTGCGACCTTGCACACCCTGCATATGGACCATCCGCTCAACTGGGGTATGCCGCAAGAGGGCTTAACCTTGAACTTCGACAGTCCGGCTTATGTCATCACCGATAATGCTCACGCAGAAAACTATACGGTATTAGCCAAGTATCCGGAGCGAGAAGTATTGCAGAGTGGATTACTCTACGGAGAAAAACTGATTACCGGCAAAGCTGCCGCAATGCATGTCCAATTCGGAGAAGGCGATATCGTCTTACTCGGCTATAATGCTCAATATCGTGCACAAACCGACGGCACCTATAAACCCTTCTTTAATGCTTTGATGAAGGTAAAATAGACCTCAACAGAGAATATTAAATTGTAGAAGCCTCGGACAACCTGTTCGGGGCTTCCCAAAAGAGATCATGAAAGAGAGGACTCATTACAAATGGATATTAAGATTACACGCACGACCACACCTAAAGTGAAACCAGATCAATCCAAATTGGGCTTTGGTAAATTGTTTACCGACCACATGTTCATCATGGATTATTCAACAGACAAGGGATGGCACGATGCGCGAATCGTACCCTATGGACCCATTCCTATGGATCCAGCCTCGATGGTTTTACATTATGCTCAAGAAACGTTTGAAGGAATGAAAGCGTATCGCAGAGCCGATGGAAAAATTCAGTTGTTCCGACCCGAAGCCAACGCAGCACGTATGGAACGTAGCAATCGCCGTATGGCGATGCCGGAAGTTCCTGCTGCTGATTTCGTGAAAGCCGTGCGCACCTTGGTAGAAGTAGATCAAGACTGGGTTCCGGATGCCAAGGATACCTCACTGTACATTCGTCCCATGTGTGTTGCTACTCAAGCCGCTGTCAGTGTTTCGGTTTCCAGTACCTATATGTTCTTGATTCTTTTATCTCCCTCCGGCTCGTATTATCCGGAAGGCGTCAACCCGGTCAAGATTTTCGTTGAAGACGAGTACGTTCGTGCCGTTGCTGGCGGAACTGGGGAAGCAAAGACCGGTGGAAATTATGCCGCTTCTTTAATGGGTCAAGTCAAAGCCAAAAAAATGGGATACTCACAAGTCATGTGGCTGGACGGTGTTCATCGCAAGTATGTTGAAGAAATTGGAACAACCAATGTCATCTTCAAAATCAATGGTGAGATTATTACACCTTCCTTAGATGGGACTATTTTACCAGGCATTACCCGGGATTCCGCTTTGAAGCTCATGCGCAACTGGGGTTTGAAAGTGACCGAGCGTAAAATTTCCATTGATGAAGTCGTAGAAGCCTACGATAAAGGTCAATTGGAAGAAGTATTTGCCGTTGGAACAGCAGCGGTTGTTTCTCCGGTGGGAGAACTCAACTACAAAGGTAAAATCATGACCATTAACAATTTCAAAAATGGTGAAATTACCCAAAAAGTTTACGATACCCTAACCGGCATTCAATGGGGTCGTATTGCTGACGAATTTGAGTGGATCCAAGTGATTTAAAGTTTTCCATAGAAAAATCCCTTTCTCTTTTTAAAGAGAAAGGGATTTTTTGTCTAAGGTATCAGGTTTCCTTTGCCATCGAAGAGGGGTAAGGATTCTAAAAATATTAAGTCCGAGCGTTGTGTTGCATCACCTTCAGCCAGAATCGCCATCTTGCCTACGATAATAGCACCTGCTTTTTGAGCTAAGGCCTCTAGAGCTTGCATCGATCCGCCGGAAGACACCACATCATCGACCAAGAGCACTCTCTTACCCTTCATCAAATCGGCATCATTGCGTTCCAGAAACAGCGTTTGAACGTGTGAGGTTGTGATCGAACGATCTTCTACTTGCAGAGTCTCACCCATATAAAGTTTCTTTTCCTTACGGGCTACCATATAGCGCTGGTCACCTCGTTGTCTCGCCATTTCGTGAAGCAAGGGAAAAGCTTTTGATTCGGGACCTAAGAGAAAATCATATTCTGGAGCTTTCATTAATAAATCATGAGCACAGGCAACAGTCAGTTCCGGATCCCCCAAAATCACAAAAGCAGCAATCATTAAGTGCTCATGGATACGACATAATGGTAAATTTCGGGTAAGACCACAAATTTTCAAGGAATAATGCATGAAATCACGCCTTTACAAAATACTCTTTGCCAACACCACAAATAGGGCAACGATAATCATCGGGGAGCTCTTCAAACGGAATCTCACCATCGTATTCATAGTGGCAAACGGTGCAGACCCATTTCTCTTCAACTTTGACACTTTCTTTTTGTTGCAAGGATTGACCGCTTTTTAAGATTCGATAATCGGCATAGGTCATAGGTGGAATATCACTGGTGGTTTCGGCGCCGGTGATGTCAAACAGAAAGAGAGTATGAGTGCCGACATCCATGGTGTCGTAAACATCTCCTCCAAATATGGCGCATACACCCTCGCGAATGACCGGGCAACCGTTGACACAGGCATCGTGGTTGTAGGTACCAAATTTATCGACCTTGTATCCGCTTTGCATTCCAAAATGCTGAAAAACATCCATGCCAGCGCTTTGGTCCAAAACCGATACGGATAGTTTCTTGGATTCCATGATCAGTTTGTGGGTGAACGAGGCCTTATTGACAGCAGCAACGCAGCGTATGGGTTCGCTGGTGATTTGCATTACAGTATTGGTAATGCAAGCATTCTCTTTGCCATTGGATACCGCACCGATTAAGAAAAGGCCATAAGAAATCTTGAATAGGGATGTGGGGTCAATCATCCAATACACCTCTTTTAGTTTTATTACAAAGTTATAGCTTTAAGTTCACGATGCCCATGCTAAATTCCTTTTTTGAAATTTGAGAGACACAAACAAGAATCCTTCCTATTAATGAAGAGCTGGGCAGGAATCAGAAAAGCTTTAGCGAATTATAATTTAATACGTGTAGCAATTACACAATCACGATAGGTGAGGTTTGCATGCAAGGAATCATATTTAATATTCGGCGTTACAGTGTTCAAGATGGCCCGGGGATTCGAACCACTGTTTTTCTAAAAGGATGTCCCTTACATTGCCTTTGGTGCCACAACCCGGAAAGCCAAGCGTTTCAGCCGGAAATCTTTGTTCAACCGGAATTGTGCATCCATTGTGGGCGCTGTTATGACGTTTGCCCCCAGCAATTGAGCCCAGCAGAACCTTGTTTGCTCTGTGGAGCTTGCGTAGAGAATTGTCCGGCCGAAGCCAGGGTTTGGGTTGGAGAATACAAAGACAGTCAGGAAATCGTTTCTTTATTAATCAAAGATACGCTTTTCTACGATGAATCCGGTGGTGGTGTGACCTTCTCTGGGGGAGAGCCTTTAAGCCAACCCGAATTCCTGCTCGAACTGTTGCAAGGTTGTGGTCAAGAAGGGATTCATCGGGCGGTCGACACCAGCGGCTATGCTCCTTGGTCCATCTTGCAACCCATTGCAGAAGAGACCGATCTCTTTTTATTTGATTTGAAACTCATGGATCCACAGGCACATCTGCAATACACCGGCGTTGATAATCAGCAGATTATGCAAAATTTGCACAACCTTATGGAACTAGGATACCATGGCATTGTGCGTATGCCCTTGATTCCCGGAATCAATAACCAGATCGAAAATCTTGAAGCCATGGCAGAGTTTATGGTGAAATCTACGCAACCTTGGCCAATTCAAATTTTGCCTTATCATCACATGCAAATCGGGAAATACGAAAAGATGGGGCGCCCTTATTTATTGCCGGATTTAACACCCCCCACCCATCAACAAATTCAAGAAGTCGTTGACTTTTTTAGAGCCAAAGGACTACAAGCAGAGCGTATATAGGAGGATGAAGACATGAATGAGAGAATTGCACGTTTACGAGAGCAAAGTCGCACTGCACAGCCCCGGTTTTCGGCAGAGCGCGCCAAATTGGTCACCGACTTCTACCGGAAGAACGACGGTAAATACTCGGTAGCGGTCATGCGTGCCAAGAACTTTTACCATGTTTGTGATCAGAAAGAAATTTATATTGGTGATGAGGAGTTGATCGTTGGTGAACGCGGGTTTGCACCTGCAGTAGTGCCATCTTTTCCGGAATTGACTTGCCATTCTTTAGAAGACTTAGATATCTTGAATACACGCGAAATGGCGAGTTATAAAGTATCTCCCGAAGATCGAGCGTTGTATGAGTCGGAAATTATTCCCTACTGGCGAGGACGCAGTATGAGAGATAAAGCCTTCGCTGAGATTGATGAATCATGGAAAAATCTCTATGAAGCCGGGTTGTTTACCGAGTTTATGGAGCAACGAGCACCGGGGCATACCACTCTCGATGGGCGTATTTATCAAAAAGGCATGCTGGATTTCATGGACAAGATCCGCAGACAACAAGAGAACATTGATTGGCTGCATGATCCCGAAGCTGGTCAGAAGAATGAGCAATGGAAAGGTATGCTTCTCTCCTGTGAAGCGATGATTCGTTTTGCGGAACGACACGCTGAAAAAGCAGAAGAGTTGGCATCCACAGAAAAAAACGAGCAGCGCAAAAAAGAACTTCTGGGCATTGCTGAACGATGTCGCTGGGTTCCGGCACATGCACCTCGTACTTTCCACGAGGCCTTGCAAATGTATTGGTTTGTGCATTTGGGTACGATTATCGAAATGAATGGCTGGGACTCCATGAGCCCCGGACATCTTGATCAGCATCTCACTCCGTATTATGAAAGGGAAATTGCAGCAGGATCGTTAACCCGGGAGCGAGCCAAAGAGTTGCTCAGTTGCCTCTGGATTAAATTCAACAATCATCCGGCCCCACCCAAAGTAGGGGTCACTGCATTGGAGAGTGGGACCTTCAATGACTTTGTCAATATCAATATTGGGGGATTAAAACGAGATGGTAGCGACGGTGTCAGCGAAGTCTCCTACCTATTACTAGAAGTCTTTGAAGAATTGCATTTGCTGCAACCGCAATGTAATGTGCAGATCAGCGCAAAGACACCAGAGAAATTCTTGCGCACAGCAGCGAAAGTAATCCGAAAAGGCTATGGATATCCTTCGGTTTTCAACACCGATATGGTAATCATGGAGCAAGTCCGAGCGGGCAAAAGCATTGAAGACGCCCGTGAAGGTGGAAACAGTGGCTGCATCGAAACCGGTTGTTTTGGTAAAGAAGCGTATCTGCTCACCGGTTACCTTAATGTTCCAAAAATTCTGGAGTTGACCTTACATAATGGCGTCGACCCCTTGACTGGCAAAGAGATTGGTTTGAAAACCGGGGATCCACTCACTCTTATCAGCTTTGAGCAATTATATGAAGCGTTTGAAAAACAACTTCAGTTTGTTGTGGACACTAAAATTCGGGTCAATAATTATCTGGAATACATGTATCGGCGGAATGCCCCGGCTACGTTTCTTTCGGTTGTCATCGAAGGCTGCATTGAATCCGGCAAAGATTATTATGATGCAGGACCAAAATACAATACAACGTATATACAATGTTGCGGAATTGGCACCATCACCGATAGTTTATCGGTGCTCAAAAAGCATGTTTATGAGCAAGGAAATGTATCCATGGAGCAATTACTGCAAGCTTTGCAGAGCAATTTCCAAGGGTATGAGGTTCTACGACAACAACTACTCCACCAAACTCCGTTTTTTGGTAACGATGATGACCAAGCGGATGACCTAATGAAGCGTGTGTATGCCTCGCTGGTTCAACAAATCGAAGGTCGTGAGAGCACCAAAGGCAAGACGTATCATTTGAACATGCTCTCTACCACCTGCCATGTCTACTTTGGTAAAATGCTGGGAGCGACCCCCAATGGTCGGCTCGCTAACCTGCCGGAATCCGATGGCACTTCACCTTCCCATGGTGCAGATCGCAATGGCCCCACAGCGGTCGTCAAATCCTTAGCCAAGATGGATCAGAGCATGTCGGGTGGAACTCTGCTCAATCAACGTTTCATGCCCTCAGCATTAGCGGGAGAAGAGGGAATCATCAAGTTAGCTTCCCTAATCCGTACCTATTTTCGCTTGGGAGGTCACCATATCCAGTTTAATGTGGTCGATACCGAAACTTTGCGCAAAGCTCAAGCGAATCCGCAAGAGTATCGTGATTTATTGGTGAGGGTAGCCGGATACAGCGACTACTTTGTCAATTTGGATCAGTATCACCAAGAAGAGATCATTGCCCGTACTGCTCAAGAAACGGAATAGAAGCCCACGTATATAATGAAGCCGATAAAAAACTGCCACCGAGATACTCGGAGGCAGTTTTTTTTCAACTGAGGGTCATTAATCTTCCTGTTTCTTCTGTTCGAACAAGAGCTTCTCCGCATCAACTGCTTGCATAGGTCGATAATAATAAAATCCTTGCACCTCGTCACACGCATTTGTTGTTAAGAATCGCATCTGATTTTCGGTTTCGATTCCTTCTGCAATCACGTTCATTTCCAAATTTTTGGCTAGCTGGATAATAATTTTAGCAATTACATCGTCTTTTTCACTTCTGGAAATGCTATGAACGAACTGCATGTCCATTTTGATTCGGTCGACCGAAAGGGTCTTTAGTCTGGAAAGTGAAGAGTATTCCGTGCCAAAATCATCGATTGCGATGGAGACTCCAATTTTCTTTAACTCGTGCAAAACAGGTTTAATATTGAGCGATTTATTGGTAGCAATACTCTCTGTGATTTCGATTTCAAGAAACTTAGGATCAATATCGAATTCTGTGATCGTTGCTCGAATCATTCCTAAAAAATCAGGATCAAGAAATTGAATTGGAGAAATATTGATGGCGATTTTTATGGAATTGAGATTCAACTCCTGCCATTGTTTGATTTGACGGCAAACAGTCTCTAAAACCCATTGACCAATCGGGTTGATCAAACGTGTGTGTTCAGCAAGGCTAATAAACTTTCCGGGGAGCAAGAGCCCTTTACTGGGATGATTCCAACGCAAGAGTGCTTCAAAACCTACGATTTTGTTGTTGACAACACTGATTTGAGGCTGATAGTAAACTTCGAGCTCATTACGTTCTAATGCACGATACAAGTGGTTGGTCAACTCTAGACGCTCAGTCAAATCTTCCTTCATGAAAAGGGAGCTGAATGCATAGGCATTCTTGCCTCGGTTTTTTACATTATACATGGCCATATCGGCATTCTTTAGCAATTGATCTGGAGTCTCACCATCTGCGGGGTAGACTGCAATACCAGCGCTACAAGTGACAAAAAACTCATTTCCCTTTAAAACAAAGGGTTCATTGAAAAGTTGCAAAATATGGGATATTTTCTTCTCCAGATTCGCTATGTCAAAAACGTTTTTTAGGATCAACAGGAATTCGTCCCCACCGAAACGTGCTACCACGTCGTCTTTAATTATGGTCTGCTTGATTCTTTGTACAACTTGTTGGATCAGCTCATCCCCGATTTCATGACCGAGAATGTCATTGACCGATTTAAATTCATCCAAGTCGATAAAGACAACTCCAAAGATCTGCCCTGTTAGGCGAGAAGAACGAATTTCTTCATCCAATAATTCGTTGAAAAGCACGCGATTCGGAATATTGGTCAAGGCATCATGTAAAGCCATATGCGAAATCTTTTCCTGATTGTTTTCAATTTTCCCTAAAAGTGCGTTGATTGATTTGCGCAAGAAGAAGAATTCTTGATTCCCAGTTTCGCTAAGCTTTGGATATTTGCTCTTTGAGGTGTCAATCATTGAGACGTCTTGTAATAAATCATCAAAAGGCTTTGTTAAAAAGCGGGTTAAAGCTAGAACCACCAATGCTGCACCAAGAGCGAATAAAAGGGTGTTCAAAATCGCAAAGCTTATGGTACTTTCAATAGAAGAAAGATACAGAGTTCGGGGCATTTCAAAGTCTATTTGAAGGGACTCTTGGACTTGATATGGATTCTCTACCAGCAATATCAGTTTGATATAATCCTTATCATCGGAGTAGCTTTGCTGCAGGATACGGGTGTGTTCGGTAGCAGTTTCGGTTTGGGAGAGGTCATCTATAGCACTGACAAAATAGAATCTCCACCCTGAGATTTGTTCCAGATCAATAACAGCAGCGCTTGTGAATTCTCTGCCAATAATCAATCTTCCATTGGCTTCTTCTTCAACAATGGAATCTGTAACCAAAGTGGAGGAAACGTAATAAAAGGCATCCCCTAACTGCAGAATACTTGAAACGTCTTCTTCGAGTTGGAGGAAGGCGATTTGATCATGGGTCAGCTCAAAGTCCTCGGGAAACGAAGTGAACTCGTGGTCTTCCGTGGAATAATACAGCTGATATATAATTCGGTCATTTAAATCTGTAAAGATCATAAAATTCAGGTTTAGGTTTTCAAAGGTGCTCTCATCTAAATTGTTTTTAACATAGTCAGCATTCAGAGTTTCAACAAACTCGTAGGTGTCATTCCAATGTCCCCAGTCATTGGCAGTTCCCAGGTTCTTCGTAAATTGCTCTTGAAGGTACGTAGAAATCCCTTCAACAGCGGTTTTAATTTGATTCTCCTCTTGGAGAAGGATAAATTTCTCAAAATAGAGTCCGAAGGCAATGTTCATGAAAATTGCAAAGAAAACCATGAAAGGAATCACGGTCAACAAGATCTTGTTTTTAACTTTCAACACAACGCCTCCTTTTTCGTGATTTTATGAGATTCACTGGGTAATTAGTTCCGCGCAGTTCTTGCTTTACCTTCTTTTACTGTGACGAGTACATCGTAGTATTTTTGTAACCAAAAGAAGCAACCCTATTCTTCGGGTTGCTTCTTATTATCTGAGGGTTATTCCCTTAATTGAACCGGTATGCTCTCAAAATTAAATCACTGCTCAAGAGTAATTCTTCACTACTGCTTAGATGAAGGATCACGCTACCCTGTTCAATTTCCTGGTCCGTGTTATTAATCACGAAATCATAAGTCATTTCGTCGATTAATACGGCTTCCGAGGGCAGATTTAAACGAATTTGCATGGAGTGATCGTCAAAAGAGATGCGTGCTACATCGCGCAACCGGGTCCAAATAATTTGATTGTCAAGATAGCTGACCCTCAGGTCATCTCCTTGTGTATGTAACAATGCGACGAACTCTTTGTACAATTGTTGTTGCTGATCTGTAACCTTTTCTAAGCAATCCTCCACCTGTTTTTGGAAGGGATTGTGACGCCCCAACAGGTGCGGGAGAGGGAGCCGCTCAATGGATAATAGGTTCTCTCCGTGATAATGACAGTTCAACAATTCAATTGCCACCGAGGTAAAGGAAGCGGTGCTGATTTCTGCTTCATTAAAAAAATCACTCAAACAAAGGAGGCGAGGTTGTTGCCACTGAACTTTCTCGGCAATTTCGGCTCCCAAGTGATGTAAAACAAGCAGGCGGACTTCACTTTGATGTTTTTGTAGCCAAGCCATGGCACTTAAACCTCTGCTGATCGGGTTTTGCAGAGGATGAGAGCGATAGACTAGTACCACCGGTTGCATGTTAAAATCCAGTGCTAGGGTATCGATGACATCATGCTCCATGGGATAATTGCCGGTGATAAAGCGTAAACCAAATAAAACCGCCAAGTTCGCTTCGATTTGGCGTTTCTGTTCATCGCCGATCAGGGTCTCATCCATGCGGAGTTCTTCCAGTTGTTCTTCATTCATCCAGAAAAGTTTAACATTGCTCATTCGATTCTCTCCTTACTGTCCAATCGATACACGCATTTGCATTTCGCCACGGTGATGAAAGATTCCTTTTAGGTTAAAAGATTCAATAGAAAAAGTACGAGCGGAACATTGACCAGGTCCCCTAGGAATCCCCCTCCTAAAGGAACCAGAAGAAAGGCGTCTTCTGCAGGACCACGCTGTTTGGTGATCGCTTCCATGTTGGCAATGGCTGTTGGAGTTGCCCCCAGGGAATGCCCAATCATACCAGCGGTCATTACAGCAGCGTTATAATCTCTTCCCATGACTTTGAACGTGATCTGCATGCTGAAGAGCACGGTGAAAAGACATTGTCCAATCAAGATCATCAATAGGGGTAGCGCTAATGCTGCCAGTTCCCACAATCGTAACGACATCGAGGCCATTGAGAGAAAAACCACTAAAAATATATGTTGAAACCATAAAAGTGTGGGTTGATGCAACGAAATCACGGGGAGTTTCTTCAATATCAATCCTGTGAGTAATCCTAAAAACATCGACAAAACCGAAGAGGGAATGGTCAACTCCGGCATTAGCTTCTCCAATAGAGGAACCGATGCAGCACTAAGGCTTAATAACACAGCTAGAAGAATTCCATGCTTTAAAAATCGCTCCGGTTTGAAATGATTGAGTGAGCTTTGAGAAGTGGGATGTGTGCCTTCTTGCGTTTCGGTTTTCGATGGGTTATCGACCGACGGAGAGGAGCGCAGCTGATGGGTGTTCATAAGGTTACGTGCAGCTGGACCACCCAAAAAGGCACCGGCTACAAGGCCAAAGGTGGCAGCGGCTACTGCAGTGGCTTGTGCCGCGGGTACCCCTAATGCTTGTGCTGTGGGGCCAATGGAGACTGCTAAACCGTGTCCCCCCACCATCGAAGCAGAACCAGCTAACACTCCCAAAAACGGGGCAATCCCTAAAAGAGATGCCAGTATAATCCCAGTCAGGTTTTGACCGATGATCATCAGACTACAAAGGAACCAGTATTGAAGGCCTCTACGGCCTAACTTGCTCGACCCTTGAAAGGCAACACTTAACCCGACTGTAGCAAAAAAACCAGACATGGCTGGGGTTTGCAGGGAGGTATCAAGGTTTACCACCCATGAACCGTTGAGATGGCAAAGCAAATTGATCAGGGCAAAGAGTAACCCTCCCAAAACCGGAGCCGGGATGAAAGAGCGACGCAGAATCGAGCTCTTTGAAATCAAGAATTGTCCGAAATAATAAAGGAGGATCGATAATGCCAATGTCAGAAGTAGATTAAGGCTTATTTGCATGGCATCTTCCCCTTTCTTTTTGACATTAAGTATAACATAGCTTAGGGTTCCAAACCAGTTTTTTATGAAATATTCAAAATTTAATAAGGGTTTCCCTTTCTTGACGGCGAATGGTAAATAAAACATTGAACATAACAGGGGAGGGTCGCTATGAATGAAAAGCAACTTATCATCTTAACCGGCATGTCCGGAGCCGGAAAATCAACTGCCCTACATGCTCTGGAAGATTTAGACTTCTTTTGTGTCGATAACTTACCACCTCTGCTATTACCGCAACTGGTTCATATGCTCTATGAAACCTCCCCGCAAATCAAACGAATTGCGATTTGTGTTGATGTACGTGGAGGGGAGTTATTCACCACCATATTTGCAGCGTTGAAGGAACTTGAAGCACAGGGCATCGCTTATGAAATCTTGTTTTTGGAAGCCAACGACGAAATCTTAATCCGGCGTTATAAGGAATCGCGCAGGCCTCACCCCTTAATGCCCGAAGGCCGCTTGCCTGAAGGTATCGCCAAAGAACGAAATCAGTTGAGTTTTCTGAAAGGCAAAGCGAATTACATTTTGGATTCCTCGCACAACAACCCTCACCAGTTCAAGGAATCCATCCAAAGCCTATTCTTGCAAGAAAAGCAAGAGAAAAAATTGAAAGTTCAGGTTTTGTCGTTTGGATTTAAGCATGGACTGCCAATGGATGCGGACTTAGTCTTCGATGTCCGTTTTATGCCGAACCCACACTGGGTGGCAGAGTTGAAAGATCGCACCGGAGTCAGTCCGGCTGTGGCTAATTATGTGATGAATTGGCCAATCAGCCAAGAATTTTATAAAAGACTCATTGAAATGATCATTTTTCTTTTGCCGAATTACAAACAAGAGGGGAAGGAACAATTGGTCTTAGCCATTGGCTGTACCGGTGGTCGTCACCGTTCTGTCACCGTAGCGGAGAAGATTACCGAAGATTTGAGAATTTTGGGATACCAAGTGAATGTAACTCACCGAGATGTAGAACGTGTCTCCGGTGACACTGAAAGGGCTATTCAATGAACCGCTGGTTACGATGGTTCTTACCGGGAATGAAAGTCAAACGGTGGCTGGCGTTACTCTTGGTGGGTGCCATCTGCACAGGGATTGGTTTCTATATTCTGTTCAGTGTCGATATTCAAATGTTCAACCTGTATTTACAAGATGTAGTGTATCATATGACAGGAGCCCGGTTAGGGCAATACTTGGGAGGCCTTTTACTGATTGTTGGTCTTTCTATGTTAATTGTGGGATTGAATCGAATTTTCGTTGCCATGAAGTTGACACTCTTACCCGACGCTACTTCTCATTTGGCTGATTTGTTTTACCAAAAAAGGCAGCAACGCCGCGGGCCAAAAGTAGTTGTGATTGGGGGCGGTTCGGGGTTATCGGTGCTACTACGAGGTTTAAAACGCTATACCGGAAACTTGACGGCAGTGGTGACGGTATCGGACGACGGCGGATCTTCCGGCATTTTGCGAGATGAAATGGGCGCGATCCCACCAGGAGATATTCGTAACTGCATCTTGGCAATGGCGAATGCCGAACCCAGTTTGGAGAAGTTATTCAATTATCGGTTTCAAGAGGGCAGAATGGCGGGTCATAATTTTGGCAATCTATTTATCACTGCCATGACCAGTGTCAATGATGGAAATTTTGAAAAGGCAATTCAAGAGACCTCAAAAGTCCTCTCCGTGGTAGGAGAGGTGTATCCGGCCACCTTGCAGCCTGTGACATTAGTGGCGGAAACCTGTGATGGAGAGCTTATTCTGGGCGAATCGAAGATTGGTCATTCCCATGCGAAAATCTGTGATTTGCGTTTAGAACCTCCCAATGTTCAACCGATGACCGAAGTTTTACGGGCTATTAGCGAAGCCGATGCGGTTATTATGGGTCCTGGTAGTCTCTACACAAGTATTCTACCTAATTTGCTGGTCAAGGGAATCGCTGAGGCCATTGCAAAAAGCCCTGCGATTAGTATTTACGTAGTTAATGTCATGTGTCAACCGGGAGAAACCGAAAACTTTACGGCTTCGGACCATGTGAGAATTGTCAGCGATTATTTGGGCAAAGGAATCTTAGATTATGCTTTTGTGAACTCCGGCTTAGTCGCTCCCGATTGGAGAGATAAATACTCTCAATCCGGAGGCAATCCCGTTATCAATGATCGGTTTGAGATTCAGAAAATGGGAATCAAGGTTTTTGAGAACGACTATGTGAAGTATCAAGAGTATGTACGACATGACGAAACAATTTTGGCAAAAGACATCATTGAGCTTATTATTTCCGAAAAAATGACGCTCGAGCAAAGAAGAGAGCTTACCTATACCCTACAGCGCGAACGTAGCGAGAACTAATTTTTTATGGTACCTACCGAGAGGAGTTTTTATTATGCCGGTTCCTTCAAGCCCCTATTTATTGCAAACCCCCTGGATTTCCATTCGTTGGTACGGCTTCCTGATCGGCATTGGCATGCTTATGGCCATCTTTGTCGGACTAAAGTTGATCAAACGAGCCGGTCTCGATGAAGAAGCAATGCTTGACGCCGTGCTTTGGGCTGTTCCCAGTGGTATTTTAGGGGCGCGCCTGTATTATGTTTTGTTTCATTGGGATTATTATGGGACCCGACTTTCGGAGGCGATTCGGATTTGGGAAGGGGGACTGGCCATTCATGGGGGGCTCTTTGCCGGAGTCCTAGTAGCATACCTTTACTTTAAACGAAGGAAATTGGATTTTTGGCCATATCTCGACCTGGCAATGCCAGCGTTAGCCTTAGCACAAGCCATTGGTAGGTGGGGAAACTGGTTCAACCAAGAAGCGTTTGGCAGCGTGACGACCTTGCCTTGGGGGATGTTAATTCAAGGGCAACTCGTCCATCCTACTTTTTTGTATGAATCGATTTGGGACTTATTACTCTTTGTTTTCTTGTTCCGGGGACTGTGGAGCTTGAAAAAGCCCGTTGGTTGGGCGACCGCACTCTATACCATCTTGTATTCCGTAGGTCGATTCTTTATTGAAGGAATACGTACTGACAGCGAGTGGATGGGTCCTTTTCGAGCAGCACAAGTTTTTAGTTTGCTACTGATTGCAGTAGGATTTTTGATCTATTTCAAGAAAGTTAAGAATGCACCATTACAACAAAAAGGAGAGGATCCCTCATGAGTCGAGTAGAAACGATGAAACAAAAGATGTCGCAGGTGGGTTTCGCTGCAGCTGTTATTGTCCCGGGTTCGAATTTCTTCTATTTAACCGGATTAACCATGCATTTGAGCGAACGGATCACCATGGCTGTTTTTCCATTGGAAGGAGAACCTTTTGTGATTTGCCCTAAACTGGAAGCGGAGAAGATTCGTAGAATCACGGGTATTGAAAAGACCTATGCCTGGACCGATGAAGAAGGTCCTAGGAATGCAGCAAATCAGGCTTTCAGCGATGCTAAATTAGCCGGAAAAAAGATTGCTTGTGAATACCGAGCCACTCGTTTGCTGGAATGGGATTTAATCATGAAGGCATTGGATCAGAATGTGAAGATTGAACCCCTGGATGAAATCCTGAATCAAATGCGTACTGTAAAAGACGACCAGGAAATTGCCCTCATGGAAAAGGCGGTCATCTGTGTAGAGGAAGCATTGAAAGCTGCCCAGGCCATGATGAAGCCGGGTGTCAAAGAATTAGAAGTGGCAGCTCTGTTGGAGAGTACAATTCAAAAATTCGGGGGCAGCGGTGGCGGCAGCGTGATCTCTGGGGAGCGTGGGTGTTTACCGCATGCAATCACTTCCGATAAAGAATTGGCAGAAGGGGAAACCGTGATCCTGGACATTGTGGCCAAGTATAAAGGCTACACAGCCGATATTACCCGAACTTTTGCCATTGGTACCCTACCAGAGGAAATGAAGAAAATTTATCATGTTGTTTTGGAAGCACAGGCCTACGCCCGAGCGCACAGCAGACCAGGTATGACCGGAGAAGAATTAGATGCTTTAGCACGAGATAAAATAACGGAGGCTGGCTATGGTGAGTACTTTATTCACCGAACCGGACATGGACTGGGTTTAGAAACACACGAGGAGCCCTATGTAGTCAAAGGAAACAAAGTTCCTTTTGAAGTTGGAAATGCCTTCACGATTGAACCGGGCATCTATGTGCCGGGCTTGGGTGGCGTTCGCATTGAAGATGATGCGGTCATGATTCCCAATGGAGTCAAAATTCTCACCCATTATCCCCGCGAACTTATTGAATTACGATAAGAGGCTGCATCAATGATTTCACTTTTTATAGGTCTGATTGGGCTTAGTTTCCTTTATTTATGGTATCGTTTTCCTCAAGACGAAAGCGGGAATCTCATTCCGATTGCTCAAAGAAAACAACAGCTCGGGGTAGGAATTCTATTTCTTCTTTTGGGTGTGCTAGATTTTTTCGTGGCGCCCATGCTCGAGATTATTCCTCTGTTAGTTCGACTGGTTTCGGGAATATTTTTGTTCGTTGTTGCCGGAAAGGCATCGCGTCAAGTAGCGACCTTAATTTACTATTTATGTGCATTGTTGATCTTGGTCCGAGGTTTGCTTGAGTTTATTGGACTTTAATATAACTTGGGAATTACTTGGGGACGGTTCTCTCCCTTGATACCACAAGGGGACGGTTTTGAAAGAACTGTCCCTGTGGTTGAAAGGGAGGAGAGAACCGTCCCCAAGACTTTGCGTTCTGTGCATGAAAAAGGCACCCAGACTTTTTTGTCTAGGTGCCTTTTAGCGTTGCTGCACTTTTTCGTTGTGCTACAACCCCCTGTTCAACGTTCTACTTAAGGTTTTGCACGATGCTGTGTGTATCTTTGGCGATTCCCAATTCTTCATTGGTGGGGATCACGAACACACGAACCTTGGAACCGGGTTTGGTCAATTCCTTTTCTTTGATTTTGCGGTTTTTGTTCAGTTCCTCATCGATTTCGATTCCCAAGAAGGCAAAGTGTTTACAGATATTTGCCCGAAGAGCCGAATCATTTTCTCCAATTCCGGCGGTGAAGACGATAGCATCGACACCTTCCATGGCAGCAATGTAAGCACCAATGTATTTGCGCACTTTATACTCAAACATCTGCAGGCTCAAAGCAGCGCGTTCGTTGCCGGCATTGGCTGCATTTTCAATGTCGCGCATGTCGCTGGAGACACCGGAAATACCGAACACACCGGATTTTTTATTAACTAAATCGTTGAACTGATTGAAGTTCAAGTTTTCTTTTTGCATCAGATAGCCCACAATTGCGGGGTCAAAATCTCCGCTGCGAGTGCCCATCATTACACCTTCCAATGGGGTGAAACCCATAGAGGTGTCATAGGATTGGCCATTTTTGACTGCGGTAATGGAAGATCCATTGCCGAGATGCGCAGTCACGATTTTTAATTCGGAAGCGGGTTTGTTCATCAGCTTTGCACAACGCTCTGAAACAAATTTGTGTGAGGTACCATGAAAACCGTAACGGCGAACTTTGTATTTTTCATAGAGGGTGTAGGGCAGCCCATACAGATAAACATGTTTGGGCATGGTAGCATGGAAGGCCGTGTCAAAAACACCAACGTTGGGGACGCCGGGAATATTCGCTTCTACGGCAGCAATGCCCATGAGGTTGGGCGGATTATGTAGAGGGGCTAATTCAATGTTGCGAGTCAAAGCATCTTTTACTGCATCGGTGATTAAAACAGAACCGGAGAAATCTTCACCACCATGAACAACTCGGTGACCTACCGCACCGATTTGATCAAAAGAAGTAATGACTCCATGCTCTGCATCCGTCAACATATTCAAAACATTCTTAATGGCAATCGTGTGATCTGCCATGTTGGTCTTGACTTCAACTTCAGAACCTTTTCCTTGATGCACCATGAAAGAACCGTCTATACCAATTCGTTCCACTCGACCCTTGGCCATTACTGACTCATTTGTCATATCAAATAGTTGATACTTTAAAGAAGAACTACCACAGTTGAGAACCAATACAATCATGAACATAACCTCCCAATTGAATTCGTGCTATATTTCTATTATACCCTTGAACAGCCCTGCGGTAAAGGGGGCAGTCGGAAAAGAAATGGGGAGAAAAGAAGGAATCCTCTGTTTCGAAGGCAAATTAGAGAAGCAAATTAATATCCTTGAAGGAGGAGAACCATGGTATCTTGGATGGACATTCCTTGGAATGCAGTGATCTGGTTAGTTTTCAGTGGGGTTATCATTTTTGGAATTAACCAATATGAAGAAAAATTAAAAGGAAACGACCCGGAAGCTTTTGAAATTCGCAAAAAACAATTGACGATTTATGCTTATGTGATTAGCGCATTGAGTATTATCCAAATCGTAATCCGAACCGAGTTGAACCCGGTCTTTTCCTATGGAGTCACGGCGCTCTTATTCTTTTGGATGATGCGTACAGAGAAGGAGCCGGCAAAGAGAAAAGCAGCCCGTAACATGGGAGTGCTGATTGCCGTTTTAGCCTTCCTGGCGTTCTTAGGTGGTTTCTAGGGATCATGCGAATCAACCCCGTCAAACCAGATGGCGGGGTCTTTTTGTGTCAGAGTATTATACCAAGCGAGAGATTATAGTCTTAAAGAAAGTAGTTGATGAACCTTGCCTCAAGATGAAATCAATCATCATATAAATCCCGATCGCTCCATAGCAGCCCGTGTTTTGGGCTTAGCTTGGCCTGTGATTGTGGAAAATTCTCTTATGACCATGGTCAATGTAGCAGACGTAGCTATGGTGGGACGATTAGGGAAGGTCGCCATTGCTTCGGCCAGTCTTCCCGGGAGTCCAATCTTTTTTAGTCAAGCTCTTTTTTCGGCGATTTCAATCGGTACTACAGCTTTGGTGGCGCGTCTAATCGGGGCTCGTGAAAAAGATCAAGCCAACAAGGCTTTGCGTCAATCTTTTTTTATTGCTGTGATTCTTGGTTTGATTGTGACCGCAATCTTAGTGGGCTTTGCCCGGCCGATTATGAGCCTCATGGGAGCCACCGGTGAAGTGCTGACGACCAGCAGCATGTATCTAAGGGTCAGCTGCAGCACGTTTTTCTTTATGACGTTGTCCTTTATTTTGAATGGAGCCTTACGAGGTGCCGGCGATACCAAAACGCCAATGATTACCAATATCATCGCCAACTTCGTCAACTTATTCTTAAATTACGTTCTCATTCATGGCATTGCCTTCTTTCCGGAAATGGGAGTAGCCGGAGCGGCCTTGGCAACCGCGATTTCACGCGCCGTGGGGGGATTACTGGTCTTAGGCGTGACTTTGTCGAATAAAGCTAAATTACATTTAGATTTAAAATTTCCTTGGACCATGGATGCCGACCTCATGCGTCGAATGTTGAAAGTTGGTTTACCGGCTGCCGGAGAGCAATTCGTCATGCGCGGTAGTTCTATGATCATGACACGAATGATTACTGGCCTTGGAACACTGGCCTATGCTAGTCATTCCTTGGTTGCCAATTTCGAATCGGTTTCCTTTATGATTGGGTTAGGGTTTAGTATGTCCGCTTCCTCCTTAGTGGGGCAACATTTGGGAGCGAAAGATCAAGAAGGTGCGAACGCTTGTGGCCATATGGCAGCCAAGGTTGCAGCCATTGCCATGGGAACCTTTGGAGCAATCTTCCTTTTGGTGCCCCAACTGATCATCGGAATATACTCAACAGACCCTGAGGTGATTGCCTTGGGCTCCAGTATTTTACGTATGGCCGGGCTTTCTCAAATCCCATTAGCATTAAATATTGTTTATTCAGGTGGGTTGCGCGGAGCAGGAGATACCCAATATGTCTTTTGGGTTTCGGTATTGGGAAACCTGGTTTTACGGCTTGGCTTGATCTATTTTTTCGCTTATATCTTAGACTTCGGTGTGGTAGGGGCTTGGATTGGGACAACCATCGATGTTACGATCCGAAGTATCTTTATCACATTACGATTCCACAGTGGTAAATGGAGAAGTATCAAAGTTTAACGCAAGTTCTTTCGCAGGAGGTGGCACAATGATAGCAGCTCGACTCGGATTCAGTGTTTACGGAAATTCTGTCTCGGATTCGGTGCATGATCAAGTCAAGCAAGCAGAATCCTTGGGATTGAAGTACGTGTTTACTTCACTGCATATTCCGGAGGAAACCCATGACCTAAACTCTTCTCTGAGCCATCTCCTTAGAATTGCTCATGAAGCAGGGCTGCAAGTCATTGCCGATATCAGTCCGGTGACCTTACAACGGTTAGGATTTAAGCATTGTTCCGAGCTCGTCTCCTTGGGAGTCGATTATTGGCGCATGGACTACGGCTTTGATTTTGAGGAGTTGGTATCTTTAAGCCGCCAAACCCCGGTCATGCTCAATGCTTCATTGGTGGATGAGTCGTATCTACGTGCATTGGCAAAGGAGCAGATTCCCGAAGGACACATCGCAGCCTGCCACAATTTCTACCCCAAACCCTATTCGGGGTTGTCTTTAGAATATATTCAAGAACAAAACCGCTTGTGTCATCAGTATGGCATTCCGGTATTTGGCTTTATCGCCGGGGACGGTAGCAAACGTGGACCCATTGAAAAAGGCCTCCCCACCCTGGAAGAATCCCGGTGGCAAAGACCTTTGATTGCTGCATTAAAGCTTGTTTACAAAGCGAAATGTGATGTTGTTCTGGTAGGGGATCCCAATTGCAGACCCGAAACTTGGCAGGAATTGGGGCGATTAACACAGGGCACCCTCCATCTTCGTGCAAAGCTCCTTCCCAAATGGGAGCAGTATTATGATGTACTTCAACAGGAAAGAGAAGATAGTTCGCCTTATGTGATTCGTTCGCTGACCAGCCGAGACTATGCACAGGTTGGAGAAAGCTTAGCATCCATTCAAAATTCTCACACGTTCCGCAATAAAGGCAGTATTTGGATTGCCAATCAGCAGTATCGTCGTTATTCCGGAGAGCTGGAAATCACACGTCAAGACCTGCCGGCAGATCCGTGGCAGAATTTTATAGGACAAATCATTGAAGAAGATCTTGAAGTTCTGGAGTATGTTCGTCAAGGAATGTGGTATTGTTTGATTAAAGCGACCTAAGCGGGTAATAATACAAGGAAGCTTGGTCCTTGACCTCGAATTGTTGAGCGGTATATAAGCGTCGAGCAGGCAGATTGGCTTCACTTACGGCCAATTCCACAGCGGGTGCTTCCATGGCTTCAAACGCTTGCATCACATGACGCAGTAATTTCCCTCCCAAGCCAAGTCCAGAGAACTCAGGCAGGATACCAAAAGCGGAAATAAAGCCTTGGCCCTCTTCGCCCCAGCTGCACAGTGCTAATCCGGCTTGGTGATTTCTGAATTTCAATAAAGTGGATATACTGGGATCAAAGATGCCAAATCGGCCGGCATAGGTTTCAGCAAGAAAGCGTTGACATCCGGTGATGTGGCGGATGCTAGGGTCCCATTTGCTTTCTTCACTACTGCGAAATAAATCCATTAACATACGGGAAGCCGGTTTTGTGAAAGAGTCCTGCCAAGGGAGCAGTTGTAGTTCTTCGTGTGTTTCTTCGGCGAAGCGAAACGGAACATCAGCTCTTAACAGCAAGCGAGGGCTATGCTGAAAACACTGTGCAATCAACGCCTTTTGTAAAGAGGATCCAAACCAGGGTATAAAATCGCAACGGACCATGTGAATCTGTTCATCCCCTCGGCATAATTGTAGGAGTCCGCTGATAAGATGCCCTAATAAGGTCTTAGAGGGCTTTTCATAGGTAGCGTAAGCAAAGTCGATTTGACAAATGGGCTCTTTTAAATGATAAATCAAGAAAGCATAAACCGTGGTCTGATCTGCTATTACCAAACCCTGATGACTTTCCAGCAAGTCGCGTAGGTTTTGCATGGTAGAAGTTCGGCTGAAGATGGAATCTTCGAGACCGGAATCGATTTCTGCCAAAAGGGGTTCAAGCCTTAAATCGTGGGCTTGCAATCTGGAGATCTGCATAGAATCAACCCAATTCTTATAAATTTAAGGGATACGAGCATAACCATTCTGTTCATCCTTCAATACTTCCTTCCTAAAGCTACAAATTTCATGGTGAGGTGAACCGTTCATGAGAGAAGATGTCCTGTATAGCATTGAAGAACGCATGGAGATACGGCGCGATGCCGAAGCAATTTTAGAAACAGCCGGAGTCGGCGCGGGCTCCGTAACGTTGGTCCAAGGGGCTTCGATGTATCGTTTGATCAGTGTTTTATTGAAAGCTGGGGTGCCCTTAGCTGCAACATCGTATGATTTGGAGAGTTTCCAGTTGGCCCATATCAGCCGGTCACAACAGCAGCTCCTCCGCTTGACCGATCAGGAGAAAATCACCCGTGTCGTCGAGCCAAGCAATGGCTTGGTCTTGCGTTTTCCGGAAACGGTTGGGCAAGCACCGGTCCTCTATTTAGGGGTCAAGAAAAGAGAGGCCCTGCCCGGATTAAAACTTTGCCACTTTTCCCTACCGGAATGGTTTTTGCCGATCGATTACCATGTAGCCTTTTTAGGAGAAGATGGATTCACCGTCAAGCAAGAAGAAGTTGACCGCTATCTGATTCGCCAAATGCAAGGGCTTGAGACTCCTCCTGAAGTCTACAGCTATTTGACAGAAGGTATTGGGTTGGTCATTCACGTAGCCCCTAAAACGTTTTCTTATCGCTTTCCGGAACTCTCCTTAGAAAAAGTTGCTCATTGGTCCATGGATGAGTTAGCACGAGAAGCAGAAGAAATGATGGGGCGATTACGCTCGTATCGTCCCTTTGCGGAAGAAGTGTAAGAAGGAGGAATGACAATTGAACCCAATTAATCGTGAAAGTCTAAGCGTTTTAATCAAAGCACGGTATCCGTTGCTTTATATTCCTTCCTGGGAAGAAAAGCGGATTATCGATACCCTCCATGAAGTCGCTTTGGCAGGACCGGTCACCAAAGTAGTGTATACATGGACTGTTGCCACCGGATTAACCCGACGCAATCTTCCCCCCATACCCAATACAGTGGAGCCATTAGCTGCGCTGGAATTTGTCGAGAAGTTTGACCGTCCAGCCATCTTTATTTTCCTGGATTTTCACCCGTTCTTGGAAGCAAGAAATGTAACGGTGCGAAAACTAAAGAACTTAGCCGGAAAAATCAAGCAGGATTTCAAAACAATTGTTTTGGTTAGCCCCACCCTAAATATCCCGGTAGAATTACAAAAAGTAGTGAACGTGGTGGATTTCCTGTTACCGGGGGAAGCGGAAATCAATAACCTTTTAGATACCGTGGTTCGTCAACAAGGAGAACGCCAATACCGGGTCGATTTAACGCCCCAGGAACGCGAAAAAATGGTCAAAGCAGCACAAGGGCTGACGTTGGATGAGATCGAAAATGCCTTTTCTAAAGCAGTGGTAACCGATGGTGTGCTCAATGCTGCCGATATAGATTTGATCTTAGAAGAAAAACGGCAGGTAATCCGCAAAACCGGGATGTTGGAGTATTATCCAATCAACGAGGGCATGGAATCTGTGGGAGGACTCGGCAACTTAAAAGAATGGCTTCGCAAACGCGGTCGTTCCTTTACCGATGAGGCCAAGGCCTTTGGCTTACCAGCTCCGAAAGGGGTTTTAATCACCGGAATGCCGGGGTGCGGGAAAAGCTTGACCGCGAAAGCGGCTTCCTCGCTCTGGCAACTCCCTCTACTGCGTCTTGACATGGGCAAGATTTTTGCTGGAATTGTGGGCTCTTCTGAAGAAAACATGCGCAAAGCCATTCAAACTGCAGAGGCAATTGCCCCTTGCATTTTATGGATTGACGAAATCGAAAAGGGCTTAGCCGGCAGTAGTGGCAGCGGGGATTCCGGAGTTACTGCTCGTGTGTTTGGAACATTTTTGACTTGGATGCAAGAAAAAACAGCAGCAGTTTTTGTCTTTGCCACCGCCAACGCCATTGAACGGCTCCCTGCAGAATTATTGCGAAAAGGTCGATTCGATGAAATTTTCTTTGTCGATCTACCCCAACCTCGGGAACGTCAAGATATCTTCAAGATTCATCTAGAAAAGAGGAATAAAAATCTTGAAGAGTTTGATTTAGTGGCTCTTGCGGCAGCTTCAGAAGGTTACAGCGGTTCTGAAATTGAGCAATCGGTCATCACCGGCATGGTGGAAGCTTTTGATGAGAATCGCAGTTTGGCTCAACAAGATATCATCACCGGCTTAGAAAAAACAGTTCCACTTTATGCAACCATGCGTGAGCATATGTTGATGCTGCGCTTGTGGGCAGAGGAAAGGGCCGTCATGGCTGCCAAACCGGAAGAAGCCCTTGCTGAAATAGCGGAAGTTCGCGAAGAAAAATCGCAAGTTGTAGAATCTCAAGTAGTGGAACCCCAAGCAGTTGGACCTCAATATACCAAGTCCTCAGCTGACGAAAAGCCGACCCAGCCAAAACCCAAAGTCAAACGCACGACAAAAAAAGAAGCACCAAACAAAGAGTAAAGCAAGGAAAGGAAGTTTTTTCATGAACATTATGACACAATACCCACAACTCAAAGAAACACGCCAATGGTTTTTAGACCACGTGGAGGATATGCTCCAAGAGGATATCGCTATTTGTCAAGTTCCTTCTCCCAGTTGGGATGAAGGCGATCGAGCGGTCTATTTAAAAGATCGTTTTATCCGCTTAGGCCTTGAAGAGGTTTCAATTGATGCAGCACTCAACGTTATTGGCTGGTATCGGGGAACCGGAAAAGGACCAGTAATTATGTTGGCAGCACATCATGATACGGTTTTTCCGCGGGAAACCGATTTGACCGTTACCCGCAAAGATGGGCGTCTTTATGCACCAGGGATTCGAGACAATTCTTTTGGTGTCACCAGCATGATTTGGCTGATTGAAGCGTTGAAAGCCAACAACATCTCTTTACCCGGTGATTTGCTTTGTGTGGCCACATCCGGAGAAGAAGGCTTGGGCGATCTCAAAGGTATGAAAGAAGCTATGAAAACGTATCACGAGCAAGTGGATTATGTCTTGGTTATCGATGGTGCTTTGGGTGGAATCACGAACGGAGGGATTACCAGCCGACGTTTAGAAGTGATCGTAACGACCGGCGGCGGACACAGCTATGGAGCCTTTGGTGTACCCAGTGCCGTTCACTCTTTGGGGAAGATGATCGCCAAAATTGCCGAGATTCAGGTTCCCAAGAATCCTAAGACAACCTACAATGTGGGGGTCATTGAAGGTGGCACATCGATCAACACGATTGCAGCGCGCGCCTCTTTCTTATTGGATATGCGTTCTCAACAGCGTCCTGCTTTAGAGAACGTTGAAACGCAAGTTCGGGAAATCATAGCTCAGGTTGAAAAGGCCGACGGCGTTCAAGTGGAGATCGTGCTCAAAGGAGACCGTCCGGGCGGAGAGACTCCGGCAGATCATCCGTTAGTCGTCACCATTCAAGAAATCCTGCAAGATTTGGGTTTGTCCACCGAAACAAGCGCCAGCTCCACCGATGCCAATGTTGCAATGGCCTATAATGTTCCAGCTGTCTGTTTTGGCTGTGCCTTTGGAGGAAATGCACATCGCACCGATGAATGGCTTCAAATCGAAGGAATCGATTTGGGAATGACCTTGTTTATCAACAGTGTTTGCGCGGTCATGGGATTACCCAAACGGATTTAGTCATGCAACAAGGGGCTGTAGCAAAACAGGCCCAAAAAAACAGAGCCAAGGGCTACGAAAG
>CAYRNW010000014.1:0-66127 GCA_964425745.1 uncultured Eubacteriales bacterium | reverse complement strand
GCACGGTGGTGTGAGAGGACGGTCACTCAATTAATGGGTGACCTCCTACTCGATTTCTTTTTTTTGTGCGTTTTGCCAAGCCAAGGCAAAGGCGGAAACACTTTCTTTCTCGATTCTTTTGGCTTGTTCCTGCTCAAAACGTTTGATCTCTGATTTGCTGGCTTGCTGTTTGTTTTCTGCTAACATTTGATTAAAGCGGTCATACTTCTCGCGGAAACCACACTTGCAGGTATAGATTTTCTTTTCACCTTCGCCAACAACCTCAAGCTTTTTATGACAGGTCGGACAGCGAGCATTACTCAAGTAGGATACATTTTGACGGTAACCACATTCTCGGTCGGGGCAAACCAGCATCTTGCCTTTTTTACCGTTGACCTCCAAGAGGAATTGTCCACAACTGGGGCAACGGGTGCGGGTCATATTGTCGTGATGATATTCTCCCTGTGCAATCTTTACAGCTTCGACCAAGCGCTTTGTGTATTCTTTCATTTCGGCCAAGAAGAGAGTGTCCTTAAGCTTGCTCTTGGCAATCAGCGTCAATTTCTGCTCCCATTGCGCCGTCAAAATCGGAGATTTCAAGTCGGGAGGAGCCAATTTTAACAATTGTTCGCCTTTGCTTAAAGGATAAAACTCTTTGCCGCGTCGTTCACAGTAATTGGCAGAGAGTAAGCGTTCAATGATTTCTGCTCGAGTTGCAGGGGTACCGATTCCGTTGGCTTCTTCCAGAACATTGCGTAATTGTTGATCTTGCACAAACCGTCCTGGGTTTTCCATGGCAGTCAGTAACGTTGCCTCGGTGTAGCGCTTGGGAGGTTTTGTCATGTGTTGATCTAAGCGGACTTCCTGAACCGGTAGAGTTTGTCCTTGTTGCAAGGGAGGTAAACTCTGGTCTTTATCCTCGTCTGCGTTCTCGTCCTCATCATCACTGCTGAACAGCTGTGCATCATAAATGCCACGCCAACCGGCACTCACTGAAATCTTACCTTTTGCTGTAAACGTTTCCCCGGCGATTTGTAGCTGAACTTCAGTTTGATCATAAACAGAGTCTTCCGATAAAACCGCTAAAAATCGGCGCACGACCAAGTCATAGATACGTTTTTCGTCAGCAGTGAGAGCATTCCAATTCAAGGGCTGCTCGGTAGGGATGATGGCGTGATGATCGCTGACTTTGGCATCGTTGACAAAGCGTTGTTTGCCGGTAAAAGAGCGGCGCTGTAAAGGTGCTGCAATTTTACCGTAGGCGGCGGAAGCGGTTAGTGCCTTGACCCGAATCAGAAGAGTAGGAAGAATATCGCTGCTCAAATAGCGGGAGTCCGTTCGAGGATATGTTAAGAGCTTATGGGTCTCATAAAGGCTCTGCATCAGATTTAGGGTTTGTTTTGCCGAAAAAGAGAAGCGACGATTCGCATCGCGCTGTAATTCGGTCAAATCATACAACAGGGGCGGTGCTTCTCGCTTCTGTTCCTTCTTGAGACTAGTGACCTTGGCTTGCCGTGAGAGATTGCATTTTCTTTGCAACTCTTCTGCATGGGTGCGATCGGATATATGAGTTTGGTTTTGACGGTTGCGATATAAGGCCTGAAATTCAGAAAGTTTGGCAGTCAGGGTGTAGTAGGGCACCGGCTGAAAGCGGCGAATCTCTTCTTCGCGGGCAACGATCATTTCTAAGGTGGGGGTTTGTACTCTGCCTGCGGATAATGAAGCTTGATATCGGCAGGTTAAAGCTCGACTAACATTGAAACCAACAAGCCAATCGGCTAACGATCGTGCTTGAGCGGAGTGATACAAAGCTTCGTACTCTCTTCCGGGTTTGAGTGTGGCAAAACCGTCGCGGATTGCTTGATCGGTTTGAGAGGAAATCCAAAGTCGCTTCACCGGTTTTCGCCAATTCGCTTTCTCCATAATCCAGCGGGCGACCAATTCTCCTTCGCGTCCGGCATCGGTTGCAATGACCAGTTCGGAGATATCTGCGCGCTGCATTTGCTGGCGCACCACTTGGAACTGGCGACCGCTTTGGGGAATGACGGTCAACTTGACTGGTTCGGGGAAGATGGGTAAATGGTCCATTTCCCATTTAGCATAAGCTTTATTATATTCCTCCGGGGTCGCGAGGGTTACCAAGTGCCCTAAAGCCCAAGTAACCACATATTTGGGGCCTTCCATAAATCCGTTTTGTTTATTAGTACAACCTAAAACCCGGGCCAATTCACGCCCTACCGAAGGTTTTTCGGCTAATACGAGTGTTTTTGACATATTAATCACCTCTATAACCAGTATATCATACCATGACAAGTAAGACGACTAAAGGAAAGGGACGATTCTGTAAGAACCGTCCCTCGAGAAATTCAGTTTTTAATACAACAAAATTCTAGGATAAAGTGGGAATCTTTTCGTAACTTCTAACAACCATTAGGGTAGCTGCTTCTCGAGTAGCCATACCGTAACGGGCTGCGATTTGAGTCTCAGTAGTGGCTTTCGGCATGAAATTTCCATCGGAATCGCCTTTGATGATGCCGATTTTCGACATAAACTTTGTTGCTTCAATGGCGTAGGTAGCTATATGAATCTGATCCGGGAAATCGGCGACTCCGGCAATGGAAAAATCCCCATTTGGTTTTATGGCTTTTATTGCTCTGAATAACATTGCAGCACATTGTTCTCGTGTAATCAATGTGTTCGGTTCAAAGGTGGTCGCAGAGATGCCATTTGTGATTTTCAAAGCATAGGCTTTTAAAATTTGCGGGTTGGTTGTGTCTTTAAAAGGATTTGGGGATTCTGGAGTTGCGGTAATCCCGGTCATCTTTTCATATAATACAACTGCTAATTCGCAAAACTCTTCCCGTGTAATCGGTTGAGTCATATCGACTCCGTTGAGAATCTCCGGAATCAAGCCATATTCATTGGCTTTGCCTAACTCTGGTTTTGCCCACTCATTGGCATTGGAATAAAAGGCGCCGGATCCAATGGTTACCGTGTTGGATACGGGGGAATAGACGGGTTCGAGGTCTTGCCAATTTTCAAAGTAATAATAGAAAACCCGTAAGCGATAAGAGTATAAGTGACTTTTGATGTCGATTGAGGTCATGGTCCCTTCATCGATAGGGTCGAAGGTGATTGGAAAGTTTGTTGCGGTCAGATAGACCCCTTCTTCTCCAGCGGTATAAACATCAATATAGCCGCCTCCACCGAAATCTTCCCAAGCCCCATTATCTATTTTGACAGAGTATTCCCAAAATACAGAACCCCCAGAGGGCTTTTCGGTATCGAGATCAAGCACACTTTGCGGAAAAAACACCTGTGCTTCAAAATATGGCAAATTGTCTTCATCGTGTTTTAAGACAATATTTTTTATACTAGGGGCTTCGAGAGTCGAAGGGACTCCTTCGGGAAGTGCAGCCTGTACGACCAATGGGAATAAAAGAGTCATAATCAAACTAAAGGTGAGAATAACCAGTAAGCTCTTCTTCATGATAATTCCTCCAATCAATTTAGACCTTATTTGAATCAATTAGAGTATAGCACTAAGTTGGGTTAATGACAATATGAAAAGAAACAAAAAAGGAGAGAACCGTCCCCTTTAAATAGGGGAGAACCGTCCCCTGTTTAGAGGAGTTTTAGGGGTGGAAGCAGAAAAGTATGATGTTATAAATAACCAAACAAGAGATGGAGTTTTTTTATGAAACAACCGAAGCATCGTTTTCTATGGTTTCTTCTATTGGCTTCCCTAGTGTTGAGCGTCCGGGTTTTGGCGGTTCGAGTCCCTCGCGAAGAAGCCAATAAACAAGTAGAATTAGCCTTAGAGTATGGGGATCTCGTCAAGATCGCCGAAACCGTTTCCATGCAACCACTGGAGCTGGTTGAACAAGCACAATCGTGGGGGATGACCAGCTTGGTGCTTTTAGATCAGGATCTTCTAGAGGTGCCTTACAGTTTATTACAATATGCTCATGATCATGGGTTGATTTTGACTCCGCAAGTTTCGAACACCCTTGAGGAACAAGGATACGAAGACTTAAATCAAGTGTTAACCGCAGTATTTACCTTGCCAAATCAGCATATGTGGTTTTTCAGCGGCTATGAAGTGTATGGTTATGGCAATGAGATCAACACCAATACCATTGCTCAAATCATTGCTATGCGAGGCGCAACCTTAGGAATGGTTGAGTTCTTGGGAGAGCAAAAAGGCTTGGAAACCTATTTGGGTGCGGCCAATGCGAGCGTAATCCGTGTTCACCCCGGATATCCATATGACACCCGAGAAGAACTTTTGTTGGCAGTCACCGACCGCAATATTCGTTTCGTATTTCTGAAACCGTTTAAACATATGGATATGACGCCCGGGCAGGAGTTGCAAAGCCTGCAACACTGGTTAGAACAGACATCCGGAGATCTACAGGGTGCTGGATTTATCTTAGGCAAGGCTGAACCGTTAACGGGGGTGCCGATTCCTTTTACATTGTTCCTCTATATGACCGTTGGCATCGTAGCCGCGGGCGCGCTCTTGCTTGCTTGTTGGTTGCCCAAACTCACGACCCCACCTTTACTGATTGGCAGTTTGTTTGCCGCTCTGCTGGCTGCATTCGCGTATGCCTACGGATGGTTACCGGGTCGCGATTTGTTCGATGGCCTCGCCTTACTGGCAGCGACGTTTTTCCCCAGTTTAGGATTAACCCTGCTTCTACAGCATAGCCAGCCGGAGCAAACACGTCAGGAACGATTGAAACTAGCGGTTCTAGGATTGTTTGGAATTAGTGTTCTAACCTTAATTGGTGCGACCATTACCAATGGCTTGCTTTCGGAAACGGTGTATTTGAATGCGATTTTTAGCTTCCGCGGCGTGAAAATAGCGTATTTTCTGCCCCTCGTTTTAACATCAGCCTATGCTCTCTTACGCTCACCGTATCGTTTGCAGAAGATGGATCGTACGAATCTATTCTCCGGTAAACAGGTAATGGCCGGAGTCGCTTTTCTAGGACTGATTGCATTTTACCTGATTCGCAGTGGCAATGAAACCAGTGCCGTCAGCGGAATCGAACGATCCTTACGCAATCTCTTGCAACAGTTTTTTGGGGTACGGCCGCGTTTCAAGGAGTTCTTGACTGGATACCCCGGACTCTTCCTTTTGCCCTTTTTCTTATCAACCCCTTGGATTGCTTTAGCAATGCTTTTTCTAGCTACTGCCGGTCAAGTGTCGATCTTTAATACCTTTATGCATTTGCATACACCTTATCTTTTGTCGTTGTCGCGTGTCGGCTGGGGCCTACTCTTAGGAATCCCATTGGCACTCTTGGCCTATGCCATTACACGTCGAATTCAACCAACCCTGCCTACAATACCGCAACACTCGGAAGGAGAGCATTCTCTTGACTAAAAACAAACGAATTCAGCAAATTTTGGTGGTATTGATCATCCTATCTCTCTTGCCGGTGTTTTATCAGGCATTTCGCCGGATTGAGGTAGAAGCACAAGCACGGCAAGTCGAGGTCGTCATCGATACCGAGGAAATTTATCTAAGTGCAATAGGTTATGGAGATCATGACATTTATGTAGAGGCGTTGGCAGATTTCAAAGCAGCGGGAGCTACGACGGCAACGGTATATCAGAAAACCCTAAAGCTTCTCGAGGAACGGGGAGATATTACAGTTCTCGAATACCCAGAGGCCGCTGCATTGGTGCGCAGTCAAGCCAATGGCGAATTTGCACAACTCCTTCAAGGACCATTGCGACCGATGAGCCATTATATTCTGATCAATGAAGCGAAAATCTATGATAATTTGCTTTCTTCATTAGAAGAGGCGATTGAAACACTGCATTGGAGAGTCTTTCAAAATCAAAATATCACGGTTTTAGAAATGCCGTCGGCCTATTGGGACCTTTACGAAGGTGCGGGGCTTTGGTATGACTCAGAGGAATTTGAAGAGTATCTTGCTTTAGGATTTAACGTTCAGTTGCGTCCAGCCAACAGACCGGGGATCTCGGCGGAAACGCTTTTAGAACAATATCGTCCCTTTGTTGATTCTGGTCAAGTGACTGGGGTAATCGTGACCGGAACCAAGCTTCCCGGCACTCAAGACCTTTATGGTCAACCCGTAGACTATACAAAACCCGATACCGCCTTTACGGCATTTGTTGAACTTCTACGAGAACAAAACTGGTATTATGGGTTAGTCGAAACCATGACCCAACTCGACAGCATCCATCTCGCGGGAGATGAAGCCCTTTTGCAGGCCTTAGATTTTCAAGCCGTTCGTGTCTATGCCATCCAACGAGCTGAACTGGACAAAAAAGATTGGCTGACCGAGCAAGGGATTCAAGAACGATGGCTCAGAGCAGCCGTTGACCGCAATATTCGAGTCGTCTATTTGCGTTTGTTTGAAAATCAGTTAAAGAGCCCAGATGAGATTTTGAAATTGAATCAACGTATTTTACAAGCCGGTGTGCAAAGCATTCAAAATTCCGGTTATGAAATCGGTCCGGCCATTGCCTTGGAACCCTTTCATTTGGTAGGATGGATGATCTTGATCCCGCTATCTCTTGCATGGACCGCTGTTTTGTTTCTGATGCAATGGGGAATCGAGGGGAAACCGCTTTTCTGGTGGATTCTAATTGCTTTGGCTCTTCTTGCAGCCTTGGCATCGGGATATCTGGCGCGCTCGACCGCGACGGTTGGAGGAGCTTGGGTGACCATGCGGCAACTTTTAGCATTTGCAGCCCAAGTGTTGTATCCGGTTATGGCAGGAATATTCACCATGAAGCAACTAGAGCGCCTTAAGGGAAACCTGCGCAAGTGGAGTTTCTTGGTACAAGGCGTCTTCTTAGCGGTCGGCAGTTTCCTCATCGTTTTTGCCGGTGGAGTGCTGTTGGGTGTCATCATGAGCGACAACACTTTTATGCTGGAACTTCAATATTTTCGCGGTGTTAAAGTGGGATTTGTCTTACCACTGTTGATACTGGGACTGTGGTATTTCATGCGTTACGGCTTCCAATTTCAAGCACCGGTCGAGAAGCGCGGCTGGAAGGAAATGCGTTGTGATTTGAAACAACTTTTAGCCAGCCCTATCACCGTGCTTTGGGCAATGTTTGCAGTGGTTGCTGCAGGGGCCCTTTTCTATTATATTTTGCGTTCCGGAAATGCTTCGGTGGGAGCGATCAGTGGATTAGAATTGAAAATGCGAGCCTTTTTAGAACGTGTCTTAGTCGCCAGACCCCGTAACAAAGAATTCTTGATTGGATATCCTGCCATTCTGCTAATGCCCCTCTTGTGGGCGTTTGGGCAGCGCTTCCTAGTAGGCCCTTTGTTGGCATTAGCAACCGTAGGGTGGGTTTCGGTTGTGAACTCCTTTGCTCATGTGCGGTCCGGTATGTGGATCAGTATGAATCGCGGACTGTGGGGATTGGCCTTAGGCGTGATTTTAGGTATCGGTGCAGCCATTGCAGTACGACTGTTCTCGCATTGGTTCCATCGCTATTGGGAGGAGGACGAAGAACATGCCGAACAGGCAAACTGACCGTTCTTCTCGGCCTTTACGAATTTTGATTTCCGGATATTATGGCTTCAATAATCTTGGCGACGAAGCAATTTTGACATCGATGCAACAGGCTCTCCGGATGGAGCATGAACAGTTAGCTCTAACCGTTCTTTCGGCGAACCCGAAACTGACCGAAAGCAGTCATGATGTCCATGCGATTTCGCGCACCGATTACAAAGCGATTTGGCATGCGTTAGGGGAAAATGACTTATTGATCAGTGGCGGAGGCAGTTTATTACAAGATGTTACCAGCAGCCGCAGTTTGCAATATTACCTGTTGATTCTGGCTATGAGCGTGGTGCGGCGTACCCCGTTTATGATCTATGGCCAGGGCATTGGACCGATTCGTAAAGCGTTTAATCGTCGTCTGACCGGTTGGATTTTGCAAGCAGCCAAAGTTTTAACCGTGCGCGACCAACAATCCTTTGACGAATTGCTTCAGTTAGGCATTCCTAAGGTGAAATTATATCTTTCAGCCGATCCCGTTTTATTGTTCGAATCTCCTGAAAGTGCTTCTGGTCAACAGATTTTAAGAGACCTAGGAGTGCAATTGGAGCGAGGGCCACTTTTGGCAGTATCGGTACGACCTTGGGGAAACGATGAAACTTGGATAGACCAACTTGCGCTCGCGCTTGATGCAATAATCTCAACACAACAAGCGCAAGTAGTTTTCATCCCCATGCAGCAAAGCGGAGATGAGGCGATTGGCCAAAAGATTAAAGAACAGATGAAACAAAAAGAGCACGCCTTTTGCTTGCCGCACGGCTATTCCGTCAAAGAAGTTTTATCGGTCATAAAATCTTGCCAATTACTGATTGGTGTTCGCTTACATGCGCTTGTTTTTGCAGCCATAACTGCTACCAAAGCGATAGCGATTCGTTATGATCCCAAAGTCGATCATTTTGCCAAACGGGTCGGCCAGGTTTTGGCAGGTAGTTTGAGTGAACTGCGATCGGAAGAATTGCTCCATCTGATCAATCAGACCCTGCAATCTCCCCTCGATATGGAAGCCTCTTCACAACGCTTCCATGAATTGCGTGACCAAGCGTTACAAAGTGCTAGACTGGCCATTCAAACGGCAGAGGAGAATCAACGATGAAAACGGTTCAAATTGTAGGGTATCGGGTTGCTTCTATTACGATGGCTGAGACGGTCGACTGGATCGAACAGCGCATTCGAAAAAAAGAGTTTGCTCATATCGTGACCATTAACCCGGAAATCGCTTGGAATGGCTTGCAAGATGAAACCTTCGCTGCCTCCTTACAAAAAGCAGACCTCCTGGTTCCCGACGGCACCGGAATGCTATGGGCAGCCAAACAATTAGGAGACCCTTTAAAAGAGAGAGTCGCTGGATTTGATCTCATGCAAGAGATGCTGAACTTGGCTGCTCAACAAAAATATAAGGTCTTTTTCTTAGGGGCTTCCCCCGGCGTTGCCAACCAAGCCGCCATGACAGCGTTGGAGAGATACCCTGGGTTACACATTTGTGGTACGCACGACGGCTATTTCAAAGCCGAAGAGGAAGAAGCTTTGGTTGCGGAAATCCGGGAAGCAGGCACCGAGATGTTGTTTTGTGCCTTGGGACCTCCCAGACCGGCGGAAATTTGGATTCAGAAGCATAAAAAAAACCTGGCTCCCTTGGTAGCAATTGGCGTTGGCGGCAGTTTCAATGTCATGGCAGGGATTGACCAACGTGCGCCTGCCTGGGTGCAGAGCATTCACATGGAGTGGCTCTACCGGGCGGTGCGAAATCCAAAACGCTTTCATCGGCTCGCAGCAATCCCAAAATTTATGCAAGCCGTTCGCGAACAAAAGAGAAGACAAGTTCAAAAATAATCCGAAAATATGAAATTAGGAGAGTGACGTCAAATGCTGAACACAGATGTAGCCATCGCCCGTGAGATTCGCCGCGAGATTGTAAAGGCGACCGCAGCAGCGAAATCGGGACATCCGGGGGGCTCTTTATCGTTAGCTGAAGTGATGACCGTACTTTATTTTGAAGAAATGAGTTTGGACCCGATGAACCCACAATACCCGGAGCGAGATCGCTTTGTGATGAGCAAAGGCCATGCAACTCCAGCACTTTACGCGACATTGGCATTACGGGGGTTCTTTCCGGTGGAGGAATTAAAAACCTTCCGACAAATCAACAGTCGTTTACAAGGACATCCCGATATGAAACATATTCCAGGGGTTGATTTCTCAACCGGATCCTTAGGTCAGGGCTTATCGGGAGCGTTAGGGATGGCTTTGGCGGCAAGATTGGACCACAGCCCCCGCCGTGTCTATGCGATTATTGGCGATGGAGAATGTCAAGAAGGGCAAATCTGGGAAGCGGCAATGGCAGCTGCCCATTATAAGCTGGACAATTTAACAGTAATTCTAGATTATAATAACCTGCAGATCTGTGGCGAAATTTGTGATGTGATGAACATTGAACCCATTGCTGAAAAATTTAAGGCATTTGGTTGGCATGTAGTTGAACTCGACGGTCATGATTTTACGCAAATTCGAGAAGCCATTTGCGTGGCGAAGTCGACCAAAGGTCAACCGACTCTGTTATTAGCACATACGATTAAAGGCAAAGGGGTTTCCTTTATGGAAAATAAAGCGGAATGGCACGGCAGTGCCCCCAATGCCGACCAATTAGCACAAGCCTTGGCAGAGCTAACCGAGAAGGAGGAGTCGAGCCATGAGTAAAATGATTGCCACCCGCGACGCTTATAAAGAAGCCTTGGTCGCATTGGGAGAGCAGAACCCCAAAGTCGTAGTCTTAGATGCAGACCTTGCTAAATCGACCATGACCATTGCCTTTGCCCAACGGTTTCCGGAACGATTTTTCAGTATTGGCATCGCAGAAGCGAATATGACCGGAATTGCCGCCGGCTTGGCAGCTAGTGGCAAGATCCCCTTTGCCAGTACCTTTGCGATTTTTGCAACGGGACGCGCTTATGAGCAAATCCGCAACTCCATCGGATATCCGCATTTGAATGTAAAAATCGCGGCGACCCATGCCGGAATCACGGTAGGAGAAGATGGGGCATCGCATCAGTCAATTGAAGATATGGGGTTAATGCGCGGTATTCCGGGAATGACCGTGATTTGTCCGGCGGATGCCGTGGAGACAACGGCGGCGGTACACGCCATTGCTGCCTATGAAGGTCCCGTATATTTACGCATGGGCCGTTCAGCGGTTCCGGTCATTATGCCAGAAGACTACCAGATGCAATGGGGTAAAGCGCGTTGTATGAAGAGCGGTGAACAGGTTAGCTTGATTACAACCGGGATGATGACCGCCGTGGCTTTAGAAGCAGCAGATATCTTAGCTGAGGCAGGCATTTCAGCCGAAGTTTTGCATGTTCCCTTTATCAAGCCGCTCGACGAGGAAGCGATCTTGGCAACAGCCCGAAAAACAGGGGCCGTTGTGACGGCAGAAGAACATAGTATCATCAACGGGTTAGGCAGTGCCGTTGCCGAAGTATTATCTGAAAAAGCACCGACTCCTTTGGTTCGAGTGGGAATCCAAGATACCTTTGGGGAGTCTGGTAAGCCGGCTCAACTACTTGAAAAATACGGGTTGACTGCCAAAGACGTGGTGGAAGCTGCAAAAAAGGTTATCGCAAAAAAATAGTCGCAAAAAAAGAGAGTCTCTTCATTGTGAGGAGATTCTCTTTTGCTTAAGGGGGAAAGATTAGGGATTCATTTCATCCTCTTCTCTTCGGATCATTCGGTAGCCAACTCCGACATGAGTTTGGATCATCTTGGTTGCTTGGGCAGCAGGTTCAATTTTTTTTCGTAAGGTTGCCATGAAAACGCGTAAAGAAGGGGTATCATTGGGCAGGTAATTTTGCCACACCTCTTTGAGAATGTAATTATGGGTCAACACTTTGCCAATGTTTTTCGCTAATAAGGTCAACAACTTGTATTCAATCGGTGTTAAATGAATTTCAACACCTTCAACTTTGACAGCGCGACTGAGATAATCGATTTCCAAAGGGCCATTGCAGAAAGAGGATTCCGTGGTTTCATAGGAATGTAGGGTGTCTTGAATTCTGCGCCAAGCGACCCGGATTCGGGCCAAGAGTTCTTCTACACTGAAGGGCTTGGTCAGATAATCGTCTGCTCCTTCATCCAGGGCCATAACCTTGTCTTTATCATTACTTCGAGCGCTGACCACAATGATTGGGATTTTGGACCAAGTTCGGACCCTTCGAATGATTTCAATACCATCGAGATCGGGTAAACCAAGGTCTAAAATGATGAGATCCGGAGCGGCACCAGTAATTTTTAGTAAGGCTTCCTGACCGGTTTCAGCAAAGACATAGGAGTAGCCACGGCTCTCAAGGGTCGCTGCCATGAGATTGCGAATCGCCTTGTCATCTTCAATAACCAATACTTTCCCTTTCTTCTCCATGATATGTCACCTCCTCTGCCGGTAAACTGAACTCAAAGATTACGCCATGGGGGATTCGATCCCGAACCTCAATGGTACCTCCATGGGCCGTTATAATGGATTTGGAAAGTGCTAGCCCCAAACCTAATCCACGACGACCATCTGCCGAAAGTTTGGGTCCGGTGTGAAACAATTCAAACAGATGGGCTTTGGTACCATCATCAATACCCGGACCATCATCAGAAATCACCAGATGAATCCATGAATTCTCTCGAAAGGCTCGAATGTTAATGTGAGAGCCTGCCGGTGTATATTTGAGAGCATTATCCAAAAGATTGATTACGACTTGAATGATTAAGCGAGATTCCATGCGTGCCATGAGCAGTTCCTCGCCTAAGTCGACCTCAATATAATGGTTGCTGTTTCGCCGTTGAACATAGGATAAAGCTTCTTCAACAATATCACTGAGCAATTCGGGTTGAAGATTGAGTTGCATGGTATCGTTTTCAATTCGTGTAATGAATAAGAGATTTTCAACCAAATTGTTGAGCCACATCGCGTCTTCATAAATATCTCGATAAAAAGCGAGGTGTTTATCGTAATCCATTTCTTCGGAATTGTTGAGGAGAAAGTCGGCATTACCGGAAATACTGGTGAGTGGGGTGCGCAAATCGTGTGAAATGCTTCGAAGTAAATTTGCCCTCAATTGTTCTTGTTGTGAGGTGATGGTGATTTGTGTGTTGAGGCGGTTTAGATCTTCTTTTTCCAAGGCCATTGCTGCCTCGCTAAAAATGGCAGTCAACAAGTCTTTTTCCAAAAGGTCTAAGATGGCCCGGCTTTCTAAAGCTAAACCAAAAATCGCAAAGATACGGTCATGATTTCGGACACTACGATACAAGCAACGAGCCTGCGGAAATTGTTGGGTCGTGGCTCCGGCTTGGTGATTATGGGTGAATACCCAAGCGACTGCAGCTTTTTCGTGGTCGGAAAGAAACCTATCCGGTACTTCGCTACTTTGCAGTTGCCTGACATAGAGCGGGGGAGATAACTCACCTTTGCGAATTGGATAAATCAAGACAGCACAACGCAGTAGTTTCTCAAGTTGCCGAGCGGTCTCAATCAGGATTTCCTTTTCGCTATCGGCCTGTTGCAATTTCTGACTGGTCTCTAGCAAGACTTGCGTGTGATATGCTTTGGTTGCCGCCAATTTGGCTTGACTTTTTACCTGCATCGTCAAAGTTCCGGCCAAAAAGGAAACCACAAACATGACCAAGAAGGTGACCGGATAATCAGCATCATAGGCGCGCAAAGTGAATCGCGGCTCGGTATACAAATAGTTGAACAGCACGACACTGATTAAGGAAACGGCAGTTCCATAAAAGCGACCATTGGTTACCATTGCGGTCAGCATCACTGCTAATAAATAAACCATGATGATATTGGCATCACTGAATCCGGCACGATCAAAGATCTGTGTAACGAGGGTCGTCAATGCGAGGATCCCAATAGCTTTGGCAGCATCTTGCCAGTGGAATCGCCAATGGGTTTCTTCTGCTTCCTCGTTTGCATCTGGAGTATTTGGTATAATGTAGAGTTGCAAATGGGGTGCCAGAAGCATGACTTCATCGGCTAAGCTCTTGCGACGGAGTGTAAACCCCGTTGTGCGACCCGATTGTCCTAAGACAATTTTACTGACACCACTGAGTTTGGCATATTCCACCAGCTGAACTGCTAAGTTCTCTCCATGGACGGTTACAATTCGTGCGTTTAAGCTTTCTGCCAGCTTTAAATGATCTTGTAATCGTAAACGACTTGCCGGATCCATGGGTTTATGATCAACATATAAAGCTGTCATTGGGGCTTGTAAGGCAGAGGCCATATCGGCAGCAACACGAATAACTCGTGCATTGGAGGGAGCCCCCGATAAACAAATCAAAATATGTTCAGAGCGATTCGGTTTCATTGCTTTTTCTCAACTACAATCCAGCAAAAGCCATCTCCATCCATGACGTGTTTGGCGTGTCGCATGGTATGCTCGGGATCATAACCTTCATACTTGGAGGGGTCAACCAAGCAATAACTTCGTGCCAGCGGTGTTTTATATTGGGCAAATACATCGGCAACCGGGCAGTAGGAGACGGTTGCATGAGTTTGGCCGGCTTCATCGGTGTAGCTGCCGTGTTCCCAACCTTTACTTGGCAAATCGGGAATTGAACGGAAATTTTCATAGGTTAAAGGTTTACCCTGGGCCAATACAGCTTCACGCACTGCCTGGCCACACAAGGTGCCATAATCCCATACGATTTTATCGGTCAACTTCTTCGCTTCTTCTTCCCCGAGTGCTGCAATCAGATTGGTGGTCATGGAATGATAAAGCAACGCCATGCGACGCACGGCTAACCGGACATCGGCGGTCCAGGCAGCTTCGATTTCGGAAGGAATTATTTTTTTAGCTTCATCGGTCAACGCAAACACCTCTTTCTCTCTTTTCCGTGCTATTTCGCGAACCCGAGGACAAAACCCTGCCAAATGATGTAAAAGGTAGGCGAATCCTTCGGGAAACCTTCTAATCTTGGGCAGGAATTCCTCAGTGAAAAGCGTAAATGAATAAGATAAAACTTAAGGGAGGGTGTGTCATGGAGAAAGCATTGAAAGCCATTGAAACCGTTCGCAATGAATTGACCCAGCTCAGTGATCAAATTTGGAGCTTTGCCGAAACAAGTTTGAAAGAGTACAAATCTGCCGATGTTAGTCGTGATTATTTAGCAAGCAAGGGATTTCGTATTGAAGAAAATGTGGCCGGTGTTCCCACCGCCTTTACCGCCAGTTGGGGTTCGGGTAAACCCATTATCGGATTTTTAGCAGAATACGATGCTTTGCCGGGCTTGAGCAATCAAGCTTGCGCAGATCCAATTCCAGTCAAAGAAGGGGCTCCCGGTCATGGTTGTGGACATAATCTTTTGGGCGTGGCCTGTGTAGGTGCCGTTCTGGGATTAAAAGAAGAGATGGAAGCACAGGGACTGAGTGGAACCATTGTTTATTATGGTTGCCCGGCCGAAGAAAATTACAGTGCCAAAGCCATGATGGCGAAACACGGGCTCTTTGCCGATGTGGATATTGCCTTTGCCTACCATCCGGGTAGTGTCAACGGGGTTCAACTGAACAGCTCGAACGCCAACAATTCTTTGAAATTCACCTTCAAAGGACGTACTGCTCATGCCGGAGGGGATCCACACAATGGCCGTAGTGCATTAGATGCGGTTGAACTGATGAATGTGGGTAGTAACTACCTTCGTGAACACGTGATCACCCAGGCCCGCATTCATTATGTGATTACCGATGGCGGCATGGCTCCGAATATTGTACCCGACCGCGCTCAGGTGTGGTATTTTGTTCGGGCTCCTTATGTGCAAGCCCTGAAAGATATTGTAGAACGTGTGAAAAAAATTGCACGTGGGGCAGCTATGATGACCGAGACCGAAGTCGATATCCTGTTAGAGAGCGGCGTTTGGAATACTCTTCCCAACGAAGTCGTTGCCATGGCGATGCACGATGCTTTGGTCGAGGTGGGTCCGGAACCTTGGGACGAAGCCGATTTGGAATTTGCCAGAAAATTATCGTCCCATGTTAACGAAGACGAACGCAAACAAAAAGCAGCGCGATTAGGGGTATCCTTGGATATGCCTTTGTGTACGGAGGTTAAAGAACCCTCCGGCAAGGGTACGGCTATGGCCGGTTCAACCGATGTGGCCGACGTCAGCTGGAACTGCCCGACCGTGATGTTTGGCACTGCTACCAACCCGTGGGCGATCCCCGGACATTCTTGGATGGTGACCGCTTCTTCTGCCAGTTCGGTAGGGCATAAAGGAATGATTTATGCTGCGAAAGCCATGGCAGTCGCGGGTTTAAAATTCTTAAAAGATCCTGAATTGGTCAAAGCGGCCAAAGAGGAATTTGTAAAAGCAACCGATGGAATTGTCTATGAATCCTTCCTGCAACATCCGTATCCGGTATTCCCGCGGGAAGAGGAATAGTATCTTTCTCAAATGATTTGGAGGCCGATCAATCATGGAACGAAAAAGTTCCCCCAGAATCTTCTTTTTTGCAACGGTTGTGCTCTTGAATATGGCAGCCAGTTTCGCGCACCCGGTGACCCCCACCATCTTCAAGAGTTTGAACCTCGGCAATTATATGTTCGGAGTTGCTTTGGGCTCAATGATGATCGTCAACTTCTTATTATCTCCGTTTTGGGGGAAAATCAATACCTATATCTCCAGTCGTAAAGGATTACTAATCGGCTGTCTAGGCTATGCCTTAGGTCAAACTTTTTTTGGCCTTGCTCAAACAGAACTTCACTTTATTCTGGCGAGAGCTTTTACCGGCGCTTTTACAGGGGCGACCTTTGTCAGTGTTTTGACCTATGTTGTTAATACGGCTGGTGACGAACGGCAAAGAGGGCGAGACTTAACGGTCTTGGCGACCATTCAATCGGTCGGCAGTGCATTCGGATTTCTGACTGGTGGCTTATTGGGTGAGATCCATACCTATTTGGCCATTGTTGCTCAAGTCGTTATTTTAGCAACCTGCGGCTTCATATTTTTCTTCCTTTGTGAGGATGACACCAAAATTCCGTTAAGTTCGCTCAATATGAAGCAGCTGGCGGTTCAAGCAAATCCCTTCCAGGCTTTTTTAGACAGCCGCAAATTTTTAAACTGGATTTTAGCCTTCCTGTTTGGCATGGTGATGATGCACAGCTTGGGATTTACCGCATTTGACCATTCCTTCAACTATTATATCAAAGACGTTTTTGGCTTTAGTTCCGGTTATAATGGTTTGTTAAAAGGAGCCATGGGATTGATCACGTTGGCGGCGAATACGACCATTGCCATGTGGATCATTAATAAGACCGATATTCGCAAATCCATCATTGGTGTTCTCGCCATATGTACGGTCACAATGGCTGGAATCGTTGTGGTAGATGCTGTTGTTCCTTTCATTTTGATCAACATCGCCTTCTTTGCTTTCAATGCGGTTTCCATGCCGGTCGTTCAAGCACTGGTTTCTCAGAAAGCCGTAGGCAAGGAAAGTAATTTGGTCATGGGTTTTTATAACGCTATGAAATCTTTAGGATCGATTTTTGGTTCGTTTGCCTCTGGGGCGTTGTATACAATCGGTCCTAAACTGCCTTTTACGTTGACTCTGATTGCCCTTGGGGTTGCAACGGTGTTTGCTCTCATCTATGAGCGTAAAGGACGTAACGACTTCAAAGCAGCATAGTGGAGTTGTTAAAGAGGTAAAATTGAGACACCCTCTCCGATTTTGGGAGAAGGTGTCTTTTTTCTATTGCGCCGAAAGGTAGAATGTGTTATATTTTCCCTGTTAAGGGTGATTAATTTAAAAACCGAGGGGGGATTTCAATGTTGTCTTCCAGCAAAAAGAAGGGAACGATTGCGATTCTCCTTTATTTTGCGGTGTATACCGTTGTAACAGTGCAGCATTATCAATTTTGGGGAGATTTTTTGTCTGCTCTGGGGGGTTCCGTGGCTACTTTGGTTTTGATTCATACGTGGAAAACTGAAATCAAAAAAGAGATGCGCAACCTTTGGGCGTTATTGATTTTTGCAATTGGGTGTCATGTGACAGGAGATTTGATTTGGTTTGCTTCACGCTGGGTTCTGAAAGTGGATCCTTTTGCATGGTCTTGGTTGAGCTTAGTATATGGGGGAACCAATGTTTTTTTGGTTCTCTATACCCTTCAGATCACCCGTCAACGGGTCGAAAAATGGTGGCTGGTTCAATATGGTCTTGATGCAGTCGCAGTGACCTATTTTACCATGACTTTTCTATGGCTAGTTTTCTTCCGAGGGAGCTGGCAGGCGGCACCGCTTCTGAGGGAGATGGGTTTGACTTTCAGTATCTTTATGCTCTTAGATGCTGTCGTTTTAGTCGGTGTTTCCACCAATGCTCTTGCGATGCGTCGAGAAGAATTTCAACTATGGAAAACGCTGTTGGCATTGGGGTGCTTTTTCTACGTTATAGTTGATTTAATTTGGGCGTATTTGAGCTTATATCAGCGTTATACCCCCAATTCCCCAGTCGATGCGGCTTATATGGCTTCGTTACTTCTCTTTGCCATGGGGGCTCTCTATTATCACCCCCATACAGAGCAAGGTAAAATCCACGAGATTAGAGCGGAGCAGCGCCTTTTTCGGTGGATTCGTATGGGATATGCACTATTAAACCCTTTTGTGCTTTTAACCTTAGGCAGTCCTGATCTCGGGATGCTACTCAACAATATCTTCTTTGCTGTCATCTATATCAGCATGAGTGGGTATGTACAGGCGTCCTTACGCAACGAAGTCTTGTTAAGGCATGGTCAGCAGGTTTTGGAAGAACGGGTTCGGCAACGCACCAAAGATTTAGAAGAAAGCAAAAGAAAGTACCAAGAGTTGTCATCTCACGATGAATTGACCAATCTTGGCAATCGCCGCTTCTTTATGGAGCAGCTTCAAAACTATATCGAGCAACGAGAAGAGGGAGAGCAAATTGCCTTGCTTTTCTTGGACCTCGATCGATTCAAGACCATCAATGATACCTATGGTCACGATGTGGGAGACCAAGTCCTGATTGAAGTTGCAGATCGGTTAAAAAAGTGTTGTCACAACCAAGGAAGTATTGCGAGATTTTCCGGGGATGAGTTCGTTTGTCTTACGAAAGGAACATGGGAAGCCCGACAAGCGATTGAGATGGCAGAAATGATGCTTGATAAATGCTGTAAAGGATTGGTAGTAGGAGAGCAAATCTTTTCCATTACGGCTAGTATTGGGATTTCTTTTTATCCGCAGGATGCCAAAACAGCAAATCAATTATTGAAAAATGCCGATATGGCCATGTATCAAGCAAAAAAGCAGGGGAATAATCAAATTGTATGTTCGAATCCGGATCTAAACCGCGAGCTGGATCGTAGAAATCATATTGAAATGTCTTTGCGAAACATTGACCCCGATAAGGAGTTCAGTTTGTGCTACCAACCGCTGATTTCACTGGGGAGCGGAGAATTGCTGGGTATGGAAGCGTTGTTGCGCTGGAAACATCCGCGAGATGGCATGATTTCTCCCAATGAGTTTATCCCTCTAGCAGAGGAGACCAATGATATTCTGGCGATTGGTGGTTGGGTCCTAGATAAAGCTTTTCAGCAGCTTGCGTTATGGAACCAAAGAGGGGGCTTGGATTTACGGATGTCAATCAACGTATCTCCCAAGCAATGGGAATATCATGATTTTTCGAGGTCGGTTCGTGAGAAAATGGAGAAATATCAATTGCAGTCGCAGTGGCTTGAGCTTGAAATTACAGAAAGAGTTGCCATGGAAGGTGGGGTCGCGACCGAACAATTATTGCACGATTTACAGAGTCTTGGTATTGCTGTAGCAATCGACGATTTCAGTACGGGGTATTCCAACCTGATGGCGTTGAAAGACTTCTCCTTCGGCACCATTAAAATAGCAAAGCCCTTGATCGACAACATTATTCACGATGAGTTTGACCGCCAGGTCGTTCAATCGGTGATTAATCTGGCAAAAACTATAAAAATTCGTACCATCGCAGAGGGTGTGGAGCGGGAAGGACAGGTTCAGATTCTAACAGCCATGGGTTGCGACGGAATACAAGGCTTTTATTTTAGTCATCCCTTACCAGCAGAGGAGTTTTATCAGCAATACATAAGTCCCTTGCAGGCCAGAAAGGAGCGTGTCGGTGCTCTTGAATCATAGCGTAAGTCTGGACCAAGCTCGCCGCTTTTTACTCCTGCGTCATGGTCTCTTAGGAAAGACCCCGTTTCAGGGAAAGCAAGGGGTTCTTGATTTTATCCGCATGACCGGATGCTTGCAATTTGATCCGATTGATATTTGTGGCAAAAGTCCCGAGTTGAGTCTTTATTCCAGGGTAGAAGGGTTTGGCAAGGAAGCGTTGGGAGAATTGCTGTATCAGGATCGCCAGCTGATTGATTTTTTTGATAAAAACCTTTCGATTATGCCGGTTGAAGACTGGCCGTATCTGGAACGCTTTCGCCAAAAATATCGAGATCGGAGCCGAAGCAGTCAAGAGGTAGATGAAGCCGCCGATATCATTCGCCAAGAATTATATCTTAAAGGGCCTTTGTCTTCTGCTGAAATCGGGCACAAGGGATCGGTGGATTGGTATTGGAGTAGGTCGTCGTTAGCCAGAGCAGTTTTAGAAACGCTGTATTTCCGGGGCGAACTGGTCATCCATTCTAAAAAAGGCATGGTCAAAACCTATGATTTTGCTGAGAATCATCTGCCAAAGTCGTTGTTGGAGCAAAAGGATCCGTATCCATTGGATGAAGACCATTATGCATGGCGAGTATTGCGACGCATTGGAGCGGTTGGATTACTGTGGCCAAAGGCATCGGACGCTTGGTTGGGGATTGAAAATTTGAAAGCCGCAGAGCGGGTAAAGGCATTCGAGCGCTTGCAAGAAGAAGGGAAGATTTGCAAAGTTTGGGTGGAGGGGAGCCAAGAACCTTTTTATTACAGAAGCGAAGAGCAAGCACTCTGGCAGAAAACTGCGGAGCCCATTGAAGATAGTTTTCGGTTTAAATTTTTAGCCCCGTTAGATGCAATGCTTTGGGACCGAAAATTGATCCAGCGTTTCTTTGATTTTTCTTATACATGGGAGATTTATAAACCGCGCGAGCAACGCGAATTTGGCTATTATGTTTTGCCCATGCTTTATGGGGATCGCATTGTAGGTCGGATTGAGCCGGTATGCCGTCGTAAAGAAGGCCTTATGCACATCCAGAACCTATGGTGGGAAAAGGGCGTGGAGCCCAGTCTTGAAATGGTGCAAGATTTACAGCGAGATTTGCAGGCGTTTGCGAAATGGAATGGATGTGAATTGGATTGGAAGGGGAGGAACGTTTAATGCCATCGACGGTATGGGCCGGGGTCCGGGTTTTCGTTCCCGATGCACTGGGGAGAATTTTGCTGGTAAAGCATGTTCATCGAACTTCAGAAGGACATGAAGAATATTGGGTTCCGCCCGGGGGCGGAGTTGAGCAAATGGAAATGACTGCCGAAGCCGGTGTGAGAGAGGTTTTGGAAGAAACCGGGCTTGTTGTAGAAATCGAGAACCTGCTCTGGACGGTGGAAGAAAAAAACTCCCAAGGCATCCTTTTGACCAATTATTTCTTGGCAAAAAGACTGACCGGGGAGCTTTGCTTAGGATATGATCCGGAGTTTGATGATGAGCATCAAGTGTTAAAGGAAATTGGCTTCTTTAGTAAAGAAGAGATTTCACAAATGGAAAGAGTGTATCCGGAGGTTCTCTACCATGAATTTTGGGAAGTCATGGAGCAAGGAGTTTGCGCTCATCCCTGGAGAGAACGCAACAGCAAGGGCTTCGGTAAACGATAATACCGGGTCGCTAGAAGCGCATGACGGCACAATAGGAAGCATTCTCTAAATCAACGACTTGTTCCTGACGAATGAAACGTTTGATCTCAAAGGAAACCCCATGGACCTTTTCTTGTTGTTTGAGAAACTGACCGATGTTTATGGAGTCATCGCGGATGTAGGGTTGCTCCAGGAGGCATAGTTGTCTTAACTTCTTTTCTAGTTTACCACTGCGGATTTTTCCGAGAACGGCGGAGGGTTTGCCTTTTAAAGAAGGATCTGCTTCCATTTCTTGATCGATTTCGTGTTGCATTTCCCGGAGCTGAGCTTCAGCGAGATCCTCTCTGCGAACGACTTGAGGAGACATAGAAGCAATCTGCAACGCAAGTTCTTTGGCGATTTCCTCTTGAACCTCCGCAGGGGCAGCGGATTTCATCATTTGAAGAATAACACCAATTCTTCCTTTCTGATGCATATACGCATAAGGATATGCGCCCTCCCCGTCCTCCAAACGATGAATGCTTTGGATAACGATATTTTCACGGAAGGTCATAATCATTTTTTGCAATAAATCTTGTACTGTGGTTTCAGCAATAGGGGTGGGCTGTGCAAGTAATTGCTCTACATTTTCGCTTGAGTAAGCTGCTGCAGCCTCGGCGATAACACCGGCGAAATCCAGAAATTTGGGATTAGAAGCAACAAAAGGCGTTTCACTCCGAAGATTGACCAAAACAGCTACTCCATTTTTGACCGTCGCATAAGAAGCACCGCTTTCCACTGTGCGCTCGGCTTTTTTTTGTACTAATTGAAACCCTTTCTCCATTAGAATCGAGGTTGCTTTGGTAACGTCGCCATTTGCAGCTAGCAGGGCAGACTTGCAATCCATAATCCCGGCGCCAGTTTCTTTTCTGAGAAATTGGATGTGTTCGAGCATCATTGAGATGCCTCCTTTCCTAATTGGCTCCATAGAGCCTGAGTTTCTTGGATCCAAGTCAACTCATTCTGATAAAATTGCAGTATATGGGCTCGTAAGCGGGTGATGATTAATTCTTCTTGTGGAGTTTTGAATTCTTGTTGTTGTCTACGAATCCGTTCTTCTTCGTAACGGAGTTGGCCATAAACAGCTTCGCGGTATGCTTGCAGAAGGGATTCGGATTCCTTTTTGGGAAGCACATCGATTTGAGACCACAAAAGCAGAAACCAATTTCGATATTCCGGCAAGGGTAGTTCAGCGGCTTGAAAGGTTTCAAGCAATTGTTGTTGACCGGTCTCGGTGATTCGGTACATTTTTTTCGATGGACCGTTCTCCTGATGAACGGTCTCGCAAGTCAACGCCTCTTCTCGGCACAATGACAGCAAAGCCGTGTAGACTTGGTTATTATTACCGGACCACAAGAGATAAGGGGAATCCTGCATCGCTTTTTTAATATCATATCCGGACATGGATTTTGCCCGGAGTAAGCCCAAAATGGCAAAACGGATGTTCATACTTATCACGCTCCTAACATATGTTAATAATAACATATGTTTATGCGAAGTCAAGGGGGTATGATAATTTTGTTTGTTGTTTGAGTAGAAAGGGAAACGGCCTCGTGGTGAGGAAGATAGATAGCATTGCATCAACGTTTCATAGAAAGGATGAGCGCATTTGGGTAATGTATGGTTTGCTTTTTTGCTTACGGTATTTGCTGGATTGTCGACTGGTATCGGAAGCTTAATCGCATTATTTACAAAAAAAGTTAGTAATCATGTTTTAGCAATTAGCCTAGGCTTCTCAGCTGGGGTTATGATTTATGTCTCCATGGTCGAAATTTTCGTCAAAGCTAAGGATTCTTTAACCATATCCTATGGAGAACAAGGCGGATTTTTAGCAGCAAACCTAGCATTTTTCGCGGGGATGCTGATTATCGGTTTGATTGATAAAATTCTACCCAGTGAACAAAATCCTCACGATTTCAACCAATCTTCTCATATTCACGATGATGAAGGGAAGCAGGTTCTAATTGACGGGGTCAAAGAACGTGAAGATCATTCAAAATTGATGCGAACCGGAGTTTTTACAGCACTGGCGATTGCCATCCACAATTTTCCCGAAGGGTTGGCGACTTTCATTTCCGCGTTGCAGGACCCAACTATTGCAATTCCGATTGTAGTGGCAATTGCAATCCATAATATTCCGGAAGGAATGGCGGTGTCATACCCGATTTATTATGCAACCGGAAGTAAAAAGAAGGCTTTTTTGTATTCCTTTGCGTCAGGATTGTCGGAGCCCATTGGAGCTCTCATTGGCTATTTGATTTTGATGCCTTTCATGAACGACGTCGTTTATGGAATCCTCTTTGGAGTGGTTGCGGGGATTATGGTTTACATCTCGATCGATGAACTCTTACCTTCGGCACAAGAATACGGAGAGCATCATTTGAGCATTTACGGTATGATTGCCGGTATGGTAATCATGGCGTTCAGTCTCTGGCTCTTCAAGTAATACTTGGGGACGGTTCTCTCCCCTGGAAATTATCCATCTATTTTCCAGCCTTCGAATCCCAGTCTTCAAATTCGAAGCTCAAATCTAAAAGTGCGGCGTAAGAAGGCAATCTTTTGCTTCTGCCCTTGTAGGAATCAACAAAACACGATCCGATACGAAAAGTATGGATCGTGTTTTGTGTTGAGTGATGGGAAATAATTGGGAAAAACGGCGGGGAGAGAACCGTCCCCACTACAGAACGGCGATGAGGCCGCCCTTTTCGTTGTGACCGGTATCCCAGAGGAGTTTGAGGTCGGCGGTTCGCCGTTCGCCCCAGGTTGAGTAGATGATTTCGTTGTCAATGTAGCCGGTTACGGTAAACCAATGCCACTCGATTTCATCAAATAAGGGATTGGTATGACGCAGAAGCAGATATTGTACGCCAATACCGTTATCGATCAGTCGATGGATCAATGCCCTTGCTTCTTCAAACGATGCATCACCTTGCAGCGATTCAAAACGGACTTCTATCCCTTGCGCCTTAGCAAATTTTTCGAAACCTCTTTCAAAAAGATGTGTTTCAGCCATGCCACGAAATCCCGGGGCAACGAAGCGATACATACGATCGGCAAATTTCGTGAATTCGGTCTGGCTGATTTGCAGATGTTCATAAGGATAAAGAGCCGAGCGAGTAGGATCTTTGTGTGCTAACATGGCCGCTGCATGACATGCGGCGACCGTAGAACAACCGCCCCGATTCATGATCGGGTGACGAAAACGATACTGATTGCCCCCATACTCTTGATTAACCTTGATGATTTCCAGCTCTTTGTGTTCCATGACCTCACCATTACCTTCCAGTCTGTCTGCATCGTAGAATATTCACCATTATATAAGAAATCGTCACTACAAGCAAGGGGCTCCGGGGAAAACTTGACAAGGATACACATTTTTGATACCATAAAAAAGATAAAAGTGTAAAGCGAGGTAACTGCGATGGCTCCCATGGGAACCGAAGAAAGCGAGCATCCTCTTTTTGCTGTACGAATCATGAGATTAAACAAGCATCTTTGCTGATAACCATGAGCAAGGAGTGCTTGTTTTGTTGTTTTTGAAAGGAAGTATTATTGTGGAAAGCAGTCTTTCGACTTTGCTGGCAATTCAAATTCTTTTAGTTTTTCTGAATGCAATTTTTGCCAGTGCTGAAATCGCGATCATCACAGTTAATGATAACAAATTAGCCAGCATGGCAGAAAAAGGTGACGTTCGAGCAGCAAGGTTAGTGAAACTGACCAGTCAGCCAGCGAGGTTTTTAGCGACCATTCAGGTGGCGATTACCCTCTCGGGCTTTTTAGGCAGTGCTTTTGCTGCCGAAAACTTCTCTGATTCACTTGTAGACCTGATGGTTTCTATGGGTGTGCCCGGTTCTGTGCAGGCGTTGAATACGATTGCAGTAGTGACGATCACCATCATTTTATCCTACGTCACCTTGGTGTTTGGTGAATTGGTGCCAAAACGAATCGCGATGCGCAAATCGGAGTCGATGGCCTTGGGGTTATCGGGATTGGTCAGTGTTATTGCAAAAGTGTTTGCCCCTATCGTTGGCTTACTCACTTTTTCAACCAACATTATTTTGCGGTTGTTTGGCATTGACCCCGATCATGTGGATGACGAGGTTAGCGAAGAGGAGATCCGGATGATGGTGGATGTCGGCAGTGCCAAAGGGACCATCGATAAACACGAACGCGAATTCATACAGAATGTTTTTGAGTTTGATGATATCACCGCCGAAGAAATCGCGACCCATCGGACAGAGGTCGCAATTTTATGGGTAGAGGATTCACTGGAACAATGGGAGGAAACCATCCACAATAATCCTTTTACCGTTTACCCGGTTTGTGAAGACAGTGCGGACAACGTTTTGGGAATCGTCAACATTAAGGACTATTTCAGGCATAAAAATTTGACCAAAGAGGAAGTTATGCAGAATGTAGTTCAACCGGCTTATTTTGTGCCCGGCAGTGTCAGGGCAGATAACTTGTTCCGAAACATGAAGGCCAATCGGGTCAGGCTTGCGGTTGTGCTCGATGAATATGGAGGAATGAGTGGGATTATCACGATGAATGACCTGATTGAGCAGCTGGTTGGCGATTTGGATGACGACGAAGATGTCATTGGAGAGAACCAACTCATGGTTGAGGTCGAAGAGGGGCTTTGGAGCGTGCAAGGTCAAATCGATCTCCACGAGGTTGCAGAAAAACTTAATCTATGGTTGCCAACTGATGATTACGATACCTTTGGCGGTATGGTGTTTGGAGTGCTCGGTTCGATTCCGGACGACGGTGTGCAATTTGAATTGGATGCGTACGGACTCCGTATTAAAGTGGTGGAAATTGAGGATCACCGCATTGAAAAAGCATTGGTGAAGATTTTATAAAAAAAGCCCTGTATGAAACACGTGGAAGTGCTCTTCATACGGGGCTTTGAAATAGTAACGTGATTTGGAGATTTAATGGTCAAGTGTTAACCGGATGCAGGGGTTTAACTGGTGGTTAATTGGTAAAAATCGAGGGGAGAGAACCGTCCCCAAGCTTATTTTTTACCGCGTTTTTTGAAATCTTCTTCGATGGGTGCCTTCCAATGGGCATCCATTTTTTTGTTCGTGCGGAATTTGACCACCGCCTCGTTGACCGCGATAAAGTTCAGTTGGGTACCGTCAGCATCGGCATGATACGAGGCAGCGCGATCTTCGGCAATGCCATATTGTGCGGCCGTTGCTACAGCATCGATATTCGCACCCAAGAATAAGAACTCCCAACCATAAACCGCTTTTTGGTGCTCAACCATAGTTCGGATCTTTTCAGCGGTAAATTCTCGACTGGCATTTTCCATACCATCGGTGGTGATGACAAACAACACTTTTTCAGCTCTTTCTGCCTCTGCGGTATGCTTTTGGGCATTACCGATTTTGTTGATCGTCACTCCCATGGCATCCAACAAAGCGGTCGATCCCCGGACGAAGTATTCCCGCTCAGTAATCGGGGCGATGCCGTGAATTTGAATGCGGTCGTGCAATAATTCGTAGCGATCATCGAATAAAACGGTCGTCACAATGCAGGCACCCGCTTCTTTTTTCTGCTTCTCCAAAAGGGAATTGAAGCCACCAATCGTATCCTTCTCTAATCCACTCATCGAGCCGCTGCGGTCTAAAATGAATACCAACTCGGTTAAACCTTTTTTCATGATCCATCCTCCTCGTTTTTGATTTCACTCAGAGAATACCATGAGTCTTAAACCGATAGGTCGCTTGCCATGCGACATTTTTTGGGCGTCCCTAAACAAACACCCGCAAACCTATTACACCCCCAACAAGCTTTGCCCATATTCGAAGAGAACGGCGTTGATTTCGAATATATCGAACAACTGTTCACGAATGAAGTATTCGACAATCAAATCGAATTTGCTGCTCGGTGATAAAGCATACCCGGCTCGCCGCAATAAATCGGTGGTCTGATCGAGATTCAGCTTTAAAGCAACCGCTAAGGCCAAAGCGGTATTCTTGCTGGGTTGATACTCTGTGTTGCTGCGAATTTTTGAAAACAAGCGGCGATCCATGTTCGCTCTGCGGTAGACTTGCGGGTCTGTTAAGCCACTTTGATCGATATGACGAAACAACATTTCACTAAAGGTTTCACTTATGGAGAATTCTTTGACCACAAAGCTACGTTGGGAGGCGGCATGGGCCGACTTTTGCTTTGGAGAAGGAGAAGATTCGCGATAAGGCACTCGATAACGGACGCTTTCTTCTTCAGCAAGATCAGCGCTCACTTCATTTCGTCTGCTTCGGCGCAGCAGATGTTCCTCCACATAATGATCATCGATGAACTCTTGTAACTCGCGGTATTGTGATTTACTAATCTGAACCGTATCCGCATCATATACCACTAAAGAAACCTGCATCTCGTGTTCCAACAGGAATTCTCCAATCGTTTTCATGGCAACCTGCAACGCCAAATCCTTTGGATACCCATAAATTCCACTCGAGATCAGTGGAAAAGCGATAGAATCCAAGCCCCGCGCTTGAGCAAGCGTCAGGCTCGAACGATAACACGAGCGAAGCAACGCTTCTTCATTATGATCTCCGCCTTGCCAAACAGGACCCACGGTGTGAATGATGAAGTCCGCCGGCAAGTCATACCCTTGAGTCAGAACAGCTTGGCCTACCGGGCAAGGAGCGAGGGTATTGCACTCGGCTTGTAGCCGTTCTGCTCCGGCAGCTGCGAAAATCGCTCCGCAGACACCGCCTCCTTGTTGCAATTGCGAGTTGGCGGCATTGACAATGGCGTTGACTTCCATTTTGGTAAGATCCTGACGAATGATTTGCAGTGGCAATAGACGCACCTCCTAAAGATTCATATCTAAGCTCGAGATAAGACCGGCATGCGACCGAAACCCGATGTAAACGGACGTTCTTTGCCTGCTAAGACAAAGAAGGTGGTATCTTCCTCGTGCAAGGGCTGGACCGAAAAGTCCAAGCTCGATTGCGCTTGAAAGCCCAATTCGAGCCTTGTGGGTTGATCAGGGTTCAGCACTCCCAGCAGTTGAGGCAAAGGGAGCTTGCTGCTCCCCAAAATTTCAAAACACTGCCACCTACCGGCTTCTTGCTTTGCAATTAGCAGTGTCTGCTGTTCGGGCACATTATAAACACAATCTTTATAAGGTCCCAGCAAATAAAACATAATCAAATTGAAATACTCGACTTGAAAGGCAGCATAGGGATTCCCCTGTTCATAGCAGTGTTTTAGCAGTGTTAGATCCTCTTCACTAGTTAGATCGAGTTTTCTCATCGGTTGTGCCGGTCCTAAAGCTACAACAGATGCTTGAAATTCTTGCTCTTTTACAAAACCGAACTTCGGATAAAAGTCTAAGACCGAATCGTTGGCGTATAAATAAATTCCGTCTGCTTTTTCACGCCACTCCTCAAGCACTTGCTCGATGAGCCAACGCGACAACCCCCGCCCGCGGTGCTCCTTTGCCGTAATCACGCCACCCAACTGCACGAATAATTTTCTTGGGGACGGTTCTCTCCCCATGTTTTGAGAAGTTATCCGTCCAAAAATCAGATTCACACAAACCGATGCCACCACTTGTCCCTGATAGGTCAGAACGTAGGGCACAAAAGCATCACCCCAATAGCCTTGTTCCAACCAAGGATGAAAGTCGATACCGAAGGTTTTCCGTGCTAATTGCATAAATCCCTCGCGTAAATGTGGGTCGCGGCGAACTTCTTTTGAGAACTCATAAATATGGCCTTGAATGATAATAGACATGGTTTCACCTGCTTTTTGAAAATCTTGAATCAAGCATAGCACTTCAGAAATTAGCTGTCAAATTATAAAAAACCATCCTGATGAGCAGGATGGCGGGAGCAGAAACTACTTCAATTACAGCGATTATTCAGCCGGTACCATTGTCATTACACGATTCAGCATGGTTGCAGCTTCGGCGCGAGTCACGCCAAGATTGGGGAAGAATTGACCTTCGTTTCCTTCAATGATTCCTAAGGTGCGTAGTGCATAGATATAGCCTAACGCATCGGCTGGGATTTCTTCTTGATCTAGGAAAACAACGGTTCCTTCGGGAACGGCCATAGGTTCAATGCTCATTCCTTTGGCTAAGGCAACGGCAAATTGCAAACGATTCAATTGGGTTTCACCGTAAATGTGGCTCTGCGTAGCAATTCGTAGTGCGGCCGTTTCTTGTAGCATGGTGTGGGCCCATTCGGGAACGTTTTGCCATTGGATTTGTTCTGTATTACCACCGGTTGTATCTTCACCGGCAAGACAGTTCATCATGCGGCTCATCATCAAAATACCTTCGGTTCCTGAGATTTTACCATCGGGATTAAAGGATCCATCGGGATATCCATTGGTTAATCCCCAGCTTTGAGCATTTTGCACTTGCTCTTTTGCCCAATGCTCTACGGTATCGGAAAATTGCTGTGCCTGTTCCATGCGAGCGGTGCGAAGTTGCAAGGCCTCGGCACTGATTTCTAGCATTTGAGTCATTTGTTGCCGGGCTCGGTTGGTTTGTTTCTTTGTTCCATGAGGCTGGCTTGCTCGGGGGTTTCATAGGGGATTTCCATCGATTGAAGACTGACGACCTTGCGTCTCCAAAAGCTTCGGTAGTAATCCTTGCAACGATTGTAGGTAACACGGCACAACCATGCTTTCTGATGTTCTTCCGATTCAAAGGTGTGAAAGTTGAGGAAGAATTGAAGGAATACTTCTTGAAAAACATCTTCGACATCAGCCTTGTTCTTTAAATGCAAATAGCAGATTCGGCGAACCAAGTCGGCGTGTTTTTCAATGGCTTCGGAGATAAAATCGTTGGTAGCGAACGATTCAGCCAAGGATATTCCTCCCTTCTACCCTAAATACGTTTCAAAAGCACGAATCCGTTTACACAGAAAAAATTTTTATATAAAAACCCTGCAGACTTAAGAAAATCTGCAGGGAAGGGGGATTATAGTTTGGAACACCCCGGGTCGCGTCGGTAGTTGGTAGCCGCTTCATATCCGGAAGCGATTTCTATGAGTAAGCCTTCTTGCCAGGCCTTGGCAGTCATGGAGATGCCAAAGGGTTCGCCGTTTTCCATGTATCCCACCGGAACACCAATGGAAGGGTAACCGGCTCTCGCTGCTAAGGTGGCGACACTGGAAGCAGGGAAGACCAAGGCGTCGACCTTATACGTTTGCAGCGCCCAGTCGATTCCCATTTCACGAGACCAGAGCAGATCATTTTTGCGGTCTTCAATATACTCTTTTTCACTGAGGGAGCCACTGCGAGCTTGTGCCGTTATAAACTGGGTTTGCCCATATTTTAGGCAGGATTCGGCATGTTGTTGGTTAAAACAGATGACATCGTTCATATTGTGAACCGGCAGATGCGACTCGACCGTGGAAAGATATTTGTTCAAAGCGGGTTTGAATTCGTAACTCATGGCATTGCCCACGTTCCAAGCCTGCTTGCGCAACTCGGTAAATCCGGGGATGTTATCAATGACCTCAACCTCGGCACCTTGTGCTTTCATTTCTTCCATGACGCGTTTCATGGTATCTTGTTTCTCTTGCGAAAAACGGTCGTAATGTTGCGTGACAAAACCCAATCGTTTGCCTTTGAGACCTTCGGGGTTGATAAAATCGGTATAGTCTTTCTCCATATGTCCGGCTGCCGAAAGCGTGGCGGCGTCGTCATCATCGATTCCCACCATGGCATTCAATAAAAATGCAGCGTCTTCCACACTCAATGCTAAAGGGCCGGCGGTGTCTTGGCTGAACATGATGGGGATGATTCCGCTGCGGCTGACCAAGCCGACCGTGGGTTTGATACCGACGATGCTGTTCCAACTAGCGGGGCTCATAATCGAACCACTGGTTTCAGTGCCGATAGCTACCGGCACCATGCGCGCCGCTACGGCTGCAGCGGAGCCCGAGCTGGAACCACTGACATCGAAGACATTGGGTCCGTAGGGGTTGAGCACTTGACCGCCCCTAGAACTGTATCCGTTTCGCATATTTTGGGTCATGAAGTTGGCCCATTCGGTCATGTTGGCTTTGCCGAGTATTATGGCGCCTGCTTTGCGCAAGCGTTTTACAACAAAAGAATCCTTCGCTGCATAATGATCTTTTAGGGCTAATGAACCCGCAGATGTGTGCAACATGTCGCGGGTATCAATATTATCTTTGAGCAGTACCGGAATTCCGTGCAGCGCACCTTTGGCTTTGCCGCGGCGGTGTTCGCTATCCTTTGCATTTGCGAGGTGCTCCAATTCCGGGTTTAGCTCCAAGATTGCGTTGAGGTTGGGGCCTTCGTGATTCAATTTGGCGATCCGGTCAAGGTAGAAATGAACTAGCTCGCTTGAGGTCAGCTCACCGGCATCGAGGGCTTGGCGTAGGTCTTTTAATGATAATTCAAGTAGATTCATTGAGTGCACCTCCTGTCGTTCGAAGCTACCTTAAGGAGTAGCTTTCTATGGCAGATTCAACAAATGGAACAGGAAGTCCTTTCATGAAATATAAAACGCTTTTTACGCAAATATACTCTTGACAAAATTAAAATTATTAAGTAGTATAAAAGTGATTTTTCGAACGAACACAAAGCAGATGAGAGGATGCAGAGGATATGAAAGCTACGGCTACTTCGGTAGGCAAATTGTTGTGGTCTTTTTTGGGAATCAACATCATTGCCGGGTTGTTTTTTGGCGCAGAAAGCATGTTCACTCTTGTTGCAGGTTATCTTTTCGTCTTCTATGTGGCGTATCGTGAAAAGGTTTTTTCGTTGGAAAACGTGCAAAAACCCGAAAAGATACAAATTTTGCAAATGGCAGCCGTCGTCTTTGCCATGATATTAACAACCATTACAATTTCGCGGTTTATGGCACCTTTGATTGAAAAGATGGGACTGCACCAAGACAACAGTGGTTATGCTGCAGCGTTAGGTAGCGGTTGGAAGCTATTCCTTTTGACCGTGATTCTGGCTCCCTTAGCGGAAGAGATGTTGTTTCGTGGAATTATTTTGAAGCGATTACGCCCCTACGGAGAAGCCCTTGCGGTGTTGGCCACGGCAATTCTATTTGCCATGCAACATACCTTTATCATTCAAGTGGGTCATACTTTTTTAAGCGGAATTATTTTAGCGGTGGTGACATTGAAGTTTGGGTTGCTATGGTCGATTTTGATTCATGCACTCAACAACTTTTTGGCCGTGTTCGCGATTAACGCAGTACAAAATGAAATCAGTTGGTTGATGAGTACGATTGATGTCGTCTATGTTGGCGTAGGGATCCTTTCCTTGATCTATCTTTTCCGTTTGCTTTATTCAAAGCGGACGCGCATGCAAGAGTGGTGGCAGGAACACAAACCGGAATCTGGGCTGTGGCGGCAATTCTTTATCAACGGCTGGCTGACACCGATTGTTTTGCTCCATGTTTTTCTGATCATTTTCATGCTCTTCGTACCAATGGCAATGCCAATTGAGATGTAGGCGGCAACGACTCTTTAGAGGAATTCACACCTTGAGTCGAGAATCTAAAATAGATATTGATGAGAACTTGAGGAGTGGAAATTTATAGAATGCAAGAAATTTTACAAGAAGTTATAGAACGGTTATCGATCTTCGAAAACCTTTATACGTTTATTCGAATCGTTGACCCAGAGAAAAAAGAAGCTCGAATGAGCGAAACCGATGGAAGTTGCGCACCGGCTACAACATGCTATGCTTTTTGGAACAAGCAAATACCGTGTGAGAATTGTGTTTCCATGCGTGCGGTGGCAGAGAAAAAGGTCGTTTCCAAAATTGAGATTGCAGAAGGTCGCACTTATTTTGTACAGGCGATTCCCATGGAATTGAAGGGAGAAAGCTTCATCGTAGAAATGATGAAAGATATTACGGAAGATCGGATTTTGCTTTTTGAAGATCAGGGCGCGATGGATCTGCATGAATATATTAGAGTGGTCAATGCGAAAATGGTCACCGATGAATTGACCGGCCTTTATAATCGCCGTTTCATTGCCGAGCGCCTGCCGGCAGATTTGTATCAAGCCAAGCTGCATAACCAACCCATTTCGATTATCATGGCCGATCTTGATCGATTTAAAAGAATTAATGACACCTATGGGCATCTGGTAGGGGATTGTGTGCTCAAAGAACTGGCAGTGATTTTGCAAAGAGAGGTCAAAGACCCGGTAAATTGGGTGGCTCGTTATGGTGGGGAAGAGTTTATGATGATTGTACGATTTGCTGAAAAAGCTGAAGTGTTGCAAATGGTAGAGCAGATTCGTCATACTATTCAAGAGCATGCTTTTGTGTGTGGAGAGCATAGATTGCAAGTTACGTGCAGTTTTGGTCTAAATTTCATTCATGATACCGACAGCACGGTGACCAAGGCGATTGAAGATGCTGATCAGAATTTATACAAAGCCAAAGAGTCCGGACGCAATCGTACCGTTGCAGAGTAATTTTTATTTTCTTGGGGACGGTTCTCCCCTTTTAGCCCACCAAGGGACGGTTTTGAAAGAACTGTCCCGGTGGGCGAAGGGGAGAACCGTCCCCTATCTTTTTTTTATACACCCTCTTGACTGACTGGTCAAGAGGGTGTATAATCCAATTAAACCAGTCGGTCAAATAGGAGGATGTTCAGATGATTACCGTAAAAAATCTATATCATGATTATGAAGGCAAAGGCCATTATGCAGTAGCCGATATCTCTTTTACTGCAGAAAGTGGCAAAATATTTGGGTTTCTGGGTCCTAGCGGAGCCGGAAAATCAACCGTGCAAAACATCATGACCGGGTTACTGACTTTACAAAAAGGCGAGGTTCTGTATGACACACAATCGGTTCGCGACTTAAAGACCTCGTTTTTCAATCGAGTGGGTGTTTCCTTTGAGCAACCCAATGTGTACAGCAGCTTGACGGGCTATGAGAATTTAGCCTATTTCGCTGCTCAGTTTTCTGTGCCAACCTTAGACCCGCTCAAGTTGTTGGACCGTGTGGGCCTGCGAGAGGCGGCTCACAAGAAGGCATCGGAGTATTCTAAGGGTATGAGGCAGCGGCTGACCTTGGTGCGAGCCTTAATCAACCAAGCGGATTTTCTCTTTTTAGATGAACCTACCAGTGGCCTGGATCCTTCTTCGGCGTTGTTGGTTCGGGAGCTGATCCGTGAGCAAGCCCAGCGTGGAGCGACGGTCTTTTTAACCACTCATAACATGGAATTGGCCGATACCCTTTGTGATACGGTTGCTTTTCTATCGGACGGAACCATTCAAGCCATGGATGCCCCCAATGCGCTGAAATTAGCCTACGGCACCACCGGTGTGAAGGTGGTTACCTTGCAAGAAGGACAGGAAGTCGAAACCTATTTTGATTTAAAGCAACCGCAGGCACTCAGTGATTTCTTGCGCGAGCACGAAGTGATCAAAGTCCATTCCATGGAAGCGACCTTAGAGGAGATCTTCCTGCGTGTAACCGGGAAGGAGTTGAAAGCATGACCGCGATTTTTGCATTGGTGCAACAAGATTTTCGTCGCCTTTTAAAAAACGCCTTGTTTTGGGTAGTCTCGGTGACCCTGATTCTGATTTTGTTGGCCATCCACTTTGTCTTTCCCAAAAGCATGGAAGTGAGCCCGCCACTGCTCGTTTCATTCCAAGCTCCAGCCTATGCGCAAGTCAGTCAAACGATGGAGAGCGAAGCCGCCGTACGAAAGGCAGTTGCAGAACAACAAGCCATCGGTTTTTTGGTTGACGACCAAGGCCAGACCGTTGTTTTACATCCAGGGCTTTCCGAGAAAACCGTGACAGCCTTGGTGGTTTCCTTACAGGCAGGATTAGAGCCGATTCGAACGGAGAGCCTGAATCCACAAGAGGCGATTCCCTTCAACTTACAGATGGTGCCGATGTTAATCACCTTTGAAGCGTTAATCTTGAGTTTTATACTCGCCGGAACCTTGATGCTTGCAGAAAAGCAAGAGGAAACGGTGAAAGCCATGCGCATTTCTCCTATCGGTGTGCATCGTTACATTGCAGGGAAACTGGTTTTGTTTGCTCTAATCGGCAGCTTGTATGCCGGGCTGATGGCGCTGTTCACGGTAGGTTTTTCCTTGAACTGGCTGACCTTTTTCTTGATTAGTGCTCTAGGCAGTGCGATTTTTGCCCTGATGGGTTTGGTGATCACGCCCTTTTTTCGTGACATGAACGGATGGTTCTTTTCCACGGCCGTGTTACTTACCCTGAACATGCTCAGCGGCGTCGGCTACAGCAATCCTTCTTCGCAGCTTCTTTGGATGAAGTTTTTGCCGTCATATCCATTTTTGAGTGCCTATGATGACATCCTCTTCGGTAGTGGCCTGCAATGGAGCAGTGTATTGCCGATGCTGGTATGGACAGGTCTCTTACTATTCTTAGCCTATCTATCAGTTCACCGAGTCTTTTTCCACAAAGGAGGTGCGTGGGTATGAAGTCAATACTGAGTGGAATCCGAAAAGAGTTTGTAATCATTTCGCGTAACGGGATTTCTTTATATATGGCCCTTGCACCGGCGCTCTTAGCTCTGGTTTTCCTGATGGTTTTTGGTAGGTTGCAAAGCAGCACTCAGCGCTTGGTGATTATGGATGAGATCCCCCAAGAGATTCAGATGAAATTAGAACAAGTGGCAGATCTAGAACGCCTAAAAACCCAAGATGAGGTGATTCAAAGGGTCGAAGGACCCGATGCGATTGCCGGTCTGATTTGGCAGGATGAAAAAGTAACCATTCTTGTAGAAGGCAATGAAGGGGATTCCTTCGCCTTCGCTGTTCAGACTTTAGTGGGCAAGGTTGTCGCGGCGGAGGTGCCATCGTTTACAAATGAAACCGTGGTCGGACAAGGAAGCTGGGCGTATCGCCTGACCCGTATGAGCATGTTCTTGTTAGCGTTGTTTGTAGGGGGTGCTACATTAGGCCTTTCGGTGGTAGACGAACGCGAAAATCGGATGATTCAAGCTTTGACGGTTAGCTCGGTTGGATTGCTGAAATATATGGTCTTGAAATGGATGCCGGCCATGCTGATTAGTGTGGTGGGGGTTGCCTCGAGTGCCATGGTGATTGGTGCGTGGCAGGAATTACCGAATCTGGTGCTCTTGTCGCTCATGGGCATTGGCGTATGTGGATTTAGTGTTTTTGTGATTCCGGCTTTTGCAAACAACCAAATTGCCGCGATTGGGGTTATGAAGCTCCTCATGCCATTGATGCTGATGATACCGATTACAGCCTTCTTTGTAGCAGAGAGGTGGCAGTTCTTTTATTACCCCGTTCCCATGTATTGGCAAGCTAAGGCGCTCGAGACGATTTTCAATGGAGGTAGCGCGTGGGGGCAAATGGGGTTATCGCTTCTTGTAGGGGTTCCCTGGGCTTTGGCTGCGGCTGGGCTCTTTCGTAAACGAACATTGTGGAAGGGATGGAGGTGAATTACATGGAAACCTATTGGTATTGGATTATTGCAGGCGTGGTTTTGCTAGCGGCTTTTAAGATCTGGTATGTGCCGAAGTGGTTAAAGCAGCAGGCTGACAAGAAAGCGGAACGTGCCAAGCTTTTGGAGAAGGATGACGAATGAGTAGCACAAGTAAGATGAAGTGGAAGGCGGAGCAGACACAGAATCCGCTGATCAATCAAGAGAACTTATGGAATGCAGCGTTGGAAGCGTTTGCGAGCCAAGCCTTTCGCGAAGCATCCCTGAATGAGATCATTCGTAAGGCTGGGATGAACAAGGGCAGTTTTTATTACCGGTTTTACGACAAATTGGACCTCTATTTATCGCTCATGGAGCGTATGGCGGTAGAGAAATTAGCCCTGATCTCTGCTCAGAATATTCAGGGGATGGGCGCGGATTTCTTTGAAGATTTTCGCAATTTGGCCTTGATTTCTTTGCGATTTGCCCAAAAAGAACAGCGCTATTTGGGCTTGTGGCGCAAATATATGGCGGAAGAGGAAGAGATTAAGCGGCAATTACGCGAAGAATTTGGTGGAATGTCGCAAAATGCGATTCATGCCATGATTGAAATGTCGAAAGCGCAAGGCAAGATACGAAAAGAGACTTCAACGGTTTTGGTGGCCAGCATCATTACAGCATTGCTGGATTCGATCGATCAGGTGATCGATCCCGAAAGCAGCGAAGAGGAAATCCTTGCTGAAATCGATAACTTAATCGATCTTCTTAAACACGGAATACAATAAGTATAGTTGGGGACGGTTCTCCCCCTTATTGAGACAATTTTACCAGCCGGGACAGTTCTGTAAGAACCGTCCCCTAGCTGGATAAAATTCTCTTGGCAGGGGCGACCCGTCTCTTTTTTATTTGTTTGGTTACAAATGAATTAACGAAATATTTCTTTTATTTTTATCAAAACAGAAGGAGTTCGTCATATGTCAGTAGAATAGAGGGGGAAATTTAATAAATCACTATTATGAAGAATAATCATACAACAATAAATTTCTTTTTGCCAAAAATATGTAAATCATCAGGTTACAAATTGTTAGAATGGTAATAGTTGTCTTATACAACCATTTTTTAACATGCCAAATTTATACATCCGGCTTCATGTTCTCACGAGCATTTAGCCTTTGTAAATAGACCGACCAAAAAGGAGGTGAAGAAAAATGGGTCTCGCTCCAGGTAATATTTTTGGATTTTGGATGTTCATTATTTGGGCTGCCGTTGCTGTTTTTGTGATGAATCAATCTCGTAGTGGTCAGATGAATATTAAATTGCGTCGAATTTCGGGTATGGATGCCGTAGAAGAGGCGGTTGGCCGTGCGACGGAAATGGGAAAACCAGTGCATTTTACTCCCGGATTAGGGGATGTAGTAGCAAGTAATGCTGCAGAAACCTTTGCCGGCATTGAATTATTGCAATACGTGGCAGGATTGTCGGCAAAGTATGATGCCGGTTTAATCGTCACCATTCGTCAACCTAACGTATTCCCCTTAGCACAAGAATCGGTAAAACAAAGCTTTATGGCAGCCGGTCATCCTGATAAGTATCAGGAAAATACCGTTCGATTCATCTCTAACAACCAAGATGCTTACACATCGGGTGTGGTTGGTATTTTGCATCGTGAAAAAGCCGCTGCTAACATTATGGCGGGGTTGTTCATGGGCGAATCTTTGCTTTTAGCCGAAGCCGGTTCACAAATCGGCGCCATTCAAGTTGCCATCACTGCATCTACGACACAACTTCCGTTCTTTGTAGCCGCTTGTGATTACACCATTATTGGAGAAGAGTTATATGCTGCCGGTGCCTACGTCTCGCAGAACAAGATCAAGCTGGGAGGTATCGCAACCCAAGACTATTTCAAATTAGCGGTCATCGCAGTCATCATTTTAGGAACGATTTTCACATCCATGGGAAGTACTGCACTGAAAGACCTGCTGATCCGTTAACAGCAAATAAACTTTTACATTCAATAAGGAGGTGGAAACCATGCGCAAGCAACTACCGGTTATTATTACTTTTGTTGTAGGTATCATTGTTATGCTTAGCCAGATCACGACTGGCCCGTTACCAGCAGTTTTTAAGAATCATATCAGTCCATGGATGACCATTGTCTCTGCTTTTGCGGTGGGACTAGCTTCCGTTAATATATCGCGTGTTCATGGACGCAAAATTGCCAGGAAGAGTGAGGGCTGGATCAACAGCATCATCCTTTTGGGCAGTATGGCGATTTATGGTATTTGGAGATCCTATATTGAGATTAACCCAGCAGATAAAGTTGCAGTAGATGGATATGCTTTAATCTACAACCATATCCTTTCTCCGTTATCTTCAGGTATTTGGGCTTGCTTAGCTTTTTATGTCGCATCCTCTTCATATCGAGCTTTTAGAGCACGCAACCTTGAAGCAACAATTTTACTGGTTTCCGCTGTCGTCGTGATGCTGGGAGCAGCACCCATTGGCGCTCAAATATGGGATAAATTCCCTGCAATCCAAAACTGGCTCTTGAGTGTGCCGAATATGACCGGTCAACGCGGTATTGTTATCGGCGCGGCCTTGGGAAGCTTTGTTACAGCCCTGCGAATTTTGCTGGGTTTGGAAAGAGGGCATCTAGGTGGTTCACAATAGGCGCAGGAACGCCGGAAAAGGAGGTGTCCAAGGTTGAATATTTTTGAACGATTACAAAAAATCGACAGACGCATCATTTATCTTTTGCTTTTAGTCGTGTGTGCCGTTCCTTTGGTTCGTCCCATAGGATTACCGGTTCTAATCAGCGACAGAACTCGTGCAGTCTATGATATCATTGAAGAGCTCGACCCTGCGAAAGATATTATGCTATTGTCCTTTGATTACGGTCCCGGTGCGGGATTGGATGCCCACGTGGTGCCGGTTGCTGTTGTGGAACACTTGGCAATGCGCGGGATAAAATTCGTCTGTGTTTCTTTTAGTGCGGAAGGTCCGATGATGGCGGACCAAATTATTAAAAAACTAGAAGAGCGGGGTATGACCTATGGCACAGATTTTGCCAATTTGGGATATCTGGCCGGGGAAGAAAATGCAATTCGTCTCTTTGCTTTAGACAGTCAAACCATAACAACCGATGTCCGGGGAAATACGGTTGCTGAACTTCCCATTATGAAAAATGTTAAAACGGTGAAGGACTTTGCTTTTGTGCACCAGTTTACTTCGGGAGATCCGGCACTCTGGATCCGCCAAGTCGTAGACCCCATGGGAATCCGATTTGCAGCGGGAGTTGTCACGGTCAGTGTCCCCTCTGCCATGCCTTATTACAATTCCGGACAAATGGTGGGGTTATTAGGTGGATTGCGGGCAGCTGCAGAATATGAGCTCTTAATCGGGAAACCCGGAAGACCTGTGGCAATGATGGATGCTCAATCCATGGCTCACTTATTGATTATCGGGTTTATTTTCCTAGGGAACATAGGACATTTTATGGTAAAACGCAACGAAGATAAAGCAAAATCTGCATAAGGAGGTGACTTTGTGAGTATATCAAGCGATATTTGGGTTTGGACTACCGCGCTCTGTATCTTGGCGATGTGGACATTCCTGATTAAAGAAAACCCTATTTTCCGCGCAGCAGAGCACCTTTTCGTGGGTAGCACAGCGGGACATGCCATTGGGATGGCCGTAGGCAACATCCATCGTTACGGCTTCAATCCTCTCGTGCAAAAGCAGCAATTGCTGTTATTGGTTCCGTTGGTCTTGGGGATTTTGCTCTATGCACGGTTTATTCCAAAACTGGCTTGGCTGAGTCGGTTCCCCATTGCCTTTTTAGTTGGCGTTGGAACCGGACAATCAATTTATACCTCGCTTCGTACACAGGTAATCAACCAAAGTATTGGTGCGATGTATAAAATACCGGGCAATACCGCACTCGACACCGTCAATGCCTTAATCAGTGTGGTTGGACTGTTAGCGGTCTTAAGCTATTTTATTTTCACAATCCCGATGAAGGGTGGTTTACAACAATTTTCAAAGTCGGGTCGTTGGATCATGATGGTCACCTTTGGCGTTGCTTTCGGTAACGTAGTTGCCGGACGTATTTCAGTCTTATTAGGTGAACTCACCAAAATCCTAGGAGACTGGCTAGGAATGATGTAAATTTCTTGGGTATCTAGGGGACGGGTTATCCCCCTTATTGAGACAATTTTATCCAGCTAGGGGACGGTTCTAACAGAACTGTCCCGGCTGCTAAAATTGTCTTGGCGGGGGTAACCCGTCCTTTTTTTTACTCTCCCTTAAAAAAGGAAGGTTCGCTTGCTATGCAGAATATCTGTGGCAGCAATAGAAGAGAGGTGACCAAGCTTGTATCAGCAAAAAACAAAAGAAACCGATCAGAGTGTGCTCGATTTTATCGAAAAAATCGAACATCCCAGAAGAAAAGAAGAAGCATATCAATTGCTGGACCTTTTCAGCGAAGCCTCGGGGTATCCTGCCAAGATGTGGGGACCCAGCATCATCGGTTTTGGCTCAATTCATTACAAATATCCAACCGGGCACGAAGGCGATATGGCACTGGTTGGATTCTCTCCCAGAAAAGCAAAAATCAGCATCTACTCCATGTTAGATGCTGATAAAAAGCAAGCCTTTTTAGATCGACTAGGAAAACATAGTGCCGGGGTTGGATGTATTTATGTCAACCGGTTGACCGATATCGAGCTTCCAGTTTTACAAGAACTGCTGGTTGCAACCATTAAAGATTTAGAAAACCGATACCCCAACGAGGAGTAGAAATGGACCTTCGCAAAACCTTCAACCAAGATGCAGAAAATTATGACCGCTGGCGCCCGAAATATTGTCCGGAACTGTTTGAGAAAATCATTCGTGCAGCTCAATTGCAGGAAGGCAAATGTGCGTTAGAGATCGGCAGTGGCACAGGGCAAGCGACAGAACCAATCCTCAAAACCGGTTGCCAAGTGCTCGCCGTGGAGTTGGGGGAGGACTTAGCTGCTTACACCGCAGAGAAATTCAAACGATGGCAAAACTTCACCGTCTTCCAAGGCGAATTTGAACAATACCCGGGTGAAGCCGATTCCATGGATTTGGTTTTTTCGGCTACTGCTTTTCACTGGATTGCAGAGGAGATTGGTTACCCCAAAGTCTTTCAATTGTTGAAGCCTGGGGGAACGATTGCTCTTTTCTGGAATCGTCCTCGCGCAAATGAGCCAACGGATCCGCTCCATGTGGAGATTCAGAAAATCTATGATGAATTCCGAACGATAGGAAAATTTAAGCAAGCGAGGCCGGAACAAAAAGCGGAGTCGGACCGCTACGCTCAAAACCTCTTGACCCTTAAAAAATATGGTTTTGTGGAAGCGGAATGCTCCTTGTTCAATGCCACTCGGCAATTCACCGCGGACGAGTATCCATCGCTTTTAGAAACCTATTCAGACCACCGCAGTATGCCAGAGCCGGAGAAAAGCCACTTTTACGCAAAGATCAAACAAACCATAGCCGAACATGGTGGCGTGATGAATATATATGATACCATGGACCTCTATCTGGCGAAAAAGCCAAATAATGGAAAAGATTTCAAGGTGGGGACTGTCCCCACCCTGTAAATTTACAATCCGGGGTCTGACCCCAAGTTTAAAAAGGAGGAATTACAATGAAGAAAAAAGGAATGATGACTCGTTTGACCCATGCTGGTGAAAACACGCTGGCAAAAAAGATTGCAGCATCGGTGTCTGTGCCCAAGGTGAATCCCATTTACATGAGCAGCGTCTTCTCCTTTGATGATGTTGCCTCTCTCGATGCGGTTTATGACGGTTCCGCGCAAGGCTATGTCTACTCTCGTATGTCGAACCCTGGCAGTGATGCCGTGGAAGATGTCTTGGCGCAAGCCGAAGAAAGTGATGGCGCTTTGGTCTTTTCCTCGGGTATGGCTGCAATCATCACCTCGGTTTTAGCATTTGTTAAAGCGGGGGATCATGTGATTTCTTCCAACGTACTCTACGGCGGTGTTTACGATTTTTTTAAAAATGAATTACCACGTTTTGGTGTGGAAATTACCTTAGCCGATTTTGAAAAAGAGGATGTTCAAGCGTTGCTGCGTCCCAACACCAAAGTGATCTATACAGAAACCATTTCCAACCCCCTCATGGTAGTAGAAGATTTGCCCAACCTTGCTAAAATCGCCCATGCAAACGGCTGTAAACTGATTGTTGATAATACGTTTGCTACCCCAGCCGTCACTCAAATTCTCAAACTTGGGGTCGATGTTGCAGTTTACAGTGCTACCAAATATTTGGGTGGTCACAGCGATTTATTAGGCGGGGCACTGACAGCCAATGCGGAAACCATCGCTCATCTGCGTCGCTACTTCACCCTCTATGGTTCGATTATGAGCCCGTTCGATGCTTGGCTCTTGACCCGCAGTTTGCGCACCTTAGATTTGCGCATGGAGCGGCATTGCAAAAACGCCCAGCAGATTGCTGAATTCTTCGAGAAACACCCCAAAATCGAAAGAGTTTATTACCCCGGGTTACCTTCCTCACCCTACCATGAGCGCGCCAAACAGTTCTTTGTAAAGGATCGCTTTGGCGGAATGCTCTCCGCTGATATTGCCGGAGGAGAAAAAGGAGCATGCAACTTTATTAGCGCATGCCCCACGATTAAATTAGTGCCTAGTTTAGCCGGGGTTTCTACGACGATTTCGTATCCTGCCAAAACCTCGCATCGAGCCTACTCCCCGGAAATGCTGGCACAAGTCGGAATCTCCACCGGGCAACTACGATTCTCAGCAGGCCTGGAAAATATCGACGACATTTTGGATGAATTCGATACAGCGTTGAAGAAAATCTAAAAAACGATGTTGCACCACCTTAACATTTACAACAAAATACACACGTTCTTAACTGAAGAAGCAGTCTTAACCATAGCTGGTATCGTTGCAATAATCTCCATGTTTTGGGTACCACCGGACCTTGCTTATGTAGAGTATATTAACTTCGACGTCCTAGCAATTTTATTTTGCCTCATGGCAGTCGTGTCTGGACTGATTCGATCGGGCTTATTCAATATCTTGTCGCAGAAAATGCTGACACGAACCAAAGATCTGCGTCTGCTTTCCATCCTTTTAACCATGAGCTGTTTTTTTGGAGCTATGTTGGTCACGAATGATGTCGCCCTCATCACTTTTGTGCCCCTTACCTTAACCTTGTTACGCTCTGCATCCTCCAAAAGAAAGATTTTCATCATTGTCATGGAAACGGTTGCTGCGAACCTAGGAAGTATGCTGACGCCGATCGGCAACCCTCAAAATTTGTTCTTGTATTCCTACTATCAGATGAATATTGAACAATTTTTTCGAATCGTTGCTCCCACCGGCTTCTTGGGAGGTTTGCTGATTTTGTTTGTACTTATCCTCGCCCGAGGGGGGCAATTGCCTCAGGGAGAAAAGATAGAAAAAGCAGCGACCTTGAATCGAAAACTTCTGCTCATGTATATGGGCTTGTTCCTCTTAGCGATCTTAGGAGTCTTACGTTTTTTTGACGTGCAAATAGTCTTGGTAAGTACTCTCCTGATTTTACTATTGTTTGATCGTGTGAATTTCTCAAAAGTAGATTATGCCTTGCTTGCGACCTTTGTGGCCTTCTTCATCTTTGTGGGTAATCTTGGCCGCATCGAGGCCATCCGAACAGCGATAGCAGGAGTAATGCAGGGTAGAGAATTATTGGTAGCAGTTTTTGCCAGTCAAGTAATCAGTAATGTTCCGGCTGCCATAATGCTCTCAGGGTTTACCGACCAAGTCAGAGAACTTCTATTAGGTGTGAATATTGGAGGCCTGGGAACCTTAATTGCCTCCCTCGCGAGCTTGATTGCCTATAAACTCTACATTAAAAGCGAAGCAGCGAGCTCATGGCACTTTCTTGGAATATTTTCTCTGATCAATGTGCTAATGTTACTCGTGCTCTTAACTGCAGTAGAATGGGGTCTACTTTGAAAGCACTTGGGGACGGTTCTCTCCTCATTCAATCACGGGGACAGTTCTTTCAAAACCGTCCCTTCGTGATTTTCGAGGAGAGAACCGTCCCCAGTACCTACTTTACTGCTACCAATTCAATATAGCCGCGGTCGCCTGTGGGTTCCAATTGGATGCGTGGGTTTTCAGGGTCCCAGGCATAGCCAATGAAACTCGGATTATACTTCTCAATCGCATCTTGCACCTCGGTAATAGCCCTGCCATATTCTTCTTCCGGGAATGGTTCCCCTTGGAACATTAAATACTTGGCAGCCGGCAGTTCCAATACATCGAACCCTTCCGGCACGACCCCTTCGTAATCCAAGGCCACTTCCACCCCTTGCACATACTCCGAAGTGCCGGGTTTCCGGTGCTTTTCGGGTAACCACATCGACACCGGTTCATTGCCCTCGCTTGCCATACTCAACAGCAACCCCCAGATATCGCAACCGATTTCCTCACAATACTCAAAATAATGGGTCGCCTTCACCCCACGCTTGATCAAAACCTTGCGTTGGGGTTTTTCTATGACTTGCACAAAAACATGTTTCACATTTTCCATGGTCGGTCTCCTTTCCGGTTTACTAAATTTAATACCGTACGGATTGAACAAATACAAAGGAACCGGATGGGCGGCATACTCGGCTGGATTTCTGCCAAACTCTCGCAAGAACGCGCGCTGGTAGCCATCGACACTGCCAAATCCCATTTCAAAAGCCACATCGGCGATTTTAACCGCTTGGTCTCGCAACTTCAAAGCAGATTTGGACAACCTCATTTTGCGAATATACTCTGCCGGGGTCAACCCCAACAATTTGACGAATAACTTATGAGCATACCAGGGCGAGAAAAAGGATACGCGAGATAAATCGGCCAAGTTTATCTCTTCATCCCAATGTTCGGCAATAAAATCCTGCATTCGTTGAACCGCTGCCACTTGTTCTTGCATTGCTTTGTTCACCTCCCTACAAAACCATCTTAAAGCAAAACACAAGAATCTTCTCGACTTTTTTTGCACACATCAACTGACATAGTCCTTTATGGAAAACGAAGGCGTCATTTGCAAATCTTTTCGCATTCTCGCATCAAACTGGGTATAGATCAACTTCGCTTTGGCAAAATTCCCCTGTTGTAGGTGCAGCTGCATCAGCTTTTTAATTGCTTCTTCTTCATAGGGGTTGATTACGATCACGCGCTCCAAAACGTGTTCCAAATCGGACCAGCGGCTAAGACGACGATATTCCTCTGCTTGTAAGAAAAGAACTTTCTTTATGCCGTTTTCCATTTGAAGGCGGGTTCCCTGCGACCATTCGTAGGGCTTTTCTTCTAAAAAGCTGCCTTTATATCGTTCCGAAAGACGTTCCAACTCCTGTAGAGAAAGAGAAGTGCAGTTTCGAATCCCGGCACGCAACTCAAAAAGATCACAAGAGAGAAGATCGGTATTGAGTTTATAACCCTCCCAGTCTCGCAACAACAAATCGAAAATCCCCTGTTCCGCCAAAGCCGACCGCAGGTAACTGCAAGTGACCCGAAATAAATTCGAGGATTTATCGCCCTCTAACTCCGGCCAGAGGGCATCGATAATCAACTCTTTGGGTTTCGCTCGCCCTTGATAATACACGAGCAAAAGGAACAACTCTTCGGTTTTTGCGGTCTTCCAACGAATCGCCAAGGCTTCCCCGGCTTGATTCAGGACTGTGAAGCGACCAAAGCAGGTAAGATTGAGAACCGAGGAGACCCGAGTCATGGTTCGGGGGCCGAAACGCAAGGCCAATAAATCAATCTGGGCTCGCAGGTCTTTTTCATCGAGAGGTTTGAGCAGATAGCCAATAGCATGGGTGCGATATGCTTCCAGCGCATACTGACTATAGGCCGTTAAGAAAATGACTTTGATTTGCGGATCAATCTCCATGAGCTGTTTTGCCAATTCCAAGCCGTTGATTTCAGGCATTTCAATATCGATAAAGGCCACATCGATTTGGGCTTCTTTGGCATAATTCAGGGCATCTTGAGCATACTGAAAACGGCCCTCCAGTGAAATCCGATCATCGGAAGTAGCGATTCGCTCAAAGCGACGCAGGGAAGCTACTTCGTCGTCGACAATGATGGTCTGGAACATAAAGATTCCCCCTTCGGTATTTCAAAATGCACCCAAGTTCCTACCCCGGGTTCTCCATGAATCTGCAACCCTTTTCCGTAAAAACGCACTAAACGGGTATGAATATTGTAAAGACCAATGCTTTGGCTCCCTTGAGGAGGTTGTAACAACGAGGCGATTTGTTCTTCGGACATCCCCACGCCATCGTCTTGAACCGTAAAGAATACGGATCCTTCTCTGACCTCAAGCGAAATTTCAACACGACCCCCTTTGCGTTTTCCCCGCAAGCCGTGTTTTATGGCGTTTTCTACTAACGGTTGCAACGTCAAAGGCGGAATTCGCAAAACGGGTAGCAGCTCGGGTAGCTGCCAGACGACTTCGATGTTGGTGAAACGAGCTTTCTCAATGGCCACATAGGCATGAACCAAATCGATTTCATTTTGCAAAGAGACAAACCCAGTCAAGCGTTCGTAATCCAAGGTCTGACGCAAATATTTGGAAAGCGATAGAATCAATGCCTCGGCTTTGGCAGGCTCTGTTGAACAAGACTCTGCAATGGTCGATAAGGCGTTGAAGACAAAATGAGGTTTCATTTGCGCTCCCATATAAGCGGTTTCGGTATTCATCACACGGTCTAAAGAATGACGTAAATCAGCGGCCAGGCCTTCGCTACGCAAAAAAGCTTGATTGTAACGTTTGGCCAATAATAGCATTTGCAGAAAAATAAAGCCGAAAAGTGCAAACGGAAACGGATAACGGCTGGTCAAAATCCCCAAATAGACCAAAGAGTCCAGCACGGCACCGGTCACCAAGATTAACATTCCGTAAAAGAAGAAGGAAGCCTCATCCCGCTTTTGCCGAAGGGCTTGCCCCCCAATCCACAGACCAAACACACAGGTCAATCCAACCACTCCCAAGTAGGGAGTAAAGGCAGCAACATAAAAGGTGGAGGAAGTCAACAAAACCAAAAGGGCATATCCCCCATGAAGCAGCAAGAAAAGAAGAAAAAGACGTTGCGGCGTCACCATGCGGTAGAGTTGGCGCGTATAAAGCAACATTGACCCAAGCATGACCGGGACCGTGAGCATAATCAGTTTGGAACCGAGCCAAAAGGGAGTTTCCGGAAGATATTGCATGAGTAAGGTTGTGTTGGAAAGAAGATTGCGCAATGCAACCGTCAAGCACAGAATACCCATCCATAATAATTCTTTGTTATGGCGACGAAAATAGTGATGGATTAAGAAATAAGCACCACTCAAAAAGAAGACAGAAATCAAGAACAAATCAAGACTGTTATAAAAAAGATCTTCATCTTGAATGGCTTGCCAAGGACCGAAACGAATGCTTTGACCCACTCCGCCCCCATAACTGAGCTCGCGATTTTCTACTTGTACTACCAGTTCAATTTGGGTAGAGCTCGTTTCAAAATAAAAAGTCTGCGGATGTAAGTAAACTGGATTCTGATCCGCAAAGCTGCCACAAGCATGTAACAGTTTGCCGTTGACCCAAAGAGAATATTGAGAATACACATTCGGCACGCGAAGACCATAGATTGCTGGAGTAGGTACCCCTTGCACGAGAAGAGAGTAGGTCGCAACACCATGAATCGGCAGGTCCAACTCGGTATAACGCATCCAACCTGAAGGCAAGGGAAAATAGCCCAAAGGAGTAGCTTCTTGAATTTGATCTGGGGGGAGAAGAACATTCCAATAGAATGCCCAAGGAGCATTCAGGGAGACTGGTCCTTCCTGTTCAAACGAGTAGGACGACAAATCGAAAACACCCTCAGTAATAAAGGGGTGAGCGATGACAACAGAAGTGGCAATGACGGTTACATTTATCAGCAAGAGAAGGCAAAGCAATGACATCATCCCGAGCCTTTTTCTCATAATCCCCTCTCACCTCCCTGTATACGACTCCTATTGTAGCATAAAAAATAAAAAAAAGATAATCTTTAATAGATTTTTAATAACGAACTGCTATACTGGTTTAAATTAGAAACGGTAGGTGAGGTCGATGCGTCCCGATTCGTTATGGCAGCAACGCTTGCAACGTCTCACAGAAGACGGCTACCGTTATTATGTACAAATGATCTTTTTCCCCGCCGTTTTAGCTACGATTGCTATGATTATGTCGTTGATCAACCTCAGCACTCATGAGTATGCACTCATGGCAGCAACACTCGCGTTTGCCATTTGCTGTTATGGAATCAGCGTACATGTGTATCGGAAAAAGCAAGCATCTTCTGGTTTGAAAATATTGTTTGCAACCGTGATGCTGGTTCTGCTAATCGGGCTTGCGGTGAGTGGAGCTGCTCAGGGATTCAGCCCCATGTGGATTGTTATACTACCTGCTTTTAGTATGCTCTTGTTTGGGATGAAAACGGGCGCCATCATCAGCACTTCCATGTTCCTTATTCTAGTTTTTCTGTTTTGGCTGCCTCTGGGCCAAGAGCTCTTGCTTTATGACTATTCCCAGACATTTCTGCTCCGCTTTCCAATTCTTTATCTCGGCTTTTTTATTGTGGGAATCAGCTTTGAGAAAATCCGATCTCTCACCCATGAAGAATTGAGAAAAATGCAAGAACGCTATGAGTACATTTCGGTGACAGACCCCTTGACCGGGATTCATAATCGATTTTGGTTTGACAACGAGATCCAAAAAGTTTTATTGAAAGCGTATAGAACCCCGGGGGCTATGATGCTCTTCGATATTGATCATTTTAAGCGAGTGAACGACACCTTTGGCCACACCTGCGGTGACCATGTGCTCAAAGAAGTCTCCGAAACCATTGCCTCTTGTTTGAAGCCTCAAGATCTCCTATGTCGCTGGGGAGGGGAAGAATATCTCGTCTATACCATGCCATGCACCAAAAAGTGTGCAACAGAACTAGCCGAGAAGATTCGACGTAGTGTAGAAGAGATGGCACTCACGAAAAATGGGAAAACCGTATCCGTGACCGTTAGTTGCGGGGTTGCCTTTGTGGAAACACCGGTGAACCACACCGCCAGTGAGATGTTTAGTTATGTTGACGAGCTACTTTATCAAGCCAAAAATCAAGGAAGAAACTGTATGGTCGTAGGGCATCTCAACGGAGATTCCGTATCAACCCCTGAAGTGCTGTAAAGAATTATACGAATATTGAAGTAGGATTCGTATCAAAAAGGATGCGAATCCTATTTTTATGTTTGTTAAAATATCGCATATCTGTTACAATATGGAAGTGTGTTTTTTCAAATCAGGGATTTGACAATACAATTGTGAAACATCGGAGAGGTTGCTATGAGATTCAAAGAATTTATTACCCAAAGTGTGCACTCGCAAGAAAAAGGAAACGAGCAGATTTTCCATGGCTTTCTGGAAAACTCCATGGTTGGACAGGTAGTGGTCTTTGCTTCCGGGAGTATGTTGGCAAATCAAGCCTTTTGCCATATGGTGGGTTATACCGAAGAGGAATTAGCGACCAAACATTGGCGTGAACTCAACCACCCAGAGGATCTGCCCTCTTCTCAACTGGATGTAGATCAAATGTTAAGAGGTGAGAAGCCTTCCGCCCGAACAGTTAAACGTTATCTGCGTAAAGATGGTTCTTGTTTTTGGGCAGAACTCTATACCACGGTGTATCATGAACCGGCCGAGTGGGCTCCTTACTTTTTATCGACGATCATTGATATTTCACTAAGGGTGCAATATGAGACTGAACTGGAAACCATGAAAAAAATGCTGGTCACTTTTCTAGATGCCAGCGAAGATAAAATTATTCTTAAAGATGAGAACTTTCGATATTTGGTGGTCAATCAGGCGGTTGCGAAGGAATATGGAAAAGAGAAAAACGAGATTCAAGGTCGCAGTGATTTTGATTTTTTAGACAACGTGATTTCAGGGCAATTTCGATCTGCCGATAAAGAAGCGCTTCGAGAAAACAAAATCATCCGTTCAGAAGAACGAATTGGTGAAAAAATTTATGAAACTCGCAAATTCCCGGTTCCACTCCATGAGGAACGTGTGGGAGTGGGAACCTTTGTGCGGGATATTACCGAAGATGTCAATCAGCGCGAGCTTTTACGAAAAATGTCGGAAACCAACCGTATCGTTACCGAATGTATGATTAAGCCATTTCAGAGCGCAGAAGAACAAATGGAATATGCACTTCACGAAGCTCAACACTTGACTGAGAGTGAATATGGATATATTTACCTTTATGATGAAGAGAAACAGGAATTCACACCTAAGATCTGGACTAATACGGTAGATGATGATTGTGCTATGACAAAACCTCGAGGAGCATATCCGCTTCATACGGCCGGCCTGGGCGGGGAAGTAATCCGGACTCGAAGACCGATTGTGATTCAAGATTACCAGAACTCTGAAATTCAAACAAAGGGATTGCCATTTGGGCACCTTACGATTCAGAGTTATTTGTCAATCCCCCTGTTTGAAAACGATAAAATCGTAGCCGTAATTGGCTTCGCCAATAAGAAAACTCCATACACGGAGCACGATGTCACGGCCATCTCTGTTTTAATGAATGGTGTTTGGATTGCAATCAAGAAGAAGGAAAAGGAAAAAGAGACGGAGTTGCTCTTAGAACGGAATCAAGCCATGATCGAAAACCACGATGCGGTCATGTTGCTTTTAGAACCGGAAAGTGGACGAATTGTTAGCGCCAACCCAGCCGCGATGCAATTCTACGGGTACTCCAAAGAAGAACTGCTCAAGCTCAATATGACCGATATCAATACCTTGGGAAAAGACATTGCAGAGGATCTTCGCCACAGAGCTTTGCTACGCCGACAAAGACGTTTTACTTCTCCACACCGTTTAAAAAGCGGCGAAGTGCGTATGGTCGATGTCTATAGTTGTCCGATTCCCTATAACGGTAAAACGATGCTGTATTCCATCATTTTCGATGTCACCCAACGCGAGGAAGCGACCAAACAAATCCATTATTTAGCGTATCATGATTATTTGACCGAGATCTATAACCGACGCTTTTTTGATGAATCCTTCCACAGCATGGCGCGCACCGGAGAGTTTTATCCGCTGGGCGTGATTATGGGTGATATGAACGGACTTAAGCTTTACAACGATACCTTTGGTCATGCCAAAGGAGATAAAGCGATCATCGCATTGGTCGAACGCATGAAGCAGTCGATGCCAGCGGATGCACAATTGGCTCGCATTGGCGGAGATGAGTTTGCCATGATTCTTCCTCGGACCAATGAACAAGAGATTCGTGCCTACTTAGATCTTTTAGAGCAGAGACTCGACAGCCTGAATATTCCCACGGAAGGCACCGATGTCAGTATTTCCTTTGGTTATGGGCTCCAGCGTAAGCCGGAGGACGGATTGGATTCCCTGCTCAAAGAGGCAGAAGCTTTTATGTATAACCGAAAATATTATAGCAATCGCAGTTCTAGAAGCAGTGCCGTCCATGTCATCATGGAGACTTTGTTTACCAAAAGCGAACGGGAAAAATACCACTCGGAACGAGTCAGTCAAATCAGTGAAGCCATTGCCAAAAGTATGAAGCTCGATAAAGAGATGGTCAACAAAATCCGCGTTGCCGGATTGCTGCACGATATCGGCAAGATTGGTATTGAAGAGAGCATCCTCAATAAACCCGGTAAACTCGACACCAAAGAATGGGAAATTATGAAGCTGCATTGTGCCAAAGGAGCAAAAATCTTAGGTAATACGTTGGAATTTCACGACATTGCCGACTGGGTATTAGCGCATCACGAACGCTACGACGGAAACGGCTACCCCAATAAGCGCTTGGGCGAGAAAATCCCGATTGCGGCCCGCATCATAGCAGTTGCCGATTCCTACGATGCCATGACGCACGAGCGGCCCTACCAAAAAGCTATGACCTCGGAAGAAGCGATTGTTGAACTCCAAAATTGTGCCGGGGGTCAACTCGACCCTGCGGTTGTGCAGCTTTTTCTTGAACAAGTGTTAGTATTACACCCTTTGAAGTTTCTTTAAAACTCTCAAAATAAACAAGAGCCAGGGCTACAATTGTTGTAACCCTGGCTCAATTTTTATTAACCGCTTTAAGCGATTTCTTTTTCAAAAACCTGTAAAAGTGTTGGGTAATAGGAAGCAAAGGTGGGGTATTGAGAACGTTTCTGTTCGTAGTCTTGAAACGCTTCGAGCATGTGGGGAAGAAAACGATATCCTCTCGCTACCTCTTTCTCTTGCCAACGTTGACGTTCGGCTTCTCCGCTGCATTTTCCGGTTAGGTAGCAAGCAAGACTGCGAACAAGGTGCTCGTTGATACAATCGGGCCAATCCCCATAGCCCGAAGCAATCCCGGGGAGTTTGTAAGCTTGTAGCTGGCCAAAGGCCTTTTGGTAACGTTCTACCAATAAGGGGTTCGCTTCCGTTAAGGGATTTACCACCGGGTGACTGAATTCGTGAAAGGTTGTGTTCAAGCTCAACGCTCCAATGTGAAGGGAATCATTCTTCGGTTCTGTTACATTGAACACACTGTTGAGTCTCAGCTTGCCACCGGGTTCGCGAAAGTGAATACCGAAATTTCCAACCGGGAGTTTGGAGATAATGTAGGCATAACTGTCTTGCGCTTCTCCAAAGAATCCTTCCATGGTCTCAACCGCCGGGTATTGTTGAACAAAAGAATGAACCAGTTGTAAATCCTCTTCATAAAAGGTCTTCGCTTTCTCAAAAAAGAGCATGTAATCGGTGCGGAGAGCAAAATCTCTCATTAGTTCCAACAGAAGATTCAGCTGCTCCATGCCACCACTGTATTTTAGGAGGATTTCAGAAGGGGTTTCGCGCCATGCCAACTCCGGAGGTTCGCTGACCGCCAGCATGAGTTCAACCGGACGGTTGAAGAAAAAGCCGAAATCCATCATCTTACTGAGTTGAACATAGACTGGGTGGCGTAAATGAGGTTTAAAGAATTTGGCGATTTCTTTGCTATATTGGCCGGCATTCAGCCGAACTAACTCCGTGCCGTAGTATTTACGGCTTTTTTCATTATATAGACCAGTTGCGAGTAAACCATACATCAATTCCAATTGAGGAAGAATCATTATTTGCATAGAAGTCCTCCAATCTTTAAGAAGCTTTCGCCGGTTCTAGTAAGATAAACTCTTTTACTTTAGGGTGCATCATGACTATTAGAATGGAGGCACATGCTAAAGTGATACCAACTCCAAACAGCAAAGATAATGAGATGAATTCACCCAGCACACCATACATAATAGAAGATACCGGGGTAAGGCTATTGCTCATTGTAGAAATCACACCGGAAAGCTTACCTCGCTTTTCAGGCACAACGCCTAAAATAAAGACAGAGTTCAAAATTGCGTTCGCCATGCTGTTTCCAATCATCCCTAAGCACATGAGCAGGCAACTCAGGGCAAAATTATGAGTAAACATGAGGCCTACCATGCAGAAGCCCATGAAGGTAAACCCACCAGTGATAATGGCATAATAATATTTGATCGGAACTTTCAAAAAAGCAATCGCGAACATCCCTATAAAGGCTCCTAAGCCAAGAAAGGACATGAGAATACCATATTGCTGAACATTGAATCCTCTTTGTAAGAAAAGGGCGAGTGCCAGACTGAAAATTCCTGCCGAGAAGAAGTTTGCTAACATAAAAGCGACTAACGTGTTGCGTAAGCCAATGTTTTGGAAGAACTCAATGACTCCTTCTTTGAGATCAACCCAAATATTTTTCTGCTGATGTGCAAGAGAGAGGTGCCGCTTTGGTACTTTGACAAAGAGTAAAGACCCATAATAATAGATGAAGCTAAATGCATTTAGCAAAACCAAAAGCGGTACACCAAGAATGCTGACTAAAAATCCTCCCACGCCATTCCCGGCTAAGTCGACTACAGAGAAACTGGCACTTCGAATGGAATTCGCTCGAACCACATCTTCTTTCTCTACTAAATCCGGAATGATGCTGACGATGCAAGGGCTGGCAAAGACCCCGGCTGCTGAGATAAAGAAGGCTGAGAACATGACAAACTGTACCGACAGAAGGTTGCGGAAAGTCAGGAAGGCCATGATGAACATGAGGATTCCACGGAGGAGATTGGTAAGGGCTAAAATGTTCTTCCGGTCCAATCGGTCTGCCAACGCACCGGCAAAGGGAGAGATAAGAACTCGGGGGAGTGAAGATAATGCTGCCGAAGTTCCCATGAGGGCAGTGGATCCAGTCGTTTGTAAAACCCAGTAGCTAATGGCTAATCCATAGATGATATCGCCGAAATAGGAGATGAAGGCGCCTTGCCACATGAGCACAAAATCCTTATTAAACATGCTGCGTTTAGCGGGCGCTTCGGGCTTGCTTTCGGGTAAAGATACATCTGTGATCTGTTCTGCTAAAACTTGTTCTTCCATGATTCTCAAATCCTCCTCTTAGTTCGTAACCACGAACTTTTTTTATCAATTGCATTCTATCATACGCTTTTTGTGATGTCAAGGGATATGTTAAAAATAATAAGTGTCAGGTTAATAAAAATAAGTCTATCGGTTTTGTTATTTTGGATTGACCGACAAATAAAGCGGCTGAAAATCCACAGAAAATACCAGATAAATGGGTTTCTTAATACTTCGTCTGTGAAATATTTCGCTTTTTGAAGAAAAAGGAGGAATTCGCAATCTTCATAGCGAAAAAAGCGCGGCTACCTGACTTTGGTGCAAAGGAGGAATCAAAATGAGTCGTAAACTGGTTCTGTGGTGCTTGCTTCTCAGCTTTTTGTTTGCGGGAACCCTTTTTGCCGCGCCCAAACAAAACAGTGCAGCGGAAGAGATTGCCGTAGCGTTATCGGAGCTCGATTTGTTTCAAGGCACCGATGAGGGATTTGCTTTGGAAGCTCTTCCGACAAGGATCCAAGGGCTGGTCATGCTGATTCGCCTCACCGGTAACGAAGAGGCAGCACTGGCCGAGAGCGAAGGCCATCCTTTTACTGACATCCAACCTTGGGCAGACCCTTATGTTTCCTTTGCCAACAAACAACAATGGATTAAGGGTTATGAAGATGGACGGTTCGGCGCCGACGACGTTTTGACCGAGCAACAATATGTGACCCTGCTCTTACGTGTTTTGGGTTACACAGAAGAGGCCGAGGATTTCACTTGGGAAACCGTAGAAGAATTTGCTGCGAATTTAGGCTTAAGTGCAGTGCTGGGGCAAAAGGACGTTTTGGACCGTGCCGGTCTGGCGCTGATTTCCTGGGACGCTCTGCAGCAGCCCTTAAAAGAAAAGCCCGAAACCTTAGCCGAGAGTTTAATCAAAAAACAAGTCTTTGAACTTGAACACTATACTGAAGTTAAACAAAAAATCACCCGTCCGGAGATTATTCCCGGATACTTAAAAGCCGAGGATTTGCAGCAAATCGCTGCTGCTTATCAACGAAATTTTGAGGAGGTGAAACGGCTTTTTACCGAATTATTGCGTCAGGCAAAAGATATGCCAAGCAGTAAGAGCATGCAGGCTTGGGTGCTGAGTCAGATCAGAGAAATTAAGGCAGTGGTTGCGGAGACCCCCACCGGAGAGTATTGTGATATGGTTCGCGCGCTATGGAAGGACTTCTGGAACGAAGTCGAAGGAAAACAAAAGACCGACTAAAGAACAAGCGAATAACGAAAGAGAAAATAACGAAAGAGAGAGTGGAACCCTTGAAAGAACCGTATAAGCTCTATATGGTAGAGCAATTGAAGCGACTAATGGCCATTGACAGTATTGCAGGATTTACCCATGAGATTGAAGCTTATTTGGACCAAGAGATTCGAAACCTTGGATTTGAACCCAAACACACCGTAAAAGGCGGTGTCTTAGCCGATTTAGGCGGCGAGGGCAACGGGGTTTGTGTCATGGCGCATGCCGATACCATCGGTTTAATGGTCAAATACATTCGTCCCAATGGGAATCTGGTGGTTGCGAATGTGGGGGGCTTACGGGCTTACTCCGGGCTCACCGAAAACGTTCGCATTCGCACGCGTTGCGGCAAAATTTATACCGGTGTGATTCAAAAGGATAGCCCCAGTCAACACACCACCGCCGTAGATGTGCATACTGCACTGGCCGATTACGATAAAAATGTGGTGGTCTTCTTAGATGAAGATGTGCATACCGCAGCAGACGTCTTTGCTTTGGGAATTGCTTGCGGAGATTCGGTTTCCCTAGAACCCCGCCTCACCTTTACCGAATCGGGCTACATTAAAAGCCGTTTCTTAGATGATAAAACCTTAGTCGCCATTTTGCTCACCTATATGAAATATGTCAAAGAAGAGAAGGTGGCACTTTCACGAAAAGTCTGGGCCAATTTCACCATGTTTGAAGAAATCAATCATGGCGGCGCCCATGCGATTCCGGCCGATGTAACAGAAGCCATGGCCTTAGACATTGGACCGGTGGGTCCCACCCAATATTCTAGTGAAAAGAAGGTCTCCATCGCCGTCAAAGATGCGCGATTCCCCTATAATTACGAAACCGTAACCGCGCTCAAAAACGCAGCTGAACAAAACGGCGTTGCTTACGCTCTAGACATGTATTTACCCGGCTATGGTTCCGACAGCGACATTACCATTACCGCCGGCTACGATGTCAAACACAGCTGTATTGGCCCCGGGGTCTTAGCCACCCACGGCTACGAACGCACGCATATAGATGCCTTGGTCAACACCTGGTTGTTGCTCAAAGCGTATTTGGGTTAGACGATGGCAGCGACGTTTGAGATCACCGCTCGTTTGAGCGTGCTTCGCGATACCCCTCGTGCGAAGGAGCTACTGGGGTGCTTTTTGGAACAACTTGAGCAAGTTTTGCTTATCAAAGGCGCGCCTCTGGAAGCAGAGTTCTACCTTGAGGCGACCAACGAGGCCGATGTTTTGGTGGTAGAACAAGCCGAGGCCTCTCAGCTCGCACAGATGAAAAGCTTTGTTCTTGAGAATCCGGTGGGCTCTCTGTGGCTAGACCTTACCCTTGCCAAACAAACAGCGACCTTTGCTCCATTTTATGCGTTGCTGAACCCGGCAGATGCAGAAGACATCCTCTTTCAAGCTTTGGCTTTCTGTGAAGGAGAGCCACAACCGAGCTTGTTTTGTTGCTCTAAAACTGAGGAAAGGGTTTTCTGCGGGGAAGTGCCGGAGACCCCGGTCCAGCCGCAAGAAATCCGCGTGTTTCCGGTCTACTCGCATGGTACCGCATTACAGGTGAGCATCGATACACTTAAACAAACCGATGAAACCAGTCTCGCCTTGGTGAAACAGCGCTGTTCCCAAATCAACAACCGCTTTTGTGACGAGGCTCAAGAATATGTCAAAAAAGACGGCCGCTACCGCTTTATCGTAGAAGACCTCAAGTTTGAAGATGCAGAAGGCCTTTTGTTTTTCACCGACCGCGTCAGCCAAATGCTGGGGCTCCAAGGAGTAACGGTAGACTACAGCCCTTGGTATTACAGCATGACCGAGGACGAAATGGCGCTGCTATACATAGAAATTGAGCCCGAGACTAAGGACTTAAAACTGAATCTAAAAAGCTCCTTTTGAAGGGAGCTTTTTTTTAGCGAATATTCCGGACGTTTCTTTACCAAATAAAGGAATTATGGGGTTTCAGAACGAAATTACTAGTTTATAAATGTAACAGACCGCGTAACGGAGACCGGCTGTTTTACCTTGAGGAGGCCGAAACTATGCTCGGGAAAGACTTTTTTGAAAGAAAAATCCGTGAAAACCCCGATTTTCACGGTAGCTTAGTGCAGAGTTTTTTCCACAATTCCATTATTGGGCAAGCCTTCACCCTATCTTCGGGGGATCTGCTGCCAAACCAGGCTATGTGTGACATGTTCGGCTACACAGCCGAGGAATTGTCGAGTCTAAAGTGGAGTGACCTCACCTACCCCGAAGATGTGGAAAAATCACAGCAGCTGATTCAAGATATGGTCATGGGGAAAACCGATGCAGGGCGTATTGTCAAACGCTATTTGCGTAAAGACGGTTCAGTCTTTTGGGCAGAAGCCTATGTTTCGTTATATACTAACCCCGAAACCCAAACCTCGCACAATTTAACCACGATTGTAGACCTAACCAAGCAGGTAGAACACGAGCAAGAAGCCGAGCAAATGAAGCAAACCTTTGCAACCTTTATAGACGCCAGCGATGATAAGATTTTTTTGAAAGACGAGAAATTCCGATATGTCATCGTCAACGAAACCGCTGCCAAGGCACGCGGGGTCAGCAAAGAAGAGTTTATCTTGAAGCAAGCCCACGATTTTATGGGAGCAGAAGAAGCAGAAGCACGCCTCCAGTCCGATAAGGAAGTTGTGCATAATCAAAAGGTTGTCATTCGCGAAGAGCAAAACGGCAACCGTATTTATGAAAACCGCAAATTTCCGGTTCCACTGGGAAATGGCAAAATTGGCGTGGGCGGCTTTATTCGAGACATCACGGAAGCTGCACATCAGCGGGAATTGTTGAAAAAGATGGCAGAAAGCAACCGCATTATTACGGAATGCATGACCCGCTCCTTTTCGAACACACGGGCACAGGTGGATTATGCGTTATCGGAAGCCTTAAAGCTAACCGAAAGTGAATGTGGAATTATTCTTTTATACGAGGAAAAGAGCACCCAGTTTGAACTCTTTGCGCATTATTCGCATGACGCAATCTTCCGCATCAAAGACGGTAGTGAAAATTACTTCAGCTTAGACCAAGCCGGTTTCTGGGGAGAATCCGTCCGTCAACGAAAAACGTTGGTGTTAGAGCAGCCGTTTTTTGCAGAAAAAGAGCACCACTTACCGTTTGAACATCGTCCTGTAAAAAGCTTGATGACCTTACCCATGTTTGAAGGGGATAAAATCGTGGCCTTAGTGGGCTTCTCCAATAAAAAAAATGGCTACAGTGAACACGACGTGGCCGCAATCACCTCCCTAATGAACGGAGTCTGGATGGCGGTCAACCGGCGTATGCAAGAGCGCCGCACGGCTCGCCTTTTAGAACGCATGGAAGCGATGTTCAACAACCATGAAGCCGTCATGTTCTTATTGGAAGCTTCTACAGGCAAAGTGCTCGATGTCAACCCAGCAGCTTTAAAATTCTATGGCTACAGCCGAAAAGAAATGCTAGAAAAATACATGTATGAAATCAACGCCGAAGGTAAAGTGGTTTCGGAGCGCTTGCGGGTTAGTGCTTTAGAAAGCAAACGCAGACGTTTCACCACTCAACATAAACTCAAAAATGGCGAAATCCGCAATGTAGACCTCTTCAGTTGCCCGGTCCCCTTTGGTGGCGAGACGCGGCTGTTCACTATCCTTTTTGATGTCACCGAGCAAATCAAAGCCACAGAGCAAATTCAATATTTGGCATACCACGACCACATGACCGGGCTTTATAACCGCCGCTTCTTTGAAGAAACCTTTGGCTTATTGGCCGAAAGCGGGCAGCAATTCCCCCTCGGTGTAATCATGGGCGACATTAACGGCTTAAAATTGTTTAACGATGCCTTTGGTCATCACCAAGGAGACGAGGCCATTCGCACCTTGGTGCAAACCCTGCAAGCCACCTTGAAACCGGAACATCATTTGGCTCGAATCGGCGGCGACGAATTTGCCATTTTGGTGCCCCAGACCAGTGAAGCCGAACTAAAGCAACTGGTCCGTGAATTGGAACAAATCTTTCACCAGGAGGACCCCAAGAATGAACTGCGCAGCCTGAGCATCTCCCTGGGCTACAGCATTCAGCACAATCAAGACCAAACCTTGAACTGGCTTTTGAAAGAGTCGGAAGCCTTTATGTATAACCGAAAATACTACAAAAGCCGCAGTTTTAGAACCGGTGCCATACAGGCAATTATGGAAACGCTCTTTGCCAAATCTGCCTATGAGAAGCTACACGCCGAACAAGTGGGTCAGCTCAGTGAAGAATTGGCAATAGCCTTAGGCGTGGAGCCGGAAATGGTTGAAAAAATTCGCTACGCCGGTTATTTGCACGATATTGGAAAAATCAGCATTGATGAGAGCATTCTCAACAAGCCAAATAAACTAACGCCCAGTGAATGGGAGATTATGAAGCTACACAGCGCAAAAGGCGCTAAAATCCTGAGCAATGCGGTGGAGTTTCACCAAATAGCCGAATGGGTCTTGGCACACCATGAACAACCAGCCGGCAAGGGCTACCCGAACCAACTCAAAGCAAACGAGATTCCCTTGGCTTCTAAAATCATTGCCGTGGCCGATGCCTACGCTGCCATGACGGTGGACCGCCCCTACCGAGCGGCTCTCAGCAGTGCAGATGCCTTAGACGAACTGAAGCACGGTGCCGGAAGTAAGTGGGATGCGAGTATTGTAGAGGCGTTGATTGCACTGAAAATTTAAACATTTTGTGAACAATCTTGACAAAAGAGGACTCTGGTGGTATAAAATAATTAGCACTCATCAAGAGAGAGTGCTAACAAAAATATTTTACAAAGGAGTTGTTGATCATGTCAGGACTGATTCCATTTAACAGAAGGAACACCGGTCTCGCACGCACAGGTTCAAGTTTTGATGATTTTTACAACATGCTTGACGACTTTTTCAGCGATAACATGTTGTCAGGCCGCAGCTTAATGAAAGACACCTTCAAAATTGATATTGAAGAGACCGATTCCGAGTACCGCATTGAAGCCGAGTTGCCGGGCGTCAAAAAAGAGGAAATTGAATTGGGTGTCGAACACGACAACCTCTGCATTACAGTCCGCCGCAACGAAGAAGTGAACAAAGACGGAAAGAACTTTATTCACCGCGAACGCCGCTATGGTTCTATGAGCCGCAGCATCCGCTTAGCCAACGTCAACACCGGCGAAATCAAAGCCAAACTTGAAGAAGGCGTGCTCTGCATTACCGTGCCCAAAGAAACCCAAACCACAACCAACCGTAAAATTGAAATTGAATAACGAGTCGTAGAAGAAAACGGTAACGAACTCCCTCGAGCGTAATGCTCGAGGGGGTTTTATGTTGGGGGGGGGGGATTTTAGGTAACCGATTTCGAAATAATAAAAGGGTTTGTTTTTTCATTTGTTGAATGAAAGAAAAGAAATTTAATGTTTTGCTACACTTAACTATGACCTATTCTTGGCAAAACTATAAACCAAAAGTTAAAATTTTGAAGGAGGCGGAATATGTTAAAACCCGGCATATACGAACAAGTTATCAATAAACAAATCAATAGCGAGCTTTCAAGTCTTCTTGATGCTCGTAAGTTTTTTGGACCAATTGATAAAGCGGAATCCTCCAAGATTTTAGCAAATTATCTGTCAGAAATTTTACATAAAGGATTGGATCGAGTACTGGACAATGGCGGTGATATTTCTTCCCAAATCAGCCTTGTGAATCAAATCATCGATCTTATACGGAATATAACAAAAGAAGCAGACGTTGACTCGCTGAGCATAGATCAGCGAGCAAAATTGCTTCTTGCTTTATTGCGAGAAAACGACCCTCGCTTACTACTAGGAAAAACAGCTTCTGATATGAACCGCCCGGAAACATCCGTCGCACAGAGTAGTCTTTTTACCGGGGCAATTCATGAACCTCAGTTGTTTTCGGAATTAAAAAAGGAAATTTCTTCATCCGATCAAATTGATTTACTGGTTTCTTTCATCAAGTGGAGCGGTCTTCGTCTCATTATAGATGAATTGCGAGAGTTTACACAAAACGGGGGTCGCTTAAGAATTATTACGACCTCTTATATGGGAGCTACAGACATCAAGTCGATAGAGGAACTGGCCAAGTTATCCAACACTGAAGTAAAGATAAGTTATGATACAAAGCGCACGCGTCTCCATGCTAAGACCTATGTTTTTTATCGAGACACAGGTTTTACAACTGCCTATGTTGGTTCATCAAACCTATCCAATGTCGCAATTTCGAGTGGTTTAGAGTGGAATGTTAAGGTTACAGCTAAGGATTTATCTAGTACGATTCAAAAGATAACAGCAACCTTCGAAAGTTACTGGAACTCAAGCGAATTCGAATTCTACAAAGAGAGTGAGCACGAACGGCTGATTCTTGCCTTGAAAGCAGAAAAGAATTTGGGGTACGATGGATCACGGGTGTTCTTTTTGGATATTCATCCGTATCCCTTCCAACAGGAAATACTGGATAATCTCAATGCCGAGCGAATCGTGCGTGGTTTATACAGAAACCTGGTTGTTTCAGCCACTGGTACTGGAAAAACCGTGATATCTGCTTTTGATTATCGTCGCTTCTGCAAGGAAAACAGTGGTACGCTGAATCGACTGCTTTTTGTCGCGCATCGAGAGGAAATATTGAAACAAAGCATAGATACTTTTAAAGGCGTTTTGAAAGACCCCAATTTTGGAGAGCTATTCGTAGGTAGATTTAACCCGGGGAGTCTTGATCATCTTTTTGTTTCGATACAAACAATCAACTCTCAGGCATTTTATGAAAAGTTACCTGAGGACTTTTATGATTACATCATAGTGGATGAGTTCCACCATGCTGCGGCTCCCACTTATATGAAATTGCTCAACCATTTTAAACCGAAGATTCTTCTTGGACTGACAGCCACCCCAGAACGAATGGATGGAAAAAGTATACTTGATTTTTTCGACGACCGTATTGCTGCAGAAATCCGGTTACCAGGAGCTATAGACAGAAAATTGCTCGCCCCATTTCAATATTTTGGTGTCTCAGACACAATTGATCTGAGTGAACTTCGTTGGACAAGAGGAAGTTACGATAAGAGTCAGTTAAGCAATCTGTACTCCTTCAATCGTGCCGTTGCAGAACGCCGGGCAGATCACATCATACAGTCCCTCGAGAAATATGTTACCGATATTGGAGAATTAAAAGCACTCGGCTTTTGTGTTTCCATTGAGCATGCAATTTTCATGGCAGAGCACTTTAACAAACGTGGAATACCATCCATGTCGTTAACAGGTCAGTCTCCGGATGAAGAACGGAATACTGCAAAAAAGCGGCTTGTATTTGGTGAAATAAGAGTTATTTTTGTTGTTGACATTTACAACGAAGGCGTAGACATACCGGAAGTGAACACGGTTCTATTCTTGCGTCCAACGGAGTCACTTACTATATTTCTCCAACAATTGGGACGTGGCTTACGGCTTTCTGAGGGAAAAGAATGCTTGACTGTCTTCGATTTCATTGGTCAAGCGAACAAGAAGTATAATTTTGAAGAAAAGTTTGCTGCTTTACTCTCAAATACCAGGCACAGCGTTCAATATGAGTTGAAGAATGGGTTCGTATCAGTACCAAAAGGATGTTATATACAGTTGGAGAAAAAGGCTACTGAAGTGATTCTGGAAAATATCAAGAACTCATTTGGGAAGAAAGGCGGGCTCCAAAGTCGTATCAAAACTTTTGAGGAAGATAGCGGGTTACCTTTAACATTGGCGAATTTTGTGAACTTCTACCGTCTTGATCTACGAACAATCTATTCCAATAATAGCTTTGCTCGATTATGTGTGTTAGCTGGAGTTAAAGTTTCTTTCACCGAACCTGCTGAGACTCTATTAACCAAATCTTTGAGACGCGTCGCAGCGATTGACTCGCGACGTTGGATAACTTTTTTGTTGAGAATTCTTTCTAGCTTAGAGAAGGTTGATTTTTCTGAACTTTCGCCGTTGGAACGACGAATGTTGCAGATGTTTCATTATTCTGTTTGGGGAGAGGTAATTGTTGACTGGAATAGCGACAAAATTGTAAGAGAAAAACGCACCTTGATTAATAGTCCGGTAATGTTGGCTGAATTAATTGATGTACTAAAGTATAAATTTGACCATATTGACTTTATAGACGAATCAGTAGATTTAGGATTTGATTGTCCCTTGGATTTGCATTGCTCGTATACCCGGGATCAGATCTTGTTAGCCTTGGATTACATGGCACCAAGCAATGTTCGTGAAGGGGTGAAATGGTTACCCGATAAGAAGTTGGATGTTTTTTTCATAACCTTAAATAAGTCTAACAAAGATTATTCTCCTACAACGATGTACAATGATTATTCCATAAACGAAGAGCTATTTCATTGGCAGAGTCAGAGCACAACTCCAGACACCGCTCCTACTGGACAAAGGTACATCAACCACAGAAGAATGGGGAGTAAGATTCTACTCTTTGTACGTGAATTCAAAAATGATAAAACCGGAACTGCACCTTACACTTACCTCGGTTCTGCTAATTATGTCAAACACGAAGGCAGTAAACCCATGAATATAACCTGGAAACTTGATCGACCGATCCCAGCAAAGTTTTTAAAAAAGACGAATAAATTAGTGGTTGGGTAGAAAGTGCCTGGTTGCTTCTAAGGAGCAGGGGGCTTTGTTTGCCCTGCTGTACATACCGAGAACGTATTACCATCCCTTTACCCTACACTACCATTACCATACTTTACACTACTCTACACTACATGCACAGAATGTTGCAGCGTGTAAGCAATTGTATACAATAAAAAGCAAGAGGTCAGCAGTTGTAAACAAACTGCGAACTTCTTGCTTTTTGTTTTCTTTATTTGTTAATAGAGCGTAACGGTCAACCGAGTTTTGTCCCACTGAGGTGGTTTACTGCGGTCAACATTTGAGATGCTGCGAACTGAGAGGTAACTTTGACCATCAATCAGCACTCCGGGTAGGATTAGATTTCCACAGCGTACCCAGCAGTAACCAACCGGGTGAGTATACGGCTCGGGTAAGATCTTCTCTACAGTGTAAAGAGAACAGCTGGAGCGCACGCCGTTTCCGTTTACATAAGAGGATGTGTAACTCCCCAATGCCGGGAGAGGTAACAAAGAGAACGGCATGACATCGACGCCATCATGTAGATTGGGGAAGGCATAGAGGTTGGCGTGTTCTGGGTCAGTGAGGCTTAAGTAGTCATAGCCTCCTGGGGCTGCTTGCAAGAGTTCTCTTACCAAAGCACTGCGCCAGGGGTTGAGAATCTTATCTTTTAGGCTGGCATTGGGGAAGATGTTGCCGGTGCTTTTGTAATAGGCTTCGTATTCGGGTAAGGTTAGATTGAGTAGCATCATATGATGATGCGGGGCATAGCCGTCGTAGCTGTTTTCGGCCAAGTGGCCTTGCAGTAAGAGCATGGTTGATCTCCTTTAAGGGGTATTTTTCAAGCGGTCGATGGTTTCTTTGAGTTTTAAGGGAATGGGGATGCCACACTTTTTGCAGTTTTCTAAGATGCTGATGCTTTCGTTGGCGACTAAAAAGCCGATGACCA
>CAYRNW010000013.1:0-71627 GCA_964425745.1 uncultured Eubacteriales bacterium | reverse complement strand
CATTACTAAAAGCCCAGCTGAACTCGCGTTCCTCTGGACTTTTTTGACAGCCTGAGAGTCCTATTCTCGAATAGGACTCTGTTTTTTAGGTGATTTTATTGCATGTTCTGAATTTCCTTTTTGCAGGAAGCGCAGATGTGTTTATCCATGTATTGAATAAGATTGCCTTCTTGACCACATAATGCACAGCTGGCTGAGAATTTTTTCAAAACGATGGTGTCTTCATCGGTGAAAATCTCTAAGGCATCTCTCTCACTGATATGGAGTGTGCGACGTAATTCCATCGGAATAACGATGCGACCTAATTCGTCGATTCGACGTACGATTCCGGTTGCTTTCATAATTACCCTCCTTTTTATAATGCGAATTGTTATTAATAAGTTACCTGATTGAGGAAGAAATGTCAATAGTTACCTGTTGAAAGAAATAAAAGAAATTCGTAATGGTTACAGAAAAAACCAGTTTTCTTTTAAAAATTGATAAAAGTAAATGGATTCCTTAAATGGTAACGCTTTTCATAAGATTAAACACAAGAAAGAGACGTCATAACTTCTACCTTGACATCATTTCGAGAAAAAGTTATAATATCACAAAGCATTGAAGAGAAGAGTACGTTTCATTGATTTTCACAGAGAGTCTGACAAGCTGAAACCAGACAAAATCATGATGCGGAACATGGTCTTGGAGTAGCGATGGTGAGTTGAGAAATGAGCCATGGACGGGTCACGGCCGTTATACCGGTGTAGCAAGGTGAAAAAGAATATTCACCTTACTGTGTTAAGGACAGAGTAATCTGTTGAACAAGGGTGGTACCGCGACCTCTCGCCCCTTACGGGCGAGGGGTTTTTTTATACAAAGAAAAAGGAGATGATGTTCCTCATGAACCAGACCTATTACATAACAACACCAATCTATTACACAAGTGGAAAGCCCCATGTCGGTCATGCTTATTGTTCGATTATGGCAGATACCTTAGCAAGATACCATCGTTTCATCGGGGATGACGTTTATTTCTTGACCGGCACCGATGAACATGGGCAGAAGGTCGAAGAAAATGCAGCCAAGCTAAACATGAGCCCCAAAGAGTTCGTCGATTCATTAGATGTAGAGTTTAAGGCTTTATGGAAAAAACTCAATATATCTTATGATTCGTACATTCGCACCACGGACGAACATCATCACGTGGCGGTTCAACGAATTTTCAAAAAGCTCTACGATCAAGGAGATATCTACAAAAAAGACTATGAAGGGCATTATTGTGTTCCTTGTGAAGCGTATTGGACAGAGCATCAGTTGGCAGCGGGGAATGTTTGTCCCGATTGCGGACGGCCTGTTACTTGGCTGAAAGAAGAGAGTTACTTTTTCCGGGCTTCAAACTATGCGAAGCGACTCATGGAGCATATTGAAGCGCATCCGGAGTTTATTCAGCCGGTTTCTAGAGCCAATGAGATGATCAACAATTTTCTCAAGCCTGGTTTGCAAGATATTTGTGTTTCAAGAACCAGCATCGATTGGGGTATTCCAGTCTCCTTCGATCCCAAACATACCGTCTATGTCTGGATTGATGCTTTGCCAAACTACATCACTGCTTTGGGGTATACGACCGAACAGGATCAATTGATGAAACGGTATTGGCCAGCGAACCTGCATTTGGTCGGAAAAGAGATCATTCGATTCCACACCATCATTTGGCCAATTATTCTTATGGCATTGGATCTACCTTTACCACATCAGATTTATGGACATGGGTGGTTATTATTTGACAACGATAAAATGTCCAAATCTAAAGGCAATGTGGTTGATCCAAACGTATTGATCAACCAGTACGGGGCCGACGCGTTACGTCATTATCTACTTTCAAAAGTTCCTACCGGAAACGATGGCAACTTCACCATGGAGTTATTTAATAATAGTTTTAATAACGATTTAGCCAATGATTTGGGAAATCTTTTGAGCCGAACCATAGCCATGCAGGAGCGATATTTCGAAGGAATTGTGCAAGTTCCGAAGCAGTCTGCATTGATTGATCAAGAATTAATCAATCTTGCAGTTTCAACACCAGCTATGGTTCATGAAGCAATGCTCCGGAATGATTTTAATACCGCTTTGGCTGCAATCTGGAAACTGATTGACCGCAGCAATAAATATATTGACGAAACCTTACCTTGGTCTTTGGCAAAAGATATGGACAAGAAAGTACGATTAGGGACGGTTCTATATAACCTTTCTGAAAGCTTGCGATTTGTTGCCGTTTTACTACAACCTTTTATGCCGGAAACATCGCCTAAAATGTTACGACAATTAGGGTTAATGGGACGAACCCCCTTACAGACCTGGGAATCTTTGAAAGTATTCGGAAAAACACCGGCCGGAACCCGTGTCAAAAAAGAAGAATCTCTATTTCCGAGAATTGAAACCGAGCAAACAGAAGCTCAAAAAGCCAAGAAAGAAAGTCGAAAAAAAGAAATGATTCAACCCGAGAAAGGCGTGAAAGATATGAATGAAGAAACTGTGGTTGTTGAAACTACGATCGTTGAAACAAACATTTTACCAGACCAGAAACCTCAAATTACAATTGATGATTTTGCGAAAATTGATTTTAGAATTGCCGAGATTGTAGCTTGTGAAAAGGTGCCCAAAGCCGATCGTTTGTTAAAATTGAGAGTTCGTATAGGTCAGACCGAACGTGTTATTGTTTCCGGGATCGCAGAGTATTATTCGCCAGAAGACTTGGTTGGAAGACAAGTATGTGTGGTAGCAAATCTGGCACCGCATACCTTCCGGGGTATTGAATCCAATGGAATGCTTTTAGCGGCTTCCGATGATGCACATACCAGCGTTATATTGTTACAACCGGAAAAGAAAGCCCAAAGTGGTTGGAGAGTGAAATAATGGTACGGGTAATCGATTCTCATGTTCATCTTGACGCTCGTCAATTTACAGGTGAAGTAGATGAGATCATTCGTCGAGCAAGAGAAGCGGGTGTAGAAAAGATGATTCAAATCGGATGCGACTTAGAATCATCAGAATTTGCCATCGAGTTATCTCAAAAGAATGAATCGATCTTTCCCGCTATTGGTTTTCACCCCAGCGATTTGCAGAATTTTGATCAAAACGAAGAGCAATGGATTAGCTTGGTTGCCGAACCGGCTGTCGTGGCGATTGGTGAAATAGGATTGGATTATCATTGGGACCATTTTCCGCACGAAGAGCAAAAACGAATTTTCCTGCGTCAGATTGATGTAGCCAAACAATTTCACAAACCAATTATCGTTCATGACCGAGAAGCCCACGGAGATATGATGGAAATCCTCAAAAAAGAAGCCAAGTATCTCCGAGGTGGAGTCATGCACTGCTTTTCTGGAAGTTGGGAAATGGCGAAGCTCTGTTTACAATGGGGATTCTATATCTCCTTTGCTGGACCGCTCACTTTTCCAAAGTCCAATAAGCTCAAAGAGATTGCTTCCCTTGTTCCGTTAGATCGTGTTTTAATTGAAACCGATTGCCCTTACTTAGCTCCGCAAGCATATCGTGGCAAACGAAACGAACCTGCTTATGTGGTAGAGCAAGCCAAAGCAATAGCAGAAATACGCCAAATCTCAGTTGAGGAAGCGGCGAATCTGACCCGAATCAACACAGAAACCCTTTTTGGATTGGTGAAACAATGAAACTCCACCAGGTAATTGTGGTTGAAGGGGAACACGATCGCAGAGCAGTTCTCAATGCGTTGGAAGCCGACATTGAGATCACCGGTGGCTTTGCTTTGACCGAGGATTTAATTCAGAGATTGAATTTTCTTCAAGAAAAGCGAGGTCTGATCATTCTGACAGATCCTGATTATACAGGAGAGGTCATTCGACGTTGCTTACAAAAGAGAATCCCCGGAGTGGAGCATGCCTATTTATCAAAATCAGAAGCCGAACGGCAAGGGGATATTGGTGTTGAGAACGCCAGCCCAGAGGCGATTCGTCAGGCACTGGCGGTCACACGAAAAGAGTCGCTGATTGTTCGGGAGACCTTCACAATGTTGGATTTGTATCGATTACACTTAACAGGATACCCCCAAAGTGAGTCGTTAAGGATGAAAGTAGCGGAACGATTAAAAATAGGTTTTGGCAACGGGAAGAAATTTTGCAAACAGTTAAACACCTATTTAATCACTCCAGTTGAATTACTGGATGCCATTGAATCAAGTAAGGAGTTGATCAGCCCATGAAGCTTACTTCTCCCAGCGAGATCAAGAAAATTGTCGATGAGTATAAATTTCCCATTCGAAAAAAGTATGGACAGAACTTTTTGGTCGATGAGAATATTCTCAACAAAATCGTTGAGGCGGCTATGATCAATCAGCAAGCTTCTGTTTTAGAAATCGGTCCCGGGTTAGGAACGATGACTTTGGCTTTAGCGGACCAAGCAAAGAGTGTAACGACAGTGGAAATCGATACAATGTTGATTCCAATTCTCGAGAAGCATTTTCAAGAATACAGTAATATTAGACTCATTCATGGCGATGCATTAAAGACTGATTGGAGGGCTTTGTATTCAACCAATGAAGAAGTTACAGTGGTTGCTAATCTGCCCTATTACATCACTAGTCCACTCATAGAAGAAATGCTGAAAGCACCATTTGTGTTGAGAAAGATGGTGATTTTGGTACAAAAAGAAGTGGGTGAGCGGTTGGTTGCAAACCCAGGAAGCGATAGTTATGGAAGCTTATCGGTGTTTGTGCAAAGCGGTTCACGAGTAGAATGGATTTGTGCTGTTCCGAGATCAGTCTTTTATCCTGCACCCAAAGTCGATTCTGCGGTGATATCAATAACACCGAGTTTGGAGTTGCAGTCGTCGATCGATTCCCAAGAGATGCTCGAGCTTACGTGTCGAGCGATTTTTGGGCAAAGAAGAAAAACATTGCAGAATGCTTTGTTGAAATCTCCTCATTGGAAGCTAACACCAGAAGAGCTTGGTATGGTTTTCAAAGAATTGGACTATTCGCCAGCGCTTCGGGGGGAAGTTCTCCGCCCAGACCAAATAGTTGAGCTGGCAAATCATATACTTCGAGTAAAAAAAGATGAAAGTGAAATAAAAACCGATCTTCTTCTATAATTGGTCTTGTAAAAACGGCTTCAAAATGGTATTATAACGTAGAAAGAAGAAAGTATTCACAATCTTTCTTAGTTGGCTTAATGGAAAGCAACAATTTTAATGGAAGAGAGATGGTTTTTGTGAAAATTGCCGAAATCCCTCGCCCTACCCTTGAACGATTACCACTGTACTTTAGAAGTCTTTCTCTATGGAAAGATAAAGGGATCATCACGGTTTCCTCTGTTGATATCGGAAGAGATGTTGGTGTGAATGTCGTTCAAGTTCGCAAGGATTTGGCCTATTTTGGTGAATTTGGTCGACCTGGTGTTGGATATAACGTCGAATACCTCATGAGTGAATTGGCTAAACTCTTGGGCTTTACAATAAATACAAGAGCGGTTCTAATTGGTGCTGGACGGTTGGGAACTGCGATTGTCAGCTATGGCGGTTTTCAACGTTACAGCGTAGAAGTTACTGCATTATTTGATATCGATCCTGAAAAATATGGTCAGGAAGTTGCAGGAGCACCCATTAAATCACTCAGCGAGTTGCCATCGTTTTTAAAAGAAAATGAAATCCATCTTGGGATCATCACTGTTCCCGCAGTGGTTGCGCAAGAAGTTGCCGATATTTTAGTAGCGAACGGTGTGAAGGCTATATGGAATTTTGCACCGATTTCACTGCAAGTCCCAGCCGAAGTAAAAGTTCGCAATGAAGATTTAGCAGTGGGTTTAGCGACTTTATGCTATTTTCTTAATAAAGAAAACAAGAAAGACGCACCCTAGGGTGCGTTTTCCAATAGGTAGGTGTTCAAGAATGAAATTTTCGGCCTTATTAAAAGATTTACCAATCACCTTGTCGGCTAATTCTGACCCGGAGATTCTCGGCATAACATCGGATTCGCGAAAGGTTCAAAAGGGTTTTCTTTTTATTGCGGAAACAGGGCTGACCGTAGATGGTCATCATTATGCACATAAAGCCCTAGAAGCCGGCGCTGTTGCTTTGCTGGTCGAGCGACACTTAGATTTGTCCATTGTTCAAGCTGTTACCTCAAATACCTCGGCATTAACAGGATTTATTGCTTCCCGCTTTTACCAAGAACCTTCACAAATGATGCGCATGATTGGCATTACCGGAACCAAAGGTAAAACTACGACCACCTTTCTGACACACTATCTCATGTCTTCCGCTGAAAAAAAGCTCGGACTCATGGGGTCGGTTCAATTTCAAGTGGGTACATACCAAGAAGAATCCAAGTACACGACACAGCCGGCGATTCCTTTGCAAGAAAAGTTGCGGCAAGCGGTTGACTTAGGAGCTTCGGCAATGATTATGGAGGTCTCTTCGCATGCATTAGCACAGAGAAGAGCAGCAGGTATCGATTTTGATGTTGCAGTTTTTACGAATTTCAGCCACGACCATTTAGATTTTCATGCTACGATGGAAGATTATTTGCTTGCTAAAAGCTTACTATTTAGTCGCCTCGGGAATTGTGACCTGTCTTTTAAAGGAAAAAAATATGCGATTGTCAATGGTGATGATCCTGCATCGGCTTTTATCCGTTCACAATGTGGGGTCCCTGTTTTTTCATATGGTTTGAAGGATGGAAATTTAATTCAAGCTCAACAGATCAAACTTTTCCCCCACGAAAGCCAGTTCCAATTATGTTGTCCCGAAGGAAAATATGAAATTCAGTTACCTCTACCTGGACGATTCAATATCTATAATTTTCTTGCCGCTTTTACAGTGTCTTGGCTTGAGAAAGTTCCCATACTAGAAATCATTGATAAAATAAAACATTTTCCGGGCGTACCCGGTCGCTTCCAACAAATACAAATGGGTCAACCTTTTCAGGTCATTGTTGATTATGCACATACAGAAGATAGCTTAAAACAAGCATTGTTGACGGCGAGAGAATTCACCTCAGGCAAGCTTCGGTTAGCCTTTGGTTGTACCGGTGACCGAGATCGCAGCAAACGCCCTGTTATGGGGGAACTAGCAGCCCGTCTCGCTGACGATGTAATTATAACGTCTGATGATCCTCATTCTGAAGACCCTATGAGTATTATCAATGAGATTCGCTCAGGAATCCCCAAAAATACGACGCATGTTCAATATCAAGTCGATCGTCGTAAGGCCATTGAATCACTTTTGAATCGTGCTCAAGTTGGAGATACCGTTCTCCTTGCAGGGAAAGGGCATGAGCATGTACAGATTTTCAAAGACCATGTAATACCTTTCTCTGATGTTGACATTGCGAAAGAGATCATTGATAAGATGAAATTTAATAGTAAGGAGATATTCTAATGGACAACTGTATCTTTTGTAAAATTGTAGCGAAAGAAATTCCTTCTCAGATTCTATACGAAGATCATGACATGATGGCTTTTAATGATATACAACCACAAGCCCCTGTTCATATTCTTTGGATCCCTAAAAAGCACATTGCCGGAATCGATGCGATCAGCAGCGAGGACCAAGAGCTTTTAGGAAAAATTCTTTATAAGATTAAGGAATATGCAAAAGAACATCAGTGGGATCAAGCCGGGTATCGAATCGTAACGAACATGGGGCCCAATGGCAGGCAATCGGTGCGACATTTGCATTTTCATTTATTAGCCGGAAGAGAATTATCAGAATTCTTAGGATAATGCTTGACGAAATCATGTTTTTTTTGTATACTCAATTTACGTGCAGTTTGATCTTTCTGCTTTTTCCCAAAACCGTCCAGATAATTTTATCCGGGACAATTCATGACAGCGGAGGGAGGGAAATCATATGGCAGAAATTAAAGTAGGTAAAACCGAAACATTGGAAAGCGCATTGCGCCGTTTTAAACGGCAGTGCCAGCGTTCCGGTATCTTAGCAGAGACCAGAAAGCGGGAACACTATGAAAAGCCCAGCGTAAAACGGAAGAAGAAAGCTGAGGCAGCGCGTAAACGTAAGTTTAAGTAAGGATAAGGATTAAAAAAATGACGTTAAAAGAACGGTTGGTTTTCGATATGAAAACAGCCATGAAGGTTCAGGATAAAGCTGGACTAGCCGTCATTCGTATGGTCCGAGCCGCAATTCTTCAAGTGGAAAAGGATCAAATGCGTCAACTTTCAGACGATGATGTGCTGCAGATTTTTGTGAAAGAAATCAAGCAGCGCAAAGACGTCATCGAAGAAATTGGTGAGGCTCGACCTGAGTATGCCGCAGGGCTTGCCGACGAAATTACGATTCTCATGAATTATCTTCCAAAGCAACTTACAGCAGAGGAAATTCGCGAACTCGTTGTGCAAACGGTGAATCAAATAGGAGCAACAGGAGCTAAGGACACCGGAAGAGTCATGGCAGCTTTGATGCCCTTGGTCAAGGGAAAAGCTGATGGAAAAACCGTCAGCCAAATGGTAAAAGAGGTGCTGCTTTCTCTATAGAAAGCAATAAAACGTACGTATAAAAGAAGGGACTATTGCCCATAATGTGGCAAATGTCCCTTCTTTGCTATATTTTTCGATAAATAACATTACAAAAAATACCTTGCACCATCATTTATGGTATGTTATACTTGCATTCGTACGGTAAAGAACCTCAAAACGAGTGAGAGGAGTGAATGGTCGTCATTGACCTAATCATGAAAATTATTGAACGAATTGAAGTCCTCATGCAAAACAAACAAATCACACAAGCTGAGTTTTCTCGAAGAATCGGTGTGCCGGTTTCTCGTGTTGCAAACTGGCGCCGAAAAGGATCCACTCCTTCGGCGGATTTAATTCCAAGAATTGCGCGAGTACTGGGTGTAGAAACCCATTATTTATTGACCGGAGAACAAATCGGTGGCAAGAATTTAACCTATGAATTGACCTCAGATGAAGCAGAATTAATCGATGGTTATCGCCAGCTCAGTCGCACTTGGCAAAAAGTGGCGATGGGTTCGGTGTATGAATTAGTGGGAGATACGGTTATTGAAGTGGAAGATATTATCGAATATGACTCTGACGATTATGATGAAGAACCGGAAGCTTAAGAATAAGATATAAATCGCAAATTCCCAGTGAATTGAATCACTGGGAATTTCTATAAGCATTAACATCACTGCTGTAAGAAGGAAATCGTAGTAGGGTGTCGAAATTAATTAAGATTTTACTATAATAAATTCGTCTCGATGAGCCTGTCAACAGTGCTTTTCTTGATAGAGGAGGAAACGTATTGGCTAAAACCTTTGATCGATTAATGGTTTTTCGTGACAGTAAAGAAACGATGGCTCTTTGCGGATACCATGATGAATATTTGAAAGTTATAACCGATGTATTGAAAGTGGAGTTTTTTCCTCAAGGAAATCAATTACACATTCGGGGTGAAGAAGAAAAGGTATTAGTGGCAGAAGCACTCTTGAAGCAGATGCAAAGCTTTGTTAGACAGGGTATTGTTATCGGTTCTCGAGAAGTCACATATGGAGCTAAGTTAGCTTCATTGGGACAACTGGAGCAGTTAGTAGATCTTTTTAATGATGTTATCGTTACAACGATTCGTGGGAAACAGGTTCGTCCCAAGACGATTGGTCAAAAAGAGTATCTCGATACCATACGAAGAAATGATATTGTGTTTGGAATCGGGCCTGCCGGAACCGGTAAGACCTATTTAGCAATGGCTGCGGCAGTGGCTGCCTTGAAAGAAAAACAAGTTCAGAGACTTATTTTGTGTCGTCCGGCAGTGGAGGCAGGAGAAAGACTAGGTTTTCTACCAGGAGACCTTCAAGAGAAAGTGGACCCTTATCTGCGACCTCTTTACGATGCCCTTTATGATATGGTTGGCCTGGAAAACTTTCAACGTTACCAGGAAAAGGGAATTATCGAGGTAGCACCTTTGGCATATATGAGAGGAAGAACACTGGATGATGCGTTTATCATTTTGGATGAAGCACAAAACACGACGCTCGAACAGATGAAAATGTTTTTGACGCGATTAGGGTTTGGCTCAAAAGCAATCATCACAGGGGATATAACTCAGGTGGATCTTGCGAAGGGCACCGATAGTGGGCTAATCGTAGTGCAGCAAGTACTGAAAAATGTTTCAGACATCGGTTTTGTTTATTTGACCGAACACGATGTCGTTCGGCATCGGTTGGTACAACGCGTTATTCAAGCCTTTGAATCGTACCAGCATCCGACGATTAGCACCAAAGGAGGTGATGGGATTGCAGCAGGAAAAGGGAAAGACCCCACCTAACATGCTAAAAAATGCGAAATTCAAAATTAGCACAAAACTGGCAGAACTATTAATCGGTCTTATGACTTGGGTCATTACGGTAGCAATTATTTCACCAAGTATCTTGCCTCAGACGGTACAATTGGAATTGGGACAGCCCAGTACATTGGATGTTATCGCTTCGCGAACGATTGTGGATCGTCTCAGCACGGAATCACTGCAGAAGAATGCTATGAATGCGGTTCCAACAATCTGGGAGGTCAGTACAGCCGTTCAGTCAGATTCGCTTGCCAATGTGGATTTATTGTTAGAGAAAGTCCTTGAAGCCAAAAACCTTTCTCCAACAGAAACAATCACTGCTTTACAATATTTGGAAGAGAATCTACCAAAGGGATTCCAATTTTTAAGTGAGGAAGATCGGGAATTATTGTTATCCTTAACGGAAGAACAACTTACGGCTGAAGCTAGTATCGTTTCAGCAGTTTTGTCGAATATTTACGATCGTGGTGTCAAAGAAGCGGACTTAGCTCAAGCAAAAAGTCAAGGAATGTCCATGCTCACCGACCAGTTACCAAACACATGGCATCTAACTTTATGGTACAATATTCTGGAAGCGAGTCTTAAAGTCAATGTACAACCCAATTTAATAGCAACGGAACGAGAAAGAGAAATCGCTAAAAACAAAATTGAAGCAGTCATGATTTTAAAAGGTCAGAGCATTCTTAGAACCGGTCAAATCGTTACTGAACAGCATCTTGCTTTACTCAACGATTTGGGAATGCTTGACTCAACACTAGATTGGACAACCATTGTTTCCAGTTCGGGGCTGGTTTTCTTAATGATGCTTATTTTTGTAATTTTTCTTTACTTCAACGAAAAATCGATTTTGGAGCAGCCAAGATTACTGTTATCGATTTCGCTGGTGATTGTGACGACGCTCTTAGTGGGACGAGGTCTGATGACGGTATTACCTTCGGTACTGATTCCTGTTGCAGCTGCAGTTTTGATTCTAGCTGTTCTATTTAATGGGCATCTTGCACTCAGTGCCGGAGTCTTGCTTAGTGTCTTGGCAGGGGTTCTGGCTAATTTTGATATTCAATCTTTTCTCACCTTCTTGGTGACGAGCTGGGTGGCAGTCTTAGGTGCTGATCAGATTCATCAGCGAACCGAACTTATCAAAAAAGGTGTTTGGATTGGACTATCTGGGATCGGAACGATTGGGGTTGTATCGATCATAAACTCGGGATTTAGTCCGTCTCTTCTTTATCAGGTGATGTGGGGTGCTTTATTGGGGCTGATGACCGGGGTTTTGGCTGTTGGGGTGTTACCTTTTTTGGAGATGGGTTTTCGAATTTTAACACCATTGAAATTACTGGAAATTGCTAATCCTAACCATCCTTTGATGAAGCGGTTGCTTATGGATGCGCCAGGTACCTATCAACACAGCATGATGGTAGCAAATCTAGCAGAAGGGGCAGCCGAAGCGATCGGAGCCGACGCGCTCTTGGTGCGCGCTGGAGCTTTCTTCCATGATGTCGGTAAAATTAAACGCCCCATGTATTTTACAGAAAATCAAACACAGTGGGACAATCCTCATGAAGGCATACCACCACAGTTGTCGGCAAACATTATCATCTCACATGTGAAAGAAGGGCTAGAACTAGCCCGAGAGTATCAGCTCCCACAAGAAATCACGGAATTTATCGCGACCCACCAAGGAACATTGAGAGCCGGACATTTTTATAATCTAGCCAAAGAGCAAAGTGGAGATCAACCCATCAATCAAGATGATTTTGCATATCCTGGGCCTATTCCTATTAGCAAAGAAGCTTCTATTCTCATGTTAGCAGATTGCAGTGAGGCTGCGATTCGGTCTATGCCGGAGCCTACTCAAGAGAAGATTGCGGAAATGGTAGCAAAATTAGTGCGTTCCAGAGTTTCCAATGGACAATTAGATCATTCTGCTTTGAGTATGAGCGAAATCACGGCAGTAGAAAAGAATTTAGTCAAACGATTGACCAGCATGTATCACAAGCGGGTCCAATATCGCGCAACACCTGAACAGATGATGCGGGAAGCAGAAACCAAAAGCATAGAGAAATAAAGGAAGAATGAAGTATGATTTATATTGAGAATCAACAGGATGTCGTTGCAGTCGATGCAAATCTGGAGAATCTGATCAGACGTGTTATTGAACACGGGCTACGAATCGAAAAAATTGATCAGGAGGTTGAACTCTCTGTTGTTTTGGTAGATGCCAAGCAGATCCAGGAAATAAACCTCGAGTATCGGGGATTGGATAAACCTACCGATGTCTTATCCTTTGCACAAGAGGAAGGAGAAATCGAATTTCCGGAAATCGATGAAATTTCTTTCCGACTTCTGGGAGACATTGTCATCGCTCTCGATGTTGCACAGGCACAATCGCAAGACTATATGCATTCCTTCGAAAGAGAAGTTGCTTTTTTAACGGCACATGGATTATTACACTTATTAGGATATGATCACGGTGACCAAGAGGGAGATCAAGCTCTAGAACAAATGCTGAAACAACAAGAGCAGATTTTAATGTTCTTAGAACTGCAACGATGAATTTATTAGTAAGGAGATTATATGACAGAACTTAAGAGTTATCGCTCTGGATTCATTAGCATAATTGGAAGGCCGAATGTCGGAAAATCGACCTTGATGAACCAATTGATGGGGGAGAAGTTATCCATTGTCTCAGATAAACCACAAACCACAAGAAATAGAATACAATGTATCCTGAGTACAGAAAAGGGACAAGCTATTTTTCTCGATACCCCGGGTATTCATAAACCTCAACATCAATTGGGAGAACGCATGAACAAGTATGCGGTGGATACTCTTTCAGAGGTAGACTTAATTCTCTATGTTGTCTCTGCCGACAGTCCGCAAGTAGGAACAGGTGACCAAATGATTCGGCAGTTCTTGGCAACGGCGAATACCCCAGTCGTTTTAGTTGTCAATAAAAAAGATTTAGCCTCTTCAGATGCGGATTTTGACACAATGATACGTCAATACGGAAAAGGTCTACCTGTGGTCCGATCTTTTGTGATGTCAGCTATAAATGGGGATCTCACTGAGGAATTGACTGATACATTATATCAGTTATTACCCGAAGGACCTCAATACTATCCCGATGATATCATTATTGATCATCCCGAAAGGTTTTTGGCGGCGGAAATCATCCGTGAAAAGGCATTACTTTTAACAAGGGATGAAATTCCTCATTCGGTCGCGGTCGATATAGAGTCGATGAAAGAAAAAGAAGATATTATTGTGATTGAAGCAACAATCTATGTGGAACGTGAATCACAAAAAGGGATTATTATCGGTGCAAAAGGAAGCATGTTAAAAGAAATCGGAAGTTTAGCACGAGCAGATTTAGAAAACCTTCTTGGCAGTAAGGTTTACTTGACCTTGTGGGTGAAAGCTCGCAAAGACTGGCGTGATAACGAAAGTTTTCTCAAACAACTTGGCTATAGAAAAGGTTAAGATATGGCTATTTACAACACGCAAGCAATTGTTTTGAATTCGAAAGCATTCGGCGAAGCCGATAGAATTCTGACTCTTTTGACCTATGAGCGAGGGAAATCTAGGGTCATCGCTCGAGGAGCAAGGCGACCCAAAAACAGATTAGCTGCGGTGGTGCAACCTCTGTCCCATATTGATGTACAAATCTTAGAAGGAAATCAACTCGATACTTTGAATCAAGGGCAACTGATCAATTCATTTCGCTTCTTAAGAGAAGACCTTGACAAGATGTCGTATGCCTTTTATTTAAGTGAATTGTTTGAAACGGCAACAGAAGGTGCAACGGAACTTCGAGATTACTTTATCCTACTGCTAACGGCACTAGAATTATTACAAAATTTTGAAAATTTAAGTTTGACGCGTATTTTTATTGAGGTGAAGCTTATTCTTTTGCAGGGATACGCCCCAACATTGTCGAATTGTTATTCTTGTAATCGTCCCATGATTCTACCAATGAAATCGGACTGGTTTTTCGATCCTGAGGATGGTGGATTGCGTTGTGATCAATGTTCTCATACAAAATCTGCAATAGCCGTAAACAGTAATACCTTAACTTTTTGGAATTCAGTAATCCGAAATGATAGTCGATGGCTGATTCAGCAAAACCCGGAACTTGAAATCATGGCAGAAATGAGACGTTTACTCAATGGTTCACTTCAGGTAGCTTTTGGTGGACTCCCGAAGTCGGCTGTGTTTTTACAAACATTGTCAAACTTGAAAGAGTCTAAAGAATGAGAGAACAAAGATGAAGGAGGAAAACACAATGGAAGACATTAAAAGACAAGAAATCACTTTGGAGAAAATCGATTTAGTTCGCCAGAGAATGGGAGTTGGGTACAAAGAAGCGAGAGAAGCACTAGAAATCAGCGATGGTGATCTCGTAGGTGCTTTGGTCCATTTAGAAGAAAAAACACAAGCACAAAAAAGTGAGCAAGTTGAGAAAGTAGTAGCGGCGTCAGATCAATGGAAAGAAGAAATCGTTACTCGGGGAAGTGACCTCATAGAGAAAGTTAAATCATTAATTGCTGAGGGCAACGCAACCAAGATTCGCATAAAACAAGGGGACAAATTGATTTTAGAAATTCCTGTCCTATTTGGTACTGCGGGTGTGATCCTATTACCACAATTAGCAGCGATTGGTGCTATTGCGGCTTTGTTTGCACAAGTAACCATTGAGGTTCAACGTTCCGGTAAACCGGCTCAAGAGATAGTAAAACAGGACGTTAAAGAGGAACCCTGCTGCTGTGAAGAAGAACCGTGTTGTGGTGAAGAAGAACCATGCTGTGAAGAGGAGAAAAAACCCCAATAGAGTACTATAAAAAAGTAGAAGAAGCAGATGTTTTCTGCTTCTTCATTCTGTACGGATTATATGATCTATTTCCTTGGGGATTAACAGCAAGTACTTATTGAAGGAGTTCTTCAATGTGATGTATAATTCAATATTATACCATATTGATTCGAAGGAGAGGTGTGCAATGAAGTTGACAGAAAGGCAAGATCGTCTGGTCAGCTTATTACGCCATGGGGGACCATTGACAGCAGAGGAGATCGCTGAACGTATGGGGACGAAAAAGACAACCCTACGTCCGGATCTAACCTTTTTAGTTCGCTCCGGTGTATTGAGTGCTAAGCCTAAAGTCGGATACTATTTTGATGGGATTAGCAACCCCAGTAATCAGAGAAACTATGCAAACCTTCGTGTACAAGATGTTCTTGGTCCAGTGCAAGTAGTTCGGGAGACAAGTAGTGTTTACGATGCGGTTGTTACTTTGTTCTTGGAAGATGTAGAAACACTTTTTGTCGTGAGTGATCAAGATCATTTAACGGGAGCGATTTCTCGTAAAGACTTACTGAAAGCGACCATTGGTGGGGCTGATTTGAATAAATTACCGATTGGGATGGTAATGACACGATTGCATCATTTGGTTTCTGTAATGGAAGAAGATCCTTTATCTTTAGCAGTGAGTCGGCTTATTGAATACGAAATTGATGCTATACCGGTCGTTCGTTCCGCAGATAAGAATGCTAAGCGCGCTTTCTTTGTGATCGGAACAATTAGCAAGACCAATATCACCAGCTTGTTTTATGAGCAATGGCTTGCTAATGATCAACAACAGGACTAATAAGGAGGCACGAATATGGCACGCAGTGACGGAAAGTTGATTTATATTTTATCGGATTCATTTGGAGAAACGGCTGAACGGGTGGTTTTAGCTTGTTTGGCTCAGTTTCCGAATACTGGGAACTTGGAATTACGAAGAGTAACCAATGTCTCTGAAAAAGAGACAGTAGAGCGTATCTTAAGAGAAGCAAAACAAGTAGGAACTTTTGTAGCATATACCATTGTTTTGGAGGAGCTAAGAACCTTTGTTAAGGAGACTGCTGAACTATTGGGTGTGACGGCATTGGACATCATGGGGCCGGTTCTTCAGTCAATCGAAACATATACTGGAGAACGCCCCAGTTTTCAACCAGGACTGATGCATCGTTTAGATGAAGATTATTTTAAGAAAATCGAAGCTGTTGAGTTTGCTGTTAAGTATGATGATGGTAAAGACCCTAGAGGATTTTTACGAGCAGATATCGTTCTATTGGGGGTTTCTAGGACGTCAAAGACACCACTAGCCATGTATTTAGCAAACAAGAGATATTGTGTTGCGAATCTCCCCATTGTGCCAGAGTTACGACCTCCCAAAGAATTGACATTGATTAGCAAGGATAAGATCGTCGGATTGACCATCTCACCGGAAAAACTGATTGAGGTTCGCAAGGAACGTCTTAAAACTTTAGGTCTTATGGGTCAGGCGAATTATGCATTACCAACTCGTATTGAGCAGGAGGTCGCATACGCACGCCAATTATATCAAGAATTAGGATGTTATACGATCGATGTAACGCACAGAGCAATCGAAGAGACCGCTACTAGAATTATTGATTGGGTCGAAGGACAAAAAAAGTCATAGTCGTCGATAACATCGGAAGGAGGGATTTGCTTGTCGGGAAGGATTCCTGAAAAAATCATTGATGAAATTAATCATCGAGTTCAGCTTGTTGACATCGTTGGTGAGACTGTTCAACTCAAAAAGCAGGGAAATCGATATTTGGGATTATGTCCTTTTCACAATGAAAAAACCCCCTCCTTCACCGTTGATCCCGAACGCCAATTGTTCTACTGCTTCGGTTGCCAAGCAGGAGGAAATTTGTTTGGGTATGTTCAGAAACGTGATAATCTAACTTTTGTTGAAGCTGTAAGACAATTAGCAGAACAAGCCGGGATTCCGATTCCAGAAGGAGAGGGTTACGAAGTCGATGAAACTAACTTGCGTCGTCGACAACAACTTTTGGATGTTTGTCAAGCAGCAATGGAGTTCTTTCAACATCAATTGCAATATCATTCGGAAGGAAAAGAAGCCAGACAATATCTAATCAAACGTCAACTTCAAGAGGAGACGATACAAACCTTCAAAATCGGGTATGCTCCTTCTGGTTGGAGAAATTTGAGCGATCACTTAGTTGAGAAAGGATTCTCGTTCTCTGTTCTCGAAGAAGCAGGTCTTGCAGTAAAGCAAACCGAAGGCGACTCATATTATGATCGTTTTCGAGAAAGAATTATGTTTCCGATTTTTGATCAGCGTGGGCGATGCATTGCTTTCGGAGGCAGAGTGCTGCATGATGAGCAGCCGAAATATCTCAATTCACCTCAAACACCTCTCTTTGATAAAGGTAGAAGTCTGTACGGAACACATCTTTTACAGCAACAACATCAAAAAGCTTTACCGGAAATCATTGTATACGAGGGGTATATGGATCTAATCATGGCTTGGCAAGCTGGAATCCCCAACGGAGTGGCCGGTTTAGGAACAGCGTTGACACTGGATCAATGCCGTTTGTTGAAACGATTTACGTCGAAGGCGATTTTATGTTATGACGCCGATGGAGCAGGACAACGAGCAACACAACGGGGAATGCAATTGCTGAGGCAAGTAGGACTACAAGTAAATATTGCTAGAATTCCTGACGGAAAAGACCCTGATGAATACATTAGAAACCATAGTGGAGATCTTTTCAAGCAGAAGGTCATAGAATCGTCTTTGCCGATGTACCAGTATTATATTGAAATCCTAAAAGAAAAATATCCAATGGATACTGTAGAAGGAAAAAGCGCCTATGTGCGCGAGTTCGCAGCAATCTTGTCTCAGAGTGACTCTCCGGTTGAGATTGACGGATATGTGCAAGAATTGGCTAAAACACTCCAGATCACCGAAAATGCAATTTATCGTGAGATACAGAAAGAGCAACGTAGCAGGCACAGCGGATATACTGCAAAAGAAGGAACTTCTAAACCACTCGACGAAATCAAGGCTTCAAACGGGGTCGATTCTTTTCAGGGAAGTCGGATTGCTGAAGAAACGCTACTCCGATTAGTTTTAAGAAACCCTCGTTACGGAACGCAAATAACCGAGAAGTTAACAGTTGAGGATTTCAACCCGCCTTTTCAACCTTTATTATTGGAATTTTGGCCAAGTTGGAAGGAAGGAAAGTTGAGCATCGGTAGCGAACTGACCGTTTCGCAAGATGAAAATATTTCTAGCTTCATTGCAAAATTAGTAATGGAAGATCTCACAGAAGAGATGGATCAAGAAAAAGCTCTTCAAGATTGTATCACCTACTTACTAGAGCAAAGAACAAAAAAGCAACTCGAGGAGTTGACTCGTCAGTTCGATTTGTTGCAACATGAAGGTGATCTGACAAAAATGGCAAATCTATTACAGCAAATTCAAGGTTTACAAAGGAAGTTGGGGCGTCAGCGTTGAAACAAATCATTCAGATAGTAAAGGGAAGGAGGGTAAGGCCGTGAGTGAAAAGCAAACCACCGAAATTAATGTAAAAAAAGAAAAGAATACCAAAACCGGAGACGAAGTTCAAAGCCTATCCTTTCCGAACGCGAATCTTGGCCTGAACCCTTCCGAAAAAAACGAAGAACCTATGGTGGCGTATCAGCCAATCATCAAGAGTATCATCGATTTAGTTCGTAAAACTGGTGAGATTCCATACGAGGAAATAGCGAATCAACTACAAAATGTTGATATGACAGCGGAACAGATTGAACGCTTCTACTTAGAACTCGAAAACGTTCTCAATATGGAAGCCGGTTTACCCTCTCGAGGAAAAGAAATCGAACCTTTGGAAGTACCGGACGAAGATTTCGAGAAATTGGAAGAGCCGGTCATTGAAGTTGACTTGACCATACCGGATGGTGTTTCTTTGGAAGATCCCGTTCGTATGTATCTTAAAGAAATCGGCAGAGTTGATTTATTAACAGCTGATGAAGAAATTGATTTGGCGCAGCGCATGGAGCAAGGTGATGAAATCGCTCGAGAACGATTGGCGGAAGCGAATCTCCGTCTTGTCGTCAGTATTGCAAAACGCTACGTAGGCCGTGGAATGCAACTCTTGGATTTGATTCAAGAGGGGAACCTTGGTTTATTGAAGGCTGTTGAAAAATTTGATTATCACAAGGGTTATAAATTTTCTACGTATGCCACTTGGTGGATTCGACAAGCCATAACGAGGGCAATCGCCGACCAGGCACGCACCATAAGAATTCCGGTCCATATGGTTGAAACGATTAACAAATTGATTCGAATCAACCGACAACTTTTACAAGAGTTGGGAAGAGATCCAACCCCCTTAGAGACCGCTAAAGCAATGGAATGCTCGGTCGAGCGAGTCCGCGAAATCATGAAAATTGCACAAGAACCCGTTTCCTTAGAAACGCCTATCGGAGAAGAAGAAGATAGTCATTTGGGAGATTTCATCGAAGATCAAGAGGTGATGGCTCCTGGGGAAGCCGCTGCATCAACGCTCTTGCGCGAGCAATTGGAAGATGTTTTATCGACGTTAACAGAAAGAGAAGAGAATGTTCTTCGTTTAAGATTTGGATTAGATGACGGACGGAATCGAACGTTAGAAGAAGTAGGGCAAATTTTTGGGGTAACTCGTGAAAGAATTCGGCAAATTGAGGCAAAAGCGCTGCGTAAGCTTCGACATCCCAGTCGGAGTAAGCGCCTCAAGGATTATCTCGAATAAATAACCCGCTGAATTCTTTATATAACAACATCGAAAAACTGGTTGACGAAATCGGGTGGCTCTGTTATAATTCGTCTTGCGTTTTAAAAAATTCCACAATAGCTCAATGGTAGAGCAACCGGCTGTTAACCGGTAGGTTGTAGGTTCGAGTCCTACTTGTGGAGCCAGGGATCATTAGATTCTCAAAGAATCTGTTGATATAGAGGACGGGCCCATAGCTCAGTTGGTTAGAGCTACCGGCTCATAACCGGTTGGTCCTAGGTTCGAGTCCTAGTGGGCCCACCAATTGTTCAAGGTCTGTCCAAGGTTAAGTGGCCCCATAGTGAAGCGGTCTAACACACCAGCCTTTCACGCTGGCGACGCGGGTTCGAATCCCGCTGGGGTCACCATTTTTTTTGGGCGGGTGGCTCAGTGGTAGAGCACCTGGTTCACATCTAGGGGGTCGTAGGTTCGAATCCTATCCCGCCCACCAGATTAGCAAGCAAGCAGAGAGTGAACTCTCTGCTTTTTTCATATCACTGAAAGGATGAGTTGAATGCAAGCCCCTTGTCCGTTACCTACTCGCTTAAAAGTTCTGGCATATCAGTTAGATTACGGAGAAATCCTTGCTGATATTGGCACGGATCATGCGTACCTTCCCATATATGCCGTTCAAAACAAAATCGTCGAACGAGCGATCGCTTGCGACATCCATCATCCTCCCCTACAAAGTGCGTTCATCAACATTGAGAAATTCCACGTTACCGACCAAGTTGAATGTCGAATGGGGAATGGATTGTCCGTTTTATTGGATGCTGAAATCGATATAATTTCTATGGCTGGGTTGGGTGGGATAACCATTCGTACTATTTTAAGCGAAGAGTATGAGAAAGCCAAAAAAGCAAACTCCATCTTATTACAGCCCAACAACCATGAAGCAGATGTGCGGTTCTGGTTGGCTGAAATGGGTTTTAAAACCTTAGCTGAAGGCGTTTTGAAAGATCGAAAACATTTTTACCAATGGATGAAAGTTCAATGGGACGGAGAAATTCGAGGTATCGATTCCTTTACGGCACACTATGGAATTATCGAGAATGCAACCGAAGATCTTGTTCGGCTTGAATGGCTGACCAAAGAAAGAAATCGATTACATAAAGCATTACAAGGAAGACAGAACGCCAAAAATCCATTACCTGGGCTGTCAGAAGACGATGAAAAAACGATTGCGAAGATTGATGAGCTTCTGAAAAAATAATTTGACAAGTGCACCAAATTCTACTATACTCAAATAATGTTACATACTTCAAGCTGTGTTGACTGGATGATCGCGAAGAGACCACCGAAAGATGCTCTTTGAGGAAAGTCCGAGCTTCGCAGAGCAGGATGCTGGATAACGTCCAGTGAGGGAAACCTTAAGGCTAGTGCCACAGAGAGATACCGCCGGAGAAATCCGGTAAGGGTGCAAAGGTGCGGTAAGAGCGCACCAGCAACCGGGTGACCGGTTGGCTCGGTAAACCCCATCCGAAGCAAGACCGAATAGGGAAGGGATGAAGTTGCTCGCAGACCTTCCGGGTAGGTTGCTTGAGATCCTGAGTAATCAGGTTCCTAGATAAATGATCATCTCGTGCTTTTGCATAGGACAGAACTCGGCTTACAGGTCAACCTGCTTGAAGTATGAAACAGTAAACAAAACCGAATTTCTTGCGTTGAGAATCAGATTGTCACAGAATACTATTTGACAACATTTCATCTTGTTGCTATAATAGCAAACGTTGATTGGGGCATAGCCAAGTCGGTAAGGCACGGGACTTTGACTCCCGCACGCGTTGGTTCGAGTCCAGCTGCCCCAACCACTCCTATCCTTTGTTGTTTGTGTAATTTGGGGGATTAGCTCAGCTGGGAGAGCGCTTGAATGGCATTCAAGAGGTCAGCGGTTCGATCCCGCTATCCTCCACCAACCTCGCTTACCAGCGAGGACTCGTCTACTGACGAGGCACCTCGTCTACTGACGAAAAACCTCGCTTACCAGCGAGCGTAATTGACTCGTTTCCCTATGGGACGAGCCTTTTTTGTCCAAAATGCACATGCAATATTAGGTTATAGGGTAAGTAAAAAACTCTTATGAGAAATGGCCCCATAGTGAAGCGGTCTAACACACCAGCCTTTCACGCTGGCGACGCGGGTTCGAATCCCGCTGGGGTCACCAAACACGGTGGGATACCCGAGTTGGCCAAAGGGGGCAGACTGTAAATCTGCTAGCACTGCTTTCGCTGGTTCGAATCCAGCTCCCACCACCAACCTCGCTTACCAGCGAGGAATCGTCTACTGACGAGAAACCGCTCACTAGCGAAAAATCTCGTCTACTGACGAGGCACCTCGCTTACCAACGAAAACCTCGCTTACCAGCGAAATCCTCGCTCTTTGGAGCGAGGATTTTCATTTTGAGCAGGGATTACAAAGGAATTCCTGCACTACTGCGGGAAATAAAATAGATTAGATAGATTTGAATAAAGGAGGCTGAAAACATGGAAGAGCGCCTTCAGAAAATTATTGCCTCTTCGGGAATGAGTTCTCGTAGAGAAGCTGAAGAATGGATCAAAACTGGTCTTGTCAGAGTTAACGGTCAAGTTGTAAAAGAGTTAGGAACCAAAGCAGATCGTGAAAGAGATCAGATCACAGTGGGGGGTAAGCCCTTGGTCTTTGATCCGCCCAAAATCACAATCATGGTCAATAAACCGAGAGGGTACATCACTTCCATGGGAGATCCCCAAGGTAGACCCGATGTCAGCCTTTTGGCGGAAGAATATCCAGAAAGATTATACCCGATTGGCAGATTGGATTTTCAAAGCGAAGGACTACTGCTGATGACCAATGATGGGGATTTGGCTTACCAATTGACACATCCCAAACATCAAATTGAAAAAGCATATTTGGTTTGGCTGGACCGCCCTTTGGCAGAAGAACACCGTGCTCAACTAGCAAGAGGAGTTGAGCTCGATGGACGGAAAACGTTGCCGATTGGACTGGCCTCAATCGAAAACCCAAAGAGGCCAGGGTGTGTTTGGCGAATTACCTTAAGAGAAGGAAGAAATCGACAAATCCGAAGAATGTTTCAATTGTTTGCATATAAAACTCTACGCTTAATGAGAGTTAGAATCGGAGATGTTTCCTTAGGAGCACTTCCCGTAGGTAAAAATCGTAAGTTAACAGAACGAGAAATCCTCTCATTGAAACAAAAGGCTAATCTAGAATTTCAACCTGAGACTGAAAACAAGTAAAGGATATAAAAACATGAAGGAACTCAAGGTTATTGTGGTGGGTGGTGGACCTGCCGGAATGATGGCAGCCATTGCTGCAGCAGAACAGAATGCATCGGTTATTTTACTTGAACGCAATGATGTCTTAGGTAAAAAACTTGGTATCACCGGAAAAGGACGGTGTAATTTGACTAATGATTGCACAGAAAAAGAGTTGGTTGCGAATATCCCTGGAAATGGGAAATTCTTGTTTAGTGCATTTCACCGTTTCAATAGCCAGAAGCTCCAAGAGATCTTCCAAAACTGGGGAGTAGAACTGAAAGTAGAAAGAGGGAAACGGGTATTCCCAAGTACTGACAAAGCCGAAACTATTATCCAAGCTCTGAGGAGCAAGCTGATTGAATTGAACGTTGAGATTCGCTACAACCAACGCGTGAGGCAACTTTGGGTTGTTGATGAAACAATCAAAGGTGTAATCACGTATCAAGGAACCATGGTAGCTGACAGAGTCATTCTAGCGACCGGAGGAAGCTCGTATCCCACAACAGGGTCTACGGGAGACGGATATTCGATTCTTCAAGAAGTGGGACACAAAATCATCACCCCTCGACCGGCACTGGTTCCGATTGAAATTGATTCACCTTGGGTCAGGATGTTACAAGGGTTATCGTTGAAAAATGTCAATGTATCAATTCACACAGAAGATAAAATACTTGATCAGGAATTCGGCGAAATGCTCTTTACCCATTTTGGTGTGAGTGGGCCAGTGGTTTTATCCCTAAGCCGTACTTTACTAGATTGGAATCTCAAAGAACCAAGATTTTTAATCATCGACTTAAAGCCTGCTTTGAGTGTTGAGCAGTTAGATGCCCGGGTTCAACGAGATTTCCAAAAAAACCTGAACAAACATTTCAGGAACTCCTTGAGTGAATTGTTACCTCTAAGCATGATTCCTGTCATCATTGAAGCTTGCAAAATTGCACCGGATAAACCAGTGCATTCTGTAACAAGAGAAGAGCGCATGGCGCTGGTTATGGCATTGAAATCGTTTAGATTACCAATATCAGGCCTTCGCCCCTTAGCAGAAGCAATTGTGACAGCAGGGGGAGTCGATGTCAGAGAAATCGATCCCAAGACCATGGCCTCGAAAAGAATAATGGGCCTCTTTATTGTTGGTGAATTGCTCGATATCGATGGCTACACCGGTGGGTTTAATTTGCAGGCCGCTTTTTCCAGTGGGTATGTTGCTGGGGCGAGTAGTGTGAATCAATAACGATTAGAACAAAGGAGAAGATTAAATGAACTCTCATGTCGCACATACGAAAGTGGTAATTGCTATTGACGGCCCTGCCGGTGCAGGTAAAAGCACGATTGCTAAGCTACTTGCTCAGCGTTTAAATATCTTATACCTTGACACGGGTGCAATGTACCGTGCATTAACATGGAGAGCGCTTCAAGACGGTATCGCTATATCCTCGGAGCATGAATTAGCTGACCTATTTCGAAAAATGAAAATGGAAGTGATCTTATCCGCCGAGGGTCAGAGGATTTTGGTCGATGGAATCGATGCCACTCCCTATTTACGATTGAAGCAGGTCAGCGAACTTGTTTCACCCCTCTCTGCACATGGCGAAGTACGAAAAATCATGGTAGAAAAGCAAAGAGAAATGGCTGAAAAGGGTGGGATTGTTTTGGATGGACGCGATATTGGCACTGTCGTCTTACCCAAAGCGCCCTTAAAAATCTTTTTGACAGCAACCCTCGAAGAACGAACGCGCAGAAGAATGTTGGATTTTCAAGAGCTTGGCGTCGAAATCGACTTTGAAACTTTGAAAAACGAGATTTCAGCAAGAGATGCAAGGGATTCTTCCCGTCAGCACGCTCCCTTGCAGCAAGCAAATGATGCCATTTTTATTGATTCAACAGAGATGACAGCCGAGGAAGTTGCTGCCAAAATCGAGGAACTCTGTTTTCAGAGAGGACTCATGCGAGAGGAGAACGGTCTATGAGTTACTATCGCTTTTTGCTTAGTCTTGTAGGCGTTGTTCTTACCCTTTTCTGGAACCCTAAATATTCTGGATTAGCGAATATACCGGAAAAAGGACCGATTGTTTTATGCTCGAATCATATCAATGCTGTGGATCCATTCCTAATCGCCTATGGTCTAAAGCGAGAGATTTACTTTTTAGCCAAAGAAGAGCTCTTTCGAAATCCGCTATTACGACACTTTCTCTACCGAACAGGAATGATCCCGGTTAAGAGAGGGCAAACCGATCGGCAAGCGATTCGAACAGTATTAGAGCAATTATCGGAAGGGAAAATGATTGGTGTCTTCCCGGAAGGAACTCGTTCTACCGACACCGAGTTATTAGATTTTCACGATGGAGCTGTCTATTTTGCTATGAAATCAGGGGCTAGCTTGATTCCGACAGCAATTGTGGGAAATTATCAAAAAGGGAAATCAATGCATGTAAACTTTGGAAAATCAATTCCTGTTGAAAAGACCATAAAAATTGATCGTGAACAAATGCATGGCATTACGCAACAGTTAGCGCTCGAGATACGAGCTCTTAAAGGAGCAACCCATGGAAATTAGACGAGCAGAATATATGGGGTTTTGTGGCGGTGTAAGAAGGGCAATCACCATGGCGGAAACTGAGCTTGAAAAACACAAGCAACTCTCCGTGTTAGGTTCCCTCGTTCATAATCCACGCTTGATTGAAGACATGGAAAAAAGAGGTCTTCAGACACTCAACTCTTTGAATGATGTCCAAAACGGGCAAGAGGTTATGATTCGAGCTCACGGTACGGGCCCATCGACGTATGAGACCTTATCGGAAAAGAACGTTACGCTGCTCGATGCCACATGCCCTAGTGTTAAAAAAATCTTTGATTTGGCAAAAGAATATTCCTCAAAGGGATACACCATTTTGATTTTGGGAGAGAAAAATCACCCTGAAGTTGAAGCTATCAAAGAGTGGTCAGCAGGAAAAGGAATCATCATAGAAGACTTGGAAGACTTGAATTCTCTTGATTTTGAGCTGCAAGTCGTGGTTTTAAGTCAATCTACTTTAGCAGAAGAAGTGTTTGAAACATTTATTTTTGAGATTAGAAGGATTTTTTCTTCCTGTGTCGTATTAAATACTATATGTTCTGCGACAAAAGTAAGACAAGAAGCAGCTGTTCATGTAGCAAAGCAGGTTGATCTCATGTTGGTAGTAGGTAGCCAGCAAAGTGCGAATACACGTCATCTCTTTGACTTGTGTAGTGCAGTCAATCACAATACTCATCTTGTAAGCGGTGCTACAGAGTTAGAAGCAGATTGGTTTGAAAAGATTAATGTCGTTGGAATAACGGCCGGAGCATCCGTTCCGGATTGGATAATTAAGGAGGTAGAATGTAACGTGTTGGAAAAAGAACTCAAAATCAACGAAGGGGAGATCGTAACAAGCCCTGAAATTGAAGAACAAAAAACCACTGAAGTTGAAGTAAAAGTCGATGAGGTAGTGGAAGAAGCGGTTGAATCTCAAGAGGTACCTGTCACCGAGCAAGAAGAATTCGATATGGAATCCTTCCATTTACCCCGTTATACCCCGGGCGATATCATTAAAGCAACCGTGGTACAAGTGGGCAATGATGAAATTTTGGTGGACGTAGGACAAAAATCTGAAGGGGTTATTCCGCGCAAAGAGTTTTCCGCCGATTCATCTGTTCTGCCTACTGATGTTTTAAATGTCGGTGATGAAATTACGGTGATGGTGATTCGAAACGAAGATCAAGAAGGACGATTGACATTCTCCAAAAAAAGAGCAGAACAACGTCAACATTGGATCCAGTTTACCGAATCTTTGAATCAAAACGAAGTCATAGAAGGCAAAGTACTCGAATTAGTCAAAGGTGGACTCATCGTTGATATCGGAGTCCGTGCATTTATGCCAGCTTCTTTAGCAGAACGCCGCTTTACCAGTGATTTGAAGCATTTAGTTGGCGAAACGGTACGAGTCCGTTTAATTGAAGTTGACTCTGAAAAGCGCAGAGCGATCGTAAATCGCAAAATGGTTCTCGAAGAAGAATCGGTAGCCGGTCGAGAAGCATTTTGGCAAAATACTCACGAGGGTGATGTTGTCAAAGGAGTCGTCAGAAGATTAACGAAGTTCGGCGCATTTGTTGATTTAGGCGGAATTGACGGTCTTTTGCACATTTCTGATTTGGATTACTACCGTGTCAAAGATCCTTCTGAGGTTGTCAGTGTTGACCAAGAGTTGGAATTAAAAGTTCTTAAACTCGATCCCGAAGCAGGTCGTATTTCCTTAGGTCTAAAACAGATGAAAATGGAACCATGGGAAGCCTTTGCACAAGATTTTGCTAACGGCGATATCGTACATGGAACCGTGGTTCGGATTACTCCTTGGGGAGCATTTGTGAATGTTCGACCTGGGATCGATGGCTTGATTCACATCTCAGAACTAGACAATCGCCGCGTTGAAAAAGTTGAAGACGTCGTAGCAGTCGGTCAAGAGGTTGAAGCAAAGATTTTAGAAATCGACCTTACTCGTAAACGTTTGAGCTTATCCTTGCGTGCAATGTTAGGAGAAGACTCTTATGACCAAGATGCAGTCGATCAGATGATTGAAGAAGTTCAAGAATCGGAGTTCTAAAAAAACAGATGTAAACACAAGATGGGCTGTAGCAATTAGGCTGCAGCCCATCCATTTGAATTATGAAAAGGTGATGTCATGCAACTACCAACAATTGAACGAATCATTCCAGATTCCATTGCTGCTCGGGCGATGCTACAAGCAGGATGGTGCTTACTCAAGATAAACCAAAACGATGTTCATGATATCATCGATTATCAAATCGCTATCTCAGATGAAGTTTTGCATACAGAGTGGTTGACTCCGGAAGGAGAGCATAAGCACGTAACCCTAGAAAAAGCAGTGGACCAAGACTTGGGTATTGAATTCTCTACCTTAACGTTGGACAGACCGATTTCTTGTAAGAACCATTGCTTGTTCTGTTTTGTCGATCAATTACCGCGGGGTCTCCGAAAAAGTTTGTATTATAAGGATGATGACTATCGCTTATCGTTTTTGAGTGGTAGTTATATAACCTTATCCAATACTTCCTGGGAAGACCTTAAAAGAATTGTAGAGCTTAAGCTAAGTCCGCTTTATGTTTCTGTTCATGCTTGGGACCAAGAAGTTCGACAAAGACTGGTTCGGAGTCAAAATGACGAGTTTCAGGAAAAGTTTATGTTTCTTATTGAGCATGGGATTGAACTGCATTGTCAGATTGTAGTTTGTCCTGAAATCAACGATGGAACAATTCTTGAAGAGACGGTAAGACGGTTGTTAGAACTTGCACCTCAAATCCTCAGTGTTGCATTGGTTCCAGTGGGATTGACGGGTCATAGGGAGCGGCTACATCCCTTGAGATTACATGATAAAGCAGAGGCGCAGGAGCTCATTCGGCAGATCAGTCGTTGGCAGGAAATAGCAATAGAAAAAATTGACTCGAGGCTTTTTTGGGCAGCTGATGAGTTTTATCTCAAAGCAGAGCTACCGATTCCCCCCGGAGAGTTTTATGAAAATTATCCTGTTTTAGAAGATGGAGTTGGGCTGATTCGCTCTTTCTGGGACGAATGGAACAAGCTGTATCAAGGCGAACAAGAAACCGCGAAATATAAGAGCATTCGGATTACCACCGGAATCAGCGGTGAAGTTGCCTTGAAGCCTATTGTTGAGCAATTGAATCAAAGATTGGATCTCCGGGTTTCGTTACAAGCGATTCGAAACGATTTTTTTGGTTCAAGTGTTACAGTGACCGGGTTGGTGACCGGCAAAGATATCATCAAACAATTAGTTCTTGATCAAGAAGAATGTGTCTTATTACCCGGAATTATGCTTCGCGATGGTGGAGATGTTTTTTTGGATGACACACGAATCGAAGATTTAGACAATGCTTTTCCCAATCAACATTTCCTGTGGATTGAACCCACAGCGGCCGCATTGCATCAAGCCATCTTTCAACCCAAACGTTCGAAGAGGAAAAAGATGACGGTAAGAAGGAGTATCTAGTTATGGAAGCTATTGTAGCGATTGTAGGAAGACCCAATGTGGGGAAGTCTACCTTGTTTAACCGTTTGATCGGACAGCGATTAGCGATTGTTGAAGATGTACCTGGAGTTACCCGGGATCGGTTATATGGAGAAACAGAGTGGACGGGGCATCGGTTTACTCTCATTGATACCGGTGGAATTGAAATCGAAGGCAATACAGATATTTCGATTCAAACCAAAAAGCAAGCAGAAATTGCGATTGCCGAAGCAGATCTCATCCTTTTTATGACCGATGGGAAGCAAGGTTTACAAGCGGATGATCGGGAAATTGCCGATTACTTGAGAAAATCAAAAAAACCAGTCCTTCTGGTTGTTAATAAAATTGATAATTTAGCCATGGTTCAAAACATGTATGATTTTTACGAGCTGGGACTTGGTGACCCTTTGGAGATTTCTGCGGTGAATGGACTCAATATTGGTGATTTACTAGATGAGATTATTGCATCGATTCCTTCTGATCTTACAGAACAAGAAGAAGATGATAGTCTAAAAATCAGTTTTATCGGCAGACCCAATGTGGGAAAATCTTCGTTGATCAATTCTATTTTAGGAGAAGATCGAGTAATAGTATCGAATGTTCCCGGAACGACTCGAGATGCAATCGACACTCTTTTTGAGTGGAATGAAAAAAAGTATACACTAATTGACACCGCCGGTATGAGGAAGAAAAGCAAAATTTATGAAAATGTAGAACGTTTCAGTGTTCTCAGGGCTTTACGTGCAGTGGACCGATCCGATGTTGTGATGATGGTCTTAGACGCCGTGGAAGGTGTCACAGAGCAAGACCAGCGAATCGCTGGATATGCACATGAGAAGGGCCGAGGAATTGTCCTAGTTGTGAATAAATGGGATTTAGTGGAGAAGGATTCAAAAACAGCAGATCAAATGGCCAAAAAAATCAAAGATGATCTGATTTTTGTCACCTATGCACCCATCGTATTTGTTTCTGCATTAACCGGGCAGAGGATCTCCCGTTTGTTAGAAGTAGTGGATTATGTGTCGGAACAACAGAACCTGCGACTGCAGACCAGCAGCATCAACGATTTGCTTCAAGAAGCGATGCGAATGAACCCACCGCCGAATACAGCCGGACGCCGTCTGAAAATTTATTATGTGAGTCAAGTTGCTGTCAAACCACCGGTTTTTGTTTTCTTTGTCAATAATCCTGAATTAGCACATTTTTCTTATATTCGTTATTTAGAAAACCAGATTCGTGCAACCTATGGTTTTGAAGGGACGCCAATCAAATTAACATTCCGTGCAAGGGAGAGATCGTAATGAATGGCCAAATTGCTGTTTTAGGAGCCGGGGCTTGGGGCACGGTACTCTCAAAAATGTTAGCAGAGAATGGCTACTCGGTTCGGCTTTGGAGTTATGAAAAGGAAGTTGCTCAGCAGATTAATCAAGAACAGCATAACCACTCTTTCCTGCCGGGAGTTGAACTGCCCGAAACAATCAAGGCCGAGACAGATCCGCTCGCAGCCGTTGAAAATGCAGATGCGATTTTAAATGTTGTGATTGCCAAGGGGTTAAGAGCTTTATTAGACCAATTGCCCTTATCCGTTGCTCAAAAGCCATGGCTGTCGGCAACGAAAGGCCTTGAACCCGAAAGTGGTGCAAGGATTTCACAGATCCTTTTAAACACCGGTAAAGCACAAAAGGAGCATCTTGCGGTACTTTCCGGTCCAAATTTGGCCTCGGAGATTGCATTGGGTTCGCCTGCTACCAGCGTAGTGGGCGCTGAATCCAAGCAAACAGCGCTATATTTTCAAGGTTTACTGATGCGACCGTATTTTCGGGTGTATATCAATCCAGATCCTATTGGAGTGGAGTTGGGCGGGGCACTCAAGAATATTATCGCCATTGCAGCCGGGATTTGCGATGGTTTGCAAATTGGAGATAATGGCAAAGCGGCTTTGATTGCAAGAGGATTGGCTGAAATGACGCGCTTGGGCGTTCGCTTAGGTGCAGAAAGCGAAACCTTTTCCGGGTTATCGGGGATGGGAGATCTCGTTGCGACCTGTGCCAGTCATCACAGTCGCAATCGTTGGTGTGGAGAGCAATTGGGAAAAGGTCGAACCTTGGAAGAAATCATAAATTCTACGAAGTCTATTGTAGAAGGAGTGCGAACCACACAAGCAGTCATGGAACTTTCTCGAAAACTCTATTTGGAGCTGCCAATCACATCCGCAGTCTATGGGATTTTGTTTGAAAAACAAGATCCTAAGCAACAAGTAGAACAACTCATGAACCGAATGGCCCGTGCAGAAAACGCTTCTTTGGCTGAAAAAAAATGGAATCAATTTTGATTGACAAATAGTCTGTCAATCGCTATAATCTATATATTGCTATGACGAAGACAGAACGACTGGAAGTTTTCAGCGAGAGTTTGATGGTGTGAGAAACTCGGCGGAACGTTGTTTTTGGGCCACTTCTGAGCTTTTGTGTCAACACAAACGGATCGCTCCGTTAAAGGCTTTGAGAAATCGACATTCTAGTCGGTAAAACAGGGTGGTACCACGATACAAATCGTCCCTGAGCGTAAGCTCAGGGACTTATTTTTTTGGAGGTGTAAAAAATGAAGAAACGAACCGGAAATGAGATCAGACAAAGCTTTTTAGATTTCTTTCATGAAAAAGGACATTTGGTTCTACCAAGTGCCTCTTTAATACCGGAAAATGATCCAAGTTTACTACTGATCGGTGCCGGTATGGCTCCTTTCAAGACTTATTTTACTGGAGTTGCGACTCCTCCTTCCGGTAGGGTCACCAATTCTCAAAAATGTATTCGCACTCCCGACATTGAGCGAGTGGGTAAAACCGCTCGGCATGCTACTTGTTTTGAAATGTTAGGAAACTTCTCTTTTGGAGATTATTTCAAGAGAGATGCCATTCATTGGGCTTGGGAATTCTTGACCGAACGTATGGAAATGGACCCCGCACGCCTTTATGTGACGGTACACAAGGATGATAAAGAGGCCTATGATATTTGGCACAAAGAAGTGGGAGTACCGGTAGAACATCTCGTATTAGGGGATGAAGATAATTTTTGGGAAATTGGAACCGGTCCTTGTGGCCCCTGTTCGGAAATCTTTTACGATCAAGGGGAAGAATTCAAATGTGATAAACCCAATTGCGTTATGGGTTGCGATTGTGATCGCTACTTGGAAATTTGGAATCTTGTATTTACACAATATGATAAAGATGAAAACGGGGAATATCACCCTCTGGAGAGAAAATGCATCGATACAGGATTGGGTCTTGACCGCATTGCAGCTGTAATTCAAGGAGCACCGTCAATTTTTGAAATGGACCTCAATCTTCCTATGTTAAATCGCCTTATTGAGTTAAGCAAAGTGAATTACGACGGCAAATCATCGGAAAGCTTAGCCCTACGCGTGATTTTGGATCATGTTCGAGGTGTAACCTTCCTCATCGCCGATGGCGTTCTCCCAGGTAATGAAGGACGCGGCTATGTTTTACGGCGATTATTAAGAAGAGCAGTTCGATTCGGAAGGATTGTGGGTTTACATCAACCGTTTGTTGCAGATATTGCCGCTAAAGTGATTGATTCCTTTAAGGTTGGTTATCCTGATCTTGAAGACAAAAGATCCTTTATCCTCCAAGTCTTCCAATTAGAAGAAAAGAGATTCAATGAAACTTTGGAATCGGGCTTAAGTTTAGTGCAGCAGTTTATTGAAGAAATGAAGCAAAGTGGAAAAACAGAGCTTCAAGGAGAAGTAGCATTTCGATTACATGATACCTTCGGTTTTCCTTTGGAACTAACTCAAGAAATTTTAGAGGAACAAGGATATTCAGTGGATATTCAGGGCTTTCGTGATGAAATGAACCGTCAGCGACAAAGAGCTCGTGCGGCGCGTCAAGACGTTGATGCAATGGGAGCGAATCGGACGGATTTATCGGGGATCACAAGTTCGTTCATTGGATACGATACATTGCGCGAAACCAGTACCATCCAAGGAATTTTTCAAGAGGGAAAAACCTTGGAAAGTGCTGAAGAGAACCAACAAGTGCAACTGGTATTGGAACCAAACCCCTTTTACGGTGAGAGTGGCGGTCAAGTGGGGGACTCGGGGTATATAGAGCAGCAGGGGATTCAACACCCCGTAATCCAGACCACGAAAGAAGGTCAACTGAATCTCCTAACCGTTGAAGTCAAAACCCAACTCAAAGTAGGAGATCAAGTACTTGCTATTGTTGATGAACAACGAAGAAAAAACATTGCTCGCCATCACTCCGCTACGCATCTTTTACACAAAGCCTTACGTTTGGTTTTGGGCGATCATATTCATCAAGCAGGCTCCTGGGTTGGTCCGGATCGTTTACGCTTTGATTTCAGCCATTTCAGCGCTCTAGAGCAAGAGCAAGTTGATCAGGTAGAATATTTAGTCAATCAATGGATCATGGAAGATTATCCGGTTAGCACAGAAGAGTTAAAAATCGACGAAGCCAGAGCCAAAGGTGCCACAGCTCTCTTTGGTGAGAAATATGGCGATGTTGTTCGAGTGATTGAAATGGGAGACTCCATGGAGCTTTGTGGAGGTACTCATGTTCATCGCACCGGTGAAATTGGCCCCTTTGAAATTGTTTCAGAAGCTGGAATCGGTTCGGGTTTACGAAGAATTGAAGCCTTATCTGGGTGGAAAGCTTTTGAGTACTACCAAAACAAAGAGAACGTACTGTCCGAAATGGCAAATCTCTTAAAAAGCAAAGAGGACGAATTACCGTCGAGAATCAGCCAGCTCCTCTCTCAACTTCGTGAGACCGAGAAAAAACTGGAAAGTTTATCGGCAAAAAACACAGCAGATCAAATGGATGATTTACTTAAAGGCTCATTTGAAATAGAAGGAGTACCAACAGTGATTGCTAGAGTCTCTGTGGAGAAAGCCGACGATTTGAGACAAATGGCCGATATCCTTCGAGATAAAATGGGAAGAGGGATTGTTGTCTTAGCAGCTGAAATCGATGGTAAGGCTAGTTTATTAGCTGCAGCGACCAAGGATTTGGTGAAAATCTTTCACGCAGGTAACTTGATTCGTGAAGCAGCAAAATTAGTTGGCGGCGGTGGTGGCGGACGTCCTGATTTAGCACAAGCAGGGGGGAAGAATCCCGAAAAACTGCCCGAGGCCATGGAACAAATTCGCAAATTAGTGGAAGCTCAATTTGAAAAGCATTAAATCAATCAGAAGGGGAGGATTGGCATGTCACTTCATGTGGTTTTGTATCAGCCGGAAATTCCACCCAATACCGGTAATATATCGCGATTGTGTGCGGCTTCGGACTGTACCCTGCACTTGGTGAAGCCATTGGGGTTCTCCTTGGAAGATAAGTATTTGAAACGAGCCGGATTGGATTATTGGCAATTCTTAAAATTGGAAATCCATGACTCGTGGCAAGATTTTATGAATCAATATGGAGATTACCGGATGTTTTTTGCAACGACCAAAGCAACACAATCGTATCATCAAAAGAAATACGAGCAAGGAGATTGCCTGGTTTTTGGCCCTGAAACAAGGGGATTGCCTCCGGATGTTCTAGCTCTGAGTCCGGAATCCAACATTAGGATTCCCATCTTAAACGAAACACGATCCTTGAATTTGTCAAGTGCAGTAGCCATTGTTCTATATGAAGCTTTACGGCAAATCGATTATCCCGGCTTGACTTGGCATGAAACCGTAGTGAAAGGAGAAGTCCTATGAAACAACGCAAGAGAATTCTAACCGGAGATCGTCCAACAGGGAAACTACATTTGGGTCATTATGTGGGCTCGTTAGCCAACAGAGTAGCCTTACAACACGATTATGAGACGTTCCTCATCGTAGCCGATGTGCAGGCGCTGACAACGAACTGGGAGCACCCAGAAAAATTGGCTGAATCCGTAAGGCAAGTAACCGAAGATTACATGGCAATTGGCATCGATCCAAACCAGGCAACAATTTTTGTTCAGTCCATGGTTCCGCAAATTGCTGAGCTGACCATATTCTATTCTAATTTCGTCTCTGTCAATGTGTTGCGCCACAATCCAACCATAAAGACCGAAGCAGAACAACATGGCTATACCGATATGAGTTATGGCTTTTTGGGGTATCCGGTATCACAGGCAGCAGATATCACCTTCTGCAAAGCGGACTTAGTACCGGTGGGGCAGGATCAAGTTCCTCATATAGAGTTTACTCGTAAAGTTGCCAGAAGATTTAACGAATTGTACAGCCCGGTTCTTGTTGTTCCGGAGGCTTTGGTTGGACAAGTGGGGCGTTTGGTAGGGTTAGACGGCAAAGCAAAAATGTCAAAAAGCTTGGATAACGCAATTTTCCTTTCAGATTCTGCGAAAGAAGTAGAGGCACGTATTCGTTCCGCTGTCACTGATCCGGCAAGAATCCGCGCAACCGATCCGGGGCACCCCGAGGTTTGTACGGTCTTTGAATATCACAAGGTATTTAACACTACTGAAGCTGCCGATATTGAAATGCGTTGTCGAGCCGGTAGCATTGGCTGTGTCGCATGCAAAAAGAGATTGAGCCAAAAGATTAATGAGCTTTTGGAACCCATGCGAGAACGCAGAATCGCGTATCAAAATAATCCGAAGCTGATCGATGAAATCCTTCTTGCCGGAACCGCTAGAGCCTGTGAAGCGGCTGCACAAACGATGAGGGAAGTACGCGATGCTATGAAAATCAGTTATTTTCAATAGAACGGAGAAATCAGATGAGCACGAAAAACATGGAGAAATTGGTAACACTATGTAAAACTCGAGGATATGTATTCCCTGGTTCCGAAATTTATGGGGGCTTGGCCAATACTTGGGATTACGGTCCCCTTGGTGTAGAATTAAAGAATAACATCAAAAAAGTTTGGTGGAGGAAATTTGTTACCGAAACACCGTCCAATGTTGGAATGGATGCAGGAATTTTAATGAACCCAGAAACCTGGGTGGCATCCGGTCACGTTGGGGGATTTTCGGATCCTTTAATGGATTGTCACAAGTGTAAAAGCCGTTATCGGGCTGATAAACTGATTGAAGAGCATGCCAATAAAAAAGGGTTGGACTTGAGTGCAGATGGTTGGTCCAATGAACAGATGAAACAATATATTGAGGACGAAAATATTGTATGCCCTCAATGTGGTGCTTTGGATTATACCGATATTCGTCAGTTTAACCTGATGTTCAAGACTCACCAAGGGGTTACTGAAGATAGCAGTGCACTGGTATATTTGCGACCTGAAACCGCCCAAGGGATTTTTGTCAATTTCAAAAATGTCTTGATTTCAACACGACGACGCCCTCCGTTTGGAATTGGCCAAATTGGGAAGTCCTTCCGCAATGAAATCACTCCCGGTAATTTTATTTTTCGGACTCGTGAGTTCGAGCAGATGGAATTGGAGTTTTTCTGCAAACCAGGAGAAGGTGAAAATTCAGAAGATATGCAATGGTTTCAATATTGGCGTGGTTTTGTGTATGATTTCTTGCTGTCTTTGGGAGTTCAAGCAGAGAATTTACGCTTGAGAGATCACGATCAAGAAGAATTATCGCATTATGCAAAAGCAACCACCGATGTCGAATACAAGTTCCCGTTTGGCTGGGGAGAATTATGGGGAGTTGCACATCGAACCGATTACGATTTGAGAGTACATCAAGAGCATTCCGGAAAAGATTTGCAGGTGTTAGATCCGGTCACCAACGAAAAATACTTGCCCTACTGTATCGAACCTTCTGTCAGCGTGGAACGTTTGGCGTTAATGTTTTTATTGGATGCCTATGATGAAGAGACCCTAGAAGATGGGGATGTTCGAACTGTGCTCCGGTTACATCCCGCCTTAGCGCCGGTCAAGGCTGCGATTCTGCCCTTATCGAAAAAGCTGGGCGAACAAGCAGAAATGATTTATAAGCAGTTACAAAAGAAATGGCAAGTAGAATATGATGATGCCGGCAGTATTGGCAAACGGTATCGACGCTGGGACGAAGCCGGCACTCCTTTCTGCATCACTGTGGACTTTCAAACTCAAGAAGATGGCTGTGTAACCATTCGAATGCGTGATTCAATGCTGCAAGAGAGAATTCCGGTAGACCAATTAAATCAGTGGTTCGAAGAAAAAATCGATTTCTAGAACAGGTATGCTTGACAAAAGCAAGCTGGCTTGTTATAATGTCAAAGTATCAAGAAGAGGCCATCCGCTTCTCACCCGACAGAAAACTAGTTCGGGTTCATATGGATTTCTCATCATTTTGAGGAGATTTTCTGCGCGGGTGCTTGAACCCGCGCTTTTTCTTTGGGTGGCATAAAAAATCACAGGAGGTGTGAAGTATTAATAATAAGGGACATCAAATCAACGAAGAGATTCGTAACCGTGAGCTTCGAGTCATCGACGAAAACGGAGAGCAACTGGGGATCATGACTTCAAGAGATGCATTGCGTGTTGCGCAGGAACGCGGCTTGGACTTAGTGAAAGTTGCTCCGCAGGCGAATCCGCCTGTGTGTCGGATCATGGACTATGGTAAGTTCCGATATGAGCAAAGCAAACAAGATCGGGAAGCCCGAAAAAAACAAAAGGTCATCAACATTAAAGAAATTCGTGTTACACCGACCATCGAAGATCATGACTTGAATGTCAAAATTAAAGCCTCGATTCGCTTCTTAGAAGACGGGGATAAGGTCAAAGCAACAGTTCGTTTCCGGGGTCGAGAGATCGCCCATGCTAATTTAGGGAAAGAAGCCTTAGATAAATTAGCAGCCGGAGTCGCCGAAGTGGGAGTCATTGAAAGACCGGCTCGAATTGAAGGTCGTAACATGATTATGATTATTGTACCGAAATAATGGTTCGCAGATTAGGAAGGAGTTTTCACTATGCCTAAAATTAAAACCCATAGAGGAGCTGCTAAGCGCCTCCGCAAAACCGGAACCGGCTTGGTATCTCGCAAACACGCTTATCATCGCCATAAAGCTTTATGCAAGAGTGCAAAGCAAAAACGTCAATTAAGTGGAACTACACTGGTTTCCGCTTCTGAACAACGACGAATCAGTCGTTTAATACCCTATCTTTAAAGATAAGCGCGTCGCAAGGAGGATACTACAATGAGAATAAAAGGCGGAATGGTTTCCCGCAGAAGACATAATAAGATTTTAAAATTAGCTCGTGGTTATCGGGGTTCGAAGAGCAAACAATTTAGAGTAGCCAATCAGGCAGTTATGAAAGCCGGCTATTATGCTCGCCGTGACCGTCGCAACCGTAAACGCGATTTCCGTAAATTATGGATTGCTCGTATCAATGCAGCTTCCCGCATGAATGGTTTGTCATACAGCCGTTTCATTGCAGGCTTGAAAAAAGCGAATGTAGAAGTCAATCGTAAAATGTTAGCTGATTTAGCAGTAACCGATATGAATGGTTTCGTTCAATTTGTGGAAGTAGCAAAAGCACAATTAAATCAGTAATATGAGAAGACCGCGAATTCCACAAAAAGGGAAAGCCGCGGTCTTTTTTTAGGAGTCAATATGCAAATCATCACATCAATTCAGAATCCGCTGATTCAAGAAGCAAGAAGCTTACACCAGAAAAAAGGTAGAATAGCCCTGAAGAGATTTTTGATTGAGGGAATCCGCGTTTTAGAGATGGCTCATTCCGCGGGTCGAACGTTAGATACCGTTTTTTTTACGGAGAAATCTTCTATACCAGAGCGAAATAAGGAGTTTTTATCTCAAGCTTCCATTAAAGGGACTCGATTGGTTCTTGTCGGCGAAGAAGTCATGAGGCGTCTCAGCCAAACAGAAGCGAATCAAGGATTGGTAGCGATCGCTGAAATGAAAGAACATGCTCTTTCTGAGATCAATTCTACGATGAGGATTTTGATTTTAGATCGCCTTCAAGACCCCGGCAACATCGGGACTGCCATTCGTAATGCCGTTGCCTTTGGATTCGACGCAGTTGTGTTTCTTGCGGGTTGTGGAGATCCATGGAACGATAAAGTAGTACGGGCTTCAGCGGGAACCTTGTTTTACATACGCATGGTGATTCCGGAACAAGACCTAGAGCTTGTTACACTACTTTCTAAACACAAGCTTCCTTTGGTTGTCTCTGCTTTGGAGAATGCGGAAGATCTTGAAAATCAACCCTGGCTTCGCGAACCCTTGGCACTTGTCATTGGGAACGAAGGTCAAGGCGTCGCTGACTGGTTATTACAGGTAGCCGATTATCGGTTGAAAATTCCTATGACAGGCCCTGCTGAATCGCTAAATGCAGGAGTTGCGGCCGGTATATTATTGTATCACATGCAAAAATAAATACTTGCGGTCATAGAGGAATTATGATATATTATGATTTAATAGCAATGACTGGGGAGAGTACCGCGTTAAGAGCTTTACAGGGAATCATAGCCATAGACTGAGAGCTAAGATCTGCGAAAGCGTCGGGAAGTTCACCTCAAAAGCTGCAGGCTGATCCGCTTTTCGGGGTAGGCTGAGCCGGTAGTTCCGTTAATGCTGAATGAGACAATAGAATTTTCTATTGAATCAAGGGTGGTACCGCGAAGACTTCGCCCCTTATGGGAGAGGTCTTTTTTTTATGGAGTATATTCAAAAACGGGAGGGAACACTATGATTGAAACTTTACTTCAGCTCAAACAAACTGCATTAGAAAGTATTGAACGGGCAGAAAATACAGCCGGATTAAACGAGTTACGCGTTCAATATTTGGGTAAGAAGGGCGAATTAACACTTCTGCTCCGACAAATGGGCAAATTATCGGCAGAAGATCGGCCAAAATTTGGGCAAGTTGCGAATGAGGTTCGAAATCTCATTGAGGTTGAGCTATCGCAAAAAGAAGCGCTGTTCGGGCAAAAGGAACAGCATGAAAAAATTCGCTCCGAACAGATCGATATTACCTTACCGGGGTATAGCCTCCCGGAAGGGAGCCTTCACCCCATTACACTAATCTTGCAAGAAGTGAAAGAGATCTTTGTGGGGTTAGGATTCACTGTGGTTGAAGGTCCTGAGATCGAAACAGATTATTATGATTTTCAGGCTTTAAATATACCACTAGACCATCCAGCTCGAGAAATGCAAGATACCTTTTATATAACAGAAGACTTGTTGCTTCGAACGCATACTTCTCCAATGCAAGCAAGAACTATGGAAAGCATGTCACCTGAATTACCGATTAAAATCATCGTTCCGGGTAAGGTGTACCGAAGAGATGAGGACGCGACGCATACTCCCATGTTCCATCAGGTGGAGGGCCTCTTGGTTGACAAAGAAGTTTCCATGGCAACCTTAAAAGGATTACTATTGTCTTTTGCCAAGCAAATGTTTGGTGCAGAGAGGGAAATCCGGTTAAGACCATCCTTTTTCCCTTTCACAGAACCCAGCGTTGAAGTTGATATTTCTTGCTTTGCCTGTAGCGGTAGTGGCTGTAGGTTATGCAAGAACTCTGGTTGGATTGAAATTTTGGGAGCTGGCATGGTGCATCCCAATGTATTAAAAATGGGTGGTTACGATCCGGAACAAGTCAGTGGACTGGCTTTTGGTATGGGAGTCGAGCGAATGGCAATGTTGAAATTTGCGATCGACGATATGAGACAAATGTATCAGAATGACTTGCGCTTCTTGAAGCAATTCCGTTTGTAGGAGGAGATTCGTATGAAAGTTTTATACAGTTGGTTAAAAGAGCTTATCCCCACGCTCCAAGCGACACCCAAGCAAATCGCTCAAAAAATGGCCGAAGCCGGGATTGAAATCGATAGCGTGGAAACTGATGATACCGGTGATGCCGTTATCGAATTGGACCTAACACCCAATCGTTCCGATTGTCTGAGTATGTGGGGTGTAGCCTACGAGGTGGGAGCCGTGCTTGGGTTGCCAGTGCAGTTACCCTCTTTAGAAGCTTTACCGATTACACAGAACGAAGAAAAGATTATCTTAAAAGACCCGAATTTGTGTCCGACCTACTTAGCACTTATGCTCTATGATGTTCAAATCGGAAGTTCACCGGCATGGATGCAAAAAAGGTTGGAAGCCATCGGCATGCGCAGCATCAATAATATTGTTGACATTACAAATTATGTAATGATGGAAACCGGGCAACCTCTTCATGCTTTTGATTACGATTGTCTGGAGAATCATCAGGTGGTGGTCCGCCAAGCCGAAGCGAATGAAGTTCTTCTTTCACTCGATGGACAGCGAAGAGAGTTGCCTCAGGGAACGATTTTAATATGCGACCCTAAGAAACCCATTGGTATTGGCGGAATTATGGGTGGACTCAACAGCGAAGTTACTTCAAAAACCCAAACGATTTTATTCGAAGCGGCCTATTTTGAAAGAAGATCCATCCGACGTTCAGCAAAAGCACTGGATTTACGTAGCGAAGCCGCAATCCGATTTGAAAAAGGAGTCGACCCCAGTGGGTTGATGAAAGCGTTACAACGAGTGGTCCAGTTAGCGAAAGAAATGAAGGTTGGACGTCCTGCAACAGAAGTAATCTCGGCAAACAGTTATGAACCTACTCAATCCAAAGAAATCGTTCTTCGCCGCACCTATTTGGATGCGCGTGTCGGCTTGCATTTTCCGAGTGAAAAAGTGGAGCAAACGTTACGAGATTTGAACTTTGATATCGTCACAACGGAAGAAGGATGGTCAGTCAATGTACCTTCCCGACGCCAGGATATTGAACAAGAAGTTGATTTGGTAGAAGAAGTAGCACGTTTAATTGGATTCGATCAAATACCAGCTCAACTTCCCAGTGGAATGACGACGCAAGGTGGGTTGAGCTTACGACAAAAATTAGTGGATCAGATTCATCGAATCATGGTTCATCAAGGGTATCATGAAGCGGTCAATTATTCATTCATCGCAAAGCAAGATTTGGAAGAGCTCTATTCTGACCCAGAACATCCGCTTCGCCAAGCGATTCCCTTGCTAAACCCTATGAACGATGCTCAAAGTGTTATGCGTACGAGCTTGATCCCCGGCATTTTGCGTGGACTGCAATATAATCAAAATCGCCAGAATTCTGATGTGGCTTTGTATGAACTTGGGCGAGTCTACCTTCCTAAAGCATTGCCTCTTGTAGATCTACCTCAAGAAGAAACCCGATTAACCCTTGTTTTGTCGGGTGAGTACCGTTCTACGCACTGGATGCAACCAAAAATTGAAGCATCTTTCTTCCACTTGAAGGGTGCCATTGAAGCGTTGTTCTCATTGCTTGATTGGCCGATGCAGATTCAAGAAAATAAGACCAATGAACTCTTCCATCCTTATCAGTGTGCTGACATCATTCTGAACGGAAAAGTCGTAGGTACCATGGGAGCACTGCATCCGCAAATTGAAAAGAAATGGGAGCTGCCTCGACGTGTTTTTCTTGCTGATTTATCGCTGGATCAGCTGCTACAATTTGCAAACCCACAAATTGCCGTAAAATCTTTGTCTCGTTATCAAGCAATCTATCGAGATTTAGCGTTACTGGTTCCTAAACAGATTTCTGCCCGCGAAGTAGAACAAGCTATTGTTCAGCAAGGCGGAGTCCTTTTGGAAGCAGTCAAACTCTTTGACGTATATACTGGAACTCAAGTGAAAGAAGGTTTCAAGAGTTTAGCATTTGCACTGACCTACCGCGCTAAAGACCGTACTTTAACGGATCAAGAGGTTGTCGTATGCCACAGTGAGATTCTAAGAGCAGTCAGCTTGCAGTTCGATACCCAATTAAGGACATAAGAATGAAGAACTCAAAAATTGAAATTTTAGCTCCCGCAGGAAGTTTGCAAGCCCTTTATGCTGCCGTTGCCGCAGGTGCCGATGCCATTTACTTAGGTGGCAAGCAGTTTAATGCGCGTGCTTATGCTACCAATTTCAGTGAAAAAGAAATCTTGGCGGGTATTCGCTTTGCTCATCGTCATGGTGTACGAATTTATATGACAATGAATACGCTCTTGCGAGACGAGGAGTTAGAAGAAGCACTTGCCTATGCAAAAGAAGTCTATGCTCAAGGAGTTGATGCATTAATCCTTCAGGACATAGGCTTATTAAGCATGATCAGAAGAGAATTACCTCATATGGAGGTTCATGCCAGTACTCAGATGACGCTGCATAATCAAGAAGGCGTAGCCTGGGCAGCGGAACAAGGGTTCCAAAGGGTTGTCTTAGCTCGAGAACTGGCTTTAGCAGAAATCCAAAAGATCGCCCAAACAAGTTCGATTAAAGTTGAAGTATTTGCGCATGGTGCGCTATGCTTTGCCTACTCAGGTCAATGCTATATGAGCAGTTTTCTAGGAGGAAGGAGCGGAAATCGCGGGCGTTGTGCTCAGCCTTGCCGCCTAGCATATCAGGTTGATGGCAAAGAGGGATTTTATTTGTCAACCAAGGATTTATGCGTGGTCGATCAAGTTAAAGCTTTTCAAGACGCAGGAGTCCAGGCCATCAAAATCGAAGGCCGTATGAAAAAACCGGCTTATGTATATCATGTTGTTCGGGAATATCGTAGAGCTGTAGACGCTTTAGGTTTAAAAGAATCCTCGGAACGAATTGAACCTACCTACGATCTCTTGCGTTTAGCTTTTAATCGTGACTTCAGCAAAGGATTTGCGTTTGAAGCAAAATCGCCTGCTCTGCTTAGCTCGGATTTCCCGGGAAATCGTGGACTAGAACTGGCTCGTTGGAAAGCGTCTGAACTGAAACCGGGATTAAAATTTAAATTACCAAGCTCGATGAGAATTGCGAAAGGGGATCGTCTCCTGCTTCGCCAAGGAGCAGAAGAAATGGTTTTTGAACTGAACGAAGAAATCGATCCTAAAGGGGAAATGACAATTCCTCCTTTTACGGGTAAGAGCTCTTCTGAAAATGTCATTTTATCCTTGTTAGAGAATCAAGAAATTTTAATAGAAACTGAAAAGCAAATACGAGTAGCCCAAGAATCTTTTAAAATGCGTCCAAGGGAAGTGGATTTAACACTCATTCTCAAGGAAGGGCAACCGACTGTGCTCGGACTTCGATTCGAGAACCAGACACTTCAGTTTGAGTATCCTCAGTATGTGCCAGTGAAAGCAAAAGAACAGGGTTTGACCGAACAACGAGTGCGGCAGTTTTTTGAAAAGTTGCATGAGACACCGTACCTTATTCGTCATCTTCATTTAGAGCAAGAGGCTCCGCTGCATCTTTCGGGGTCTGCATTAAATGCAATCCGTCGTCATTGGACCGATATGCTTTGGTATGGATCCTTACGCGAAGAGGAAAAGGTTATAAAGCATTACGTAAAAAATGCAGCTAAAAGATCTCCGACTACAAGTGAGACACCCAAACTACAATTTGCTGTGGGCAACTATGAGCAAGCGCAAGCTTTACTGAAAACGAAGCCAGAAGCAATCTCGATTGGTGGAGATAGCTTTTATGGGGCGATGTCACCGAAGGAACTCGAACAGATCTTGGTTCAAGCAAAAAGCTATGAAATCGAGGTTGAGTTTAGTTTGCCAACCATCGTGCATGACACAGAATGGAATATATGGAATCCTCTTCTGGAAGTGGCCAATTCCCATAACTGCCCTGTTAAAATCGCGCAACCGTCTCAAGCTCATGTTATTGCAACCCGCTTTCCCACTCTTAAGCTCAGAGGCGATTGGTCGCTACAATTGATGAATCACGAAGCAGTTCGCAACCTTATTGCTAATACCGATTTTGAACAATTAACCATTTATCCGGAATTGTCTTTGCAACAATCTGCGAACCTACCGGTTGAATTTCCAAAAGTTCAGTGGCAGTTTTTGATCGGTGGTCGGCAAAACCTGATGATCAGTAATCATTGCTTGACTTGGAATCGACATGGAAAGTGTTTGTTATGTTATAAGAACGGGAACAACCAAGCTCCTGCGTTATGGCCTATGGTCGACCGCTTGGGTAAGAGTTTCTTGGTTGCTCAAAATCAATTCTGTAGAACACATTTGCTCAACAGCAGCGAATTGTGTTTAATGGAGCATTACTATCAATTACAGCGAAGTGGCTATGTTCATTGGCTTGTAGATCTTAGGCATCTTGATCCGCAAATTATCGTAGAGGCGGCATCAATCTGGCAAGAGTCGCTTAAGGCGTTCTTAAAAGATTCGTCGGATTGGCTTCAACAAGGGAAGCTATACCGCCAACAATTGGAAACCCTGCTGAGGGCAGAGACCACAAAAGGACATACCTTCCGCGGCGTAGAATAACGAAACCTAGGAGGTGAATTGATGCAACAAAAATCTATTCACACACTCGAATTTCCAAAAATCCAAACCATGTTATCGGATTATGTTTCATCGGGAATGGGCAAAGCAAAAATCGATGAAATGTTTCCATCTTCCGACTTTGAGACCGTATACCGTTGGCAGAGGGAGACCAGTGAGGCCTGTGGTTTACTGGAGAGCGGTGCAAATCCGTTAAGTGGATTGCACGACATCCGGGCAGCGATTAAAAGAGCTGAATTGGGTGGCGTTTTGGAGGGAGAGGAATTATTAAATATTGCATACACATTAGGTGCCGCTCGAAAGATTCGAAAGACTTTACAAGAAAGCGGAGAGCTTTATCCTTTTCTGAATGATGTTGGGATTCATCTAAGTAATCACAAAAAGTTAGAAGATGACATTTTAGATATCTTGGACGAAAAAGGACTTGTAAAAGACAATGCAACCCCGGAGTTACGCCGATTGCGTATTGCGATACGTCAATTTCAACAGAATATGAAATCCAAAATGGAGTCTTTTATCCGAAACACGACGATTCAAAAGTATCTGCAAGAATCGATCATAACCATGCGTAATGATCGCTATGTTATTCCGGTGAAACAAGAGAATCGTCATGCAATTCCGGGTATTGTTCATGATACTTCCAATAGTGGTGCTACCTTATTCATCGAACCTATGGTCATTGTTGAATTAAACAATGAATTACGTCAGGTTTTAACGCAGGAGCGAGACGAAGTCTTACGAATCCTTCAGGAGATTTCAGCAAAAATCGGCTCCGATTATCTCTTCATTCAGCGCAGTGTGGATGCCTTAGCCAATTTCGACTACATTTTTGCCCGTGCAAGGTTATCTTTTGCTATGAAGGCAGCCGAACCAGAAATCAGTCGCGATTTCTCTATTCGTTTCTGGCAAGCACGGCACCCTTTACTCAAAGGCAAAGTTGTTCCCATTGATATTCGTTTGGGAGAACGGTTTCATGTACTCTTAATTACGGGTCCCAATACCGGTGGAAAGACCGTAACCTTGAAAACGGTTGGGCTGCTAAATTTAATGGGGCAATGTGGCCTTCATATTCCTGCTGAAACGGGGAGCAAAATTGGGTTGTTTGATCAAATTTTTGCTGACATTGGGGATGAGCAGAGTATTGAGCAAAGCTTATCGACCTTTTCTTCACACATGACCAACATCGTCAAAATCATGGAAGTTGCTTCCGCGCATAGTTTGGTGTTATTTGACGAATTAGGAGCGGGAACCGATCCAACTGAAGGAGCGGCCCTGGCAATGTCAATTCTAGAAGAGCTTTTACACCGAAAAAGCCGAGTAGTAGCTACAACGCATTATAGCGAATTAAAAATTTTCGCATATCATCATGACGGTGTAGAAAACGCAAGTGTTGAATTTGACATTGAAACCCTTCGACCAACGTATCGACTCATGATCGGAATCCCAGGGCGTAGTAATGCCTTTGAAATAGCACAGCGCTTGGGACTGGATAAGTCTGTTATTGATTATGCCAGAAGCAAAGTGGGATCAGACCAGTTAAAAGTGGAAGATATGTTAGCGCTGTTGGAAGAAAATTTAAAGCAAAGCCAACAAGATCGTATTGAAGCACAAGCATTACGCTCTCAGTGGGAAGCTGAGAAGAAAGCGATACAATTGGAGCGTGAAGATGCAAACCTCAAAGCTCGGGAACGAGTACAGCGCGCCCAGTCTGAAGCTGCCGGTGTCATCAAAGCAGCAAGACAGGAAGCTGAGGAGATCTTAACAGAGCTTCGTTCTTTACGAAGGAACATTAGTGAACGCGAACTGACCGAAGCTGCTCAGAACAGCAGACAAACCTTTCGACGAATGTCAGGGAAAATGGCATCTTTGGATGAGCATTCACAGGATCGATCTGGTGAACCGGTGGGCGACTTAGCAATTGGTGATCCAGTGATTTGGACGAAATATATGGTTGAAGGTGTAGTAATGGAAGAGGTTCATGGTCAGACCGAAGTCTTGATTCAAGCGGGAGCGATGAAAATTTCAGTACCGATTAGTCAATTACGCACTGGTAAAAAGAAGACTTTGGAACCAATCAAGCCGATGTTTGCTGCAAAGAAAGATTCAACGCCTTCCGATCCACTCTTGAAAACCCAGTTGGATCTTCGTGGACAAACTTTAGATGAGGCGATTATGGCAACCGACAAATTTCTCGATGATGCCTTTCTTGCTCAACTTAATAAGGTTTGGATTATCCATGGTAAGGGGACCGGGGTTCTCAGAACTGGGATCCGAGATTATTTGAAAAATCATCCTCATGTTAAAAGCTATGTCTTTGCTTCTTTTCACGAAGGGGGAGACGGAGCAACTGTTGTGGAATTGAAGTAACCTTTAAAATCCACTGGAAAAAATCACTTTACTTAGGTAATCTTTTCGTGTAAAATTAATAAGTCACACCTTTGTGCGTGTGACTTGTTTTTTTGCCTTGGATTCGATGACTTGCTATGGCGTAAGTCAATAATCGGTTGTAATTTGATCTGTCGTTGCACGGGTTACAATGGGCATCTTTGCGGCGACAGAAAGAGAGAACTATGACAAACATTCAATTTCAAGATTTTCAAATTTCAGACGAGCTTAAACGAGCCGTCCAAGAACTGGGGTATGAGACCCCAACTCCCATCCAACAACAAAGTATTCCTTTGATTTTAGAGGGGAAAGACGTTACCGGTCAAAGTCAAACAGGAAGCGGTAAAACAGCTTCCTTCGGATTACCCGCACTTGACAAAATCCAACCGGATTTGCCTATTAATATCCCGCAAGTCCTCATTCTCTGTCCAACTCGTGAACTAGCGATGCAGGCAAGTAACGAGTTGCGAAAATTCGCTAAATATAAACCCGAAATCCGCATCGTCACCATTTTTGGTGGAGATTCTTATGATAGACAGTTTAGTCAATTACGTTCGGGCTGCCAAATTGTTGTAGGAACTCCGGGTCGTGTCATGGATCACATGAGACGTAAAACATTAAATATATCAAAAATCCGTATGCTCATATTAGATGAAGCCGACGAAATGCTCAACATGGGTTTTCGTGAAGATATCGAAACCATTTTATTGGATGCTCCAGAACAACGCCAAACAATCTTATTCTCAGCAACCATGCCTCCAGAAATTCTGGAGCTTTCGGTGAAATATCAAAACGAACCACACACGGTCCGCATTGATAATAAACAAATGACAGTTTCAACCTTGGAGCAATTCTATTTTGAAACTCCTCGAGGCAGAAAATTCGATGCGGCTGTGAGCTTGTTATCGTATTCTCAACCGAAACGGGCGATTATCTTTTGTAATACAAAGAAAATGGTCGATGAGTTGGTTGAAGAACTAAATAAGCGTGGTTTTCCTGCACAAGGGTTGCATGGAGATATGCGACAAAGTCAGAGGACGCTGGTAATGAACCAGTATAAATCCGGCAAGTTTTCAATTTTGGTTGCTACCGATGTAGCGGCTCGCGGTATTGACGTCAATGATGTAGAAATTGTTTTAAATTTCGATCTTCCCCAAGATGAAGAGTATTATGTTCATCGTATTGGTAGAACTGCCAGAGCAGGCAAAACCGGGAAATCCTTTACCTTGATTCAGGGCAGAGGTCAATTCACTCAGTTAAAAGATATTATGCGCTATACCAAGAGCCAAATCCAACCTCAAGTTCTTCCCTCTGTTGATGAGATTCGTGAACAACAAGCTCAACAGAAAGCGAAAGACCTGAAACGTTTTATGGAAACAGAAGATTACCAGAAATACATTCCGGTAATCGAAAAAATCGCAGCGGAATCTTATTCCCCCATTGAAATTGCAGCAGCTTTGTACGCAATGCAACAGGGACCTGAGCAAGATTTGGCTCAATTAGCCAATCTCCAAGTTCTGCCTACCGAGTCTGAGCCGGTACAAGACCGTAACATGAGAAGGCGTGGCGATGTTCGTACCAATAAGCAAGGACAAGTGATTCGTGATCGTGATCGAAAAGTAATCCGTGAACCGGGAACTGCTGTGATTAAAATTTCAATTGGACATAATGACCGTGTATCTGCAGCTCATATCTTAAGTGCTGTCGCAGGTGGGAGTGGAGTTCCTGGGAAGCTTATTGGAGCGATTACAATCCAACAAACCTTCAGCTTAGTGGATGTGCCCAAAGAATACAGAAAATCCATCGTTGAGAAATTAAACAATACCAAAATCAAAGGAAAAACCGTCAAGGTTTTATAAGTTTTAGGACGTACTGCCTGCTGAGTTTCAATTGAGACTCGACAGGCAGTTTTATTTGGGAACAAAATACCGAAAACACACGTCTTACCTTTCATATGTGACAAATAGTAGCTTGCACCGAAGGACAGAAGTGACTATAATAAAAGAATACGAAACGAAAGGTCGGTGTTTTCTATGCAGCAACCCACGAATAGAAAAAAGCACCAACAAAAAATCTTAATTAAAAAGCGGAAACGCATTCTTATAACATCACTTTTAGCAGTCGTACTTTTTATGGTTTCTATGGCGGCTACCTTGGGAATCTATTCCTGGCTGAATCCGGAGATTGATTTATTTGCCTGGATGCATCCGGTCCAAAAAACGGAAGAAGGCGAAGAAGTGCCGGTTTTGAAGGAGAGATTTAACCTTTTGGTGTTAGGAGTAGATGAACGACTCGATGATCTCGGGCGCTCAGATACCATGCTCTTTTTCTCGGTTCCTTCCGACGGTAGTCAACCATTGTTGATTTCGATTCCCCGAGACACCATGATCTGGAAAAAGGAATTACAAATCTACGATCGTATCAATAATATTTACCCTACCGATGGCATTGATGCTACTGTTCAAATGGTTCGAAATTTGTTTGGAGTACCGGTGGATGGATACATTAAGGTCAATATCGAAGGATTTGTAGAATTAATTGATATCATGGGTGGTGTGCGTATCGTTGTCGATGAAGCCATGGATTATGAAGATCCCTATCAAGATCTTTACATTCATATTCAGCCGGGTGATCAAATCTTAGACGGACAAACTTCAATGGAATATGTGCGTTTCCGTGCTGATGGCACAGGAGACATTGGTCGAATCGCTCGACAGCAAAAATTTCTAAAAGCAGCCATGGATCAAGCTTTGAGCGTGAACAACCTATCAAAAATCCCGAATATGATTCGACAAGGTTTTTCTATGATCGAAACCAATATTAGCATCAATAAGCTATTATCCCTGGCGAATACAATCATTCGTAATGGAATTTCTGATTTTCATTCAGCCATGTTGCCGGGAGATGGACTTTATTATGGAGATGCCTCCGTTTGGATGTTGAGATTAGAGGAAATGTATACTCTCATTGCAGAGTTGATGATTCCAGACGATCGCGATGAGATGTATTTAAATCTTCTTCAACAGAAATGGATCGTAGATTATCAAAAAATTCATGATGAGGCTTTGGCCAAGGCAACTGCAATCTGGGAAGAGACAGGAATGTGGTTATCCGATTCCGAGTATGCCGCTTGGAAGTCATCTCAAGTGGTTCCCGATCCAGAGCCCAAACCGGAAGATCCAGAAAATCCGGAAGAACCTACTGAACCTATTGAGCCTGAAACACCGGAAGATCCCACTGAACCTATTAACCCGGATGAACCCGTTGAACCGGAGAAACCTGTAGACCCAACAACACCGATTACTCCTCCTGTACCGATTACACCGTAGCTCAAAATTACAAGAAGACCCATACTGTGAGTAACAGAAGGGTCTTCTTCTTTTATCGAGCAATGATGTCAATGTCACCTTGCTGATTACCTTTTACTTCAATAATCAGATGATGTGGAAGGCAGACTGCAATATCACCGGCTTTGGTTAGCCAACCAACTCTGACATCGATTTGCTCCGGGCAATTTGCTTCTTTTACGCGGATCTTTCCGGGTGCTACTTCAATAATGTTGTAATGTTCCTGATTCTCACCATGATAAAACGTAAGTTCATACGGTTCCACAACCGTTGCTAAGTCAATCGTTTCAACAATTTCGTTCTCTTGACGAATGACAGCAATAAGTGCTGTACTCGGCAAGAAAAATCGATAAACGGGATATACTAGGGAAGTAAAGAAGAGGATGACCACTAGTACTGCTATTACAAAGTCGCCTTTTCTCCATTTAAAGTTTTTCATGCTGATTCACCAACTCTAGGAAACGATTGCAGTAATTTTCTGGAGAAGTCGTTAGCGGAATACTGCCTTGAACAAGTACTTCAGAACCGCCTCCCTTGCCCCCCAGTGATTTTTGCAAGTCTTTTAACAGCTGATTCATGGGGATCTGGAGGTCCGAAGTATGAGCAAAGGTAAATTGCGCAGGATTCGCTTGGTTTGCTAAAAGAACAATTGTTTTTGGCTGTTGGGAAATCGCAAAAACCAATTTTTTCATGTCGTTCAGCGTTCGATTTTCCGGTAAAACAGTTTGAATAATCGTATAGCCATGATTCGTAGACGCCTCTTCACGCAGTGATTTTACTTCGATTTCTAACAATGTGTTTGCTGCTTTTTGTAAGTTTTTCTCCAAATCCTTTATTAAAGCTTGTTGACGCCAAAAAACCTCTTCAAGCTCTTGATCCTTTACAGAAAAATGATTTGCCAGTTTCAAGACCATTTGATTCTTCCATTGATAATCTTTCAGCGCTCGAATTCCACAAAAAAACTCAACTCGAGTTACTCCTTTGGAGCGCTCCCAGCGCCTGATCTTTATGATTCCGATTTCTCCTGTTTGGTTTGGATGTGTACCACCACAAGGAGACCAATCAAAGCCTTGAACTTCGATCACTCGAATATTTTCATGTACTTTTGGTTGTTTTCGTAACGGTAGCTTTTGGATATCCTCCGGAGAAACCCAATGTCGTACAATCGGTAAATTCTCCCAAACGATGCGGTTAGCAGTCGATTCTACTTGTGTGATTTGCTCGTCAGTCAAATTTGTTAGATCCAGGTCAATGGTAAGATTTTCTTCTGTTAGATGAAAACCAATCGTTGCCGCTTGGCAGTGTAATAAGAATGCTTCCGATAAAATATGTTGACCTGCGTGTTGCTGCATGAAGTCAAAACGGCGCGGCCAATCGATTTCGCAATGCACACTTGGGCCGACCGGTTGCTGTTTAGTATGATGAAAAATGAACCCATCTTCTTCTGTAACATCGAAGACTTCAATCCCATTGATGGTACCTTTGTCGTTCGGTTGTCCTCCTGAAGTTGGGTAAAAAGCAGTTTCACGAAGGCGGATGCGAAAGGTACCATTCTTCAAAGGCTGCATCTCTAGAATCTCAGTATCGAATTCACGTAAGTAGGGTTGGTCAAAATAAAGTTTGGTTTGCATGATATATCACCCGTTTCTTGGAATACAACTATTATAGCTGTTATTGTAGTATAAGGGAAGTGGTAAAAGAAATTCTTGTAAAGATTCAGAAGGGAAATCGCGATCTTTAGAGAATAGAAAGAAAGACTGGTTTCATTTAAGTAAAATCTTAAAGAGCCAAGCCAATGATTAACGAGGAGGAGATTCACATGATTACAGCAATTCGCGGTGGCAAAGTCTATACGATCACCAAAGGGATTCTGGAAAACGCAACGGTTTTAATTGAAAATGGTAAAATTAAGGCGGTTGGAACCGATGTAAAGATTCCAAAAGGTGCAGAAATCGTAGAGGCAGCAGGTAAAATTGTTATGCCTGGAATGATTGATTCCCATTCCCATTTATCACTTTTCGGGGATCCCAATGTTCCTGCCACCATGGATGGAAACGAAATGACCAACTTCAATACCGCTCAGTTGCGCGGTGCTGATGCGTTGAATCCGCAAGATCCGGCAATTCCTGTCGTTCGCAATGCTGGTGTTACTACGGTTTATACCGGACCGGGTTCTGCCAACATTATTGGTGGTACAGGATTTGCGATGAAATTGCGTGGCTTAACTGCCGATGAAATGATCATTCCCGGAACTGAAGGCATGAAAATGGCTTTGGGCGAAAATCCGAAACGTGTCTATGGTGAATTTAAAAAAACATATCCTGCAACTCGTATGGGAAATGCTGCTGCTTTACGCGAATCCTTTGTAGCTGCTCAAAACTATATGAAGAAAATCGAACTGGCAGAAAAAGAAAATAAACCATTGCCGGATCGTGATCTCAAATTGGAAGCGGTTGCTAAAGTATTACGCGGGGAGATGAAAGCTCGTATTCATGCTCATCGTGCCGATGATATCTTGACCGCCATTAAAATATCAGAAGAATTCAATATTAAATATGTGATTGAACACTGTACCGAAGGGTATATGATTGCCGATATCTTAGCAGCTAAAAAAGTGGAAGCCACAGTTGGGCCGTTACTCATGGGTCACAGCAAACACGAATTATGGAATGTTACCCTTAAGAACCCAGGTATTTTAGCGAAAGCCGGAGTCAAGGTTGCCTTACAAGCCGATACCTCGGGCGACACCAAATACTTACCGATTCACGTTGGCCTCGCCATTCGTGAAGGTATGGATGAAGAAGCTGCATTCCGCGGAGTGACGATTATTCCGGCAGAAATTCTAGGCATCGCTGACCGTGTTGGCTCTTTAGAAGTCGGCAAAGATGCAGACATTGCGATCTTCGATGGCCATCCCTTCTGCAATCTAACCCATTGCGACATGGTTTTCATCGATGGCGTCGTTGTTTTTAAACGCGAAGCTTAGGAATTATTAGCTTTTTAAATAGAGCTATTCTCAAATAGAGAGTAGCTCTATTTTTCTTTACAAACAGAGGCTCAAGTTCTATAATGAAAAGAGTTTTCAAATGAGGAGGTGTGAGATATGGCAGATGCCATTCGATTAACACAAATGACCAAAGCAGCCGGGTGAGCTTCTAAATTGGATCCGAAGATCCTGGCGCAAGTTTTGCGTCATTTACCCAAACCTACCGATTCGAATCTTATTGTAGGGTTAGACACCTCCGACGATGCAGCGGTTTACAGAATAAATGAGGAGCAAGCTATCATTCAAACGCTCGACTTTTTTACGCCGATGGTCGATGATCCGTACCTCTTCGGTCAAGTAGCTGCCGCCAATTCTTTATCCGACGTCTACGCCATGGGTGGTAGACCAATCTTGGCCCTAAATATTGTTTGTTTCCCGAATTGCCTTTCTCCTGACGTGCTTCAGGAAATTTTGAGAGGTGGTAGCGACAAAGTTATGGAAGCCGGAGCCTCCACGGTTGGGGGGCACTCTGTTGAAGATGATGAACCCAAATATGGCTTATCAGTGACCGGCTTAGTGCATCCAGAAAGAGTCTGGGCGAACCAAGGAGCAAAAGCCGGGGATGTTTTGGTGCTGACCAAACCTCTGGGGAGTGGTATCCTGAGTACTGCAATCAAAGCAGATCTTTTGCCTCCAGACATTATTGAAAAAGCGATCGATTGGATGAGAATGTTGAACAAATATGCAGCGGAGCCGGCTCAACTGCGAAGGATTTCAGCCGCAACCGATATTACCGGGTTTGGTTTTATTGGACACGCGATTGAGATGATACAAAATAGTTCTCTTGATCTCAAGATTAAAGCCAATGCGCTACCAATCATGGACGGAGCCAAGGATATGGCTGAAATGGGTATTATACCAGCCGGAGCATATCGTAATAAAACGCATGTTCAAGGATTGATACATTATGAAAAAGAGATACCTTTGTGGATACAAGACATTGCATCCGATCCGCAAACCTCTGGAGGGTTATTGATTTCTCTGCCTGTGGAGGAATGGGTAATCTTGAAGAACGACTATGATCGACTCGGAATTTTCTATGCGGAAGTTGGCCATGTAGTCGCCGGAACAGGTCATTTGTATTTTGAGTAAGGAGGATTTATGAGCCCTCTTTTAATAGAAACATGCTGCTCCACTTTTGAAGATGCTATAGCTTCCGAGACGGCAGGAATAGCAAGGATTGAACTCAATACCGCATTGGCTTTGGGTGGTTTAACAGCATCCATACCATTACTGAAGAAAATCAAGCGAGAAACCAATCTGAAAGTTATGGCCATGCTTCGCCCGCGAGAGGGTGGTATGGCGTATCGAGCTTCAGAATTTCAAATTATGGAATATGACTTGGAAGCACTAATCGATGCCGGTGCCGATGGGATTGTGTTCGGTATTTTGAAGGAGGATGGCTCAATTGACCGAACAAGGACAGAGAAGTTACGGGTTCGGTTGAGGAACAAAGAAGCGGTTTTTCATCGCGGCTTTGATTTGACACCGGAACCGGAACTGGCTTTAGAACAACTGATACAATTAGAGTTTACCCGTGTTTTGACCAGCGGACAGCAACCAAGTGTTCTAAAGGGAGAAGACTTGCTGCTACGCCTGAAGGCACAAGCCAGAGAACGGATTACGATTTTACCCGGTGGCGGATTACGTGCTGACAATGTTTTAGCGTTTGTTCGCAGAACCGGGTTTAGAGAAGTTCATTTCACACCAAGAAAGCTCAGAATCGACACTTCCAGCTCGGCAAAACCGGAAGTTTCTTTTGGTCTGCCCGGGTATTCTCACGATGAAATTTTCGGTGATTTGGACGAACAAAAACTGACTGACATAATCCGTCAATATAATTGTGAAAAATTTCAATAAGCATCTTAAACAGACAAGGTTTTCGTGAAGGAATTCGCTAACGAAAAAAGAACTTATATAGCGAAGAGATTAAATCATAATTTCCTATAAACCATAATTGAATACACCGCTGTATGAACTAATCGGGAGAGATTGCGAGACAAGCAACACCGAAGGAGCAACGCTGATACGCCGAGTTCAGCGAAAACTTTCAGGTAAAAGGACCGATTGTGGGACAGCACTCTGGAAAGTTCCCAGAACACCGACGGAGTAAACTTATTAAATGAAGTAAATCTCTCAGGTTACAAGGACAGAGAAAAGGGCATAACTACCCTCTTTCTCTTTTTTTTGCAAGGAGAGCTATGAAGAAAGTACTTATTATTACGAACAATCCCAAGGTGGCGATTTTGCCGGGTGCCGAGTTTCATCAAGAAACCTTGCTCGAAATTCTTGTGAGAGTGAGAAATATGGTTCACAGTGGATTCCGATTGATTTCTCACCCTTTAGCAGGTAGCGTCAAACCGAATGAAACCCCTTATAAATCCGTTATTATGGAAACGACGCCAAATCAGGCCGTTGATGAAACCAGTTTGCGGGTCATTGAGGGAAGTATCGCGACTGCCACCAAATTACTGCAGGATAAACCTTTGAAGATCCGCGCGCAACAAATTATGGATGATTACGCCGTAATCGATTTGTCCCTAATTGAGAGCGGTTTACAAAGTTTATCACATTTATAAATTGAACTGATTTGAGGAGGAACCTTTCATGGCAAATTATCAATTCGATCTCGTCATCGTCGGCGGTGGTCCTGGCGGACTGGCAGCAGCCATCTACGGTGCACGTTCAAAAATCTCTACCGTTGTCATTGAGAAAAACCGACCCGGTGGTCAAATCGCAACAACGGAAGAATGGGAGAATTATCCAGGAACAATCCACACCAGCGGTCCCGAAGAGATGAAGGGCTGGGTAAAGCACGCTGAAAAATTCGGTACTGAATTTGTCAAAGATGAAATCGTCAATATAGTTGACAAAGGCGATAGCAAATTGGTAATTGGCAAACAACACACCTTTGAAGCAAAGGTTGTCATTGTTTCTGTTGGTGCAGAACCCCGTGTTTTAGGAGTTCCCGGAGAACGTGAATTCCGAGGAAAAGGAGTCAGCTACTGTGCTACCTGTGATGCCGATTTCTTTACAGAACTCGATGTCGTTGTAGTTGGATCCGGTGATCAGGCGGTTGAAGAGGGAATGTACTTAACTAAATTTGCTGAAAGTGTAACTGTGATCGTGTTGCATGATGAAGGCACCTTGGACTGTACTCCGGTTCTCAAAGAAAGAGCTTTTCATAACCCCAAAATGAAATGGGTTTGGAACTCCACAGTCAATGCCATTAAAGGCGATGGAATTGTTGATACTGTTGAAGTTAAGAACATTAAAACAGGAGAAATTTCTGCGATTGAGGCGAACGGAGTCTTCTTCTTTGTAGGAATGGTTCCTCAAACCGGGTGGTTAAAAGACATTATTGCCTTAGACAACCGCGGTTACATCATCGCTAATGAGCTCTGCGAAACCAATGTCGACGGTATCTATGCCGTAGGGGATGCCCGTCAAAAATTCTTACGTCAAGTTGTGACGGCCGCAGCAGATGGCGCCATTGCAGCAACAGCTGCAGAAAAGTTCATTCACGAAGAAGAAGGATTCCGTGAAATGGTTTTAGATCAAGAAATTCCGGTCATCGTTTCCTTCTGGAATCCTACTAAACCTAGCACCATGGACTTAAACACAAAATTAGAAAATATGCTAGATGCTTACAAAGGCAAAATCAAGTTTGTTAAAATCGATACCTACCGTAACTTGCGTATTTCTCGCAAGTGCGAAGTGAAAGATATTCCGACAGTCGTGTTTTACAATAAAGGCAAAATCGTCGATCGTATCGATCTCGATGTCACTGTAGAGGGTGTTGAAGAAAAATTGAAAGCCATCCTTATGTAGTGTGGTGTCCGTTCCTAAGTCAAACGAAGGAATGTTACCATAGATTTTCATCAACAAATTGAAGGAGGTGAAAATAGTGATTGAATTAAACAAAGAAAATTTTGATGCTGAAGTTCGTGAAGTAACAGGGCCGGTTTTGGTTGATTTTTGGTCTCCCAAATGTGATCCTTGTATGGCACTTCTCCCTTCTGTTGAACAATTAGCGGAAGAACTGAAAGGCAAGGTTAAATTTTGTAAGGTAAACGCTTTAGAAAATCGCCGTCTTTGCATAAAAGAAAAAGTGTTGGGGTTACCCACCATTCAAATTTACAATAATGGAGAAAAGGTTGTTGAGTTGACGAAAGACGATGCAACTGAAGCTAACATTCGTGCTGAATTAGCAAAATTTTAGTAGGGTTTATACTTACACCAAAGTGGTGTAAGATATCAGGAGGTGAACCATATGCGGTTAGAACTGGGTTATATCCACATTAAAGATGTTCAATTCGGCGAAGTGACTAAACTCTCTAACGGTACGCTTTATGTTAATAAAGCTGAAATGATTCAAGCGGTTAGCGGAGACGAGCGCATTGCTTCAGTTGACATCGATATCGTTCATCCGGGTGAATCGGTTCGAATCATCCCCGTGAAAGACGTTATTGAACCTCGGGTAAAAGTTGCCGGCCCCGGTAATGTTTTCCCCGGTATGCTCGGTAAAGTAGAAATGGTCGGCGAAGGTCGCACGCATGTGCTCCAAGGCATGGCTGTTGTCACAACCGGTAAGATTGTTGGCTTCCAAGAAGGAATCATCGACATGACCGGTCCCGGAGCAGAGTACACACCTTTTTCCAAATTGCACAATGTGGTTGTCATTGCCGAACCCAAAGCCGGCGTATTACAACACGACCACGAAGCTGCCGTCAGAATGATCGGATTCAAAGCCGCTGCTTATTTAGCAGAAACCGGACGCGAAGCCAAAGCCGACGAAGAAAAAGTTTATGAGCACTTGCCGATTTACAAATCTGCCGAAAAATTTGCTCATCTTCCCAAAGTAGCCTATGTTTATATGTTACAAACTCAAGGTTTGCTTCATGACACCTACGTCTATGGCGTAGATGCCAAACGAATCCTCCCCACCTTAATGTCTCCGACCGAAATGTTTGACGGAGCTATTGTCAGTGGAAACTGCGTTTCTGCATGTGATAAGAATCCTACAATCGTTCACTGCAATAGTCCGGTAGTAACCGACTTGTTGGAACGGCATGGTGTGGATTTCAATTTCATCGGTGTTATTATCACCAATGAAAACGTTACTTTGGCCGACAAAGAGCGTTCTTCTAATTTCACTGCCAAATTGGTAGAAATGTTAGGTGCTGAAGCTGTTATTATTTCCGAAGAAGGCTTTGGAAATCCCGATGCAGACTTAATGATGAACTGCGTTAAGAATGAGAAAAAAGGCGTAAAAACCGTATTAGTTACCGATGAATATGCCGGTCGCGATGGAGCTTCTCAATCTTTAGCCGATGCTAATCCGTTAGCCAACGCTTGTGTGACTGCTGGAAATGCAAACGAAGTAATCTTGTTACCTCCCATGGCCAAAGTGATTGGTCATCCTGAAGTTGCCAATGTTATCGCCGGTGGTTGGAATGGTTCTTTGAGAGCTGACGGCTCCATTGAAACCGAAATCCAAGTCATTACCGGTGCAACCAATGAATTGGGATACTTTACCCTGACTGCAAAGCAGATCTAAAAAACTAATCTTGAAAACAAACTTTGAAAGGAGTTGTCACTCATGTTGAACGGAAAAAAAGTTGCGATCCTGGGCGATCGTGACGGAATTCCCGGTGGCGCTATTGAAGCCGTCGTCGCAACAGCTGGTGCAGAGGTTGTATTCTCTACAACCGAATGCTTCGTCTGAACCGCGGCTGGTGCCATGGACCTGGAAAATCAAGCTCGGATTAAAAAATTTGCAGAAGAATTAGGTGCTGAGAATTTAGTTGTAATTCTTGGTGGTGCTGAAGCCGAAGCCGCTGGCTTGGCTGCAGAAACCGTTTCTGCTGGTGATCCGACTTATGCTGGTCCTCTGGCCGGAGTCTCGTTGGGACTCGCTGTGTATCATGTTGTTGAAGATGAAATCAAATCGGAATGCGATGCCGCTGTTTATGAAGAACAAATTGGCATGATGGAAATGGTTCTGGATGTGGATGCCATTAAGGCTGAAGTAAGTTCCATTCGCAAACAATACTCCAAATTCTAATTTTGGCAAACCACTTCCAACTTAGGAGGGAACACTATGAAAAAGATTCGTGTGGTCCACTATATCAACCAATTTTACGGCCAAATCGGCGGTGAAGACAAAGCTGATATAGCACCCATTTTAAAAGAAGGCTTTGTTGGTCCGGGAATGCAGATCAACAACCTGTTGCAAGAACGCGGTGAAATCGTTGCTACTGTTATCTGCGGAGACAACTATTTCAATGAAAATTTAGATGAAGCAACCGAAACCATTTTAGGAATGATCGGCCAATTCAACCCCGACATCGTCATTGCCGGACCGTCCTTTAATGCCGGTCGTTATGGTATGGCTTGCGGTGCCGTTTGTAAAGCTGTCAGCGAAAAATTCAATATTCCTACCGTAACCGGTATGTATATTGAAAGCCCCGGTGTTGATGGTTATCGCAAATACACTTATATTGTTGACACTGCCAATTCTGCTGTGGGTATGAGAACAGCATTGCCGGCTATGGTCAAACTATCCTTAAAGCTCATCGATGGTGTTGAACTCGGAGATCCGAAAGAAGAAGGATACATTGCTCGCGGTGTTCGCCGTAACTACTTCCACTCTACTCGCGGATCGAAACGTGCTGTTGATATGTTGATTGCAAAAATCAATGATCAACCGTTCACCACAGAATATCCTATGCCCACATTTGACCGAGTTGCTCCTAACGCACAAATCCTGGATATGTCCAAGGCGACAATCGCTTTAGTTACCTCCGGTGGTATTGTACCCAAAGGCAACCCAGATCATATTGAATCTTCATCTGCTTCCAAATTTGGCAAGTATGATATCGAGGGCATGACGAATTTGACAGAGCAGTCTCACGAAACCGCTCATGGTGGTTATGATCCTGTTTATGCCAATCTTGATGCAGATCGCGTTCTTCCAGTTGACGTTTTACGCGAATTGGAAGCTGAAGGCGTAATCGGTAAATTACATCGTTATTTCTACACAACCGTGGGCAACGGAACTTCAGTTGCTAATGCCAAGAAATTTGCCGCAGCTATCGGTAAAGAATTGGTTGAAGCTAAAGTTGATGCCGTTATCCTAACCAGTACCTGAGGCACCTGCACACGTTGCGGCGCAACGATGGTAAAAGAAATCGAACGTTGTGGAATTCCTGTGGTTCATATGTGTACCGTTGTACCAATTTCCTTAACAGTTGGTGCAAACCGTATCATCCCCACAGTTGCTATTCCTCATCCCCTGGGCAACCCGAATTTAACCCCAGCAGATGAAAAGCATCTTCGTCGTGGCTTAGTTGAAAGAGCATTGAAAGCTTTACAGACTGAAGTTCATGTTCAAACCGTATTTGAAAAATAAGTAAGGGTTGGCCCCAAGCCTGTGCCAGAGCCTTGAGGCTCTTATGTCGCTAAATCAGCACATCAGGTTTTGGGGCCATTCTCTTTCAATACAACACTAATGGAGGTGTTTTCCTATGGCTTTCCCGGTCATCAAAGGAACTGCATATGCATTGATTTATACTCCCTCATTTTTGGTTCATATGGGAACCACTCAAACAGGAGAAAAACACACAAATCCGAATTCGGAATACTTGAAACAAGTTCCACAGCATTTGCGGTCATACGAAGAGTGCATCAATTATGCACCGAATCAAGTTTTCATTGGCAATCAAAGACCAGAATTTCTTAAAACAGTCCCCATGCCATGGTGGCAAAATCCCATAACTGGTGCAACTCGAGAAGGCAAGTATGGTGAGATTATGCCGGAAGACGAATTCATCGGCATGATTAAAATGTCAGATTCTTTCGATTTGGTTTTATTGGAAGAAGGCTTTTATGCTGAAATCAGTGCCAAATTAGCGCAACACCCATTGATCAATGAGAACGATTTAAAACGTTTGGGCAAAGGCACCTCTGCAGCAGAAATCGAAAAGCAAATTCAGGATTTTCATGCAGAACCCCTCATGTTGGGTGATCGCGTTGCCGGATGTGTCAAACGCGCCCATGAATCCGATGTTTCATTAACCGCCCATATTATGACAGAAAATCTAGTAGCAAAAGCTTCTGGGACCTTGGCTTTTAAGAATCTCATAGCTAAAACAGGACTGGATGTAAGAGATGTAGATTACATTCTAGAATGTTCTGAAGAAGCTTGCGGTGATATGAACCAACGCGGAGGCGGAAACTTTGCTAAATCCATTGGCGAAATGGTGGGAGCAGTCAATGCAACCGGAGCTGACATGCGTGGCTTCTGTGCCGGACCTGCTCATACCCTAGTTGCTGCTTCTGCTTTAGTGCAAGCAGGGGTTTATAAAAATGTTGTTGTGGTAGCCGGTGGTGCTACTGCAAAATTGGGGATGAATGGCCGAGACCATGTCAAAAAGGGAATGCCCCTACTGGAAGATACCCTAGGTGCATTTGCTTTCCACATTAGCGAAAATGATGGGATTAATCCGATCATTCGCACCGATATCGTAGGTCGTCATACCATCGGCTCCGGATCCGCGCCGCAAGCTGTAATGCAAGCGCTCGTTTTGGATCCCTTAGTTCGCGTTGGCTTGACCATTCCTGAAATTGAAATGTATGCTGCCGAATTACAAAATCCCGACGTTACTGTACCAGCTGGTGCTGGAGATGTGCCTTTAGCCAACTATAAGATGATTGCTGCATTAGCTGTTATGAAGAAAATGTTGGAAAGAACCGACGTGGCTACATTTGGTGATAAACATGGAATGCCCGGATTTGCACCTACCCAAGGTCATATTCCTTCCGGCGTACCCTTTTTAGGTCATGCGCGTGACATGATGTTAGAAGGAAGTTTGAAAAATGCCATGATTATTGGAAAAGGTTCCCTATTCTTGGCGCGATTAACCAACTTGTTTGATGGCGTTTCCTTTGTGATTGAAGCAAACAGTGGTAAAGTTGAATCCGAAAAAGGCGTTGACAAAGCTGAAGTCAGAGGCATGATTGCCGAAGCGATGCGCGAATTTGCCAACAGCTTGTCCAAATAACCTTAGAACTCTAATTTTGGAGGTGGAATCATTGGCTGAACAAAACATGAAAGCCATGATCGGTGAGGTTTTTCTGGAATTAGCCGAGGCCTTGGAAACCGGTCAATTTGGTCAAAGAACAAAAGTAGCCGTTACCGTATACGGCAGCGAGCATGGCACTGAAGAAATCATTCGAGGGGCTTTGTTGGCACAAAAGCAAAATCCAGACTTAGAGATTTGTCTGATTGGACCTGAAAATCAAAGCGGACTAACAACCTATGTTTGTGAGGAATGCGATCAATTCAAAATCATGGAAGAGTTGCTCGACACCGGTGTAATTTCCGGTTGCGTCACCATGCACTATAGCTTTCCCATTGGGGTGTCTACTGTTGGACGAGTGGTGACACCTGGACGAGGCAAAGAAATGATCTTAGCAACGACTACAGGCACATCTGCCACCGAACGTGTGGAAGCTATGGTTCGCAATGCGATTTATGGCATCATTACTGCAAAAGCGGTTGGGATTACAAATCCTACCGTGGGCATTTTGAATGTGGATGGTTCTCGTCAAGTAGAACGCGCCTTGAATAAACTAAAAGATCAAGGCTATAACTTTCAGTGGACCAGCTCTGCCAGAGCCGACGGCGGCGTGGTAATGCGAGGGAATGATTTACTTATGGGTTCACCGGATATTATGGTTACCGATACCTTAACCGGGAATCTTTTGATGAAAATGTTTTCCTCGTTTTTAACAGGCGGTGACTACGAAGCAAATGGGTATGGATACGGACCTGGTATTGGGGAAAATTACACTCGCACAATCCTGATTTTATCACGGGCATCAGGCGCCCCGGTGGTTGCCAATGCTTTGGTATATGCCGGTCAATTGGCAAAAGGGAAGTTGTGGGATGTGGCTGCCAAGGAGTTTGCTGCAGTCAAAAAAGCCGGTCTAACGGAATTGTTTGAAGAAGCAAAAAAAGCAGCTGCTGTAGCTCAACCGGAAGAAGTACAGGTTCCGCCTAAAAAAGTTGTAACGGAAGAGATTACAGGAATCGATATTTTGGAACTCGAAGATGCAACCAAGGTTCTTTGGAAAATCGGCATCTATGCTGAAACCGGCATGGGATGTGTTGGACCAGTCGTCTTAGTCGATCCGACTGATCACGAAAAAGCCATGGAAGCATTAAAAAAAGCTAAGTTTTTCTAAAAGGAAAGGCTTTCTCCTCGTAAAACGGGAAGAAAGCCTTTTTCGATTTCAAGCGGGCAGGGAAATATGAATTCACTACAGAATATAGAAGTTAATAAAATGGTGAATAGAGAAGGATGAGCAGCATGGGATTAAAAAGCAAACAAGAAATTTTAGCGAGTATTCCTCAAGTAGAGGTACTCCTCAAAACCAAGCCAATTCAGGATTTGATTTTGGAACATTCTCAGCAAGTAGTAACCGATGCTGTACGATTGGTTTTGGCCAAAACCAGAAGACAAATCTTATCTCAAGCCGTGGATTGGTTTCCTGAAGATACTATCCAGCGTGATTTATTGATTCAGATGATCATTCAACAAACCCAGGCAAGTATGAAACCGAGTTTGCACGGGGTTATCAATGGCACCGGGACAATCCTTCATACAAATTTGGGAAGAGCGCTTTTATCGGGCTCGGCTGTTAAACAAATCATGGAAGTGGCAAGAAGATATTCAAATTTGGAAATGGATGAAGAGTCTGGGCAGCGAGGCTTACGCTATGATCATGTCAGCAGCCTGCTATGTCAACTGACTGGGGCAGAAGATGCTATGGTGGTCAATAATAATGCAGCAGCAGTGCTTTTGGTTTTAGCAGCTTTGGGTACCGGCAGAGAAGTCATTGTTTCACGGGGACAGTTGATTGAAATCGGTGGTTCGTTTCGGATCCCTGAAGTTATGGAACAAAGTGGATGTAGGTTAGTGGAAGTGGGTTCTACGAACAAAACTCATCTTTCGGATTACGCCAATGCAATCAATTCCAATACAGCACTTTTATTGAAGGCCCACACTTCCAATTATAGAATCGTAGGTTTTACAGCCGAGGTGGATAATCAGGAATTGGTTAAATTATCTCATGAACATCAGATTCCGGTTGTGGAGGACTTGGGTAGTGGTATCCTGGTCGATTTAACCCCCTATGGCCTGCAAGAGCCTACCGTACAAAGCAGTCTTATTGCCGGAATCGATGTTGTGACGATTAGTGGTGATAAACTCTTGGGCGGTCCGCAAGCTGGGATCATCCTCGGAAAAAAAGAGCTTCTTGCCAAAATGAAAAAACACCCCTTAAATCGGGCTTTGCGCATTGATAAGCTGACTCTTGCCGGATTAGAAGCGACTTTGAAGTTGTATTTAGATGAAAAGAAAGCGCTTCAAGAAATCCCTGTTTTGAGAATGTTAACGACCAGCCAAGAACAAGTTCGCATCAAAGCAGATCAGCTCTGGATGGATGTTACAATGCGAGCCGGTTCTTTGGCGAGTTTTCAGATGAAAGAGGTTGCCTCGGCAGTCGGAGGAGGTTCCATGCCACTGGCAGAAATTCCAAGTGTTGCGTTAGCGGTGAACCCGAAACATATAAGCGTAAATCAGTTGGATGAAGGATTGCGTCGATTTGATCCTCCTATTTTTGGTAGAATCACCAAAGACCAGTACCTGTTAGATTTGAGGACAATCCAGGAAGACGAGATTACCCGAGTTGCCGACGGATTGGTTGAAGTCCTGCAAAAAGCAAAGCAGGTGTAGCATGAAACACGTTATTATTGGAACTGCAGGGCATGTAGACCACGGCAAAACTACGTTGATTCGAGCGCTTACCCACATAGAAACCGATCGCTTGAAAGAGGAGCAGCAACGAGGCATCTCCATTGAAATTGGATTCGCCTATTTTGATTTACCCAGTGGGCGGCGAGCAGGGTTAATCGATGTTCCCGGACATGAACGATTCATTAAAAACATGTTAGCCGGCGTAGGTGGCCTCGATGTTGTAATTTTGGTGATTGCCGCAGATGAGGGGATTATGCCTCAGACTCGTGAGCACTTGAATATCGTTTCGCTTTTGCAAGTTAAAAGAGGAATTGTCGCCTTAACAAAAGCCGACATGGTCGACAAAGAATGGCTCGATTTCATGCAAGAAGAAATTCGAGAGCAGTTATCCCATACGTTTCTTGCAGATGCAGCGATTATTCCGGTATCGGGTGTTACTGGCTTAGGACTAGAAGAACTCACGTTAGAAATTGATCGTCTTACCGAAGAAGTTGCAGCGAAAGACAGCTTTGGTTCAGCAAGATTACCCATTGACCGTGTGTTTACGATTTCCGGATTTGGTACTGTTGTCACCGGAACACTGATCAGTGGAAGCTTGACAACCGGGGATAAAATGGAAATCATGCCCAACAAGCTAGACACGAGGATCCGTTCGATTCAAGTTCACGGACAAAAAGTTAATCATGCTTATGCTGGACAACGAGTAGCGGTTAACCTTTCCGGAGTCGATGTCTCGGATTTGCATCGGGGTCACGTCTTATGTAATCCGGGCTCTTTGCAGACGACCCTCATGTTAGATGCACGCTTACAAGTTTTACCGGACGCTGTCCGCGCGGTTGAACATCGAACTCGTATTCGTCTCTATATTGGCACCACGGAAGTCATGGGCAGAGTGGTGCCTTTGGAACAGGATCAAATACAACCTGGCGAAAGTGGGTTAGTACAATTGAGGTTGGAGGAGCCCATAGCAGCCGCTGAGGGGGATTTGTTTATCTTGCGATATTATTCTCCCATGACGACATTAGGTGGGGGGAGCGTAATCCAAACCAATCCCAAGAAAAAAACCAGACATAGAATCCAACAAGTTGAAGCCTTACGAATCATGGAGAAAGGTTCCCCGGAACATCGCCTGTTACAAATGTTGCATGAAGCCAGTCCTGCTTTTCCAACCCGAGAAGACTTTTTGAAAGCACATCCTGAATTTGAGGATGCCGATGCCCTTCTGGAAGAAATACTTCAAAAGGAACAAGCCGTGACCTGGACAGTCGATAAAAAGGAAATCATAATTTCGGCAGCTTACCTGCAAGAGATTTATATCAAAATGGAAGAAACCCTAGATCGTTTTCATAAGAAAAACCCACTGCGTTTGGGAATGGCAAAAGAAGAATTACGAAGCAGAGTTTTGAATCAGGTTCCAAGCCGCGTATTCGTAACGCTCTTAATGCTTTTAGAAAGTGATGAGAAATTACGTAATGTGGGAAACGTTGTTGCATTACCCGATTTTAAAATTGCATTGAACCAGGAACAAGATCGGCTTTATCGAGCGATTAAAGAGCGATACGAAACGAGCGGATTTGAACCTCCGGGCAAAACAGAATTACAAACAGAGTATAATAAGAGTAAGGATCTTTTGCCGGTTCTAGATTTATTGCTGGAAGAGCAGTATCTTGTGCGCTTAACAGAAGAGATGTATTATCCTAAACATATTTTGGAAAAAACCGAGCAGATGATTTACCAGTGGTTTGAGCAAAACTCAGAAATTAGCTTGGCAGAGTTTCGCGACCTCATCCAGTCGAGTCGGAAGTATGCTTTAGTGCTCATAGAATACTTCGATAGTCAGAAAGTCACCCAGCGCCAAGGTGAGAAAAGAGTTTTACGAAGAAAAGGATAATCCCGAAATTCATCCTTGCGTCCGGATTAAAACTTTGATATAATGCGCCCATGGGGGTAGCTAGGTTCTGGTGTGCCTACCGGTCTTCAAAACCGAGTTTGGGGCCTAATACGTTCCAAGGTGGGTTCGATTCCCACATACCCCCGCCAAATCAGTATAATAAACAACGGAAGATGATCATAAGATCAGCTTCCGTTGTCTTTGTGTTCTGTTTAGAGTTACCAGATTTCCGGCTTGGCATCTTTAGGCAAGGCATTCGGGTAGGTCTCGCCATCTAAATCCTCTAACCAGGAAGCTTTCGCTTTTGCTACTAAATCCGGATTGGTCAAAAAGTCATAGGCAGTAGCAGCCATTACTTTCGCGGCAAACAATATTCCTTTGTGAGCAACCGGACCTTTGCCTTGGGCAACCACTTGCCAGGCATGACCCGGAGTGCCTGCAGCCCAAGTGACTGCACTAAATTGAGCGGTAGGGACGACCCAACTGACATCACCGACATCGGTTGAACCTTTACTGGGGCCTGTTCCGTCGATGCGGAAGTCCAGAAGGGGAGTAGCCAGGAACTCATTGGCTTTTTTTCCGGCCAATCTTTTTGCTTCGCGCTTCAGATTTTCTTTATCAAATTCTGTGATTACTTCCTGGAAACTCTTTGCATACTTCAATTCTTCTTCGGTATAACCAATTGGTAGCAAAGCATCCATATGGGTGCGGAATCGATCACTGATGACTTCGTTGGCAATATAATCAGAATAGGCAGCAACCTGACGAATATCGACGCTGGTTTCGGTAATCAGAGCAGCTCCTTTCGCACAGTTACTGACGCGACGGAATAGATCCATGACTTGTGTCACTTTAGGAGCACGAATCGCGTATAAGACTTGGGCTTCCGATTGCACCACATTGGGGGCGGTGCCTCCGGTGTTGATGATTGCATAATGAATACGTGCTTCGTCGATCATGTGTTCGCGCATGTAGTTGACACCGACATCCATAATCTCAACCGCGTCTAAAGCGCTTCTTCCCAAATGTGGAGCTCCGGCTGCATGAGCCGAGGTTCCATGGAAGGTATAAAACACTCGGAAATTTGCTAGAGAACCGGAAGGGGTCACAGCATTAATGGTTCCCGGATGCCAAGTAATCGCTATATCGCAATCATTAAAGACTCCGTCGCGAACCAAGAATGCCTTACCACCTGCGTTTTCTTCTGCTGGGCAACCATAATAACGGATTGTGCCGGGAAGTTTCTTCTCACTCATATAGTCTTTTAAACCAACTGCTGCAGCAAGTGAGGCAGTGCCCAAAAGATTATGACCGCAGCCATGTCCGTCTTTTCCTGGTACAATGGGAGAATGTACGGTTTTATCGGCTTCTTGAGATAAGCCAGACAAGGCATCATATTCACCCAACAAAGCGATGACCGGTTTTCCGGAACCGAATTCCGCTAAAAGAGCGGTATCTTCGCCAGCTAACCCTTTGGTAACGTTGAATCCTTGCTTTTCCAAATAGTCTGCTTGAACTTTGGACGATTGCACTTCTAGGAATCTCGATTCAGCAAACTCCCAGATTTGATCGCTTATCGAAAAAAAATCCGATTTCTTTTTCTCAATCAGTTCCGCCAATTCATTACGATAATTCATCGTTGAACCTCCCTTAAATTATTTAGCTTACAAAAAGATTATAGCACTCTCTTTACTGCATTGCAAGAATCAAGCGGGCAGCTTTTTATTGTTTGAGGAATGTGTTATAATGTAAAAACAGATTCAAATTACAGGTGATAAGAATGAAAATAGGTCAAATCCAACTTCCCAATCCCGTTATTCTGGCTCCGATGGCAGGTGTTACCGATTTAGTTTATCGAAAGATTTGCAAAGAAATGGGCAGTGCTTTATCGGTAACTGAAATGATTAGCGGTAAAGGCTTAATGTATACACAAAAAGAGAGCATACGAATTGCAGATATCAATGAAACCGGCTTGGTCGCGATTCAATTATTCGGGTCAGAGTTCGAGCCCATGATCCGAGCAACCGAGATTATTAATCAAATCAAACCCCATTTTCTTGACCTGAATATGGGTTGTCCTGCTGTAAAGATTGTTAAAAACAGTGAGGGTTCCGCTTTAATGCTTCAGCCAGAGCGAGCTAGCGAACTGATGCAAACCTTAGTGAAACATGCAGAAATGCCGGTAACAGTCAAGATTCGCCTAGGCTGGGATGAGAAAAACAAAAACTTTTTAGAGATCGCCAAAAGAGCAGAGCAAGCAGGGATTTCGGCAGTCACTTTGCACGCTCGCACAAGAGATCAATTTTATGCCGGGCAAGCAGATTGGCAAGCGATCAAAGAGTTAAAAGAGAAGATCTCCATACCGGTCATTGGTAATGGCGATATTTGGCATGCTGAAGATGCATTGAGAATGATGCAACAAACCGGAGCCGATGGGGTTATGATTGGACGCGGAGCCCTTGGAAACCCATGGTTGATTCGTGATTCGGTAGCACTTCTCCAAGGACTGCCAGCGATGAAGCCTCCAACACCAACCGAACGAGTTGAAATGGCCTTGAGACATCTACAAGACATGGTGGAATATAAGGGAGAACATATCGGTGTCAGAGAAATGCGCAAGCATGGTGCATGGTATATCAAAGGATTGAACGGGGCTTCTCAAACTCGGGTTTTGTTAAATTCAGCCAAAAGTAAGGCTGAAATGGAAGAAATCTTTCAGCACTATCTCGTTCAACTCCAAGCATAAACGGATTGTATTGACAGAATGGCGAAATTACCATATACTTTACTGCATAAATCGAAACTAAAGAACAAAGAGGTGGCGAAAATGTTAGAACAACCTGTCTATTTAACATCGGAAGGCTTGAAAAAAGCAGAAGATCGCTTAGAGTATTTGAAAGCCGTTCGCCGCAGCGAAGTTGCAGAGCGCATTAAACAAGCAAAAGAGTTTGGGGACTTAAGTGAGAACTCTGAATATGATGATGCCAAAAACGAGCAAGCCTTCATTGAAGGGGAAATTCAAAATCTCGAACGGATGCTTCGCAACGCGGTTGTAATTAAGGAGAACGATGCATCTCTCAATATTATCAACGTAGGTAATACAGTGTTGGTAAGAGATGAAAGTAACAAAGAAGAATTCACCTATACTATAGTCGGAACGGCAGAAGCAGATCCTTTTGAAGATAAGATTTCCAATGAATCACCCTTAGGAAAAGCTTTACTCAGAAAGAAAAGCGGTGATATTGTTGAGGTCAGTCTACCAATTGGCACGGCTAAATACAAGATTTTAAAAATCACAAGATAAGGGTATGTATCAGATATATGTCAAGCAAAAAAAGAGCTCTTCAACCCGAAGAGCTCTTTCAAATTCACTACCAAGATTCTATGATAAATAGCAAATTTTACTGGTTTGTGCGGTTGACAAAGAAAAATGGCTGTGGTATTATAACAAGGCACTCACAAAAAAACAGTATTTTTGCAGTGCAACAGATCCTTGAGAACTAAACAGCGAAAAATAAAATGTGACGAAGAAAATGCTAACTTTCTCTAAGAAAGTTAGTAAGTCAACATTCTCTAAGAATGTTGATACTAACTTTCCTTTGGAAAGTTACTAACCGGTCAATTCAAAAAACGAGAGATCGAAG